>CAYXGG010000004.1:0-69304 GCA_964464475.1 uncultured Planctomycetales bacterium | reverse complement strand
ATGAAACTGCCATCTTTAGGAATTAATCAGTTGTTTCCTAAGTTGATTTGGCAGCAAATTTTCTTCATTCTTTTCTTCCTGGTTGTTATCCCGCTCGTAATTCTCGGCATCCTGCTGTTAAATGCCAGTCGTGATTCCATCAAGACAACTGTATTAAGAGATCATAAAGAGATTGCGATTCACGCCACAGGTGAGATAAGGGAACATGTGCAGGGAGCGCACAACGCGTTGCTCGTGACGGCAGCCATTTTAGGTACCTTACATGCTGATCCTTGGCGGCAGGAAACAACGATCGTGGAGTTGTCACTTCGAAGTTCTACGTTTCAACGTATTGCTTCTGTCGACTTTAATGGAAAAGAGATTGTGACTTCAGAATTAGGGACGGCTTTATCGGACCATTCGAAGGAAGAAGCATTTCTGCAAGCCTTGCAGGGTCATTCTTTTCGTTCAGAGGTAAAAATATCAGCCAATCATATGCCTTATATCACGTTAGCTGAACCGATAGTCAGGCTCGGTAAAGTAAAAGGTGTTTTGCTTGCTGATTTGAGTCTGCGCAGCGTTTGGGATATCGTGGATGCTATTCATATTGGAAAAGAGGGCCGTGCGTATTTAATTGACCAGCAGGGAAGGATCATCGCTCATCCAGACAAAAAACTTGTTTTGAAGAATGCCAATTTGCAGCATTTGCGTGTGTTGGAAGATCTTTGGCGCGGTCAAAGTGGCAATTTAGAAGAGAAGGATGACAGTCAAAGGCTTTGGCTGACATCATATGCTCCGATTAATAAGTTGAATTGGGGGTTGATTATTTCTCAGCCGCAGCAGGAAGCCTTCGCGCTGCTGCGACAGATGAGCTTTCAGGCGATACTATTGATTTCACTGAGTATTTTAGGATCGCTGTTTATTAGTTTTTTCTTAGCGCATTATATGAGTCGGCCCATTCGCGAGATGATTGCCGGAACGGAGCGAATCGCTCGGGGAGATTTCTCTTATGCTTTCTCGATCAATAACCGGACAGAAATTAGCAAGTTGTTTCAGTCATTCAACCAGATGACGCAACGGTTAAAGAAGGCCCAGGAAGAAGAAAAGCTGTCAATCATCGGGAAGGCGGCAACCGCTGTGGCCCATGAGTTAAAGAATTCTTTGCAACTGGTTGATACGTTTGTGAAGCTCTTGCCAGAGCGCTATCGCGACAAAAAATTTATTAAAGATTTCTCAGAAACTATCCCGCGAGAGCTGGATTCCTGGAATACGTCTTTAAAAAATATGTTGGCGTATGCTAAGAATTCTCAGTTTCCATTGACGCCAATCGACATTAACGAAACTATTAAAGATATTGCGTTACTGGCTAGTTTGAAAACCAGGCAAATGGACATTGCCTTTGAAGTAAATCTGTCTGAACAGTTACCGCTGATTTTGGGGAACGGCGAAAAGTTAAAGCAGGTTTTCTTAAATTTACTGAATAACGCTCTGGAAGCGACTCCTCCCGGGGGTAAGATTCAAATTCTTTCTAGTGTGGCAGAGCGGTTTTCACAAGAGAGAAAAGATCTTTCCTCTAATGATGCGTTCAAACTAGGGGCAAACTGGGTGCGCATTGAGGTGGCCAATAGCGGAGAGAGTATTAGTGATGAACACCTTCATAGAATTTTTGAGCCATTCTTTTCGACAAAAAGTGGGGGGCTGGGGCTTGGGCTGTCCATCTGTAAGGAAATTGTCGAGTCGCATCAAGGGAATATTGTGGTTCAGCGTCCTCAGCAGGGAGGAACCAGCTTTATTATTGAAATTCCCTCTTGTCTAACGCTCAAGCCGTTAGCTTGAAAATTGTCTCGAAGCGATCTTTCCACATTATTCCAATCAATGTTGATTAAAATAAATAATAGCTGAGCTGTGGCTATTAAAGGTAGAGATAAGTCAGTCTAGGATTCCTTGGGGGCATTCTGGATTGGGAGAAATTAGTCATAATTACTGACATAATTCCAAATTTTAATAAAAATGATTTCAGAAAAAATTGTCATAATCGATGATGATCCCCGGATAGGGAAAAGCGTTAAATTGGCTTTTCCGGAGTACGAGATTTTGGAATTTCGTAATGGATTGGACGCTCTTCAGTTTCTAAGGAAACCTAACTTCGTGAACGTTGTTTTAGTGGATTATATGATGCCTCATATGGATGGCATCAGCGTTCTGGCGGAAATCAAAAAAATCAAGAAAGACATTGGCGTTATTCTGATGACGGCCTATGGCTCTAAGGAAGTCGCGGTCGAGGCTTTACGACATCATGCCGATGACTTTATTGAGAAGCCAATTCAGATGCCAGAATTAAAGGAGAAAATAAAGTTATTACTGCGAGACAAATTATATACGCAAAACATCGGTAAAGATAAAGAAGGGCAAGTTGAGCGAATCAAGCGGTTCGTTGATCGGAATTATAATAATGTTAAGTTGGGATTTATTGCCGATGAGATGTGTTTGAGTTCCAAGTACGTCAGCAGATTGTTTAACCAGAAGAATGATTCCAGTTTTCGCGACTACAAAGTTAAAGTCAAAATTGATCATGCTAAATCACTTCTGACTAAGACGCATCTGAATATATATGAAATCGCCATTCAATTGGGATACCAGAATCCGGAATCATTCATGAGAATTTTTAAAAGGATCACTAAACTAACGCCAACGCAGTATCGTAAACAAAATAGTAAATAATATGCTCCTGGGATCACGTTTTTTGAAATCGACTATATAGTTATAGGAGTCTCGTTATGAAACAATCCATCCTAGTGGTTGATTCCCATCCCGTATACGGCCAGAAAACAGTCGCTTTTTTACAGGGATTAGCCTTCTCTAACGTACGTCTGGCAACGACGGGCAGAAGGGCTATAGAGGAAGCTCAATTTTTGGCTCCGGATATGGTTATTTTAAGCGCAGTACTTTCGGATTTAGACAGCCAGTGGGTTTGTCGAGAAATGATGAGAATCTGTGGCGGGGGATTGCCAATTATTGTTCAAGTAGGACTATTTGTTGAAATGAATACCGAACAGCAATTTATGGCTGCGGGAGCAAGCGCCGTTATTGAACGTAAGGAAAAGGATTTAGCGCCGTTACAGGAGGTCATCGAGCGGTTCCTGCAAAAAACTATTTGAGAATTTGTTATTTTATTGTGAACTTTTTTCCCTCTTTTATCGATAAAAATTTTATTTGAAGCTGTTTCAAAAAGTCAGTTGAATGTGCGGTGGGGCAATCCGATACCGGCATCATTCTAGTATATTAATACAATTATTTTAGGCTTTGTGAGTCTCTTCTTTGAATTATTCTTCAAGAAGTTCATCCCAGGATGCTTTATTTAATTTGTAGTGCTGGTCTAATCTCATGACGACAATAAGGGCCAGAAATTTATACTTGAATGTCAAAAACGTCAAGACAATCCTCTTCGGGCAAGGAAACTGCTCCTTGGTTAATCCACTTGCCTCCCGTTGTTTTAGTTATCCTGCTTATATTTTCATTTATTAATTATTTTTTTGTTTCTGAGAGTTTTCGTAGAAGGTCATTAGCGGAATTTGAATCTGAAACTAACGATGTTCAGCGAGAGATTGAGGAGAGAATTCAGATCGCTATTGATTCTTTGTTTGCCATTCAGGGGTTCTTTGCCGCCAGCCAAAGCGTGGAACGTGATGAATGGAAAATATTCTTGTCTGGGCAAAGAATATTTGAAAGACATCCTAGTTTCGGCATGATTGGCATTGTTGAAAGAGTTTTAGATGTCAACAAAACTAAGTTCGTCCAGTCGGTTATTCAGGATATCTCGGTTAAGCCGGAAGGTTACCCCGATTTTCATATTCATCCTGAGGGGCAAAAGGCGGATTACTATGTCTTAAAGTATGTTGAACCAGGACAAGAGAACGATAGTTTTTTGGGTTTTGATTTAAGTAGCGATCGTACCTACGCCTTTGCTCTCAAAGAAATTAGAGATACAAATCAGATATATTTGACGAGTAAAGTGCGCTTAGGGTTCTATCCGCATCAAGGCGCTTCGGGTTTTGCTTTCTTCTTGCCGATTATGGCAAATGAAGATACGGCGGATGCCGCATCAGTCGGAGCGAAGAGTCTCTGGGGGGCGATTATGGCAACGGTTGACCCTCAGAAAATTTTTAGTGAATTGTTTGGTCGCCAAGGAGTGCCATCTGATTTGAGAATTGAAGTCTTTCTTGGTAATCAACCAAATCGTCGCAGTTTATTGTTTGAGTATGCCTATTCAAATGACGACATGGCCGAAGATAAGTTGTTCCAAAGGGTTTCTCGGATTCATTTGGCTAATCGTGAGTGGACGCTGCGCTTTAGATCTTCTCAAGGTATTGGGTTAAGTCCTATTGAGAGAAAATTTCCTGTTATTTTGTTAAGCATTACGGTGGCGGTCAGCTTTTTGATTTTCTTGATTCTCCTTTCGTTATCTCGAGCTCGTACTAAAGCTTGGGTTTTGGCAGAAAGTATGACCCAAGAACTTAGGTATAAGCAGCAGGAAGTTCAGATGGTTATTGATTCCGCTTTGGATGGCGTATTGACGTTGGATTTGCACGGAACAATTATTAATTGGAATAGGAAGGCCGAAGAAATCTGGGGTTGGACGCGAAGAGAAGTAGAAGGAAAAAAATTAGTCGATTTGTTTGTGAATGCCGATGATCGGATGAGAATCGAAGAGGGTCTGGAGTATTTTGAAGATAAAGGCGAATGGATTTTCTCAAATAAATTTTTGGAATTACCGGTTCGGCATAAGAATGGCCCAACGTTGATTGTTGAGCTTTCCATGAGCGTGTTGCATATGGGAGATACGATTCGCTATAGCGTCTTTGTCCGGGATTTGACTTTGCGAAGAAAGTCGGAAGAGGCAGTACGCGAAAGCGAATCGAGATTTAGAACACTGGTTGCGAATTTACCCGGAGCGGTCTATCGCTGCTTGCCCGATGAGAAGAGGACGGTTCATTACATTAGCGATGCCATTCAGGAAATTTCCGGTTATTCCAGTTCTGAGTTCATAGCCAACTTAAAACGATCATTTAATAAACTTATTGCTATCGATGATTTGCCCCACGCGACCAGTCTTATTCAGCAGGGGTTACGTTTGCGACGACCTTATATGTTGGAATATCGCATTGCCAATCGTGATGGCCAAACCCGATGGGTCTATGATAAGGGACAGGGCGTTTTTGATGATCAGGGAAATTTGCAGTGGCTGGATGGCGCTATTTTTGACGTGAGCGAACGTAAAGAAGTTCAGGAAAAGATTAAGGCCAGTGAAGAGAAATTCAGATCACTCGTAGAAAATGTCAAGGTCGGATTGGTGAGAACGACTATAGATACACCGGGTCGTGTTGTTGAGGCGAATTTGTTTGTCGCCCAAATGTTTGGCTACGAATCGGTGGACGAAATATTACAAACAGATGTTGCGGTTCATTACTGGGACCCCAGAGATAGGAAAGAATTAGTTGTTGAGTTATTAACACGAAGTTTTCTTCATAATCAGGAGATCCGTTTTAAAAATAAACATGGGCATTTGATTTGGGGTCTGGTCAACGCGCAAATTTTCTACGGTGAAGGTCGGAAGCCATTATGGATTGATAGTGTTTTACAGGACATCACCCAACGCAAGCGTTATGAACAGGAACTATTTGAAAAAGAAGAACGGTTGCGTCTCGCTATGAGTACGGCGCAATTGGGTATTTGGGAATGGGATATTGGTTCTGATAATGTTGTTTGGTCTAACGACATGGGGCCTAGATTTGGGTTTGCTTATGGCGCTATTACCGGGACATTTGCGGATTTTTATAAAAATATTAGCCTGGAAGATAAGGAAGAATTTCAAAGGGTCCTGAATCAAACGGTTGATCGAGAATCTACACTAAATTGTGAGTTTAGGATTCATGGAACCGAAAATATGCTGCGTTGGGCGTCTCTAAAAGCCAAAGTGTACCGGGATACTTCCGGTCAGGCTTTGCGATTGGTGGGCATTATCCAAGACATTACCGAGAAAAGAAATACTCAGGAAGAACTGATTAGTTTAGAGAAAGCCAAAACGGTTGAGCAGCTTGCGGCGGGAGCAGCGCATGAAGTCAAAAATCCTCTAGCGATTTTGTTACAAGGATTAGAGTTCTTAAAGAATACTAACGAGCATCCTGACCAGACCACGACGCAGGTACTGACTGATATGGACTCGGCGGTTCATCGGGCCGATACGATCATTAAAGATTTATTAACGTTGGCCCGTCCTTCCGAAGCGGTTTTTAAGCCGGCGGATATTAATGCGCTTCTGGAACACTGCGTATTACTTTTGCGAACCCAACTCAGTCGTTCGCGCATCAAGGCTCAGTTTCAATTATGTCCGGATATTCCCCTGATTGATATTGATCGCGAAAAAATTGTTCAAGTATTCATTAATATCCTCTCTAACGCGATGGAAGCTGTGGGGGAAGGCGGAGAAATTTTCATTCGGTCTTTTCTGGATGTTCCCTTAGATATTTCTCATACGAGTTTAGAATCATTGGAAACTAAAAATAAAGTATGGATTACGATTGAAGATAACGGACCCGGAATTCCAGCCTATTTGTTGGAGAAGATCTTTGAGCCTTTTTTCACAACCAAGCGAGCCAAGGGGGGTACGGGCTTGGGCTTGTCGATCGTTAAGCAAATTATGCAGATGCATCAAGGAACCATCAAATTAATTAATCGTAAACAAGGAGGAGCCTGTGTCATCATTTCCTTTCCAAAACCCTAAGGCGAACACATCCCAAGATTCATTAAACCCAAGAAGAAAGATTCTCATGGTGGACGACGAAGAGAGTTTAACCAGGATGTATAAAATCAACCTGGAAGCCACCAAGAAGTTTGAAGTTTGTACTGAAAATAACGCCTTGCAGGCATTTCGGGTCGCGAAGGCGTTTAAGCCGGAAATGATTTTTCTTGATGTGATCATGCCCAATGGAGATGTTTCGGAGATAGTGCGGCAAATTCGAGAGGAGCCTTCGCTTGCTAAGGTCCCGATAGTTTTTTTAACCGCCACGGTGACTTTGGAGGAAGTTAAACAACGGGGCGGTTTGATTGGCGGAGAAGCGTTTCTAGCAAAGCCAGTCACTGTCAAAGAGATAGTTGATTGCATCAAAGATCATATCGGTGAATAAAGGAATTAGTTTTTTCTTCCGGTGAAGGATCAGAATGTTGAAAGTGACATTACGCTAGATCGTCGTCAAGCAGATAGAAATATTTTGATGATGCTGATTGCTTAAGTCTTTGGCCAGTATTTTGTTAATTTTTGAAACCGTCTAGGTACGATAATGGGCTCAAACCTCAAATTTCGAATACACCCTCTACGCGACGCACTTGTCTTGTCTAGCTTATTGGTGGCGTTGATTTGTTTTAATACTTTCTTGCTTTATCGGCAAGTCACCGAAGCTTTTGTTTATCAATTTAAGAACTATTTAATCGGAATCGCTCATGGGGTCGCCAGCCAAATCGATGGCGATGCCCATGAGCGGCTAGTCTCCGCAGATCAGGAAGCAACGCCTGCTTACCAGGATTTAATTTCCCCTCTCAGGAAGCTGCTGTTGTCAATTCCTGATGTGAAATATATTTATTCCACCACAATTAAAGACGGCGTTACTTATTTTATTTTGGACGCGGCCCTCCCCGGAGATAGCGATCAGGATGGAGTTGATGACCATTCTTATCTTTGGGAAATATATCCGGATGTTGATCCGGATATGATGATGGCCCTAAAGGATAATCGTCCTGTAGTTTCTCGACAACCTTATCAGGACAAATGGGGGACTTTTTACAGCGGTCATGTGCCGATTTATAACGCTCAAGGCAAACAAGTCGGTGTTGCGAGCGTTGATATCTTGGCTAGCCGGTTCCAACAGCAATTGGCTGAGTTGCAACGAAAAGTACTTTCAGCCGTTATCCCACCGCTTTTAGTTTCTATCGGGGTTGGATTTGGCGTTTATTTATTAAGAAAGTCTGCCTATCAGTTTGAACTGCAACGCAAACGGGATTTAGAAATGCTTAAAGAAAGTCAGGCCCGATTCAGGATATTGGCGGATTCAGCTCCGATTATGATCTGGATGTCTAACCCGGATGGAGGTCGGTCCTTTTTTAATCATCGATGGCAGAACTTTACGGGAAGAAAAATGCTGCATGAGCTTGGAGATGGTTGGAGCGAATCTGTTCATACCGAAGATTTGTCGTCTTGTTTAGCGGCGTACCGGGATGCTATTCAAGGAAAAAAGAATTATGAAGCCGAATTTAGATTGAAACGCTCCGATGGAGAATATCGTCGTGTTTCTGAATTAGGTGTGCCGCGGTTTTCTATAGGGGGTGAATTCTTAGGTATGGTCGGCACAACGACAGTTAGCCATGATTAATGGGGAGAAAGATTTTTTGTAAAATCCAGTAGGGTCAGCGTTAAATTCTTCTGTGCGTTATTCAGAAGAATTCTTTCTTTTTCGGAGCGTGATGAAAAAATCGGACGATATTTAAGGATGTCACTAATAAAACATACCGCCAGCGCGTCAATGTTGTTATGTTTTGCCGCTGCAAAGAAAGCGGACCCTTCCATGTCGATAGCCGTAATTCTTAATCGTTGCAGTCTGTTGATGTAATTTTCCTCTAAAAGAATAGAACCAAAAGTGGCGGCGGTGACAACAGAGACTTTATGGGAACGGGTGCTTTCTACAAATTGTGCCAACATCGTAAGATTCGCTGGGACTGCCTTTAGTCCTTTAAAGGTGGGAGAAAGTAGCTGCGAGAAACTTTCAAAATTATAGGCTTTAGAGAAAGTCACTAAATCTCCTAGTTTGAATCCGGCTGAGCGGCTTACGGCCCCACACGCTCCAGCTAAAATAACTCTTCGCGCAGAAGTTTCTTTCAGGTACAACACGGCGTCTCCCACATTCGCGGCTCCCACACGCGTATGGATAATCGTCGCGGATTCCATTTGCGCGCAGGAAAAACGTTTTCCGTGATACCAGTTTCTTTCTCCCAAAACGTCTTTGATCGTACGGGTCAAAAAAGGGAAAAGTATGCAGGTTTTCTGACATTGGGTTGGTTTGATACCAAATAGCTGGGTAAAGTTGGTCATGGGGTTTCTTTCGTTCTTATGCTAAAATCATGCCTTGATTTTTGGATGCAATTGACAGCCAGCAGTATAACATTTTCTAAGGCAAAGTGAATTACAACTCCCTTCCCAATACAGAGTTAGATGTCTCTTCGATAGGTCTGGGTAGCTGGGTTTTCGGCGGCAAGTTTTGGGGGGGCGCCAACGACCAGGACAGCATCCAGGCTATTCATTGCGCTCAGGAACAAGGTATTAATTTGATTGATACGGCGCCGGTGTATGGATTTGGTAAAGCGGAAGAAGTCATTGGCTATGCTTTACAAGGCCGACGGGACAAATGGATCGTGGCTACGAAATGTGGCTTGGTGTTGCGCGGGCCGCGAGTTATTCATAGTTTAAAGCCAGAGTCTATTCGGCAAGAAGTAGAAGCTAGTTTAAAGCGATTGCGGATGGATTATATTGATTTATATCAGTGTCATTGGCCTGATCCGGCGACTCCTTTCGCGGAGAGCCTGGCGGCGTTAAGAGACTTGCAAGTTGAGGGAAAGATTAGGTATATTGGAGTCTGTAATTTTTCGGTGGAGTTATTGCGTTCAGTTTCTCTCGAAGAGAAAATTGTGACTCAGCAAGAGCAACTATCACTACTGGAAAGAAAAACTCAATCAGAAAGATTAGGCTATGCCCGGGAATCTAAGAAGGGATTTCTGGCTTATGGGGCGCTTGCCGGAGGGATTTTAAGCGGCAAATATGCTCAAGTGCCGCAATTTAGCGGTTCAGACGTGCGGCAGTTTTTTTATCCACATTATGCTGGCGACGTGTTTACTAATGTGCAGGCGTTTCTGGGGGCGTTAAAGAGTTTAAATCGTCCTCTGGCTCAAGTCGCGATTAATTGGGTGCGGCAGCAATCCGGTGTGACCAGTGTTCTGGTGGGCTGTCGCAAACCAGCTCAGCTGGTGCATAATCTGGAATCTTTACGGTGGGAATTGACGGATCAGGAATTGGTCTGGATTGAAGATCAATGCCGGGAGTTTTTTCATGGTTGATGCACAAAGGATTATTGATTTGGTGACGGCGGCGTATCCGCATTTTGGCGTGAATAAGCGCAATCAGGTTTCGCGATTAGTGTTTGAAATCGCTAAGCGTGAAGGACGCGAAGTGAGAAAAGTGTTGGCTGAAGCGCCGGAGACCGCAGGGCATTTCGATGCGCTGAAAGCGTATTTGCTGAAACGTCGGTATCCTACCTTGTCGGAAGCGCAGCGACGACAACAGGTTTTTCCAGAACTGGACATTCGTGATGAGTTGCGGGTGAACTTGACGCCACGCTTTCCGCAAATGAAATTTTTCCCTAAAAGATTTTTAGTCGAAGAATCAGTCCAATCTATTCCTTGGGTTCAAGAATTGCCGCAACGATTTCCGGCTATTCAATTTGAGATCATCTCATCGTACAAAGAATATGTCCGTGAGCAGAGCTTTTCGGGTCATGATTACAATGCGCGTTTGGATAATTTTTTTATTGTGCGAGAGAATTATGACTTTTATAAAAAGTGCGCTTGTTCGCACAAATCCGTGCATTGCGGGTATGAAGTGGTTAATTTGGGAAGCGGTTGCGCCTTTGATTGCGCGTATTGTTACTTGCAGGACTATCTTAATTCGCCGGGCATTCTGCAACCTGCTAACTTGGAAGATTTTTTTACACAGTTTGCCAGCTACAAAGAGAATATCCGTATGGGCTCGGGAGAAATTACGGATTCTTTGATTTTTGATCACCTCACCGGATTTTCATCGCGGATTGTTGAATTCTTTAAAGGTCATCCGGGCAGCAGTTTTGAGTTCAAAACTAAAAGCGATAACGTGGACAATTTGTTAAAAGTTTCTCCGGGAGACAATATCATTGTTTCTTGGTCGATGAATCCTCCGGAGGTTATTACGACCGTGGAGCATTTTACCGCGTCGCTCGATGAACGCTTGGCGGCGGCGGAGCGCTGTGTGGCCGCCGGATATAAGGTCGCTTTTCATTTTGATCCGATGATATATTTTGTTGGTTGGGAAACCGCGTATCGGAATTTGGTTGAGAAGATTTTTAATCGTATTGATTCCCGTCGCGTGGCGTGGCTTAGCTTGGGGACGTTGCGAATGACACCCGCTTTAAAGAAAATGATGGAGAATCGGTTTCCGGAAACGCGACTGCTGGACGAGGAATTCATCGTTGGTCATGACGGAAAGTTTCGTTATCCTTTCGCGGTCAGGACGGCCATGTACGGCCACATGAAAGATTGGCTAAGCCAGCGGGCTCCGGGTGTCTATTTGTATTTATGTATGGAAGAAAAAGAAGCTTGTGGGACCTGTGAGGTTGCGCCGATCAAGCCATACCGAAAAGTATTAGGTTAGTGTTGATTTTCACATTGTCTTTTTCTTGCGAAAGAGTCCAATAATCAAAGGAGGTCCTATGAACAAAAACTTAAAGATTGGAGTATGGTTGGTTTTTCTGCTGGTGGCCGGGATGATGGCTTTGCCTTGTTCTTTGCAAGCGGAAGAAGAGGTTGAGCGATTAAAAAAACAAGTAGAAGAATTAAAGAATCGGGTCGCGGAATTGGAAGCTGAAAAAGCGGCCGCACAGGCAGCGCAAGGGCCGGTTAGTCCCTATGATCGGCTTAAGCATAGTCGTGATCCTTTTGCAGAAATGGAAAAATTGCGTCGCGAAATGGATAAGGTTTTCGGAGAAACATTGCGGGGAGCGCCCGCTTTTCCTGCCCTTCCTTCAGGGGGAATTCAGGTATTTGGTGATGCTACCGTAGATTTGAAGGAAACGCCGGAAGGCTATGAGGCGGTGGTGGATTTGCGGGGTTTGAATAAAGATAAGGTTGACGTCGAGATTAATGAACATTCTCTGTCCGTGAGCGGGGAATATTCGAGCCAGGAAGAAGAGAAAAGTCCTGATGGTCATTACAGTTCCAGGAGCTTTGGTAAATTTCACAAAACAATTCCTTTACCCCTTGACGCGGACACAAAAGCCGTAAAAACGTCCCAGGAAGGAGAGACCCTTGTTATCAGAATTCCAAAAAAGAAATAGTCGATGTAAGTTTTTCATGTGGATGGTGGGGCTTGGGCTGTGCTTATTGACTTCCAGTGTTGCCTGCGCCGGTGAGTTGTCAGCTGAAGAAAAAAAGACGATTCAGTTGTTTGAAACAGTTTCTCCGTCCGTCGCTTTTATTAAAAATGCTTCCTTGCAATGGGACTGGTTCTCGGCGGAAGTCTACGAAGTGCCTCAAGGCGCCGGGTCCGGATTTTTTTGGGATGAGCAAGGCCATATTGTCACCAATTTTCACGTGATCTACCAAGCGGATCGTATTGAGGTCACGTTGGCTGATCAAAAAACTTATCCCGCACAGATTGTGGGATTTTCTCCGGATCATGACTTAGCTGTCTTGAAAATTGACGCTCCGCGCGAATTGATTAAGCCTGTTAAGATTGGTAGTTCGGAGGATCTCAAAGTCGGACAGAATGTAATTTCCATAGGTAATCCGTTTGGGTTGGACTATTCCTTAACGACGGGGGTGGTCAGCGCTTTGGGTCGGTCGATTAAATCCATGACCGGACGTAAGATTCATGATGTGATCCAGAGTGATGCGGCTATCAATCCGGGTAATTCCGGCGGGCCGCTGCTAGATTCTTCAGGAGAGTTAATCGGCGTCTCAACGGCTATTTATTCCCCCACGGGTACTTCGGCTGGAATCGGGTTTGCGATTCCGGTTAATGTGGTCAAGCGGGTCGTGCCGCAGTTAATCCAATATGGTAAGGTCAAGCGCATCGGTTTGGGTGGGGCGCTGGTGCCGGATCATATTCGAAAACGATTGGGACTGGAAGGCGCGCTGTTATTAGAAGTGCTTCCTGGCTCAGGGGCCGAACGAGCCGGGTTGCGCGGGACGCGTCGAAATCAATTTGGGGCAATATTTTTAGGAGATATCATTACGGCAGTTGACGGTAAACCGGTTAAGAATAATGATGATCTTACCGCTTATCTGGAGGATAAGAAAAAAGAGGGCGACAAAGTCGAATTGCGCTTCTTGCGTAACCGTCGGGAGTTTGGCACCACGGCAATTTTACAGTCTTTGTAGCATTGACTATGGCGACTTTGCTATTCACACAGTTACGCGAACTTAGAAGAATTCCTCGCCTGCGACGCAGGAATATTTTTTCCGTACTCAGGTTATTTAAGGAAGTTAACCAGGTTTCGGAGCGTTTTCAAGGTGCGATTGGTATGTCCTGCTTATCGGGTTGCGGTCAGTGCTGCGAAAATCCGCACATTGAGGCGACGGTTTTGGAAATGCTGCCACTCGCGTTTGATTATTATTTACGCGAGGGTACTGATTGGCCAAATCAGGGTTTGGTGGACCAACAGAGTGTTTGTCGGTTTTATGTTGCTGATGAGAAAGTTTCTGGAAAGGGACGCTGTTCGCAGTATGAGCTGCGGCCGATGTTGTGCCGTTTGTTCGGTTTTTCCACGCGACTTAATAAATATGGACGAGAGGAGTTTATGACTTGCCGTCCTTTAAAAGAAAATTTCCCGCAGGCATGTTCTCGAGCTCAAGACATTGTTGCCTCGGGAGTCGAAGCGCCTTTTATGAACGAATTCAGTTTGAAGCTTGATGCCATTGAACCTTCGCTGTCGCGCGAGAAAATGCCGATTAGTCTGGCGTTTGAAAAAGCGGTTGGTTTGATCGGATTGTGGATGAATTATTCTTATTGACCTTTTCTCTTCTAATGATATTGAGGAAGTCAACCCGCCTGCCGGACGGGCAGGTACTGCCTTTTCCCCAGAGAAAAAAGGCCTGCCTTGGGCAGGTACCGCCTTCCTTGCAATCTTTGGTAAGGAAAAGGCGTGTAAAGAAAATAATTAAGGGAATCAGCCCTCGCACGAGAAATTCTTCTATAATGAAGCGTTGTTTCCCTGTTTATTGAGGGACTTAAATAGTTCTTGCGAAATCTTTTTGTATCATGACTGCTATGCGTGAAGCACCACAAAAAAATTCTTCTATTGATCTGCACACGATTGCGTTGCAGGCCATGACTAACTACGGATTTGTACCTCTTTTTTCTCAGGCGGTGGTCCGGGAGGTTCATGGCTTTGCCGCCAATCATCTCGAGGTCAAAACGCGCAGCGCCCAGTTGCTGGATTTAAGGGCCTTGCCCTGGTCTTCTATCGACAATATTGATTCTCAAGATTTGGACCAGATTGAATTTGTGGAAAGAGCGCCTAATTTGGAAATTAGGGTTTTGGTTGCTATTGCCGATGTTGATGCTTACGTTGAGAAAAGTACGGCGACTGACCGCCATGCGCATCAGAATGGGACTTCTGTTTATACCGGCGTGGAAGTGTTTCCCATGCTGCCGGACCGTTTGTCCGCCGGGCTGACGTCTCTAAAGGAGGGTGAGGATCGCCTGGCGGTGGTCATGGAATATTTTGTTTTAAAAGATGGATCTGTTCGCTGTTCGGATGTATTTCGCGCTTTGGTGCACAATAAGGCGAAACTTGTTTATGAGTCGGTCGGAGAATGGCTGGAAGAACGTGGTCCTGTTCCGGAGAAAATAGTTAAAATTCAAGGATTAGAGGAACAGCTTCGGTTGCAGTCGGAGGCGGCGGAACGCATGCGTCAATGGCGTTTGGCGCAAGGCGCTTTGGAAGTGGAAACGATTGAAGCTTCGCCAATCATGCAGGATGGATCGGTGGTGGATCTCGTTGTTAAAGTTAAGAACGCGGCGCGAATTCTGATCGAGAATTTTATGATTGCCGCTAATGGCACAATGGTTTGGTTTTTGGAACGCAATGGAATTCCGATGATCCAGCGTGTTGTGCGCGTGCCTGAGCGTTGGTCTCGAATTCGAGACGTTGCTTTGGAATTGGGATATCAGTTGCCCGAGGATCCGGACCCTAAGGCGTTGTCGGAATTCATGTTGGCGCAGGGTAAAAAAGATCCGGACCATTTTCCGGACCTTTCTCTAACCATCATCAAATTGTTAGGGCAGGGCGAGTATGTGTTGGCAGAGCCAGATAAAAGCAAGATCGGTCACTTTGGTTTAGCCGTTCAGGATTATACTCATTCCACCGCACCTAATCGTCGGTACGTTGATGTGATTATTCAGCGGTTGATGAAATCCGTGATTGAAAAAGAACCGGTTCCGTATACGCGTACGGAATTGGCTTCGATTGCTGATTGGTGCACGGAACGTTCCGCATCGGCAAGAAAAGTGGAACGGTTTATGCGCAAAGTTGCGGCGGCCATGCTTTTGAGAAAACGGATTGGGGAAGTTTTTGAAGCGATTGTAACCGGTGCGTCGGCCAAAGGTGTTTATGTCCGGCTCGAATCGATTCCCGCGGAAGGGCGGGTGATTAGCGCGGAAACGGGTTTGGATGTCGGCCAGAAATGTCTCGTTAAACTCGTTTCGCTTGATCCGGAACACGGGTATATTGATTTTGAAAGGGTCAAAAGTCGAAAATCATGAAATTCCAAGCGAAGGACACGCTCGCGATGAGTTTTGAGAATTTATCCTTGTTTCAAGGGATTCCCGCCAAAGAACTGTCAAAAATTAAAAAGCAGGTTAAATTAGAAGTTTATGCTAAAGGAGAACTTATTTTTACAGAGACCGACCCCTGCGAGAAAATTTTTATTGTTCAAACTGGTCGCATGAAAATATTCAGACATTCGGCCCAAGGCAAAGAGCAGATTTTAGAAGTTTTGGAACCTGGGGAATCGTGTGCTTGCAACCCCGGCGCCACCAAATGGAGCTGTTCAGCCTCAGGACAAGCGATGTCCCCCTTAAAAGTGTGGGCGGTTCCACGCTCTGTTTATACCCAATTGCTGGAATCCAACCATTTGTTGGCCAAGAAGTTAAATCAAATTCTGGCCAAGAGATTGTGCCGATTTTGTTCACTCATTGAATCGGTGAGTTTGGATGATCCCGCCCAACGCATCGCCAAGTTTTTGTTAGATGCTTCCGATGGTCACCTTGATGAGCAAGGCGTTCGAGAGGTTAACGTCATTTTGACTCACGAAGAAATAGCTCAAAGGCTAGGGCTGGCCAGGGAAACCGTGAGCCGTCATTTAAGCCGCCTGGCCCAGAAGAAAATCATTCGAACAAAATCTCGCCGTATTCAAATCCTCGCTGCTGAGCGGTTACTATCCTCTTAAAAGAACCCTTCACCCGTTTATTTTTGATAATGAACTTTTTTCTCCCTTTGTGACGCTCGTCACAGACATAAAATAGGTTCCCTAATATAATGCCGCCATTGAATTACCTTGGCGGACATTATGCCTATTCATGATCAAAATTTAATTTCTTTATTAAACTCACGGCAAATTAATATTTTGCATAAGACCGATGAGTTGTATTCCGCGTTATCTAATTTGCACTATGAGGGCAAGTTTCTGGAGAAGAGGAACATTCGATCCGCGGGTAGCATTGCTCGCTGTTTGGCTGAAGAGTTGATCGAGTTGATAGCCATTCAGGATAAAATTGTTTTTCCCTACCTCAGTCAACGCGTTCCTAGCTTAGTGCCGCTCCTGCAGTTTTTGAAAGCCGAGCATTTCGAATTGGAAAATAAAATTAAACATTTGAATGATTTGTGCGTGTCGGTTGAAGAATTGCCGAAGCGTCATTCTCGCAAAAAAATCGTTCGGAAAATTCATGACGAAGGAACCTATGTATTTTGTTTATTGCGTCATCATCTGCAGATTGAGAAAGACAGTGTGCTGGGAACTATCCGTGAACAATTAAAAAGTGCTGAACGTCAGGAACTTTGGCAAAAAGTTAAGGAATCGCCAGCCGTCAACAATTAGGAGGCCCGCCAATGGGATTAAGGGTGCTTGGTATTAACCATAAGACATCGAGTGTTGATTTTAGGGAGAAGTTTTTCTTGCGTCCTTTAGAACGAGAATTGTTTATTAATGAGCTTAAGTGTGACCCTGCGATTGCGGGATGTTTTGTGATTTCGACATGTAATCGAACCGAGATTTATGTCGATGCGGTTGATAATGCCCAAGAGCGTGTTTTTGGGAACTTGCTGTCCTTAAAAAAAGTACTTTTTGAGCCATGGGTGAAGGAGGCTTTTTATTTTTATACGGATGAGGAGGCGGTCGATCATTTATTTCGCGTGGCGTGTTCGTTAGATTCTTTGATCATGGGAGAAAAGCAGATCCTGGGTCAATTTAAGGACGCGGTCGAGTTGGCGCGTTCAAAAGGGATGATGAGCCGCCAATTAAATATTTTAACTAACCTAGCGATTCGCGCGGGCAAGAAGGCTCAAGCGGAAACAAACATAAGCGTGGGGGGCGCTTCGGTGAGTTGGGCTGCGGTCACGGCGGCTCAACAACGTTTGCAATCGCTAAAGGACAAGAAAATTTTGATTTTAGGGGCGGGGAAAATGGCGTCGTTGGCTATTCAACAGTTGAATTTGAAATCAGTGGCGAAGGTGTACGTGATGAATCGAAATGAAGAAAAGGCTCAGGAATTAGCACAGCAAATTCAGGGTCAGGCGGTTTCTTATTGGGAGATATTAGAAGTGTTGAGGGACGTGGATGCTTGTATTTGTTCTGCGGGGGCCCCGCATTATTTAATTGAAACCGAGTTGGTTCGCAAAGTGATGAGAGGGAGATCCCGACCGTTAATCATGGTTGACATTTCGATGCCTCGCAACATTCATCCCAAAGTGGCCGATATTGAGGGGGTTGAGCTCCTGAGTCTCGATGATTTGGATAGAGTCTTGGAAGATAACGCGGCGTTACGACTCGCGGCCAAAAGCCAGGTAGAAGAGATCATTCAGCAAAAGATGATCCAATTTCGTCAAAAAATGACTTCAGTGTCATCCGTTTTGGAAAAGATGACGGTAACAACTTAGAGGGTTGATCCATGGTGCGTTGGTCCATGAAGCTTATTCGTCAATTAGGTTCGGTCCATTTTGCCGTGATCATTTGTTTAGCCCTGATGGGTCTTTTGATCACGTCGACTACTTTGGAGTCGCGCTATGGAACGGCCTTAGTCCAGAAATCGGTCTACCAAACGCGTTGGTTCGATTTTCTGTTAGCGTTGCTTTGGATCAATATATTTTGCGCGACGGTATTACGTTTACCTTTTCAGAAAAAACACGCTGCTTTTGTGGTCACTCATATTGGCATTTTAGGTTTGCTGCTGGGATCGTTAATCACGCGTACCTATGGCCAGGAGGGCCAGTTGACGTTAAGAGAACAACAATCAGCTAATGTGTTGATGTTAGGAGGCGCGCAGATTCGAGTCTCGTCACCCGGCATGGAAGACCAATGGGTTCCTGTGAGGGAAGGAACCCATGCCGTGTTGGCCCCGCGGCATCGGATTGATCCCAATTTTTGTCCTTTAGAGAATAAAAAATCGAAGAACGCTCAGAAGAATCCAACGGTAGATTTTAAAGTGACAAATATTTTGGATCACGCCGCCAGAGATTATGAAGTGAAGCCGGGAGATTCGCAAGCCGACGTGAATTTAGCCGTCAAGGTTGCCGTATCCAGTGCTCAGGCCAAGATGCAGGAATCAATTTGGTTGGTAGAACATGATCCGTTTAATCCGGAAGGTTTTTATAAATCCTTGGGTCCTTTGGATTTGATGCTTTTACCCCAGGCTCCTCCCGAGGAAGTCGCAGAGGAAACTCAATTACGGTTTAAATTTGATGAGAAATCAGATTGGTTCGAATTTCCGCTTACCGAAGAAAATATTGTTGCCGCTCCCCTAGGGAATTCGGGATGGGTGATCCGCAATCTTGTTTACCTCTCGCATGCGCGCGTGGCCAAAGAAGGTGTGGTTAATCTCGTTGATAGCGGAGAGCCTAATCCAGCGGTCAAATTTGATTTGGTTTCTCCTGAAGGAAAATCCCAGCCAGTTCTGAAATTTGCTTTATTTCCCCATTTTGAAATGTTGCATCAAGACAGTCAGGTGGAGCAGTTAGCCGTGCAAATTGAATTTACGGCCCAAAACGCGAATGTTGATGACGTTAGTCTTAACAGTTATTTGGCCTTTTGGCGAGATGAAACGGGAGCGCTCCATTATCAGTCGAGAATTAAAGGCGCAGATAGCAAGCGCGGGAAAGTAAACATTAATGAATCCATCAGCGCTGGCTGGATGGATGCCGTATTTAAGATTGAAGCCATCTATGATCGGGCGGTAGTGGAAACAAAAATAATTCCTTCTCCGGATCCGGGAAAAGGGGCTACGGCGGTTGAAATTGCAGCGCTGGACCAGGGAACTCTAAAACGAGCTTGGATTATAGAAGGTAAAGACACGGATTTAGCCATCGGGACCGGTGATTGGAGACTCGCCCTGGTACCGATCATGTCTAAATTACCCTTTACGTTAACGCTAAAAGATTTTCAAAAAGTTGATTATCCGGGAACGCAGCAGGCGGCTTCTTATGAAAGTAAGGTTGTGCTCGAAGATCCTGCCGAGAAATTAGTCATGGAAAAAACTATAAGCATGAATCAGCCACTCTCCTACCGCGGTTACAAAATTTTTCAATCTTCTTTCTTTCAGGATCCTCACGAAGGAGAAGGTTCCATTTTTACGGTGGCTAAGAATCCAGGGATTGGTTTGATTTATAACAGTTCCACGCTCATTTTCTTGGGAGCGTTCTTTCAGTTTTACGGTAAGAAACTAAGTGCGTCCGCCAAAAAGACGCCTAGCGGTAAAGACGAGGAGTCGCTATGAACAATCAAAGATTTAACGTGCTGATGGTCGGCATCGGATTTTTCTTGGCGCTGGCATCCGTTGCCTGGCTGCGCGGCGACTCTTTTGAGAAGGCGGCCGGGGCGATTCCAATTCTTCACGGCGGTCGGGTCAAATCTTTTGAATCGTTTGCTCGCGAAACACTTAGAGAAATCACGGGTAAGGAACGTTTTGTAGGACAAAGCGCGGTGAGCTTTATTTGGGCGCGTATGTCTAAACCGGAGAGTTTTCTTGATGAGAAGATGATTGCTTTGGACTATCGCCCTTTGAAGGAATCGTTGTTGCTGGATAGGGAACAAAAATATTTTTCTTATCGAGAATTACGTCCTAAAGTCGGTGAGTTAGTTAATCTGGTCGGTTCATCCCAGAAGAAAAGGGATCAAGACGAACGTCCTTCTGCTTTGGAGCAAAAAGCAGAAGCCGTTTATGGACGCTTGTTGTTGGTGGATCAGTTAAGCGGCGGTGATTTATTTAAGGTGGTGCCAGCACCATCGGAGGAATGGCTCTCTCCTTGGGTGATACAGAACGAATCCGGAATGACTTTTAAGGCTTTAGTGGCGCAAGGCTTATCCGTTAACGAGAAATCATTGCAGGCCTGGAACACGGCAACGCACGTCACCACTCAACAAAAGTGGCGCCAGATGATTGGGCTGGAGGGACAGTATTATTTATTACGTCCTTTTCAAATGGGTTGGATGATTTATTTGTGTAGTTTTATTTTGTTAATGATGAACGCCGGTAAGGATGGGTTAAAGAAGCTGGGGGGTGGGTTACTGATAGCCGGATTTATTTATCACAGTGTTGGCATGGTTTTGCGTAGTTTGATTTTGGAGCGGCCACCGGTGTCCAACATGTATGAATCCATTATTTTTATGAGTTGGATTCTGGTGCTTTGTATTGCCGGATTCTGGGGGAAGGGAAAGAATTATTTTGTTTTGACGTCAGGCTCTTTGGCGGCGGCTTTGGTTTTGTTGTATGGCGATTTATTACCAGTGGAGAAATCTTTAGGGGTGCTGGTGCCGGTGTTGCGCAGTAATTATTGGTTGACGTTGCATGTTTTGACGATCGTGGCGAGCTATGGGGTCTTTGGTTTGGCCATGGCCCTGGGGCATCGCCACATAATTTTAAATTCGCTGGGAAGATTATCTTCGCCCGATGAACAAGCCTCCGGGCAGGCCATGCTGCGCCTCTTACAATTGGGAAGTTTGACGCTAGGCATTGGGACCGTGTTGGGAGGCGTGTGGGCTAATGAGTCTTGGGGGCGATTTTGGGGGTGGGACCCTAAGGAAACGTGGGCGCTCATTACTTTCTTAGGTTATATGGCTCTTTTGCATCTACGTTACGCGGGAAAATTGACGGATCAAGGGTTGGCCATCGGAACCATTATTGGATTTCAGTTAGTTTTGATGACGTGGTATGGCGTTAATTTTTTATTGGGGAGAGGGTTACATAGTTATGGGGCCGGGGCGGGTGGAACGGCGTGGGTTGGAATATTTGTGGCGGTCGAAGCCGTCTTTTTGTTGTGGTGGGGATTTAAGAAATCAATGCTTAAGCTAACATAATCAAAAAAGGAGTGATCATGAAATTATTCTTAATGATGCTAACGTCGGTATTTTTGTTAGGAGGGGTGGCTTCCGCGGACGTTGATCAAATCAAGATTTACAAAAAAGTTTTCCCTTCCGCGAAACCCAAATGCATTGATTGTCATGTTAGTGACAAACCTAAAAAAGAGCAAGGGCAGCATGACTTGAACGATTATGGCAAAAAGGCGGTCGAGGCGGCGACTGAACCAACGGAAGAAACGTATAAAACGATTGGTCCAGTCGAGAATTCTAAAAGTAAGTAGAGAAAAATTAAGGAGATGCCTATGAACATCCAAGATAAATTAATTGATGGGGGCAGGCGCTCTTGGCTTCCGGCATTCCACGGGAAGAAGCATGGATTCTCGGGGGTCTTTTTAGTCAATAGGAAGCTAAATTGGGGTTTATTCCTTTTGGTTCTGGCTGGCTTCATTTTAGTTACTCCCGCCATGGCCAAACAAGAAGTGCTTTCCGCGATTAAATTCCCTCCAGGCGCAACCTATGTTGGGACGGAAACTTGCGCGACGTGCCACGAGGACGCTCAGCGCGAATTTAATTTATCAACGCATTCACGGATCGACATGAGAGATATTCCTGAGGGAATGGCTCAAGGTTGCGAAATGTGCCATGGCCCGGGCAGCGTTCATGTGGAGAATGGCGGGGGCAAGGACAACATTATGAGCCCGCGCAAGAATCCGGAGCTTTGCTTTTCCTGCCATACGGACAAACGGGCGGAATTTCGTCTGCCTTTTCATCATCCGGTTACGGAAGGCAAAATGGCTTGCGCGGATTGCCACAATTCGCATGGTCCGGATGCGATTCCCGGCACGACCGCTTACTTGGATGATGTTAATGAAACTTGTTTTAAATGTCATGGGGAACAGCGCGGGCCTTTTGTCTGGGAGCATGAAGCCGTGAGAGAAGGCTGTTTGACTTGCCATAAAGTCCATGGATCGGTCAATCAAAAGATGCTGATCGCCCGGGATAATAATCTGTGTTTGCGGTGTCATACCCAGGTTGCTTTTCCGACGATAGGCCGCTCCAATCACGGGACGCGCATGCCGCAGGGAAGCTGCTTTAGCGCCGGATGCCATACGGCGGTGCATGGTTCTAATTTCGATGATCATTTGCGTTACTAAGGAGGAGGTGAACTATGAGTCCGTATATTTTTCTATTGGCGCTATTAGTCGGGCTTTCGGGGAGTCCGGGAGCCGTGGCGGCCCCAGATTCAGCGATGACCGAAACAATAAATCAAGGCCAGGATGAAAAGCAGGCCGAAGAAGCTGTCGCTGAAGAGCCAGCGGTTTTTACCGTGACGCCGGAATCTCGTTTTACCGCCGTTAAAGGTGATATCGAGAAATACCGTTCGTTGAGTTGGAGAAAAGACGGGTATGTGTACGGCTTCAAGAATATTAATTACACCAAAGACATTAATAAAGAAACTCATTTTAATTTTTCTGGTTCTGTGTTCCCCCAGGAAAATGACGCGCAGGCCGAGTTTGGTATTGCTCGAGAAGAATTTGGTTATTTAAAAGGCAAGTATCAGTCGTTTACTAAGTACTTTGATGGGACGGGCGGGGTCTATCGTTCTTTTACGACATTAAGAGTTAATGAGTTAGACCCAGACTTGGAAATGAATGTGGGTTTCCTCGACGTGGAAGTCGGTACGGATCCCGAACAAGAATCCGGATTAAGTTTTCAATACGAACGGCACGTCAAAGACGGCAAGAAATCGCGATTGGCTTGGACCGCCGTCAAAGAGGGTGCCACGACCCGCAGCATTGGACCCTCCTGGCAAGACGTTGATGAAACGTCGGATTCTTTAGCCTTGAAGGGACGAACGATGTTGGCCAATTTTAAATTAAGCGGTGAACAGAAATGGGAATTTTTTAGAGCCACGTCGCTTCGGGAAGAGAGGAGTCTTGCTACGACGGGGGTGGCCGCGGATACCAAAATACGTCGTCAAGATCAGGAACCCAAAACGGACTTGATGTCGTCTAGCTTGCGCGGGGAGCGATGGTTTAATGAAGATAAGTCCTTTTTGGGGTTGGGGTATCGGTATAGTTTGTTGCGAAATGATGAATTGGAATTCTTAAAGGAATTTACGGCGGCCGGGATCCCTGTTTCCTACTCTAATCCCAAGAATAAATTTAACGCGACCGCAGAGAATGAAATGGATCAGCACGCCTGGAACGGGCATTACACGTTGATGCCCTTGCCGGATTTGAATGTCATTACTAAAGTGAAAGCTGAATTAATCAGTAAGCGGGGTAATTCCATTTATCCATCGGAGACGACTAATCCTCCGGACGGGATCAATAATACGGTAGAGGTCAGCGATACGAAAAGCCGGGTGTATCAATTCGGTGAGAATTTCGGGTTGCGTTATTCGGGCATTCCGAAGGTAAGTCTGTACTCAGAAGTGGATTTATCACAGGCGCGCAATACGCTGTATGAATCGCGTAACAGTTTGGCGGGTCAGTCGAGTCCTGAGGATGGAGAGATCTTTGGGCGCGATACGCTGACGCATGTTTATAGAAATGTTGGCGTTGTCGGGGGACGATATGTTCCCGTCGGCTGGCTAAATATTAATGCTCACTATAAACACAAAGATGAGAACAATGATTACGATGATCGGAAAGAAACTAATCCTGGTGGTTCAACCGCCAGATCGGCATTCTTTGACGCTTTGCGTTTGCAGTCGGATGAAGTCAGTTCTAAAGTCGGCTGGAAGCCTTTCTCTTGGCTGCAGACTTCAGCGCGATATCAATTTTTGAACAATCGGTACTATCCCCGAGTGGAGAATGAGTTGGAAACGCTGAGTCGAGTCTTGGCACATGTTATGACGTATGATTTTACGATGCAGCCGTTTGATCCGTTGTTGTTGACGGTGGCTTATACGCGAGAATTGGATAAAACAACCACTCCCGCGGCAAAAGCCAGTACGGGGAAAACGCCGGGGTTTACTTCTAACGTGGATAGCTGGATGGCTTCGGTTAGCTATTCGCCTCGAGAACAGATGAGTTTCTTTTCGACGTTTACTTATTCTCAGGCGAACAATTTCGATGATTTTTCGACGATTGGTTTGCCCATGGGGTCGGACTTTACCCGTTATGACGCTGAGATGGGGGTCACGCTTAAACCTAATAAAAGCGTAACGTTGGAACCGCACTACGTTTATTCCAGCTATGACACCAGTTATGCCTCAGCGGAAGCGGGGGATTATAACGCCCACGCGGTTTGGTTGGATGTGACGTTAGCGTGGTACTAACAATTTGAATTGTGGGGATAGAGGTTCCGGCCCTTCGGCCGGAACCTGTGTCGCTAACCAAAACCAATATGACTGAACAATCGGAAAAATCTAATTCAGAAAATGTTCACGGTGGTCAACCTCCCCACCGATTTTCGGCGTATTTCTACAACAGCACTACATATTTTGGTTTATTTTTGGCCGGTTTAACCATTGTGGCCGAACTCTTATTGTTCGGTATTGATTTCTTTTCCGGTGGATCCAACATCTACCTCGCTATTTTTACCTATCTGATTCTGCCGCCATTTTTAATTGGAGGTTTATTTCTGATTCCCGTGGGGGCGCTCTGGAAAAGAAGGCGTGTTGCTTTAGGTCATTCTCAAATTGAACCCAAATCGATCCTTATTGATCCCACCAATCCAGAGCACCGTAATGCCATTTTTGTTTTCTCGGTGGGGACAACGATTGTTTTGGTCATGACGGCCATTGGTTCGTATAAAGCCTTTCAATACTCCGAATCCGTTAAGTTTTGTGGCACCACCTGCCATGATGTGATGAAACCACAATATACCGCTTATCAGCATTCCCCGCATGCCAATGTTAAATGTGTGGAATGCCATATTGGTCCGGGCGCGGATTGGTACGTTCGCTCAAAAATGTCCGGCCTTCGCCAGGTTTTCAAAACGATTCAAAAATCTTATCCCAAACCGATCCCCACTCCCGTTAAGAATCTTCGTCCCGCCAAAGAAACCTGTGAGCATTGTCACTGGCCGGGGCAATTCTACAGTTCCGTAGAAATGAAAAGAACCTATTATCCTTCTTCCGCGGACAAAGAAAAATGGTCATTGCGGATGCTGTTGCCGATTGGGCGAAGCGAGAACAGTGATGCTGGCATCCACGCGCATATGTACATTGATCACGACATTTATTACGCCGCCGAAGATGAGAAGCGGCAAGACATTACTTGGGTGAAGAGTGTTGCCAAAGATGGCCAGGAGACGGTGTATGTCACGGACAATTCAGTTTTTAAAGATAAGGCGCCGCTTCCCAGTCAGATTCGCAAAATGGACTGCATGGATTGCCATAATCGGCCTTCTCATCATTATCGCGCTCCCGATCGACTCATTAACCAAGCTATGGTTCAAGGAAAAATGCCCGAAACTTTGCCTGGATTGAAGGAAGTTGCTTTAAAGCTACTTAGCCAAACGTATGAAACGGAACAGCAGGCGATTCAGGAAATTAGAACTAACCTGCTGGCGTATTATCAGGAGAACTATCCCGAGGTTTTAGCGCAGCAAGGCGCGCAGGTTGATCAAGCGGCGACGACGTTAGTGGATTTATTTCAGCATAATTTCTTCCCAGAGATGAAAGCGCGGTGGGACGCGTATCCAGATAATATTGGCCATATGAATTCTCCCGGTTGCTTTCGTTGTCATGACGAAGAACATAAATCGGTTGAAGGTAAAGTCATCACGCAGCAATGCGACGTGTGTCATACGATCATCGAACAGGGTCCGGCTAGCCAGCCTAAGAGAAGTGTTGAAGGTTTGGAGTTTGAACATCCGTTTGAAGATGATGGTTTGTGGCGTGATATGAAATGTTTTGATTGTCATACGGGCGGGGCTATGTGAGTCGGATGGGAGGTTAACATGAACGAATTGATGGGTTGGTTGTGTTTTGCGTTTTTGACAGGAGTCACTCATGCCATCCTGGGGCCGGATCATTATGTGCCGATTATCGCGTTGGCCAAAGCCCAGCGTTTGAATCTAAGGAAGGTGATGGGACTAACGATGTTATGCGCGTTATCGCATGTCATGTTCGCGATGGTGATCGGGCAAGCCCTTCTCGCCATGAAATTTTCTTTCTTCAGATGGGAAGTATTTGAATCTTTGCGGGGGGATGTCGCGGCCTGGGTGCTCATAGTGACGGGCGTTGTTTATTTAATCTGGGCGTTGCGAAAAGAAATTGTCGCCACTCAAGCTGAGGATCTTCAAGTTAAAGGTCAGGCGCTCAAGGTGGCGCTGATTGTTTTCTTCGTCGTTGGTCCTTGTGAACCGCTTATTCCCATCCTTTCTTTACCGGATTGGACACATTTCCCGAGTATGAAATGGATGGTGGTGGGTGCTTTTGGGCTGAGCACCATGGTAACCATGATCGGGTTGGTCGCCACGGGGTTATGGGGGATGAATTATTTGCGGATGCCTAAGTTTCAGGCGACGCGTTGGCCGCAGGCGTTGGCAGCAATGACGTTTATTATTCTTGGAATGGGAATGAAATATTTGGGTTGGTAATCTAAATCACCAAAGGGTTTAATTTTAGAGTCAAGAAAGTAGTCATGGTCAAATTAAAAAAGACGTTAGAAGGCAATGAAGCGGCCGCTTACATCGCTTATCGATTAAATGAAGTGATCGCCATCTATCCGATCACCCCGTCGTCAACGATGGGAGAGTTGGCGGACGAATGGGCCTGCGCCGGAATCAAGAATTTATGGGACACCGTTCCCTTGGTGCAGGAAATGCAAAGCGAGGTGGGCGCGGTGGGGGTGTTGCACGGGGCGCTGCAGTCAGGCTCCTTGGCCACGACGTTTACCGCATCTCAAGGGCTGCTGTTGATGTTGCCTAATATGTATAAGATTGCCGGCGAGTTGACCTCGACGGTATTTCATGTCGCGTCTCGCGCGATCGCCGCGCAAGGCTTGTCGATTTTTGGGGATCATCAAGACGTGATGGCCGCGCGCTCAACCGGATTTGCGTTACTTTCTTCCGGCAATGTGCAGGAGGTCATGGATTTTGCTTTAATTGCCCACGCGGCAACGTTGAAATCTCGGGTCCCATTTGTTCATTTTTTTGATGGTTTTAGGACTTCTCATGAAATTTCCAAAATAGATGTTCTTGATCTGGACGTGTTGAAGCAAATGATCCCTGAGGATTTGATTTCAGCGCATCGCTTGAGAGCGTTAACTCCTGACCGGCCGGTCATGCGCGGGACGGCGCAGAATCCGGATGTTTATTTTCAGGCCCGAGAGGCAGCCAACGCTTTTTATCTGGCGTGCCCGGGTATTGTTCAACAAGAAATGGACAAACTGAAACAGTTGACGGGACGTGGCTACCAACTCTATGAGTATATCGGACCATCCAATGCTGAACGGGTGATTGTCACGATGGGATCCAGCGCCGAGGCGATTATGGAAACTGTCGAGCACCTTAATGCGAAAGGGCAATCGGTCGGTGTTTTGCGGGTTCGCTTGTTTCGTCCGTTTGATGTTGAGAGATTCGTCGCGGCGTTACCTTCGACTGTGAAAAGCATCGCGGTCCTCGATCGGACGAAAGAACCGGGCAGCGCGGGCGAACCACTTTACTTGGACGTGGTCAACGCCGTCCAAGAAGCCGGCCAGCGTATTTTAAAGGCGCTACCTAATATTATTGGAGGACGATACGGATTAGCATCGAAAGAATTCACCCCGGCCATGGCCAAGGCGGTTTTTGATGAATTGCTCAAGAAAGATCCGAAGCGGCATTTTACCGTTGGGATTCATG
Organism: uncultured Planctomycetales bacterium; assembly: GCA_964464475.1. GTDB lineage: Bacteria > Omnitrophota > Gorgyraeia > Zapsychrales > JAHFFX01 > CAYXGG01. The sequence goes on along the minus strand of CAYXGG010000004.1, from coordinate 41,101 downwards.
ATGATGTTGCGCACAGCAGTTTAGAGGTTGATGGGACGTTTAGCACGGAAGGTGCCGGGACGGTCCGAGCCATTTTTTATGGATTAGGGTCTGATGGAACGGTGAGCGCTAACAAAAATACGATTAAAATCATCGGCGAGAACACGGACAATTACGCCCAAGGATATTTTGTTTATGATTCCAAGAAATCCGGATCGATGACGATATCGCATTTGCGTTTTGGCCCGAACCCGATTCGGTCGTCCTATTTGATCAGTCGGGCTAATTTTGTGGGTTGTCATCAATTCGGATTCTTGGAAAAGTTTGATGTTTTGGAAAAAATAGAAGAGAAGGGTATTTTTCTTTTAGATAGCCCTTACGCCGCCAGTCAGGTCTGGGACCATTTGCCGCGGGAAGTGCAGCAGACGATCATTGATAAGAAATTAAAGTTCTTTGTTATTGATGCCAGCAAGGTCGCCATTGAGACGGGGATGGGGGGACGCATCAATACCATCATGCAGGCGTGTTTCTTTGCTATTTCCAACGTTTTGCCAAAGGCCGCGGCGATCCAGTTGATTAAAGATTTTATAAAAAAGACTTATAGTAAAAAAGGTGATGAGATTGTCCAGATGAATTATCAGGCGGTTGACATTGCCTTGCAACGGCTGCAGGAAGTGACCGTACCTACAAAAGTCACTGCTACTCGCCAGCGCAATACCGGCGTCCATCCGTCGGCGCCAGATTTCATCAAACAGGTGACGGCGCCCATGATGGCTATGTGCGGGGATAAGCTGCCCGTCAGCCGGTTGCCGGTTGATGGGACTTATCCGACGGGAACAGCCCAGTGGGAAAAGCGAGGGATCGCCACGGAGTTACCTGAGTGGAAACCGGATCTGTGCATTCAGTGCGGTAAATGCGTATTTGTATGTCCCCATTCCGTCATTCGTACCAAAGTGTTCACGGCCGACTTAATTCCACAGATGCCTTCCGGTTTCAAATATATGCCTGCCAAAGACCCAGAATTTAAAGATCAACAATTTACGATCCAGGTCTCTGTTGATGATTGCACAGGATGCGGATTATGTGCCGATGTTTGTCCGGCGCGCAGCAAAACCGAAACGCGCATTAAGGCCCTCAATATTCGACCGGCGGGAGAAATCGTCGCGCAAGGTCGGACCGATTGGGATCATTTCACGCGTCTCCCTGAGGTGGACCGTTCGTTGCTTAAGTTGAATACTGTACGCGGCTTGCAAGCGGCTAAACCCTTGTTTGAGTTTTCCGGCGCCTGCGCGGGGTGTGGAGAAACGCCATATTTGAAATTGATGTCACAATTATTCGGAGATCGAGCGCTGATCGCCAACGCGACCGGTTGCTCTTCCATTTACGGCGGGAATTTACCGACGACCCCGTGGGCCAGAAATAATGCCGGTCGGGGTCCCGCCTGGAGCAATTCGCTGTTTGAGGACAATGCAGAATTCGGTTTGGGATTTCGATTGTCGGTTAACAAACAACGACAGATGGCGGAAGAGTTCGTCAAAGTATTGGCGAATGATTTAGGTTCATCGCTGGTTGACGGGTTGCTGCATTCTCCTCAACATGATGAATCAGAAATTCAGGAACAACGGGAACGGGTTGACATTTTAAAACAGAAATTGTCAAAGCTGGCTCGCTGGGAAGCTAAACGCTTGCTGGAACTGGCCGATATGCTGGTTAAAAAAAGTATCTGGATAATCGGCGGAGATGGGTGGGCCTACGACATCGGTTTTGGGGGGTTGGATCACGTGCTGTCCTCCGGGCAAAACCTGAATGTGTTGGTTCTTGATACGGAAGTGTATTCCAATACGGGTGGTCAAATGTCGAAGTCCACGCCGCGAGGCGCAGTGGCCAAATTTTCAGCCGGTGGTAAGACCCAAGGGAAGAAAGATTTGGCGCGGATGATGATGACGTACGGGAATATTTATATCGCTAGCGTTGCTTTCGGCGCGAAAGACGAGCACACGGTACGCGCTTTTCTGGAGGCGGAAGCCTATGACGGCCCGTCGCTGATTATTGCCTATAGCCATTGCATCGCGCATGGGATCAATATGACCACCGCTTTACAAGAGCACAAGGCAGCGGTGCAGACCGGTTATTGGCCACTTTTTCGTTACAATCCGCTACTCGCGTATGAAGGTAAGCCGCCGTTGGTATTGGATTCCGGAGGACCGACGGTGCCTCTGCAGGAATACGCATATCGTCAGAACCGTTACAAAATGTTGACGAAAAGCCATCCGGATGAAGCGCGCCGGTTAATGGATTTAGCCAAAAAAGACGTTCAGGAGCGTTGGAAAATATTAAGCGCGATGGCCGCTACTTCCAATGGGAATCAACAAAAACAATAACCAGAGAAATACTATGGATCTCACGACGCATTATTTAGGTCTGAAATTAAAAAATCCCTTGGTTGCTTCCGCGTCTCCTTTGTCGGGAAGCATTAATAATTTTAGACAATTGGAAGATGCCGGGGCCTCGGCCGTGGTCATGTATTCTCTCTTTGAAGAACAGATTCAAAAAGAAATCAAAGAATTGAATCATTATCTCTCTTACGGGACCGAAAGTTATGCTGAATCATTGACCTTTTTTCCGGAACCGGATGAGTTGATTTTAGGCCCGGATGAATACCTGAACCATTTGCGACAGGCCAAAGCGGCTGTGAAGATCCCGGTCATTGGCAGCTTAAACGGTCATTCGGAAGGCGGCTGGATTCGTTACGCCAAACTGATGCAAGAGGCGGGCGCCGACGCGATTGAACTTAATATTTATTTTATGGCCACGGATTTTAACGCGAGCAGTACGGAGATTGAACAAAGATACATCAATATTTTAAAAGCAGTCAAGTCCACGGTGAGCATTCCGGTGGCCGTGAAAATCAGTCCCTTTTTTAGCGCCCTGGCGAACATGGCCAAGCGTTTGGAAGCCGTCGGAGCGGACGGTTTGGTGCTTTTTAACCGATTTTATCAACCGGATTTGGACATCGAGAACTTAGTCGTCGTCCCGAACGTGTTGCTGAGCACGCCGCAGGCGATGCGGCTACCGTTACGTTGGGTTGCGATCCTTTATGGTCATTTGAAATTAAGTTTAGCCGCGACGAGCGGCATCCATGAAGCCAGCGATGTTTTAAAAATGCTGATGGCGGGGGCTGACGTGACGATGATGTGTTCGGCCCTATTAAAAAACGGTATTGATCATGTGGAGACGGTTTTGGAGGAAATGAAAAGGTGGATGGAAGAACACAACTATGATTCCGTGACCCAGATGAAAGGCAGTTTAAGTCAGCAGCGTTGCCCTAATCCCGAAGCTTTTGAACGAGCCAATTACATGAAGGCGCTGAAAACATTTTACTAAGGAGTCAATTAAGAAGTGAGGTTCCTATGCCCCAATATCAAATGGTTCGGCAACGGACTGTTAGGACGTTGCCGAAAGAAGACCCTCGTTCCAAACTTATCTTGGCCGCAATCAAAAAAGAGCAGGGCCGTCCGGAATCGCTGATCCAAATCCTACATACCGCGCAAAGCGCGTATGGATATCTGCCGCTTAACGTTATCCAGTTTATCGCGCAACAATTGTCTCTGCCTCCCAGCCGGGTTTTTGGCGTCATCACGTTTTATCATTTTTTCTCCTTAAAGCCTAAAGGTGAGCACACGTGTTTGGTGTGCACGGGTACGGCGTGCTACGTGAAAGGGGCCAACATGATTTTGGATAAAATCGCTGAAGATTATCACCTGAAGCCCGGAGAAGTGACCAAAGATAATCGCTTGGGACTGCAGACCGCGCGCTGTCTGGGGGCTTGCGGGTTGGCTCCGGTGATTGTGGTCGATGAGAAAGTCGTGGGAAGATTAAAGGCTCAGGAAGCCGTAGATGTGTTAAATGCAAAGGTCGGGGTGCCGTCATGAATTTGCACGAATTAAACAAGATTGCTCAAGACGTAAAAGTTGAGAACGCGAAATTCAGAAAAAAAGTGTGCGTGTGCTGCGGTTCCGGTTGCGCCTCATCGGGCAGTGAGGTGGTTTTAAAATCCATGACCAGCGCTATTCAGGAGCGAGGTTTGGCGCAGGAGATCCGGGTTGTTCCTTCCGGTTGCATGGGGCTATGCAATCAGGGTCCCATGGTCAAGGTCCTGCCGGATCAGACTTTTTATCAAAAGATCAAAGAACCTGATCAAGTGGAAGGCATTGTTGAAAAGCATTTTATGGAGAATGTTCCCGTGAAGGAATTCTTTCTTTTTTCCGACACGCGAGAAAAAGTTTCCGCGGACGCTTCTCAGGACCCATTTTTTAAAAAGCAGGTGAAGATTGTTTTAAGTAACTGCGGCAGCATTAATCCTGAGAGCATCGAGGAATATATTAGCGTCGACGGTTATTTGGCTTTGCAGAAGGCCGTCTGCCAATATTCTTCCGAAGAAGTCATCGGGGAAATAAAAGAAAGCCGCTTGCGCGGTCGGGGTGGGGCCGGTTTCCCAACGGGATTAAAATGGGAGACCGTTTATAAATATGTCTCCGCCGACAAATACGTTATTTGTAATGGGGATGAAGGGGACCCCGGGGCCTTTATGGACCGCAGTGTTTTGGAAGGTGACCCGCATCGGGTCTTGGAAGGCATGATCATCGCCGGTTACGCGGTGGGCGCGCAGAAAGGTTTTGCTTATATCCGAGGTGAATATCCGTTGGCCATTAAACGGTTTGACATGGCCATCAAACAGGCCCGCAAATACGGGTTACTCGGTCAGAATATTTTGGGAAGCGATTTTAGTTTTGATGTGGAGATCCGCATTGGCGCGGGCGCCTTTGTTTGTGGGGAAGAGACCGCTTTGATTGCGTCTATCGAAGGCCGACGGGGAACGCCGCGTCCCCGTCCGCCATATCCGGCGGAATCCGGGTTGTGGGGCAAGCCGACGTTAATCAATAACGTGGAAACGTTGGCTAACATTGCTCCGATTATATTGCAGGGGGGAGAATGGTTCGGTCAGTTCGGCACGGCAAAGAGTGCCGGAACGAAAGTGTTTGCGCTCGCCGGAAAAATTAATAATTCCGGATTGATCGAGGTCCCTATGGGTATGACGTTACGGGAAATCATTTATGACATCGGCGGCGGGATCCCGGGAGGGAAAGAGTTTAAAGCCGCCCAAACCGGGGGTCCGTCCGGCGGGTGTATCCCCAAAGATCATCTGGACACTAAGGTTGATTATGAATCGTTGGTCAGTTTGGGGTCGATCATGGGATCCGGCGGTTTGATCGTCATGGACGAAACGTCCGACATGGTGGACGTGGCACGGTTTTTTATGGAATTTTGTATGGATGAATCCTGCGGCAAGTGCGTGCCTTGCCGTGTTGGTACGAAACAAATGTATGATTTGCTAACCAAAATTTGTTCCCGTCAAGGAACGGTCCGAGATTTGGAATTACTGGAAGAATTGGCTCCGTTTGTGAAAGACACCAGCCTCTGTGGGTTGGGAATGTCCGCGCCCAATCCATTATTAAGTACGTTGCGGTATTTTCGTCATGAATATTTAGCCTATTTGCAGGCGGAAGCCACGCATTGAGGAGGAACTATGGCGTTGAAAATCCCGATTACGATTGATGGAAAAGCTGTAGAAGTTGAGAGCGGCAAGACGATCCTGGAGATTTGTCGAGAATTAGAGATTCCTATTCCCGTGATGTGCCATTTTGACGGGTTAACGGACGTGGGCGCGTGCCGTCTTTGTTTAGTTGAGGTTGAAGGCATCGCGAAGTTGTTACCTGCATGTACGACGAAAGCGGCGGCCAACCAGGTGATCCGCACTAATTCTCAAAAATTACAACAATATCGGCGAATGATTGTGGAATTGTTTTTTTCAGAACGAAACCACATCTGCGCGGTGTGTGTGGCTAATAACAATTGCGAATTACAAGATTTGGCCCGTAATGTGGGCATGGACCATGTGCGTTTTCCCTATTTAAACCAAAACTGCTCGGTGGATGCTTCTCATCCCAAATATGTGTTGGATCATAATCGGTGCATTCTTTGCACGCGATGCGTGCGGGTATGTTCGGAAGTGGAAGGCGCGCACAATTGGAACATCATGAACCGCGGTGTGCAAGCACGGTTGATTGCTGATTTTAATCAGCCTTGGGGACAATCCGAAACATGCACGTGGTGCAGTAAATGTTTGCAGGTTTGCCCGACAGGAGCGCTATGGAACAAATATACCTTTCAGGGGCAAATGGAAAAGTTTCCTAATGTGGTGACAGACTTAGTTGAAAAAAGGAAGTTGGGCCTATGATCAAAAAAAAATTAGCTACGGTTTGGCTCGCGGGATGTTCGGGGTGTCACATGTCGTTGTTGGATATGGACGAAAGGATTTTGGAAGTGGTCAAGTTGGCGGACATTGTGCGTAGCCCTATTGTTGATGGCAAAGAATTTCCCTATGTGGATGTGACGCTGGTGGAAGGGGCGGTCGCCAGCGACGAACATTGGCGTGAGATCCGGCATATCCGCGAGCGGAGTAAGATCCTCATTGCTTTCGGTGACTGCGCGGTCACGGGGAATGTGTCGTCGTTACGCAATACTGTCTCTAAAGAGCACGTGCTGGAACGGTCTTATGTTTTGGCAGAGAGCAATGACCAAGGGCACGTGCCGACCTCACCTGAAATCCAGAAACTCATTGACCGGGTCGTTCCGCTTCATCAGGTCGTTAAAGTCGATTATTATCTGCCGGGATGTCCGCCATCGGCGGATTTGATATTTTATGTGGTCTCTGAAGTGCTGCAGGATAGAGTACCAGTATGGGGGCCAGATCGGGGGATCAAATATGGTTAACCAGGAACAGAAAATCACCATCAGTCCGGTGACCCGCATTGAAGGGCACGCGAAAATTACTTTGCAGTTGGACAAAGACGGCCAGGTTAAAGACGCACGTTTTCACGTGAATGAATTTCGTGGTTTTGAGAAATTTTGTGAAGGGCGGCTTTTTACGGAAATGCCATCGATCACCCCGCGCATTTGCGGGATTTGTCCGGTCAGCCACGCGGTGGCCAGTGCTAAAGCGTGCGAGATGATCATGCAGGTGAAGGTCCCGTACACAGGGACGTTGTTGCGCCGCTTGACGCATTTGGGGCAGGTGCTTTCATCGCATGCGTTAAGTTTTTTTCATTTGTCCTCGCCGGATTTTTTGTTCGGTTGGGACGCGGAACCGGAGAAAAGAAACATTATTGAGATCGCCAATAAGTTTCCGGACTTGGCCGTACGGGGAATCCGCTTGCGAAAATTTGGTCAGGAATTAAGCGAACGGTTGACCGGAAAAAAGATCCACGTCATGGGTATTGTTCCGGGAGGTTTTCTTTATCGTTTAACGCCGGAAAATCGCCAGGCGCTCCTCGATTGGGTCCCGGAAGTGTTAGAGACCACTCGCCAGGGGATCAAATTAATAAAAGACTATCACGCCGCTCATCCCGAAGAGGTAAGCACTTTCGCGAATTTTCCCACCTTGCATTTGGGACTCGTTGGGCCTCAAGGTGAACATGAATTATATGAAGGCAACTTGAGGATGGTGGATAGTCAGGGAAAGATATTAGGAGATCAGCTGAAACCGGAAGACTATTTGTCGTTTATTGCCGAAAGACCGATTGATTGGTCCTATTTAAAATATCCTTATTACAAACCTTTGGGTTACCCGGATGGATTTTATCGGGTCGGTCCTTTGTCGCGACTTAACGTCGCCAGTCGCATCCGAACGCCGTTGGCGCAAGAGGAGTTCCTGCAATTTAAAGCGATTAATAAAGGACTACCGGTCAACGGTTCATTTTTCTTTCATTACGCGCGTTTAGTTGAAGTTCTTAATTGTATTGAACTGGTGCGGGATATTCTTAATGATCCGGAGGTGTTGGGGGATCAATTGCAGGCGCACGCTCAGCGAAACCGGACGGAAGGGATCGGTTGCTCTGAGGCCCCGCGCGGGACCTTGTTCCATCATTACACGACGGACAAAAATGGTATTTTACAGAAAGTCAATTTGCTGATCGCCACGGGACAGAATAATCCATCGATGAATCGGTCGGTGTTGGAAGTCGCGCGGCAATACGTGCGCGGTCCATCAATTAAAGAAGGCGCGCTCAATCGGGTCGAAGCCGCGATCCGTTGTTATGACCCTTGTTTGTCTTGTTCAACCCATTCTATCGGGGCGATGCCGTTGTTGGTTGAAATTCTTGATCAGAAGGGAGAGCTGGTCAATGTCATCAAACGCGGTGGTTAACACCTTGATTATTGGATACGGTAATCCCATGCGCCAGGATGACGGTCTGGGGTGGGCGGCGGCCGCTGCATTGCAAAAAGAAAACCTGCCGGGGGTTTCGGTGATGACCTGCCAGCAGTTGCAGATTGAGCTGTTGGAAGAAGCGATCAAATATGATCGGTTGTTGTTTATTGACGCGGCGGTTGGGGGTAACGATGTATTGCTGAGGAAATTAGAGGTCCATGATGGGCCAGCTTTGGCATCATCGCATCATCTTAGCCCGGAATTATTGGGCCGATTAGGCCGACAACTTTATCAAAAAGAATGGGAAATGTATATTTGCCAGATTCGGGGTGAGCATTTTGATGTTGGAGATCAGCTTTCATTTTTGGGAAAGTTAAGGTTGCGTTCGGCTTTGGAGAAAATAACGGCTTGGATAAACGGTCAGGTGGTCTATGCATGAAGCGGGATTTACAGAAAAGATTATCGAAGTCATCTTAGCGGACTTGAAGAAACAAGAGGGAGAACCAAAAAATATCCGTGTCCGTGTGGGAGAGATGTTTCATTTGCATAAAGATTCGGTCCTGTTTCATTACCAAATGCGTACGCAATCGACCGCGCTGGAGCGGATACCCATTGATTTTGAAGAGGTCCCGGTGGAAGTCCTGTGCCGCGCTTGCGGCCAACGCGGACCGGTGGAAGACCACCATTTGTTGATGTGTTCGTCTTGTCTGTCCCGCAATGTGGAAGTGGTACAAGGTAATACCATTACGACGCAAATAGAAAGTTAACTCAGCGAAAGCATGAGCAATGTCACTACCTGTAGGTCTTCTCAATTCTCGGCGAGAACGCTGGCATTATGTGCTAACCGGATATGTCCAAGGAGTTGGTTTTCGACCTTTTGTGTTAAGGTTGGCCAATGAATTCGGCTTGACCGGTCAGGTAAGTAACACCTCTGCCGGGGTTGAGTTAGAAGTTCAGGGAGAGCGATCACAGCTAAGGCTATTTCAACATCGGCTATTAACGGAGCTTCCTTTTCCTTCAAAGATAACAGATTGGGAAAAGACAAAACAATGTTGCCACCCGGAGGAACGTTTTGTTATCCGAGCCAGTATTCATGAAGGGGTAAAATCCGCGCCGGTCCTTCCGGACTTAGCGACCTGTGAGGAATGCTTTAAGGACATTTTTGATCCTGCCAATCGACGGTATCATTATCCTTTCACCAATTGCACGCATTGCGGTCCGAGATTTTCAATCATTGAATCCGTGCCTTATGATCGGATCAACACGACGATGCGTCAGTTTAGTATGTGCCCGCGTTGCCTTGAAGAGTATCACGATCCTTTAAACCGACGTTTTCATGCGCAAGCCAACGCCTGTCCGGATTGTGGTCCGCAGTTGGCGCTTTGGGATTCATCGCGGAAGGTTTTGGCACACCAAGGGGATGCTTTAAAACAGGCGGCGGAAGCAATGATTCAAGGTAAGATCGTCGCTGTTAAGGGCCTGGGAGGTTTTCAACTGTCGGTGGACGCGACGAATGAGGATGCGGTTCGTCGACTTAGGGAACGTAAACAGCGCCCGGATAAACCATTCGCGTTGATGATGAAAAATGTTGTTGAAGTTCAGCGTTACGCGAAGTTGTCGGCTTTCGAAACAGAGGTGCTGACCAGCGCGGCGGCGCCGATTGTGATTGTGGCCTGCCAGGCAGAAACGGCAGGGGTGACGTTAGCGTCGGGTATTGCTCCGGGGTATCAGAATATAGGGGTGATGCTGCCGACCACGCCGTTGCATCATTTATTGATGCAAATTGTAGATCGACCGTTGGTCATGACCAGTGGTAACGTTAGCGAAGAACCGATATGCATTGAGGACATTGACGCGTTAAACCGGTTAGCCCAAATTGCCGATATTTTCTTGGTCCATGACCGTCCTATTGTCAGAGCCTTGGATGATTCGATCGTGCGCTGTTTGGATAAGCAGACTTTGCCGATTCGTCTGGCCAGGGGTTATGCCCCGGTATCATTGGAGGTTACGGTGAATGTATCGGGCCGGATGGCCTTAGGCGGGCAGTTAAAGAATACCGTTGCGCTGGGGCTTGAGAATAGAATCGTTCTCAGTCAGCATATCGGTGATTTGGAAAATGAATTGGCTGTCAAATCATTCCAGGATTGCCAAAGCAGTTTGCGCCAACTTCACGACGCTGAAGTCAAAGACGTCGTTATTGACGAACACCCTGATTATGTGTCGTCTCGTTTAGCTCAGCCATTAGGGAAACTTATTTACCGCGTGCAGCACCATCACGCGCACGTTGCGGCGGTCATGGCTGAAAAGCAATTGACGGGACCTGTTTTAGGCGTGGCTTGGGATGGGACGGGGTGGGGGCCGGACGGAACCGTCTGGGGGGGAGAATTCTTGACGGTGGATGGGGCGAAATATCAACGAGTGGCGAGCTTTCGTCCTTTTCCTTTGCCGGGTGGGGAAGTCGCGGTCCGTGAACCCCGGCGCAGCGCGCTAGGGCTCATTGTTGAATGGAACAAATCTAAATTGGGGTCGACATTTCCGGAAAGTATTAAAGCCGCTTTCAGTGCAGTGGAAATTAATGCGATCAAGCAAATGCTGGAACGTTCTTTTAATTCACCATTGACGACTAGCGTCGGTCGCTTATATGATGCGGTGGCGTTTTTGTTGGGATTGGTTTCCCGTGCTTCTTTCGAAGGGCAGGGCGCGGAACGTTTGGAACAGGTGTTGCGCGGGACCGAGGACCAGGGAGTTTATTCATTTGATTTATTAATTGATAAAGATCAACAATGGCGGATTGATTGGGGTGCCATGCTGCAAGGCATTTTGATTGATTTGAATTTAAAAACGGACTCAGCCCAAATTAGCCGGAAATTTCATGACACGTTAGTCGAGATTTTGGTCTCGGTGGCGAGGGAGATCCGGATGGAGGATATTGTTCTCTCCGGAGGCTGTTTTCAGAATGCGTATTTGAGTGGGAAGGCGAAATCCCGTTTACAAAAAGAAGGTTTTAGCGTTTTTTTGCCGGAAAAGTTACCGGTGAATGACGGCGCTTTGGCGGTGGGCCAATTATGGGTGGCGGCGCATCAAGGAAAGAGAGGGTAATATGTGTTTGGCGGTTCCGGGTCTCATCACGGAAATCACGCAGGAGGGAGAATTGACCCGAGCGGGAAAAGTCAGCTTTGGGGGGATCAGCAAAGAAGTATCGTTAGCTTACGTGCCTGAAGCCAAAGTCGGTGATTACGTGATTGTGCATGTCGGGTTTGCGATCAGCACCGTCGATCCGGTGGAGGCCCAGAAAGTCTTTGATTATTTAAAAGCAATGGATGAATTGGAAGAGATAAAGTGACGACTTAATCATGAAATATTTAGATGAGTACCGCAATGCGGATGAAGTCCATCGGTTTGTCAGAGAAATCAAGCGGGTCGTGACCCACCCTTGGTCATTAATGGAAATTTGCGGAGGGCAGACCCACGCGATCATTAAATTCGGATTAGATCGATTGCTGCCGGAGCAGATCAAACTGATCCATGGCCCGGGATGCCCGGTTTGCGTGACGCCGCTGGACATTATTGACAAGGCCGTAGAAATTGCTTCGCGGCCAGAGGTGATTTTTTGCACCTTTGGAGATATGCTTCGGGTCCCCGGATCATCGACGGATTTGCAATCGGTCAAAGCGCGGGGCGGTGATGTGCGGGTGGTTTATTCGCCGTTAGACGCCGTCACGCTGGCGCAAAAGTTCCCACAAAAACAAGTGGTCTTCTTGGCGGTCGGTTTTGAAACGACGGCCCCAGCCAACGCTATGGCGGTTTACCAGGCCAAGGAAAAGGGCGTTGAGAACTTTTCCGTTTTAATTTCTCACGTATTGGTCCCTCCGGCCATGGAAGCTATTTTGTCGTCTAAAGAAAATCGTGTGCAGGGTTTTCTGGCGGCGGGGCATGTGTGCACGGTCATGGGATGCCATGAATATGGGCCGATCGCCGCACGGTATCGCGTGCCCATCGTGGTCACGGGGTTTGAACCGTTAGATATTTTGCATGGGGTGTATCTTTGCGTTAAACAGTTGGAAGAAGGACGATGGGAGGTCGAGAACCAGTATGCGCGTTCGGTACGGACCGAAGGGAATCTCCCAGCTCAACAATTGATCAAGACGGTTTTTCAAATTGTCACCCGGCAGTGGCGGGGCATTGGGGCAATTAACGACAGTGGCTTAGGATTGCGCGATGACTACGCGTCCTTCGATGCGGAAAAACGTTTCGGTTTAAGTGCGCGTCAAATCGCGGAACCGAGAGATTGCTTAAGTGGGTTGGTACTGCAAGGAACGATTAAACCGACCGAATGTCCGGCTTTTGGTACAAAATGCACACCGGAACATCCGTTGGGCGCGACGATGGTCTCCTCTGAGGGGGCCTGCTCGGCGTATTATCGCTATCGTGATCTGCCCTTGCCGACAAATAAACAGGTGTCGTCATGATCAATGATCAATCACTTCTACAGGTTTCTTGCCCGATGCCTTTAACTAATCATCGTCATTTATTGTTGGCGCATGGCGGAGGAGGAAAATTATCCAAAGAATTGTTGGATAAATTGATTGTTCCCGCGTTTACGAATCCGTCGTTAGAATCCGCACATGACGCGGCGGTCTTAGCTAACCCCAACGCGCGAGTGGCCATGACTACGGATTCGTTTGTTGTCCGCCCGATTTTCTTCGCCGGGGGTGATATCGGGTCGCTATCCATCCACGGTACTGTCAATGATTTGGCCATGGTGGGGGCCCGTCCTTTGTATATATCGGTCGCGTTTATTTTGGAAGAGGGGCTATCGATGGAAAGATTATGGCGCGTGTTGCAATCCATGCGCCGGGCGGCGGACAGCGCGGGGGTCCGGATTGTCACCGGCGATACGAAGGTAGTCGATAGGGGCAAGGGAGATGAGATTTTCATTACTACGGCGGGGATTGGGGTAATTGAACAGGAGATGACAATAGCGCCAACGCGTATCGCTGTGGGTGATCAAATTATTGTCAGCGGTGATTTGGGTCGCCACGGTATGGCGATCCTCTCGGCGCGTGAGGGATTGCAGTTTGAATCGGCGATCGAAAGTGATTCCGCCCCCTTGAATGGGTTGGTCGCGAAGTTACTTGCGGCCAAGGTCAAGATTCATTGCCTGCGCGATTTGACCCGAGGTGGGTTGGTGAGCGCTCTTAACGAATTGGCCATGGCCAGTGGACATGTGTTTAACATTGAAGAAAAAGCGGTCCCGGTCCGAGACGATGTGCGGGGGGCTTGTGAAATTCTGGGATTGGATCCACTTTCCGTTGCCAACGAAGGGCGTTTTGTTTTGTTGGTTGACCGTAAGGATGTTGACCGGGTCTTAGGTATTTTACGGGCGGATCCATTAGGAGAAAACGCGACCCTTATCGGGGAAGTTACCGAAAAGGGGAATCCGCGGGTCACGATGGTTAGTCGGATGGGTGTCGTGCGGATACTGGACATGCTAAGCGGGGAACAATTACCAAGAATATGTTAAGTAGGAAATAAGAAAGGTTAGTGTTATGCAGTATTTTCAAGAATATCAATATCCTATTCGTCATCCGCAATGGCTGGACGCGGATGCGGCGATTAAAAAAATTCATAAAGGTCAGCGCATCCTTTTAGGCGCCGGTTGCGGTGTTCCATCTCACCTCGTGCAAGCGTTGATCCGTAATGCTGAACTTTTTCGTGACAATGAAATTGTTCATTTGTTGGCGACGGGGGAGGCGCCGTACGTTCGTCCGGAATACGCTTTCGCCTTTAGGCACAATGCGTTTTTTATCGGGCATAATGTGCGGGACGCGGTGGCGCGCGGTCAAGCGGATTATATTCCGGTCTTTTTGTCAGAAGTCCCCCAGCTGATTAAAACCCGACAGTTGGCCGTGCACGCGGCGGTGGTTCAGGTTTCAACCCCTAATGAACGTAACGAGGTCTCATTGGGCGTTGAGGTCAGTATTCTACCGGCCGCGATCGCGACCGCCGATATTGTTATCGCGCAGGTTAATTCCCAAATGCCGTTTACTTTAGGGAAAGCGGTATTGCCGTTGTCCGCGTTTGATTATTTGGTCCGCTATGATGAACCGCTAAAAGAATTCCCTCAGGGAGAGCCGGATGCTGTTTCAGAGCAAATCGGTTCGCATTTGGCTAAGTTCATTCGCGATGGGGACACCTTGCAGTTGGGGATCGGGAATATCCCGGATTCCGTTTTGAAAAATTTGAAAAACAAAAATGATTTAGGGATCCACACCGAGATGATTTCCGATGGCGTGACGGAATTATATTTGAACGGGAACATCACCAATAAGAAAAAAGGAATCAATGTCGGGGCGTCAGTCTTGAGTTTTGTTTTGGCGACAAAAAAGACGTATGACGTCATCAATCGCAATGTGGATTTTCAATTCTTTCCCTCAGAATACACCAATGATCCCTTCGTGATTTGTCAGAATCAAAACATGGTCTCCATTAATTCCGCCATCGCGGTCGATTTGACGGGTCAGGTGTGTTCGGATAGTTTGGGGCCGGTTTTTTACAGCGGGTTTGGCGGTCAGGTGGATTTTGTCCGCGGGGCTAAACGTTCTCCGGGGGGGAGATCCTTTCTCGCATTTGCGTCCACGGCGAAAAACGGGACGATTTCTAAGATCGCCACGCATTTAGAACCTGGAGCCGGTGTCGTCACTTCGCGCGCCGACGTGCATTATATTGTTACGGAATATGGGATCGCGTATTTGCACGGAAAAAATATTCGGGAGCGGGCATTGGCATTGATTCAGATCGCGCATCCTAAATTTAGGGATGAGTTGTTAAGTTATTTAAAACAAAAACATTATGTTTATATTGACCAAATGACTATTAAGGACGATCACAGTCCGGTCAAGGAGTTGATCCCTTATTCGAAGAATTTTAAAGATAGGACCGTTTATTTTCGTGAGTTGCGCCCGCATGATGAAAAGGCCATTCAAGATTTCTTCTACAGTCATCGCCCCCAGACGATTTATCAACGGTATTTGTCGTATGTTGATGCCCTGCCGCATGCCGTGGCCCAGGCGCGGGTGTCTGTTGATTACAATCAGGACATGGCCATCGCGGGATTCGATTCCTGGCAACCGTACGCGCAAATGGTGGCCTTGGGTCGCTACGTCCGGCAACCGGATGGTTCCGCGGAAATAGGATTGGTTGTCAAAGAGGATTATCAAGGTTTCGGGATCGGCGGCTTTCTGTGTGATATTTTGCTGAAAGCAGCGACGACTCAGAAAATTCAAAAGCTATACGCGCATGTGTTGAAAAATAACGTTCTTATGCTTAGTATTTTTAAACGGCGCGGTTTTAGTATTTCATCCAGTGATAAAGTGGATGGGTTTTACGTGGAGTGGGCGCCTGAGTTGTAACTAGGGGCGCCCGTCACTGTCTTGATTAACATTAGTCGAGATATCCTGCCCGTCGCCTGTTTTTTGGTTTGAGATTTATCGTTGAGCCCTAGCTAATTCTGCGTTATAGTGTGGTTCACAACAAAAACGATAAATCATGAAAAAAATAACATTACTGCTATCTGTCGTTTTCTCTCTCTTGGGGACAATCCCCTGCGTTCATTCCATCAACGAAGTTTCCGATGATCCGCACCGTTTATTAATAAAGTTCCTTCAAGGTTTACCTTTACCGGCACCTCAGTTTGCGATTGAGCAGGCTGGTCTTTTAGAGCCGCTCGACTATTCTCTTTATGGGGATTTTTTGGGTGTAGATACCGCCGCTTATCATTTTGAAATCAAAGAAGCTAATCGTTTGAAGAAGGATATTGGCGCGGGTATATACCCAAACGATTTTGCCGTGACCCAAGAACCCAATTTTATGGAATGGAAAAAACAGGGTTTGCTGGATGGGTTACATTGGTCTTGGTTGAAAGAAAAAGACGTGCAGAAGGCTTTTTATGTGTGGGCGACAGCCGGAGAAGAAAAAGGTGTTAAGACGTTCTTTACGGGAGTGACGTTGGAAAAAGCGGGGTTGATGATTCCGGCTATTAAAGCTTATTACGCGGCGCTGATCCATTTTCCGCGTTCAATATGTTGGGCGGAAGACAAAAGTTTTGTTTGGTATATTGCGCCGGCTGCGTTGGAAAGTATCAAAAGAATTCTGCGGGATTATCCGCAATTAGGTTGGGAGCTGGTCGGGGCCTCGGCGAGCGTTGAGAATGGAACAGACTTGGATTTTGCCAACGATATCATTAAAGTCAATCCCGGGAAATTCGAAAAGGTTTCTTTAGAACAACGGCTCAATAAACTGCCGGATTTATCTGGTATGAATATCATGAATACTCGAGGGAAGGGAACCGTTCAAGTCGTGCAGTTTGAAAATGGACATTGGCAGCTACGCGTTGCGGGTCGTCCTTATTTTATTAAAGGGATTACTTATTCACCGACGGAAATAGGTTTTGGACCGCACAACGACGAGCGGTTTCTTGATCGTTGGATGTTCCAGGACAAGAATGGCAATGGTCGGGTGGATGCTGCCTATGATGCGTGGGTCGATGCCAATGCGAATGGTTTTCAGGACGCCGATGAACCCGCGGTGGGGGATTTTAAGCTGCTCAAAGGCATGGGCATCAACACGATTCGTTTGTATTTGCCTAATGTTAACCGAGTGACTTATGATCCTCAATTGGTCAATAAAGAATTGTTGAGAGATTTGAATGATCGTTTTGGTATTAAAATTATTGCAGGTGATTTCCTGGGCGCGTACACGCAAGGTTCCGGGGCCTCGTGGGAGAAGGGGACCGATTATACTGATCCAGAGCAATTGCAAAAGATGAAAGACCTCGTACGCGCTAAAGTTTTAGATCTAAAAGACGAGCCCTTTGTTTTGATGTGGTTGTTAGGTAATGAAAATAATATGCCCGGAGACTACCTGGGCGTTAACGCCACGCGCACGAATGCCGCGACTCAGCCCGTGGCGTACGCGAAGTTTCTCAATGAAGTAGCGGCCATGATTCATGAGTTGGATCCCAATCATCCCGTCGCGGTGGGGAATATTGAAGTTAATTTGTTTGAACTCTACCGAGAACATGCTCCGGAGATCGATATTTTGGGGATTAATTCGTATCGAGGCAAAGAAGGGTTTGGCGCTCTGTGGAGCGACGCTCAGAAGTTATTTGATCGACCGGTGGTCATCACCGAATTCGGTAGCGATGCTTACTATCAAGACGAAGGGGTCGACGAAGATAGTCAGCGAGAGTATCATCAGGGTAATTTTCGTGATATTGTGATCCAACAAGCCGGGGGGCCGGCGGTGGGTAATTCCATCGGCGGGATCATTTTTGAATATCTTGATGAGTGGTGGAAAGACACGCGGGATGATCCCGAAAATGTTCAGCAAACACAGGCGACGTTTAAGTTTCCTTTTGCCGATGGTTATAGCCATGAGGAATGGTTAGGGATTGTCAGTCAAGGATCCGGAAAAAATAGTCCATTTGAACGGCGTTTGCGAAAAGCATACTTTTATTATCAGGAGACCCATGAATCCTTATCAGCTTCTCAAGATTGATTTAGCATCAGTCAGCCGATGTTTGCTCGGTATTTGTCTCGTGACGGTATTGCTTGGTTTTTCGGCGCGAGCTTGGGCGAATACGGAAAAAAATTATCCTGCCGCCACGATTCAAGAGTTGAAGACTAAAGAGCTACCTTCCGGTGACTATCGGACGGAGGGTTATGTTTTGGATATTCGTCCTTGTTCAAACTGTTCTGGGGTAGGATCGGCCCAGGTGTGTACCTCTTGTCCGCATACTCTCATGATTTCAAATGACAATCGTCGAGATCCTAAAAAATGCGGTGGGCAAGTCTGGGCACCGGATAAAAAGGATTCTCCGGAAGCCTTTGTCACCGCGACGGAAATTATTATGTTGAATTATAATCGAAAGTTTGAATTCATTGTGCGTCTCACGGTGGAAAAAGACGGTGATTTGGTAAAGCGTGATTTGGCCTTGGTAAAATATCGCGCTTTAACCAAGCCGGATTTGACCCGAGTGGATGTCAAAGTTTTTGATAAGTAGCTCGTAGATTATTTATTAAGTTATTCACAATCACTCCCGGTTGTGTTTATGTGGCGTTTACTCTCTACCCTTAGTTTGGGGATATTGTTGTCCCTGTTCGTCGTCCCTGATGCCTTCGCGGCGAAAAGCGCCTCTGCGAAGTATTATAAAATTGAGAAAGTTTATGATGGCGATACGTTGCGGATGGACAATGGAAAGAAAATCAGATTGATTGGAATTGATTGTCCGGAATCTCAGCACAATCAGAAATTGAAAAAGGATAGCTCCCGTTCGCGGCAGAATGTTGACGATATGATAAAGATGGGAAAGGAAGCCGCTTTTTTTACCAAGAAATTAGCGTTGGGCAAGCGCGCTCGTCTGGAATATGACGCGCGACGAAAAGATAAATATGGGCGTGATTTGGCGTACGTTTACTTGGAGGACGGTACTTTTTTAAATGCAGAGATTGTTCGTCAGGGGTATGCTTCCGTGTTGACGGTCCCCCCTAACGTTAAGCACGCTGAGAAATTTCAACAGTATTACCGACAGGCTCGGGAGAAAAAATTGGGACTCTGGAAGAAGGCTAAGTCTGAGACGTCGTCCGTGACGTTGAAATCAAGACCACCTGCGCTGCGCAAAGAACTGTCATCAAAATCAAAATAGGTTAAGGACATAATTAATGGCTCAACACAAGAAACGCTGCGCCTGGAGTTTGAAGCCGGGTGATCAATTGTACGAAGATTATCATGATCAGGAATGGGGCGTGCCGGTTTATGATGATCCAAAAATTTTTGAGTTTTTAGTGTTGGAGTCCGCGCAAGCAGGCTTAAGCTGGCGCACGGTGCTTAATAAACGAGAGAATTATCGCTCGGCTTTCGCCGGATTTGATCCTGTTAAAGTAGCTCGGTTTACGACGAAAGATGTTGAGGCATTATTATTGAATCCGGGCATCATCCGTAATCGTTTGAAAATTCAAGCGGCCATTAATAACGCGCAGCAGTTTTTGTGCGTTCAACGAGAGTTTGGGACGTTTGCTAAATACATGTGGGGGTTTGTGGGTGGCAAGCCGATTCGCAATCGTTGGAAGACCATGCGCGAGGTTCCTGCCATTACCGTGCAAGCCGAAACTTTCAGCCTGGATTTAAAAAAGCGGGGTTTTAAGTTCTTGGGTCCGACGGTGATCTACGCGCACATGCAAGCGACGGGCATGGTGAATGATCATACCGTGGATTGTTTCCGTTATCAGGAGGTTAATCGTGTCCGCAGCTGACAATTTGGAAAAAGCCACGTTCGCGGGAGGATGCTTTTGGTGTACGCAAGCGGATTTTGACCAACTCCCTGGGGTCGTTCACACTCAAGTGGGTTATACGGGCGGAAGCATTCCCAATCCAACTTATGAAGAAGTTTGTTCCGAAGAGACTGGCCACGCGGAGGCACTTGAGATCATGTTTGACCCTACCCAGATTTCTTATCAGCAATTGGTTGAGGCTTTTTGGAAAAGCATTAACCCCACGCAAGTCAACGGTCAGTTCTATGATGAAGGAGAACAGTACCGAACAGTTATTTACTACCATAGCGAAGCTCAGCGGCAGATCGCGCAAAATTCGAAAGAAGCCCTGGAGGCTTCAGGTCGGTTTAGCGATCCTATCGCGACTGAAATTCAACCAGCCGAACCATTTTATCCTGCTGAAGAAGCCCATCAGAAGTATTACTGCAAAAACCCATTTCGGTACCATTCTTACCATAACTCGTCAGGTCGTGAGGATTATAAACGCGAGTATTGGGACGAAGCTCGTTATTGAGCTTTGCATCTTTAAACCCGAAAAGGAGAGGGGGAGGCCTGCTTCCGGAACGCTCGATCGACCCCAGCGTGTCCGATTCGAGCTCAACTCTCGTCCTCGCTCTCCCCGCTGTAATACGGCGGGGAACCATGCCCGCTCGTCCTCGCGATGTCCGGATTCAGGCCTCCCCCTCTCCTTTAAGGGTAGTTCTAAGGAAAGCAAAGCTCTATATTGGCTACCGCAATACCGTTTTATCCAGGAAAACGGCAATAATTGACTGACTACCTTTGATTAATCTGGGTGAAAGTATTTATCCCCCGCCCTGGCGGGGCCCTTTGGGCGCCTGTCTGCCGTTTGATAATGGCGACAGGCAGGGATTTTGCAAATGCAAAATCCGGGTTTATTGTACTAACGTATAAGGGTCTGTGATGGAATCGGAGGCTCCGGTGAGGGGACGAATCTTTTGTGGGGGCGGAAGTTTGACTTTCTCAACCGGAGCCAGGGGATCGTTGGCGGGATCTATTTGCGGAAGTTTGCCTTGAGCGACAAATCGAGGATCTAAGGGAACTGCTGCTGAAACATCTACGGAAGCGCGCGAGAGATCGGTCATTTCTTCAATTTCTTTGTTAACATGAGCGTTGATTTTATAAATTACCGCCGCCAAGCCGACTAATAAGGCGGTAAGCAAAATTATTTTGATTAACGATCGCGCGCGCATGATTATTGTCCTTCCTGCCAGACTAACTTGTCCGTAATATCATTAGTGAAAGCGATAAACGTATCCAACGAAGGAAAGTAGGGCGGCGCTTTTCCCGCCAGCATGCGTTGGTCATAGACAAAATTGCGGCCATAGCCAGCGGTAGCGAGTCCCGTCGAACTATTAAATAATCCAAAAGCTCCGTAGTCATCAGAGATGACCCCACCTAACAGCGTCGCCGTTCCTCGTGGACCGACGGAAGTGTTGTTATAATCATCAACCGTCATGACGCCGTTTTGTGACATAACGGTGCCGTGAATGTTGATGTCATTCGGAGCGCCGGTTCCTACACGTACATTGCCGCCCCAGGAAACCAATCCGAGCAAGTTATCAGCGCTGTCCACGGAAGGCGGAACGTAACCGACCGTCCCAGGTGTGCCGCTGCCCGGCGTATAACTTTCGTACTGGACGTGATTGGTAATAACAATATCTGCACTGCTGCCGATGGTCAGTTCAGTATCTTCTTGAACGGTTCCTTGCAGACTATCAACATCTCCTTCAACATAAATAAGGGTCCCGGCGTCATCCTGCCCATCGGGAAGGCCAGCATAAGTGGTGGTCCCGCTAGAATCCTGGACGATTGTTTGATTGTTTGTACGATCAACGGTGACAGTTTTGGTTGTCGCTCCTTGGGTAATGGTATAGACGGCTTGTTGACTACCGTTGATCGACATGCTGATATTACTATCGCCCCGAACATAAATTCCGGCGGTTAGATTTCCACCACTGTTGGGGATATAAATACCATTAGTTGAATAAGTGTTGCTTCCTTTGGCCTGAGTGACCATGTCGGTTTGTTGGGTGGCTGAAGAAAGGGTCACGAAATCTTCGTCCCGAGTAAAGCTATCTTGAAACACAGGAACGTCTTTCGTGCCGTTGCTACTGGCATCTAAAAGCAGGGAAGAGCCACTATTATAAAATCGTGCGGTTTGATAATGCTGTGTTACGGCGTCCGTAAAAGTTCCGCTGGGATTTAAGGCGAAATTAAAGCGGGTGTTGGTATGCACAGGGCCGGAAAAATTAGTTTTATCCGTAAACCAGACGTTAGTCCCCGAGGGAGTTGTTTGGTCATTAGTGAAAAGCGCGAATTTGGCAAAATTGTCCCGCTGGACGCGCACGGTAAAATCTCCGCTGGTGGCGATATCATTGCTCTGGCCTGCAGAGATTCCCCGAGCCAACACTTTGTAGCTAAATGGAAAATCCCAGGCGTCGGCGCCGGCCGAGGTGGGGTCTGATTTCTCAGTAATAATAATATTGAATTGATACGTTCCGGTCGCGAGCGTCCCGCTGCCGCTGTATTCAGCTTGTTCGCCATTTTGAGTCAGTACGGCGACGTTATTATTGCGAGTTGAATAAACCAGCCAGCCGATACCATCTCCTGACGCTACTTTGCTGGTCGCGTAATTAATAACACCGCTAGGACTGGTGTTTGAGAGAGTGGTCAATAAATAGCTATTAATTAAAGTGTCAACCTGTCGGAGGGCGGCCTGCGCGGCGCCTTGTCCAACGATATAAGCTTTTAGAGAAGAGGTAGCGATTTGCGTACTTTTGCTGGCATTAACGGATCGCAATAGAAAAATTCCGCTAATCGAAGCGATGGTAAAGAAAACCCCTAAGGTATAAATATACATAGATCCTTGCTGAGCGTGTAGTTTCATAAGCTATCCTCGATTCTTCAAAATTACTTTGATGGTCTGCATCAGCGTTTGTGTTTGCGTTTGCTGCGACGCTTGCGTAAATGTCGTGTTGACGGTGACCACGGTTTGGGCGACGTTTAAAGAAACTTGAAAATCTGTCACCAATAAGGCAAACGTTGTTTGCGAGATTGTGGTTAGTGTTGAATCTAAAATTTTACGAATAACCTTGTTGTTGGCATCAAGGGAATACTCCACATAGTGATTCGTGTAGGTGGTCGGATTACAGGTATTGCAGTTTCCTATCCAGTCCCCATGGGCTAAATGCGCTTTCACCGAAGAGGGGGAAACTTGTAACGTTTGTTGGTTGCCGGGATTTCCCGGAGGTAAATGACAAATAATCACTTTGCCGTTCGTCTCGACGGGAGGATCGTTGTTGCACCCTGTTTGTCCCCAGATGATGGGTGCGCCCCATGAACGCACATTACCGTTGTCATCCATGACATTCCTACCGCAAGGGCAGATGGGAACGGAGAAACGTAGAATATCTGAACCATTGGTTCCCGTATTGTCTTGAATCGTTACTTTTAAATTACCATTTTGATCACGACCAGATTCCTGCAGTTCGCGGGCCAGCCGATGCATAAAGAGTCGCGCGTTCTCCTGTAAGCGGATTTGATGCTCAGTGTGAGTCAGTAATTTCTGGCCGGAGACAATCATCATCAAACTAGCCATCCCCACAATGGCGGAAAGGATCGTCACCACCATGAGTTCAGTGAGGGTAAATCCGGCTGAGGGGGACCGTTGGTTATTCATTGTAAATAAGAGTAGCTAGTTGTACGGGAGAATCCAGAATCCCGTTGCCGTTGCTATCTTCACCGGCGTTTAGTTGGCCATTTAAATTTTTATCTTCTCCGATGACTCTGCCGCTTTTTTGTCGCCAACAGAAAGTGTTGGTGATTTTTAGTAAATCTGGATCGGAGTTATCAACATAGGTGACACCTGCTCCCGTTAGTCCGGAAAGTGAGAAGGTCGTGTTGTTATAATTGCTAAAGATTTGATTAAACGCCGAGTCCTCGATTTGTGAAATGAGCGTTTGGGTTCCCAGAATAGCTGTAGACATGTTTCCTGATAATTCGGACAGCTCTAAGCATTGAATGAACGTAAAAATGCCTCCCACGAGTATCGGCATAATAATAAGGCAGGAAATCATGAGTTCTGGCAGAGTAAAGCCGCTTGAATATTTTAACTTGCGAGATATTTTTTTTAGCATAGCTGTATTCCTTCAAAACTAAGGTTTAATAAAAAAGACCTATTTCGAATAAGAAATAGGTCACAAGATGCGCCACACAGCACAGTGTTAAGAAAATTAAAGTGTCGTTAGATTCGGCAACTGGCTACCCCTTGCGATGCTGCTGCAGTCGGGCCCTCCCCGCGTTCGGGGCGGCAATTGCTGATAAAAAGCTCAGGAATTGCGCGTAGCTTTGTGTCCCATTCTTACGAATGGTTTACCTTGATCGAAATCAATAAAGAGCGGAAGAATACTTTGCCCGAAGTATAACATGAGGGTAGGGGAAAGCAATGGTTCAAGTGTAAGTGCTTGTTAATAATTATGATGCGGAGTTGTTTTGGGGTAAAAAGTTCTTAAGTTAGTTTTTCCCTTAAATGGGAATTTTGAGTATAATAATTTCAAAATTTTATCCGCCCTTGCAGAAAATTACGGGCTTGCCCGTGAGGCTCCATTAACTTTGAACTTCGAAAGGAAATCGATGAATAGTCAATTTTTGCAATCTTTGCCGCTAGCCCGTCGTGAACTTCAAGATTTTTGTCTTTTGCCTAAAATGGCGAACCGGCATGGGTTAATTGCTGGTGCGACCGGAACGGGTAAAACCGTGACGTTGCAGGTGTTAGCTGAGCAATTTAGCTTGGCAGGCGTGCCGGTTTTTGTGGCGGATATTAAAGGCGATTTCTCCGGGGTTAGCCAGCCGGGAGGAGGGAATGCCAAAGTCGCTGAGCGAGTCACCAAGTTGGGTTTAAGCGGGCATTCCTATTCGGGCTTTCCGGTGATGTTTTGGGATGTTTTTGGTCAAGATGGGCATCCGGTTCGAGCGACAGTTTCTGAGATGGGGCCGATTCTTTTAGCGCGTATTCTTAATTTAAATGAAACCCAGGCGGGTGTTTTGACCATATTATTTCAAGTGGCCGATGATAATGGATTATTGCTTGTGGACTTAAAAGATTTAAGAGCGATGGTACAGTTTATTGGCGAGCAGGGAAAGCAGCTGACGCTGCAGTACGGAAATATCTCCACCGCGAGTGTCGGCGCAATCCAAAGAAATTTGCTGATGCTAGAACAACAAGGTGGTGGGCAGTTTTTTGGCGAACCGGCTCTGAATTTGCAGGATTTTATGCAAAACGCGGCCGATGGGCGCGGCATGATTAATGTGTTGGCGGCAAGTAAGCTTATTTTATCGCCTAAACTGTATGCTACTTTTTTGTTGTGGATGCTTTCCGAGCTTTATGAAAATTTGCCGGAAGTCGGAGATTTAGCAAAGCCTAAATTGGTTTTTTTCTTTGATGAAGCACACTTACTTTTTGAAGACACCCCAGATTTTTTGCAAGATAAGATTGAACAGGTCGTGCGCTTGATTCGTTCCAAAGGCGTTGGCGTTTATTTTATTACTCAGAATCCTTTGGATGTTCCTGAAAAAGTTTTAGGTCAACTCGGCAACCGGGTGCAGCATGCATTGCGAGCGTTCACCCCTCAGGATCAGAAGGCTGTTAAGGCCGCCGCGCAAACGTTTCGGGCCAATCCGAATCTCAATACTGAAAAAGTGATTGTTGAGTTAGAAATCGGAGAAGCGTTGATTTCTTTTTTGGATGATAAGGGGTCGCCAGGCGTGGTCGAACGGGCTTTTATTTATCCTCCGCAAGGCCATATCGGTCCCATTTCCGTTGAACAGCGTCGGGAGGTAATCAGTACTTCTTTAGTCCAGGGACACTATGAACAACAAGTTGATCGGGAGTCGGCGTTTGAGGTCTTAAAAGCGCGGGTTGAACAGCAGCAGGCTCAGCAGCAGGCCGAAAAAGCCGCCCAATCTGCTCAGGCACAACAGCAGGCTAAGTTAGATCGATTTAAAGCTTCTCAATCCGGGACATCACCTCGGGCCCCTTCTTCTCAAGAAGATCGTATTGTGATCGCGCCCCAACCTGGCTATGATCCGCAGCCTCGGCGATCTCCAGGGCGGCCTAAAGATACTATTTTTGAATCAATGGCTAAAAGCGCGGCGCGTTCGGCTGCCAGCCAAGTGGGCCGGCAAATTATGCGCGGGGTGCTTGGATCACTGTTAGGTGGGGGGAGACGGTAGGTGAATCGTCAGCCCACAACGGCTTTCTCGCCAAGGCTAAAAATTCCAGAGCCATACCGGTCAATTCTTTTTGCCATTCTGGGGGCCACTCTTGTCTTTTGTTTTTTATTTGTTAAATCTTATCGAGATATTGAGTATCGGTTTCAGCTGCGTTATCCCTCATTATGGAGCTTGCAGGTTGGGAAGGTGGAGGGGATTCCTTCTGTCATATTTGTTTCGCCTAAAATTAAACATGCGGGGGAGGAGCGTTTTGCCTGGATTGAAGTGCGTAAAGCCGCAGCCGATCCCGAAATTTCGG
This sequence comes from uncultured Planctomycetales bacterium, assembly GCA_964464475.1. Classification (GTDB taxonomy): domain Bacteria; phylum Omnitrophota; class Gorgyraeia; order Zapsychrales; family JAHFFX01; genus CAYXGG01. Next base: position 14,973 of record CAYXGG010000004.1, on the reverse strand, counting down.
CTGCCATTGTCCAACAGCTTTCTGAAACGTATGAGGTCCTCAAAATCGAGAGTTTTTATCAGGTCGCCGGGCAGCCGGCGAAGCAGTTGGTTTTTAATGCCAAAGATGAGAAAGTGTATTTTACGCTTTTTTCATTTCGGGGTGTGGACTATGAAGTGGAAGGTCATTTTCCGCAATTAATCGGCTTAAGAGAATGGACGCCAGTCTATTTTTTGGTTTTAAAGACTTTTAGGTTTAGCCCGTAGCGAATAATTTTTCTAGGGAATAAGTTTTTGACGTTCAATGCGGATGATTGTTGCGCTGTCCCCCAATTCCGGTCCTTCGTATTTGATCCAGCGGTAAGGAGGCTGGTCCTCAACCCAAATAAACGTGCTAGGAATAAAGCCGGCAAAGAGATTGTCTAAAATTCCTTGATCAAAGATCAACTGGACTTTCAGAGCATTGATTGCCTCTTGCCCTGTAGAGATTTTTTCCCGACTGAGGAATTTAACATTGATTTTTTCAAGGCTGGGTTTACTGGTTACTAGATAAAAGGAACAATTCGTTCGTTTTTCCCAATTAATTTCGTTTTGCATGAAATGAAACAAGGTCGCATAGTCAGTGGTTGGGTTGGTTAGCGGAAAAATTGTTTGTTCCGGAATGCCATCTGCCCCTTTGACCCGGGTGAAGGTGATTCTTTTATTTGCGTAATCGTAGTAAATGTTTTCCGAGAAAAGAATTCTTTTCTCCGCAGAACGACCCTCACGGCTGGTTCGTAAAACGCTGTAATGACCAGAGTTGATTTTGAATTTTGATTCCAGGTCCCAGCGTAGCTGATTGAATTTTCCCAGGCTTCCCATCCCATATTCCTGTAACACGTAATGTTGTTGATCTGGAAGGAAAGTGGTTCGTTGTATTGTGGTTGCTCGCGGCTGTTGATCTGGAAGGCTGGTGATCACTGTGCGGAAATTTTCTTGGGAGGCTGGAGGGAGTGGATCGGCCCATAATTGAGAAACTATCAGGGCGATCACCAGAATGCTTCCTGGTAGCCCGTGCATCACAGAGAGTGGGTGTCGGAGGATGGCTAAGGTCACAAATATATCTTAGCTTATTCTATAAGTTGCGGTGGATTAGTTTTTTATCTCATAAAATATTCTTGCTTAACAGGGGTCCCTCATATATAGTACTCCCCGTTCAGGGGGGGGACAAATAACTTAAAAGGAGGAAGTACATGAGCATGATCAATGAGTTTAAGGCTTTTGCGATGAGAGGGAACGTCATGGATCTGGCCGTGGGGGTCATTATTGGTGGCGCCTTCGGTAAGATTGTTTCTTCGTTAGTGGCGGATGTGGTCATGCCACCGATTGGGTTGTTAACCGGTGGCGTTAATTTTACAGATTTGAAGTTGATCTTAAAACAAGCTGAAGCGGGTAAAGAGGCGGTTACGCTTAATTATGGTAATTTTTTGCAAACTTCTTTTGATTTTTTGATTGTCGCTTTCGCTATTTTTATGATGGTTAAAGGTATGAATTCTTTAAAAAAGAAAGAAGAAGAAAAACCGTCTGCTCCACCGCCACCCACGAAGGACCAGTTGTTGTTAATGGAAATTAGGGACGCGTTGAAACATAAATAATTTTTATCTTAGAGAATCAATTTCCCCCGTTGGACAAAACCGCGGGGGAAATTTTTTAGGAAAGAAAAAACAAAAGAAAGGAATCAGAAATGAAGAAGAATGTTTTAAGTTTATCAGTTTTGGCGATGGTGAGTTTCGTGGCTGGTTGCGGTCAACAACAATCCAGCAATCAAGGCGCGGCTCCAGCGATTGAACAACAAGCTGCTTCTTTGCAGCAGAACATACAGCAAGCGGCACAGACGGTAACCGAAACTACCAAGGACGCAACCCAGCAGGTCGCGGAAGGCGTTAAAGAAGTGACTCAAGCGGTTCAGCAGCAGGTTGAACAAGCGCAAGCTCCGGCCGCCGATCAATCTGAGATTCAAGCTTGGATTGCCAAAGCCAAAGAAGCTTTAGCTAATAACAATTTTGAAGAAGCCAAAACCTCGGCTGAGCAAATTTTGGCGAAGGATCCTAATTCTGCGGAAGCCAAGAGCATTCTTGAACAAGCCATCGCGGCTATCCAAAAATTGGCCCAGGAAAAAATTAAGGAAATTGGTGGTAGCGATCTGTCCCAGACTATGGGCAATGCCACCAACAAATTAACCGACGCTTTAGGTAAGTAACCTTTTGGTTATGGAACGATTTTTTGGATTAATTGTCGTTACGTTATATGCGTGGGCGATTTTCGATTGCCTAATGACGACAATCGAGCCGAAAAAAAAAGCGTTCTGGATTGCCTTGATAATTTTTTTACCAGTGATAGGGTTTTTTCTTTATTACACCCTGGAGAAAAGAAGAGTTAAGGGGTAGTTTTGGTCGTGATGAGGCCCTCTGTTCGCCGATAGGCGAACAGAGGGCCTTTTTGTTTCATTGTTCAAGAGTTAATCTTTTTAAGTTTTTTCTCTCCGGTTAAGGTATCCATAAACAATAAATTCTATCCAGGTAATAACTAAATTTCTGCTAAGATTTGCCTATGGATTTCTCAGCACGTATTTTTTCTCGATCGACCAGTGTCCTGTTGCTCCTGGTGCTGGTTATTTTTCTGTATGCTAATTCGCTACGAGGGGATTTTGTTTGGGATGATCGAGCCCTCGTGACGAACAATTCTTTTATTCATCCAGTCTGCCAGTGGAAAAATATTTTATTAACTGATTTGGCTGCGGGAAGCCAAAAAAGTTTTAATTTTTACCGTCCGCTCCAGAATCTTTCTTATTGCATTAATTATTGTTTAGGAGGGCTTAATCCCGTTATTTTTCATGGGGTGAGTGTTGCGGGGCATGCGTGTGTTGCCATAGCGGGATATTTTTTGTTGCTGGCGTTAACGGGAAAGCAGGGGGTATCGCTTTGTGCCAGTTTAATCTGGGCGGCGCATCCCGTTCATACATCCGTCGTGGCTTATATTTCCGCCCGGGCAGACATTCTATGTGCTTTTTTCTTATTAGTTTCTTGGATTGCGTACATTAAGACCAAATCGCAGACAACGGTTTGTTGGTCATTAGTTTGTTTGGGTTGTTATGTTCTAGCTTTGTTAGCTAAAGAGCACGCGATTATTTTTCCTGTGTTGTTGGGAGCCTATCACCTGACACAGCCAAAAACTTGGCAACCTAAATTATTTCTTGGTTTGCTCGCTTTGACGGTATTTTATTTGGGATGGCGACTGACGGTGGTTTACGATGTGCTGTTCCCACTTAGGTATGATGTTCCATTGTATTTAAAGATTCCTGGTTTTTTTGTCGCGGTAGTTCAATATTTTAAGTTGTTGTTTTTTCCTCAGCAGTTGCACATGGAGTATGGGAATTTTCTGTTTACTACGGGAAATACAACTTTTCGGTTAGGGCTAATGCTGTGGTTAGGTTTGCTCGGATTGTTTTTCTGGTGGCGACAGCGAAAGCCGCTGGTAGCTTTGGGGATTGGGTGGTTTATGGTGACGTTGCTACCGGTTTCGATTTTTCCGATTAATGCGTATATGGCGGAAGGTTGGTTGTATTTCCCATCCTGGGGTATATGGCTGGCGACGTGTTGTTTGGTCACCGAGGGTTTAAAGAATTTTCGTTGGGAAAGCCAAGTTCGTAATCTAAGCTTAGTCGGGTACTTGCTTTTTTTGAGTTATGGGACGGTGGTTCACAATAATTATTGGCACAACGCGTTAAGTTTATTTGAATACACCGCGCGATTTGCCGGACAAAGTGCGAGGGTTCATTTTTTATTGGGCCAAGAAAATTTAAGACTGGGACGAAATTCAGAAGCTGCTGAGAATTTTCGTAAAGTCGTGCGACTTGATCCCAGTGATCATGAAGCGGCGGCTTATCTGTGTCAACTGGGGACCTGCCCTGTTGACCAAAACCACAAGGAGGAAAAATGAAGAAGCGCGTATTATTTTTAGGGTTGTTGGGGGTGATGTTTTTGGGCGGGCGCGTCACTGCGGAAGAAAGCATGCTTCCTGCTGCTTATTCGGGTTCGGCCGAATTGGAACGTGTTAAGCAATTGGCAGGTGCTTGGGAAGGGGTTGCTGATATGAATGGTCAGGCCCAGCAACTAAGAGTGGAATATCAGGTGATTTCAAATAATAGCGCGGTGGTGGAACGACTTTTTCCAGGAACACCTCATGAAATGGTATCGGTTTATTTTGATGAGGGGGGTCGATTGGCCATGACACATTATTGCGCTTTAGGAAATCGTCCGCATTTGAAGCTAAAAACGGCAAATAGTAAAGAGCTAGAATTAGAGGCCGGAGCTTCGGCAGATATTAATCTTGCTCAAGATAAGCATATGCATCATTTGAAGCTGACCTTTATTGATCAAGACAATATTGAACAGTCCTGGACAGACTATGAAAACGGGAAGCTTGGTCAGACCAGCGTTTTTAAGTTTGCTCGAGTAAAATAATCCCTAGCCATTTTATCACGGGATGTGCTACATTTAAGTGGGGGCCGGCTCTGCGAACAACGTTCGCAGAGCCGGCCCCTCCTGTTGAAAAAGAAAATAAGATGTTAGCTTTTTGAAATTATTGTATTAAAATAAACAGGCCAAAGGAGTTAGGCTTCAGCAAAAATTGTGGAACGCGTGACTTGAGGTGCTTAGCTGACCTATGAAAAAAATTTATTTCATCGTCATTTCACTTTGTCTTACTATCGCCATCTTCTTTATTACCAACGGTTTCAAGAATTTTAATTTATTTGGACTGCAAGCCAGCAAGCCTAAGCAGGAAACTTTGAATATAAAACCGCTTAAGGATCGTAAACACCAGGGAACATTGAAGCTTTATTACGATAATGGGCAACTTAAGTCCGAAATTGCTTATCGTTTGGGTTTGCGGGAGGGGTTATATCGTATTTTTTATGAAAACGGGCAATTAAAAGTGGAAGGTACTTATCGGGCAGATAAAATGCATGGCCTGTTTAAGCGTTATAACAACCAGGGGCAGCAGCTGGCTGAAGAAATGTATGAAGATAATGTGTTGCTTAGTCGTAAACTGATACAGCCGTAAGTTACACGCCTTTTCTCCTTTAGAGAAAAGGCAGTATTGACTTCCTTTTAAGTATTTGGAATAGAAAAGGTCAATAATCGCAGTTTTGGAGAAATCACCGTACATGCTTTCTCAGGTATCAAACTATAGGCATTTGCAGCAAAATCTTTCGCGGTTCATTCCTGCCGTAGCCGTTTTCCTTACTTTTTTGTTTTTGCCAACCTTATTGTGGGCTGCTACTTGTCGTGATTTAGGCCACATGACGGTGGTTGAATGTGAAACTCAATGCCAGTTGAATTGCGTTTTTGCTGGCATGGGGCAGGACGGTGCTTGCTATGATTGTAAGAAAAATGTGGAATCTGAATGCTCCAAACGTTTTCCCGGAACCATGCCTAAGGAGCTTTGCGAGATTGAGTGCCGCGGAGAAGGCCGCCAATGTCAAGCCACGGATTTTTTCCGACCAGAGGGTGTTAATCGCGAAGTTGTTTGTTATCAATGCTTAGGTAAGCCCCAGACGTGTCCGGATTTGGGCTGGATTGATACTGAAGCGTGTCATGTTTGCGGGCAAAAAGGCGATATTTGCGAGTTTGCCGGCCAGACTAATCTGGGCGAATCTTGCTATACCTGCCAGTCAAAGATTGACCAGGAGTGCGCCAAAGTCCAGCCAGGACTGTTTTCTCAAGAAACTTGCCAACAAAATTGTCAGGATCCCCAAAAGACTTGTGTTATTGACGCCGTCGGTCCTGCTAGCGATGGTCAATCAAAATTGCTTTGTTATGCCTGCCTTGAAAAACCTCAAGACTGTCCCAGTTTAGGGTTGCTGTCGTTAGATCAATGTGATACTTGTTGGCAGGATAGCGCTCAAGAATGCGTTCCCGCTCAAGTGACGAATTGGGGCGAACAATGTTTTCGGTGCGAAGCTAAAGGTGATTTCGGTTGTTCGCAGCGTTATCCAGGGACCATGGCGTTGGCGTCATGCCAAGAACAATGCCAGGATCCTTCTCGAGAATGTCTCCCAACCAACACGATTAATTTTACTGACGGGCGGGAACCTCAATCGTGCTACCAGTGTTCACCAAAATCGCTAAATTGTAAGGAATTGGGTTTACTGACCGAAGCTGATTGTGCGGCGTGCGCGCGCGATTCTAAACAAGTTTGCACGCCAACTCAGAAAACCCAAAAAGGTGAGCAATGCTTTGCCTGTGTTGCTAAACCTGAGGAATGTTCTGACCTGAATTTATTGGATGAAGCGGGATGTGTTACCTGTGCTCAGGATCCCAAAAAAGAATGTTTGGCCGATAGCAAAACCAAAGATGGTAAGGCCTGCTATCGTTGCCAGGAAAAGCCGGAAACGTGTGCAGATCTTCAGCTATTATCAGAAGCAGATTGTAAGCCGTGCGCAGCCCAACCGGGTAAAGAGTGTCGTCCCGCTCCAGCGACTAAGCAAGGTCAGCCTTGTTTCCAATGCGTTGAAAAGCCTCAAACTTGTGTTGATTTGCAGCAATTGACTGAGGCAGATTGCGCGGCCTGTCTTCAGGATGGGACCAAACAATGCGTTCCTGGACAGAAAACCAAACAGGGAGAAGCGTGTTTTGTTTGCGAAGAAAAACCCCAAACCTGTGCTGATTTGAAGGCTTTGGATGAAGCCGGATGCTCTGTGTGTGCCCAGGATCCGACCAAGCAATGTGTCCCGGGACCCAAAACCAAACAGGGACAAAATTGTTTTACCTGCGAAGAAAAACCGCAGCAGTGCGCGGACTTGCAATTAATGACGGCGGATGATTGCCTCGCTTGCGCCCAAGATCCTAAGAAAGAATGTGTTCCTGCTGAGAAAACGAAGCAAGGCAATCCTTGCTATCGATGCCAGGATAAGCCGCAGTCCTGTGGTGATCTTGGCCAACTTTCGGAAGGTGATTGTCGTCGCTGTATGACGCGCGAGCCCAATAAGGAGTGTAAGGCTGGTGAGAAAACCAAAGAGGGTATTTCCTGTTTTATTTGTGCGGATAAACCGCAGACTTGTTCTGACTTGAAGTTGTTGGCGGAATCAGAATGCGTTCAATGCGCAGTTAATCCGGCGTTTGCCTGCCAGCCTGCTCAGAAAACTCGAGAAGGACAGCCGTGTTTTGCTTGCCTTGAAAAGCCTCAGCAGTGCGCGGATCTAAAATTATTAACCGAGCAAGATTGTTCGTCGTGTTTAGCTGATCCACGAAAATTGTGTCAGCCGGCACAAGCGACTAAACAAGGCCAGCCTTGTTTTCAGTGTGTTGATAAGCCCGAGACATGTGCGGATCTTAAGTTGCTTTCTCAGGCGGATTGCGATTCCTGCCGTCAGACTCCCGGTCGAGAGTGTGTGGCCGCACAGACGACGAAACAGGGAGAAGCGTGTTTTAACTGTGTTGAAAAACCGCAAACTTGCGCGGACATTAAATTGTTGGCCGAAAAAGATTGTACAGCCTGCGCGCAAGATCCTAAAAAAGAATGCGTCGCTAAAGAAAAAAATAAACAGGGCGAACAATGTTTTGTCTGTCAAGATCGGCCGCAAACCTGCGCTGATTTACAGCTACTGTCCCAGCCCGAATGTGGGGCTTGCGCAAAAGATCCTAAAAAACAATGCGTTCCTGGTGCCCAAACTAAAGAAGGGGAAAATTGTTTTAAGTGTGAACAAAAGCCTCAGCAGTGCTCAGAGTTAAACTTGATTGGCCAAGAAGATTGCCGGAAATGTTTGCAGGATCCTAAAAAGGAATGTAAAGCCGCTGGGAAGACCGAAGAGGGGCAGTTGTGTTTCGCTTGTGTTGATAAACCGCAGATGTGCTCGGATATTAAATTGTTGGCCGAGTCCGATTGCGCTGTGTGCGCTCAGGATCCAACTAAAGAATGCGTTGCCGATCAGAAAACTAAAGAAGGACTTCCTTGTTATCGCTGTCAAGACAAGCCGCAGAAGTGTCCAGATTTTAATTTGTTGACCGCGGACGATTGCCGCGCTTGTTTAGCCACGTCACCATTAAAAGAGTGTTTAGCGGCTAAGAAAACTAAAGAAGGTGAACAATGCTATTCTTGTGTTGACCGCCCGCAGACTTGTCTGGATTTAGGATTGATTGATCAGCCTAATTGCGATCGATGCGCTGAAGATGCCAAGAAGGAATGTCGTCCTGGAGAAAAAACGAAGGAAGGGGTTCAGTGTTTTGCTTGTGTTGATAAGCCGCAGACTTGCGCGGATTTGAGTTTGTTAAGTGAAGTTGATTGCGCGACCTGCGCTCAGGATCCTCGTCAACAATGCGTTCCCGCCGAGAAGACCAAAGAAGGACTGCCTTGTTTCCGTTGCCAGGAAAAGCCGCAAGCCTGTATTGATTTTGAGCAGATGACCGCGGAGGAATGCTTAGGCTGCGCGAAAAACCCTAAAAAAGAATGCGTAGAAGGTAACAAAACTAATCAAGGGCAACAGTGCTTCCGTTGCCAGGACAAACCACAAACTTGCGGAGATATTGGCTATTTGTCGGAGAGTGATTGCCGTCGCTGCGCTAAGGATCCACGTAAAGAATGTAAGCCGGGAGAAGTGACGCGGGAAGGGATGGCGTGCTGGGCGTGCGTTGATAAACCACAACAATGCGCTGATTTGAAATTGTTGACCGAAGCGGATTGCGCGGCTTGTTTGCAAGATGCAAAAAATGAATGTCGTCCTGCACAAGCTACTAAAGAAGGCTTACCGTGTTTTACCTGTACTCCTAAACCGCAAACCTGCGCGGATGTGGGGGCTATTGATGAAGCAGCTTGCGCTCAGTGCCAAAGCGAGAAGGGCAAGATTTGTCAGCCGGGGCCGACAACGAAAGAAGGCTTAGCGTGTTTTGCTTGTGTTGATAAGCCGCAGACTTGCGCGGATTTGAGTTTGTTAAGTGAAGTTGATTGCGCGACCTGCGCTCAGGATCCTCGTCAACAATGCGTTCCCGCCGAGAAGACCAAAGAAGGACTGCCTTGTTTCCGTTGCCAAGAAAAGCCGCAGCAATGCCACGATTTGAAATTGATCAATGCCGAAGAATGCGTTATTTGTACTAAAGATAAAACTAAACAGTGCGTGGCCGGTCAGAAAAGTCAGTCCGGTGAACAGTGCTTTAGCTGCGTTGATCGACCGCAAACTTGTCAGGATTTGAGTTTGCTGAATAATGAAGAATGTTTGGAATGCCAAGCCGACTCGCGCAAACAATGCGTCTCGGCGCAAAAAACTAAAGAAGGATTGGAGTGTTTCCGCTGCGATGACCGACCGCAGACCTGCCTTGATCTGAATTTAATTAGTCAAGCGCAGTGCGCAGAATGTTCGCAGAACTCTAAGAAAATTTGCCAACCGGCTCAGAAAACCAAACAGGGAGAGGCTTGCTTTACGTGCGCTGATAAACCTGAGACGTGCGCCGATTTGGAGTTGTTAAATAAAATGCAATGTAATGCGTGCGCGCGCAATCCTAAAAAGGAATGCAAAACCGCTCAGCAAACAAATCAGGGAGAGCAATGTTATGTCTGCTTAGATCGGCCGCAGACTTGCGAGGAATTAGGTTCTCTGACTGAGGCCCAATGTCAGGCCTGCGCGCAAAATCCGCGTAAGGAATGTAAATCTGCGGCTGCCACCAAAGAAGGGTTACCGTGTTTTAGCTGTGTTGATAAGCCCGAAACGTGCGCCGATCTTGCGTTGCTTGGCGAAGCGGATTGTACCACGTGTGTGCAAGATCAGCGACAGGAATGTATTGCCGCTCAAAAGACCAAGGAAGGGTTGCCTTGTTTCCGTTGCCAAGAGAAACCACAACAATGTGCTGAATTAAAACTATTGTCGGAGAGCGAGTGCGCGGCGTGTCAGCAACAAACGGATCACGCGTGCGTCCCCGCGGATAAGACCAAACAAGGGGTACCCTGTTTCCGTTGCGAAGAAAAAATTCAGTCGTGTGCTGATTTGCAATTTTTTGATGAACAAGGCTGCTTCAAGTGTGAAAAAGATCCGCAAAAACGATGTGAGGCTACGGATAAAACCAAACAAGGAACACAGTGTTACCGATGTGTGGATAGACCACAAACCTGTAAAGACTTGAATTTGATTACAACTCAAGAGTGCCTGGCTTGTCGTGCGGACGGTACTAAAGATTGTGTCGCCGCCCAGAAAACGAATCAGGGAGAGCCTTGCTTCCAGTGTGTGGACAAATCCCAGACCTGCCAAGATATGGGCTTGTTAGCGCAGGCTGATTGTGCGAACTGTGAGTCCGATCCGAAACGAGAATGCGCGCCTGATGAACCTACCCGGCAAGGGCAACCGTGCTTTACTTGTCAAGATCGAGAGATTGAAGATGGTTGTCGAAAGTTTAACCTGTACTCTGAAGCTGATTGTTCAAAGGAATGTAGAACTCCCGGCGGGTTGTGTGTTAAATCGTCTCAGTCTCATGAAGGACAGGCGTGCTATGCCTGCCAACAGCCTTCAGGGGACCCCTTGTGCGAAAAAGAAGGATATCATGGCGACTGCTCCATGTGCGGCAGTGATGAGGTCTGCTTTTCCGTGAATGTTATTAACTTCTATTATGATCGCCGTGGACCGCAATTGAAGTGTTATGACTGCCGCAAGAAAAAATGATACAATTCTTTGGTCAGTAAGACCTCTTCTGGATAACCACTATGAAACATTTGGATTTTGAGAAAGCTATTTCGCTGCCATTGCGAGTAGAGGACGTGCTGCGTCGTTCTTTGAAAGAGCTTAACGACATCCGTTATGCTTTGGATGAGTCGGCTATTGTGGCGATTACGGACCGCAAAGGGAGAATTATTTATGTGAATGATAAGTTTTGTCGGATTTCAAAATATTCCCGCGATGAGCTTCTGGGGCAAGATCATCGACTCATTAATTCCGGGTATCATCCTAAAGAGTTTTTTCGTGATTTGTGGCGTGCCATAGGAAAGGGAAAAGTTTGGCGGGGGGAGATCCGCAATAAAGCCAAGGATGGAACAATTTATTGGGTGGATACCACCATTGTTCCGTTCCTAAACGAGCGCAAGAAACCCTATCAGTATGTTTCTATTCGCTATGAAATTTCCCAGCGCAAAGCTTTGGAGGAAGAATTAAAAAATCTTCCCCGACGCATTATTCAGGCTCAGGAAGCTGAACGTGAACGCATTGCCAAAGAAATTCACGATGACCTGGGGCAGTCTCTGGCGACGCTAAAGATTTTGATCCAATCGGCATCGTCGCCTTCACCGGAGTCAAAGCCTCTTCGCGGTCCATCTTCAAAAATATTGCCGTGCTTAAACGCTATTATTGAACGGACTCGGTCGCTGGCCTCAAGCTTAAGACCATCTGCCTTGGAAGTCTTGGGGTTAACTTCAGCTATTAAGGTGTTGCTCAAAGATCTTCGCTATAAAAAGGATTTAAAAATATCTTTTCGTCATGATCCTCTGGATTCGGTGTGCTTTTACGGCGAGTCGATCAATTTGTATCGGATTATTCAGGAAAGTTTGACCAACGCGTTAAAACATTCTCAGGCGACAAAAGTGGACATTCAGATGCAATTAAGAAATCAAATGTTAGTCGTTTCGGTTCGGGATAACGGCAAGGGGTTTAATTGCGCGCCACGCAAAAATGGATCACGACAGAGATTTCTCGGACTGGGACTGTCCACTATGTCTGAGCGCACTCGGTTGCTGAAGGGAGAATTCTCTATTGTCTCAGCGCGAGGTCAAGGGACTAAGATCATGCTTTCTGTTCCCGTTAGAAAGAAGGAATCTTGATGAATAAAATTCGAGTTTTTTTGACGGATGATCACACCATTTTAAGAGCGGGATTAAAAACCTTGGTCGATCGAGAGCTTAGCTTAAAAGTCGTAGGCGAAGCCTCTGATGGGCAAGCCTTGCTTGACAAGCTGGCTTCAATTTCCTGCGACGTTGTGGTGCTGGATTTATCGATGCCTCATAAAGATGGCATTGCCACCCTTGAAGCGATTCGTAAGCGTCATCCTAAGATCCGGGTGCTGATCCTAACGATGCAGAAAGATCCCGAGCATTTCAAAAAAGCCATGGATTTGGGAGCCAGTGGTTTTGTTTTGAAGGATGACGCGTATGAGCAACTCATCATGGCCATCAAGCTGGTGGATCGAGGAAAAAAATTTGTGTCACCTTCGATGGCTTCTCAAGTCGCGGAACGGTTTTTACGTTCGGACGATGATGTCGCTTCTGGAACGGTAAGTATTTTGACGCCAAGGGAAAAGCAGGTCTTAAAGGCTGTCGCTCAGGGTTTACCCAACAAAAACATCGCTACCAAATTCAAGATAAGCGTTCGCACCGTGGAAACGCATCGCGCCAACGTTTGTAAGAAGCTGGGTTTTAGAAACACCGCCCAGCTGGTTCGTTTTGCCATCGATAAAGGTCTCATTTGAATTCCTTCGCTTAATAATCGTTCCCACGTATTACTACTTAGTTTTATCGCTGTAACTACCAATTCATTCTCGCGGTAATTTCCTTTATTATTCTTTTTATTTTCGTTAACTATTAACTCTTATAGGGATTTTTCTTCTATGAAAAATTGTTTGAAAGCGTTGATCGTTTTGTTGTTTTTGGGTTGGTGGGTGGGAACCGCGAGCGCGGGAATCTGGTATTTGCCACTTCCCGAGGGAATTAGTACAAATGCTTATCGAATTGATCGAGTGATTCATTACACCGATCGGGTTATTACTATTTTCTTTGGTATTGTCGTCGGCGCATTAATCTTCTTTATTATTCGTTATCGTAGCCGGGATGGGCATAAGGCTGTTTATGACCGTGGGGATAAGCTTTGGCATAGTGTGGTGACGGTCGGCTTAGGGATGTTGGTGTTCTTTAGTATTGATGCGGTTATTGAGGGAATGGCTTTTAAAGATTTAAAAGAAGCTTTCTGGAATTTTCCGAAAGGAAAAGAAGTCTTGCGTGTTGAGGTCATGCCACAACAATTTGCTTGGAATATTCGTTATGCTGGATCGGACGGGAAGTTTGCCACTGAAGATGATTTAGTTCCGGCACTTAATGATATGCGCGTTCCCATTGACACTCCCGTGGTCGTGCAGCTGGCTCCGTTTGATGTGATTCATTCTTTTTATGTTCCTGAATTGCGTATCAAACAGGATGCTACGCCAGGTATGGTGACCGCTTTCTGGTTTCAGGCTAAGAAAATCGGCACTTTTGAAATCGCCTGCGCGGAGCTCTGTGGAAACGCTCATTACCGAATGAAAGGGACGTTGACGGTGGTTTCTAAAGAAGAATTTGCTAGTTGGCTAAACGTTTTAGAAGAACGTAGGCAGGCCGCGTCCAGCGATGATTTCTGGACGGAAACTGCGGACGCCAGCTCGGGAAATGTCCCCAAGAATTGGGGATGGACATGGCAAGAAAAAGAACAGTAAGGAGAAAAGGGATGTCGGATAAAGCTCAGTCAATCTGGACCAAATATATTTTTTCAACAGATCACAAAATCATTGGTCGTCAGTTTTTATTTCTAGGCCTTTTCTTTTTATTTTGGGGTGGGTTACAGGCGATGTTGATGCGTTGGCAACTGGCTTACCCGGAGCGGGCGATCCCGCTGTTAGGACAACTACTTTGGCCCAAGGAAGGTGGAGCGCTTACACCCGATACTTATAATCAGATCATGACGATGCATGGAACCATCATGATCTTTTGGGCGGTGACGCCGCTATTGACAGGAGCGTTTGGTAATTTTCTTATTCCTTTACAGATCGGCGCTCGGGATATGGCTTTTCCTGTCCTCAATATGCTATCTTTTTGGTTTTTCTTTGTGTCGGGTGGGTTATTGATTGCTTCACATTTTTTGCCTCAGGGAGCCGCGGCTTCAGGATGGACCGCCTATCCTCCTTTAAGTACTCCCGTAGGTGGGATTCCTGGATGGGGGCAGGCTTTTTGGGCGCTGTCTTTGACATTAATGGGTATCGCTGTGATTATGGGCGCGATTAATTACATTACGACGGTTATTCGTTTACGCGCACCAGGCATGGGATATATGAAAATGCCGTTGACGGTGTGGGGACTGTGGCTTTCGGCGATTCTTAACGCGATCTTTGTTCCGATTATCGCCGCGGGTTTGATTTTTTTACTTTTGGACAATGTGTTGGGCACACAGTTTTTTGTTGCCGGAGGGAAAGCCACGGTTAAAGGAGGCGATCCCTTGCTGTATCAACATGTGTTTTGGCTCTTTGGACATCCGGAAGTCTACATCTTGATTCTTCCGGTCTGGGGCGTTGTTTCGGATTTATTGGCTACTTTTTCTCGTAAGCCTGCTTTTGGTTATCGGACAACGGTCATCTGTATGTGCACAGTGACGCTCTTAAGCGGTTTGGTCTGGGGGCACCACATGTACACCACCGGCATGAGTCCGCTTTTAGGGAAGTCATTTATGTTTCTGACATTATTGATCAGTATTCCTACCTCTATATTTTTTCTTAACTGGCTGGGCACTATGTGGCGTGGGGCGCTTAGATTTGAAGTTCCCATGCTTTTTACGATGTCGGTCGTCTTTGTTTTTGGCATTGGCGGGCTCACCGGATTGTATTTGGGAACAGTGACTTCTGATATGTATTTGCATGATTCCATGTTTGTCGTGGGTCATTTTCATTACACGCTGGCGGCTAGCGTTTTGATGGCCTCTTTTGCCGCGATCTATTTTTGGTTTCCTAAAATGTTTGGCCGCCGAATGAACGATTTTTGGGGAAAAGTTCATTTCTGGATTACGTTTGTTTTTCTTAATTTAGTGTTTTTTAACATGATGGTCGTGGGGTACGCGGGTCAACATCGGCGCTTGTTTGATCCAAGTGCGTATGATTTTATTAAGCCGCTTATGCCGCTGAATAAAATGATTACGATGTACGCGTTTACGTTAGGGCTCGCACAGGTGGCTTTTCTCATAAATTTTATT
>CAYXGG010000003.1:6421-160629 GCA_964464475.1 uncultured Planctomycetales bacterium | reverse complement strand
CGAATCCGGTCCCGCAATGAAGTCGATTTTAAGGCGCGGGTTTTTGAGGAGCTCTTGGCGGAAGTTGGTGGCCATGCAGCCGAGGATACCAACTAAGACAGGGCGGCCTGCGGCCGCCCTATGGATCTCATGAATCCGATTATAAATTTTTAAATTCGCCCCCTCCCTGACCGAACAGGTGTTCATCATCACCACGTCGGCTTCCGCTTCAGTGGGCACGAAGGTAAAGTTTTCTTTGGTCAAAATGGTACGAACGAGTTGAGAATCGTATTCGTTCATCTGGCACCCATAGGTCTCAACAAAGACCTTTTTGGAAAAATGTTCGCTTGGTCTTTCTTGAGACCTAAGCATGGGTGCTCCCACGCTTAGCTTTGAGTGGGGCACGTTATTATTGATTCGGTGCATTTTTTGTCCTTTGATAGATCTCAATCAATGAAGATTTGCGTTCTCTAGTGTAGCTTTTGATCTTTCTCTCCGCATGTAGGGCATTTTTGTAGTATTTGTATTCTTTTACAAAAACCAACTCAAATGGTTGCCGTCCTTTAAGATATTTTGAGCCAGCTCCACGTTCATGCTGTGCTAACCTCTTTTGCAAGTTAGAGGTATAGCCAGTATAGAAAGAACCGTTTTTGTCACGGATTATATAAACGTAATATTGGCTGTGTCGTTGCATATGCTGCCCCACTCAAAGTTGTGGGAGCAGCCGTAGGTTTCGACAAAAACCTTCTTTTTTGTTATCTCATTGTTAATCATATGATTATAAAATTTTTAACGTGTGTGTTTTTCATAACCTACGGTTCAAAATGCCTCAAAATGTCGTACTCGTTCATCGGCTCCCTGCTCCCATAATTTAATCTATGTCACCTTTGCCAATATTACAAACAGAACATAATGTTTGAAGATTATCACTGACAGTTTCTCCTCCCTTTGAATAAGAAATTATATGATCTACATGTAAAATAATCTTGGAATCAGTTGCTGGCGATCTTCCACAATTCTTACATTTAAAATTATCACGTTTCATAATGATGAATCTGAGTCGCCAAGGGATATCTCGTTTTGTTTTATGCCTAATTGTATTTGGAGAATTGATAAAATCATAAGCTGGGGACTCTTTAACACGGCTTGATTCTTTTGCGGCGGCACCATTATTGACATACTTAACAAATTTTTCTAATGCTTTTCTCCATGTACCAAAACGGCGTTCATAAGCACCCGCTGAATATTTCGATAAAGGCTTTTCTATATCATTGTAGTGGGGCTGTCGGCCGAGCCTAACCCAAACCTCCTCCAAATTTTTAAAATATTCTTCCTCAGCTATTCCATAGTTCCTTGTTTTTTGTAATCCAGCCTTTTCTAATGCTTTAAACCATGAACCAAATTTTCTTAAAAAAGTGGTAATGCCAAATTCGCCGTGTTTTTTATACTCCGCTTGGGATAATTTTGTCTTTTTAAGCAAAGTTGATACGCGTACTAAATCAGCTACCATTTCCTCGTTATTTAAGTTGAGATTCCTTGTTTTTTCTAGCCCCGACGCCTTTAATGCAACGAACCAAGATCCAAATTTTCTCTGCAGCGTGGAAGAATGAAATTTTCCGTGTTTATTATAATCTTCGTGGGTAATTGCATTCTTTTTCAACTTTAATGCCACGCGCTTAAGGTCAGCAATAAATTCTTCCTTAGAAATATTCCTGTTATATTCTTCCAGTTCAAACTTAGCCATTATTGCTTTTTGGTTTTAAAGTCCATTATTTTGATTAAAATTTTCTTTAATCTTTTGTTCGCAACTATTTAACATTCTTAGAATCCCCAAAATCGTCGTACGGTACTTGCACCAACGGACAGCCTAAATTATTTTAATTTCTTAGCAGAAATATTAACAACCTTCCCATTCCTCCACACGGCCAATGGTAAATCATTCCT
The DNA here is from genome assembly GCA_964464475.1 of uncultured Planctomycetales bacterium. GTDB lineage: Bacteria > Omnitrophota > Gorgyraeia > Zapsychrales > JAHFFX01 > CAYXGG01. The sequence continues at coordinate 158,706 of CAYXGG010000003.1, read as the reverse complement.
TTTATGCTCTAAGACCACACCGTTAACTGCCTCACGCATCGCTTTCTGAGCGCTTTTATGCAATTTGATTTGTTGAGTTTTTGTCATTTAAGAACCCTTTCTTTTTAAAATGGATTCATATAAATCACGGTCAATGATTTCTATCTTATGCCCTATTCCTCTAGCAATTAGCTGCGGAGCAATAGCAGCATTCTCAATGATGGACCAATAATCAGCAAGAGGTTTATATAAACGATCGAAATTATTGAAGCTTTTAGCAAAGCGACGTTTCACGTCCTGGGCAGGAACATTGTGGCCACCCTTGGCTACGCGCTCTTTAATACGAGCTAAGGACAATTCTACTTTAGGAACCCACAGGTAAAAAATATGAATGGCGTAGCCTTTTGACTTTAGCTTCTTCAATAATGGAACATAAGCAGTTCCCGATAAAGTCGATTCAAAGGCGAAATCACTCTTTTGCTCTGCCAAATGATGAATTTGTTCTAATACGATCCTTCCTGCCTTAATACCCATAGTTTCCGGAGAAAAAGGAGCCAACCCTAACGCAATAAGGTCGGCATTTACAAAATTTTTGCATTTCGCATACAAAGGTAAGAACTGCCGAGCAAAAGTCGTCTTACCTGCTCCGTTGGGGCCGGCAATAATATAAACATTGGGATTATTTTTACTCATATATTTTCTCTAAAACTCCACTAAAGTCAGTAGATTGTGCGTTCATCAGGCAACCGTAGGTTTCAATAAAGACAGCTTTTTTATCAGTCTGATTTATCATCTGTTAGAGATCTATAGTTCTCTTAGAATTTGTGCGAATTGCTGTTTGCTTAATACCCCTTTGGCCATGTTGAGCATTGCTTCCAGTAATTTACCCTTAGGATCATCCAAAGAAATATTGTTCAGTTCCAGGAAAACCAAGGCGCTGGCTAAAGCGGTTCTTTTGTTACCATCGAAAAACGGGTGATTTTGGCAAATATGAAAAGCATAGGCTGACGCCATTGAATAGATGTCTTCATGGAGCCATTGATTGGCAAAAGTTGCTTCCGGTTGAGCCAGGGCGGATTGGAGTAATCCCAGATCCCGGACTCCCCTTTGTCCACCGTACAATTCTATTTGATTGTTATGGATATCGATCACTTCGGCTAAAGTCAGAAAGACTGGCGGCTTCATGACTACGCTAAAGCTTTCAAGGTCTTGCCATGCTTCTTATTAACTTTTTCCAAGGCTGACTTGAAGGTCTTTTCGTGTCCGGTACCATGGATCGGGGAAATAACGATGTTTTTGCCGTCCGTCGATATTTCTAATGAAGTTTTAGGCGTAATGTGCAGAAGATCCAAAATGGCTTTTTCAATAACCAGCGCCATGCTGTTGCCGTGAGTCGTCAGTTTCTTAATCATGAGTATACTCCTTATAGACAGTTATCACAATGTATACACAGTGTAGCACCAGTATTTTTATTTGTCAACTAGGGGGATGTGTATACTGCCACCGGTTCAGGTGCCTTAATTTTTGTCATCCCTGAAACGATCTGCACCATTCTCAGGTGATAAATTTCTCACCCCCGCGTGTCCTTAAATCGATAGGTTCGTTGGTACGCGCGTTTTTGTTTGGTGATTTCATAGAGCACAATGCCCGATGATGTCCCTAAATTGAGACTTTTAATGATGCCCAGCAAACGTTCCGGGGACACGTTGAGCTGTCCACGGAATTCCGGGTTTGTTAATCATTATTTTTAAACCCTGCTTTGCGAATATAAAGTAAAGCAAAACCCATGATAAGTGAACCGAGGGCTATCGGAAAATCTGGATCCTGCAGAAATCTTTCAATGACAGTCCACGGTGGGCCAAACGCGAACGTTGAGTGGAAAGCATAACTCGTCATCATTTTCAATAATCCAAAAATGAGTAGTAACAAGCTAGCAACGCCATAGATTGTTTTTTTCATGGCAGTCTCTTGTATGATGTTTCGTCAATAGTTGCGTTCGTTTGGTAAGGGTTTATCTAAGAACTCTCCTAAAGTCCTCAAATAGGGCTCCCCTGCCTACCGGCAGGCATCGGCCAGCCGTAGGTTTTAATCATAACGGATTTCTTATTTGCTTTTAGCTTGTTGTCCTGTTTGGTACGTGTCTCTGCAACTTCCCAGTTTATTTATAAGCGATTGCCGCGCTGCACGGTCCGACCAGATGAAGCAATTCGAATTTCTTGAAACCCGCCTCAGCGCACCAGTTTTTATAATCGGCAAAAGTGAAATCAAAGGCATCGCCAAATTCGATGAGCATGTTCAGCGACATCAAAAGTCCAAAGGTGTTCTCACGGCGCTCGTCATCGATGATGTTCTCTACTGCGATCAAAGCTCCACCTTTAGGTAAGGCTTCATAAGCCAGGCCAATGAGGTGTTTTTTGTTTTTAAGATTCCAATCATGCAGTATCATGCCCATGGTAATGACATCGGCTTTGGGAAGTTTATCCTTAAAGAAGTCACCAGTTGCGGTTTTGATTCTTGTGGAGAGTCCTTCTTTTTCGATGTGCTTTTTAGCAATTGGTTCAACTTGCGGTAGATCGAAGCTGGTACATTTCAGGTGCGGAAATTCTTTGGCGACGGCTATTGAAAGTACGCCGGTCGCTCCTCCCGCATCGCATAGCGTTTTATATTTTGAAAAGTCAAACTTTTTTGCCAGTGCAATGAAATTTCCCTTGGAAATTCCGGTCATCGCCCCCATGAATTGTTCGAGGCGGCCAATATCGGAATAAAGTTCTTCGAACATCGGTTTCTGGCTATGTTTGATTTCGTTTTGTGGCTTGCCCGTACGCAGTGCATCAGGAAGATCATGCCAGAACTTGTACAACCGCTTGCTACTCATCTCGAGAATCCCACCGACATACTGAGGTTTGGATTTGTCAAGGAATTGGGCAGTTTCTTCGGTGTTGCTGTATTTCGCATTCGCGCCGTTCCCCTCCCGCTTTAAAAATTTCATGGAGACGAGTGTATCAAAAAAATCATAGATGCCGCGCTGATGGATTTTTAATTTTTTCCCTAGCTCTGCCGCGGTCATTTTTTTATCCGAAAGAGTGCTAAAAACTTCCATCTCCACTGCTGTTAGGAGTACTTTGGAACCCCAAAAGGCGAAGCCGGTATCGAGGATTCGTGTGGGTGCCAATTCTTTGCTTATTTCTGCCATGATGATCTCCTTTTGTTTTATTGCGAAAGTGTTTGCTTAGGCGGATTACTCATCCGGGTGATTAACTTTGTTTATATTTTTCTCATCAATGATAATATTTCTTAACCGAAGGCTGGCTTTTTCCAACTGGTCTCGAGACTCAAGAATCCGTTGGATTGGTGGGATCCCATAGGCACACTACACTATATCAATTCCAGGAACACGTACCTAATTGCGAAATGGGTACATGTCCCCGGAATTGATGCCCGGAACTTTACGCTAATTTTTTTGCCGTTTTGATGCATCATTTTATGGTTTCTTGGCCTGAAGGCCTTCTGCCCTTCAATACATAAGTAATAAAATACACGAACATAAAGCTTCCGGCGATTAATAGTACTGAAAGTGTGGATTGCCACACCAGATCTTTTCTTAAATTTTTGAGAAGAGCTGCTTCAGGCAAAGAAAGCATTGATAGAAAATAGCCCATGACTTGACGATCATCAAAGGTATTGGTTAACAAGAAGTTACCAACCCATAAGCTGCTTACTCTTAGAGCTGCTAGGATGCTTCCTGCTGCAATAAATTTTTTGTCTATAAGCTTTCTCAAAAAGTTTCTCCAGCGTCAGTAAATGGAAATATGAATTGTGTCCGCACATTCTTCCTTTAAAACCATTTCTCTAACATCTTCGCCGCCCATTGTCGTCCGCCGATGCCAAAAGCGAGGATGAATGTGGCACACACCGTCACAAAAACAACCCCTAGCGCCATAAAGACAAATTCACCGCGGACGTGAAATTGAGCGAAGGTCAACAAGAGTGTGAAAAAAAGGATCGACCAGCGAATGATCCCTGCGGGTACGGATGGATTGAGGACGCCGAGATTCTTCCCCGTTGTTGCCACGATGCGCGGCAGGATCATGCTTAAAAACATGCCCAAGATGATGATGACTAAGGACGTCAGGGTCGCGATAAATAGTGAGAGAATGCTGTTAAGGGTCGAGGAGGCCACCCAGAGCTGCAGGCGGTTTAAGGCGATCACGATGGCGGTCATGATCGTCAGCCAATAGGCCAAACGCGAGAACCATATCGATGCAGAAAATTGATCATTGTCCTTCGCCAGGGCTTCATTAATGCCGGCTTGTTTAGCGATCGGATCAAAATTGATGGATTTAAGAAATTGGGCAAAAAATATTTTGAGGATAATGGCAACGGCCCACCCTACGATCAAAATGTACAGCGCTGCGATGAAATTTGGGATGACGGCGATCGTTTTTGTGGTCATTTCCTGCAAGGGAGTGATCACGAGACTATTCCAATCAAGCTGCGGCTGCGGGGCAACATACGTTGGGGTCGTTGCGGTGGCATAAATTGCCGACACCTGATCTAAGGGTGGGTTATTAGGGTCCATAAACGTCCTTTCTTTTAGTGCTTCTATAGGAATAATTTTTCTTACTTTTGGGCTTTTTGTCGGGGGCAATTATACAAGCTTAAGAGCAGCTGCACAAGGCGAGGTTTGGGGTGGCAAATTGGGGTGTTTCACTAGAATTCCGAACTTATGAACCATTAGCAAGTACCATGCTGGTGACATATTCATTCTTCTCTAATTGTTCATAACCATTCTTATTAACTTTTATATAAAAAATATAATCCGGGTATGATTGGCTAAATATATATTCAGTGAGATCTTTAGCGTCCAGCGTGTTGATAATGTGCTCTAAGGCAAATTTTGTATTTTGCCGAATAGCTTCTTCCTTGCCAAGCTGTTGTTTTTTGCGAGCGTAATCCGGGCTGGCATAATTGACTTGAAGTGAAACAATTGAGTTGCTCATCAGAGCGATTGCGATATCATCCACAACAATCGCTTTAACGTGAATATTCTTTTTTAACAGGTCATAGGCTTCTTTGGTTATCTTGGCGCTGAAAAAGGTTCTGCGGCGATCATTCCCAAAGGCTTTGACCTCATCCCATAATTCAATAGTATGACCTAAGGGTTTAATCACGTTTTCGCGGGTTAGGTTGATGAGTTGAGCCTGGATAACTTTAATATCATTATCCGGGATCACTTCTTGAATATCACAGGTGACTTCGACAGGAACATAGGCGTTTTTTTGAAATTGTTCCAGGTTCTTTTTTTCTCGCGTTAGGATTCTTTCTAGCGTAGCTTGGCGTTCCTTCTGACTTGTAGCGAATACATCCAAGGATTTCTGGACTCCCAATCCGATAGGAACTAATCCGATGATGAGCGCTGGGAGAATGATGATTTGATAATGCCACTGGAGCTGACGTAAAGCCAGAGGAACCAGAAAATAGGTTAGCATGAAACCGAAAGCTAGCGCGGGGATCGCGAGTAATAAGGCAATAAAATGCCCCAACCCTGTGTAATCAGGAACGGTGAGAATACAAATTAATAGTCCAATCCCGCAGCCGATGAGCAAAATACCCAAGAAGCCGCTAAGTAAAAATGTATATCCAATGACCTGATTCGTGGGTGATTTATTCGGCATAGTGCCCTTTCCTTCGGGTTCTGAGAGATTTGATTTTTTTATATGAGGCAATTATACAGGCTTAAGATCAGCTGTACAAGACGAGGTTTGTGTACGGTGATGTACTATTTAATGTAATAAAAAAAGGTGTATCTTTCTATTTGGAGATCTCATCGCCAGAGTTGACCCATGTCCGCCCTGCCTGCCGGTAATTCGTAGGCCTGTCGACAAGACGCTTTATCGATCAATTAGTATTTAAAGAAGTTATAAATAAATCCCGCCCGGGCTGGGATTTATTTGGAATCTTAAGGTATTTAAGAAGTTGGTAGAGCGTCTTGAGCCTTCGGCGAAAAAAGCCGAACCTAGCGCGTATAGTTGCCATAGGTTATTCATGATTGGGGTAAAGTTTTTTTATTGGGAATTTTTTTGTTTTAGGTAAATTGAGTATTAGATACTTGTCACCCAATCCCACCCTGCCAGGATTTGTTCTGTAAGTATTTTTATAAGAAATTATGTAAAATGTCTCACGATTCTAACCATCAAAAATAAAGACAGCCTGCGGGCTGTCTTTGGGGTTTACAGTAGTTAAATGCCAAGTACCTGACGATAGATTACGCCTTTGCGGGATGTTTGCCAAAATAATTATTACGATTTAACACCCTTGCGGTGTCTATACCAGAACATCCCTGCCAAACCCGAAAACATGAGCGCCATAGTTGTTGGCTCAGGGGTGCTTATCTGCCCGTCGTTGAGCGCGGCCAAGGTGAAGTGTCCATTGTCCGTCTTGATGTCATACAAAAAGGACGGGTCAATATTCTTGAAACGAAAATTATCATTAGAAAGTCCATTCACCCCGTTTTGCGCGGTGATAAAGGAAAAGGTGTCTCCGGCTTTGGGTAGATAATCGTTTAGAAAAGAAAATTCAACGATACTTCCGGGAGCGAATTCGGCAAAGCCTAATACATCTAACTGATCAAAGTCCCCGGGAAGTGTTCCAGCAACTTCTAAATCTAGAAAAGCGCCGGTGTCTAAAAAGAAATTGCCGTCGATCGTCAACTTGCCCGGCGAGTTACCCGGGAGCACTTTTCCGCCGTTACCGAATCCCAGCTGTGTTTCACCACCGACAAAAAGATCGCCCTTGATCGTGCCGCTGCCGGAAAGCGTGCCGCCGGACGTGACAGATACCGTGCCGTTGGGTGTGCCGATGTTGTTGAACCCAACGTTGACCACACCGCCCTGGGTCACGTCCACTGTTCCCAACGTGCCGATCTGCAGATTTTTTTCTACGTCCACAACACTGCCGACTCCCACCTGAGCCAATCCTCTATTGACGATCATCGTATTTGAGATCTCAGCAAAAGAATTGTTCTGTAAGTGGAACAGTCCCGATCCATCGATGATCATATTCGACGCTTTTACTCCCGCGCCGTTGTTGACCAACATAGTGGCATGGTCCAGAAAAACGTCGGCGTTAGATGCGTCATATTGCGCGAAATTACCATCGACGGTCACCAAAGGAGTGCCTGCGCCCGTTCCCTGGACCGTGCTATCACCATGGACCGTAAACGTGGAAACGCCAGCAGTACCCTCAATATTCAACCGGCTGTCGCCTTCCATATCGAAATTAAAAAGATCCCACTCCGCGTTGTGTACCGTGACCATGGTTTCGCTCGTGGTATTACCTTGAATAACCACGTTGTTGCTGTTGATGATCGCAAGATCTTTGACCGTCACTTGCGCGACACCATCGCCACCGATGGTCACATCACCCGGCGCCCAGATCGAATCTTCACCCTCGACGTTGACGATTCCTTTGCTGCCGGATTGTGTCCCGACTTCGGTCGTTACATCGACACCCTCGGCCGCTTTGAATTCACCGCCATTTAAGATATCGACATGGCCTTCGCCGAGACGCCCGATCACAACACTGCTGCCGGTCAAAAGCTGTGAAGCCCGGTCACCGGCGCTGACACCGTCCACGGTGATCGTGCCTTTGGATGTGGAGGAAAGAGTGCCCAGGATCAATTCCGCCTCTGGCTCCAATTCAACGACACCGCCGTTTTTTATATCGACCGTTCCTTGACCGAAAACTCCAAGGACCAAACCTTGCTCACTGCCCACGATCCACCGGGAACCATCATCGGAGATCGAAACTGTTCCGGAAGAATTGGCATCGTCTCCGAGGAAAACTTGCGTGGCGGCATCTTTACCCTGTAGGAGTCCGCCTTGGCTGACCACGATATTACCGCGTCCGTTTTTGCCCACGGTAAGTTCAGAATAGGTCACTTCGGAGGGCGTATTACCGCTTTTACCTTCGATATTGATCTCGCCGAAACCATTCTGTTCTTCACCGAGCACAAGATTCTTAGTGTCGACATTGCCGCCGGCGCGCACGTTGACGAGGCCGTTGGCTTTTTGGCCGACGACGATGTCACCCGCCGTCCACTTTGATCCTTCACCGTCGATCGTGATGACCGCGGTCGGACTGCTTTCTTCAGAGGCTAAAATTGATTTAGCGTTTGCGTCCACGGTTGAAGTCTTTAATGCTCCGCCTTCCGCAACTAAAATCGCGCCGCCGCCGAATCTGCTGACAATCAAACTGTTCTGCACTTCGAACAATGAACCCTGTCCCTTAACAAAAACATGCCCCAGACTGGTAGGTTTATTACCGAGAATGACATCATCCATGGTCAATTGCGCGCCGTTCTCAAGATGAAGCTCGCCCAAGCCTTCATCACCGATGATGATTTCGGTGTCGCTTGCCAAATGCGGGCCGCTGCCGTTGAGAGTTAATTTGCCGCTGGAACCCACCAATTCCCCGAGCGTGATCTTGGAATTAAATCCTTGCATGTCGAGGACACCGCCGTCTTTCAATTCCAATTCGCCGTTGCCTTCATCGCCAATCGTCAATTCTCCGCCGACCTCCAAACGCGATCCGGTGCCATGAACCTCCAATTTATTGACGCCTTTGCTGATCTTGCCGATTGTCAAGTCGCTTGCAACCTCAATCTTTCCTCCATCCAGAACAATGCCTGTTCCCTGGCCCCGATCACCCAGAATCAAGTTATCGGTTCTAAGTAGCGATCCATTGTTGACCACGCCAATATTGCCCGCGCCTTTTTCGTTGATGCCGACGACTAGATCTTGTTCGGCATCGCCCAGGGTGGCGCCGGCAAAAAGACCAAGATCCCCTTCACCATCGAGCCCAACTTGGATGCCCTGCGCAATGGCGTCCCCTCCGATCACTTTACTGTCTGCACCAAAGATAGACAACGAACCGTGGGTGCCTTCGCGCCGGCCGATGCGCAGCTGTTTGTCAGAGCCGAATTCAAGCGTGCCGCCGTTCTCGATCCTAATATCTCCAAAACCGTTATCATTGGTAACACCGGGCGAGCCGTTGCTGATATTGACGTTCCCATCGACAGTCAAAAGTCCACCATCGATGGCTATATCGCCATTGCCCGTCTGGAAGGTACCGACGAACAGATCGCCCCCGACATCCACGTGCCCGCCTTGAAAGATGTTCAGATCCGCATCACCGCTACGGCCCACTTCAAATGTTTCTGTTACTTTCAACGTGTTGCCGCTGTGCACATCGATTTGGCCGTCGGAACCGTCGAGAACACCGATAATGGTTAAGCCGAACACATTGATCGTGCTGTCATCATTGAGGATAAGCGTACCCTTACCCTGTGAGCCGACCGTGAGAAATCCGTCGATGTCCCATTTGGCATTGCCGTTTAAAGTCACAATGGCTTCAGTTGTACCGGTAGTAGGAAAGCTGCCGATGGTAGTGTTTTTGCTCGCAAGCTCGGCACCCGTATTGGCGGTCACGGTGGCGTCACCGAACCCGCCGATAACAAGATTACCCGCAGTCCATTTGGAGCCGTCGATCGTCATCTCTACATTGGATTCCGGCTGAAAAGCCATGAATGTTTCATGTGTGCTTACGTCTGAACCACCCTTAATTTTTACATTCACATCGCCCGAATGACCGATTGTGGTGAAGCCGGAAGCGCCTGCCCAGTTGACCTGCGACCCATCAATGGTCAGGTTGGTTTCGCCGTTCACGATTTGGCCGATCATCACGTCGCGGGCGACCTCGCTTTGCCCACTGGTGAAGGTCATGTCAAGAAATCCGCCACCATCAAAGGAAGGTTGAAGGCTGAGTGTGTCAGAGTTGAGGGTCGATCCGGTCATGTCCAGTTTGGTGACCGCGCGGGCAAGCGCGCCGATGTTAATATCATGAACCGCTGTCAGCCCACCGCCCTCGAATTTGACGGTCAGGTCTTGATCTGGAATCTCTTCTCCATCGTTGCTATCGATCAGGATAGAATTCAGCGCCGAGATGGTGACGCCGTTAAAATTCATTTTGGAATCTAGAAGATATTCTTGAATGACCACGTCATTGGCCAAGAGGCTGCCAGTGAAATTTGCGTTGCCCATGCGGATGCTGACAAAATTAAAATCCGGACCGTTTAAGGCGACACTGTTGGGGCCGTTGATCTCGCCTACAAAAAACGCGCTGTCGCCGGCGACTGGCGGTAACCATTCGAAGGTTCCCTGTTCACCGGCCACACTGCCGTCGGGGATGCATTGTTTCAGACGCCCTTGCAGATGACCGGGAGTCGAAGTGGAACCATTGAGCGTTGACACATCATTGGGCGATGCTCCGGCCCACTGAAGGTTGACGGGAATGTTAGCCTGGGTTTCGGTGCAAATGAGCGCACCTTGGCTCAGATTGGCAGAAAATAGAAAAAAATTAAAGACACAAAGGCGCACAAAAACAGCAAAAGGCTTTCGATTTAGCATAGAGACTCCTCGTTAGTTGTGATGAAATGCCTCTTATCCGCATTGTATGAAACCCAGGAATTCTTTTGGGAAGGTTTATAAATTAACTTAGGCAGGCTTTTCTGTCAATTATTCTTTCTTGCCCCAATGGAGGATTACAATTCCGTGGATACAATAGTTAACCCGAAATAATTAAGTATTATGTTCCCGGAACTCTCCCCGGAATTCACCCGGAACTCTTGCCAAAGTGTTGGTTGCCTTGAATGATATCTTCAAAAATTTTGATATCTCCGTTTAAAATATCCACGCAATGATGTTTCATGAGTTTGGCAGCGAATTTAATCTCTTGTTCGGCTTCTTCTTCCGTTGTGATATAGCTGGGGAATTGGGGAGCGTTGGCAAGCGCAGCTTTATTTTTCAATCGAATCACCTGATAAAGTCGGAACATCCGGCTGTGGTATGGCCGCAGAATGGGTGTTTCAAGGTGAACGTAGAAATCGATATCGATCTCTCCCTTATACCATCCCATGAGGATGCTAAAATCAGCTCTTTTGAAGGTTACACTGCTATCATTGTCAACCGTTAGTGAAAAGCGGTATTCTTTCTCAAGGAATAAGAAGTTTTCATTTATTAACTTGGTGAAGGACATGTTATTTTTGTCCTCTCTTCTCATCGCGCAGATTTTATCCAGTATTTTCTAAAATCGCGTCCTTGCACCTTTCAGTAGAGCAGTAAACAAGACGCTCTTCCAATCCATCTAGCCAACAAAGACTGACAAAACAACCCCAACGGATGGGGTTGTTTTGTTAATTACTATAGTCCTAGTATATTGGGACAACGTCTATCGATTTACCGTGTCTTTTACGTCCCACCTAAATCTTTATACGCCGCTGGAGCTTGGCTTCATCCATTTTGTTGATTTTCTTGATGTTCTTTGCTTTAAACTTTTCGAGATTATGGGTGGCGATATAAGTTTTGGCGAAGGTTTTGACAAATGACCCGACCAATTTTTCTCCGATGGTATCCGGACGGTGTTTTGGCGTCTCTTGAGTGGCAAAAACGTTGGTGGCGGCTGTTAAGAAAAATAAAGTAAGCACGAGTTTTTTCATAAGAACAAATTATGCCCCGGCTTTCGTAAATCGTCAAGAGGGTCTGTTAGGCAGGGTTCTTAAGCGTAGTAGGCTGTCGGACGAGAATTATTTGCCTAAGCACGGGTGCTTAGAGAGAATTTCTAGAGAATTCTCTGATGTGTTCATCAATCCGGAAATGTTTTTTGGCTTGCTCATAGGATAGATCCGTATCCATAAAGCCTCTTTGATACAGGAGCCAGCTGGTAAGTGCCGGAAAAAGTGTTTCTCGGCGTAAGCCGATATGTTCGATGGGCTGTCGGTCAAAATGTTTGACCAAGGTTGTTGTGCAGTTTTCCCGGATGCTGCGGTAAAACCGTGGGTTGTGATGTAAGTCATTAGCCGAGGCGACCAGGTCTTTGAAAAGGTTTACCATAAATTCTCGGTCAGCTTTGATGGGGTAGGCGTAGAGCCGGGCGTTTCGGTGTACGGCCCGAAGGGTTAGGAGGTCATCGGCTTGGCCAAAGATGTAGATCAGCTCGAACTGATGGAAAAAGCCTTTGATGAGACTGTACGTTTCTGTTTGCTCTCTTCGCGCTTCCACTGAAACGACAATGTGTTTATGATCGCTAAACCCAAAGCGGAGCATGGTGTGGGCCATAAAATCAGAATCTTTAAATGGCTCAATGATCAATTCCAAACTCTTTAGTTTGTCGAGATTAAAGGTTTGGCGCTCCCAAACGGGCTTGCATTCTTTTTGATTCTTCCAGTGGAAGTTGCGCAACCCATCAATGGTTACGTGTTGGCCTGAAATATTGATTTTAGCTAAAACCGAATGCTCTTGGGCCCACGCGCGTTCATTGCTGGGGTTAAGGCTGCACAAACCAGCCAATAAGCCCAAAAATCCGACCACAGCCCCGATCGCCAACACTTTTTCATTTTTAAAGCGCCAACTGATCAGGGGTAGCGCTATCAAAAGGACTAGGCTGATGAAAATCGGCCAATGATTGAGGTGATGAAACCCCGTAATGGTTATAGCCCACAGCACGCCCCAAAATAACCAGCGAAAGAAACGTAGCAGTCTCATTAGTTAAAGATATCCTTCCCTCCTGTGCTTAACATCATAAAAAACGCGCAGATGAAATTAGTCTGGGGACGTCCTTATTCATAGAGACATCGCTCACATTGATTGGTTTGCAGGTCACATTTTCCGGGATCTTTTCCAGGAACAAATTTTGCTCCGGTAAATTTACGGCACCAGCAATCCGCATCTTGGACGCACGCTGTCCCTGGTTTTGTTTCACTTGAACAGGAATAAAACAGGGGTAATAAAATGAAAATTAAGAATCCAAGGCGTATTTTTGTAAGGAAATGCCTCATTGTTATTTTTTTATTCATGGACAAAAGGTATGTGTGAGAGCCACAGGTCATGTACTTATGTATTTTGGGTCTATTAACTAAGATTAATATCCTTTTGTTTTGCAGATGACAATAGAAATTCTTCTAAATCCTCAATTGCGCAATTGAGGATTTTGTTTTCATAAGGAATTAATTCTTTGATTTTATCTTTCGCGGAGATAATTCGGTAAGGTTTTAATTTTGCCCCATTTTTTTCTATGATGGAATGAACAGCATGCTCTTTAGAATCTAAAATATCAATCAAAGTAAAATCCGTTGAAGGAAATTTGGGGCCGGCGTAGTATTCTTGTCCAGAAAGCAAAAATAATTTATGAGGCTCGACTTCAAAAAGGTAGCCGGCCCCTTCATCCTCTCGTTCTTCAATTTCAATCATCCTTTCGCAGGTGATTCGTTCGATACGGGCCTGATCATAGGCGAGAGCGTCTTTAAGCCGGGTCAGCGTTTGTTCGCGCCATTGGTGTTCTTTTAACGCGTCTTTGCTAAACCATAAGGTCCAGATTAGGCCGGGCAGGAAAAATAGTATCCCCAAAAACCAAACGGGCGGTTTGTCTTTGGCTGTCAGAAACCCCAGTCCGCAAAGGAAAGCCGCGATCCCAAATCCAATACAACCTTGCGTTAAGATAATCGTCGCCGCAGGTTTGAGTTTTTTCTCAAGTTTGTAGACCCGGCTTTTGAGGAAACGAATCTCTTTATCGTTTAAACTACGGACACTTTGTGTGTAGGGCATGGGTTGTTGTTAATTTTTGGTCGCAGCAAGTACGATTTCTTTAATTCATTCGTGCTTTTTAGAATTCTTATTATTTAGATTAATCCAATAAATAAGAATTGTGAGAACAACCATTCCTAGACCGCTGATGGCGATATATTTGGGTAAAACAATAATGTAGTCGGTGTGCAATTGATTATTCTTTAAACGTTGATAAGACTTTTCAAGTATTTATTTTCTGCTGAGGTTGAAAGACATTCTTGTTGTTTGCTAAAGCCGCGGTGATGATCTGATTGACGCGTTTCTTTTTAGTTTCAGGCTGTTTGGCTCTTAGGAGCCAGCGGTAGTACATTCGCTTTGTCGATGGCGGAAAAGCAGCAAAGTTTTTTTGGGCGTTTTTGTTTTTGGATAGCGTCTTTTTAAGTTCCGGTGGCATGTCCGGATTTTTAGGAATTCCATCATCATGGGTAGGTTTAGCCAGGCCGAGCTTATAAAAACGCAAGCCTTCCGGCTTCATCCTCTTGTCTTTGATGAGCTGTCTTGCATAACTAAGGGTATTGCTGCTCCATTGGCTGTTCAAATTACGTTTGGCAAAATGACGGAGGAAGGTGTCCTCATCGATGCGTTTGATCGTGGTATCAACCCATCCAAAACAAATGGCTTCTTCTAGAAGTTCTCGGTGGGTTGGTGCCGGTTTACCCGTATGTCGTTTGTGAATTACCAGGGCGACCCGAGATTCACTCTGGTGATGTTTCATGAGCCAACTGCGGAAATCTTTGACGTGGTATGTGGTGATTGTTGCCTGGGGTTGCATAAGTATTCTTTATTTGTCGACTTGGTTTATTTGCCAGAATTAGTTAAATCTTTGTAAGCCGCCGGAACATTTAAACCCGGATGCACCCAATTAAACAAGGCATATCCTTGGAATTCGGGCATGGTTACTTCTTTCACTGTTTCTTCCAAAGTTAGTCCTTGGTCGATGGCGGCTTGAACTTTATTTTTGACCGTTTGCAGATAATTGAGGTGCCATTTTAAATCTTCTTTTTTTATCACGGGTCCGTGTCCGGGAACAATGCGCGCATCTTCAGGCAAGAATTCATAAACTTTAGTTAAAGATTCAAGTGTTTCCAAAAGATGTCCATCTAATAACCAGGGCAAAGCTGGTTTGATGGTAATAATCGGGTTGCCAGTCCACAAAACTTTTGACGCCGGTTCCCAGACAAACAAATCTCCCCCCGTTTGAGCAAACCCGAAGTCGATGATTTCAACGGATTTTCCTCCTAAATTAACAACGAGTTTCTCTCCTTTTGAAATTAACAGGTCTCCCGTTCGAGGAGAAATTTCTTCAATTCCCCGGCCTTCACCAAAATTTTGAATCATGAATTCCGTGTCTTTTTTGAAATGTTCATCAATATAGGTTTTGGTTATCGCATGTTGAATGATTTTGGTGTCTTTGGGTAAATACATATTGCCATAGGAATGATCACCGTGGTAACTGGTATTAACCGCGTATATGATTGGTTTGCTGGTTTCCTTTGTAATTAAATTCTGAACTTGCTGGTTAAGACGTTTGTTGAGCATCGTATCAATCACGAGTACACCCTTCTCTCCAATAATAAAGCCGCCGCTGGTCGCCAGTGGAATACCTCTGGGCGCCAGTTCTTGAGCCTTGCTGTCGTAGTAGGCATAGACACCATCAGATAATTTTTCTCCTATCATCTCAACGGTGTTAGCATCCCAGACGGGTTCGTTTGCCCAGGAAGTAGCGGTTGTGCTAAGAATGATGGTTATGCTAAAGATTAGGATTTCAAGAAGTGATTGTTCAGAGTATTTCATTTTTTCTCCTATTTGGTTAAAGGTCAGTTTCTTAAAGTTCCATGGTAAAGACGTGATCGCCAGGTTATCTCCGATGCAGGTCAAATGGTTTTTTAGCATAAATATTTCCATTAATTTGAATTTCAATCATATGTTTACCGGGATACAACGTGCGTGTCGTCATATGTTCGCGAAGGAAATGACGTTTTGAGACCACGATAGATCTGTTTTTGATAAGCGAAATTTGTGTGAGTTTAAAGATTTTCTTGCTGTTGAGGGCTCCTCTTTTATTTTGAAAATAGAGCGTGTAGTCAATAATGACGTCAGTGCTTTTGGGAGATTTTATGGTAAATGAAAATTCAAGCGCGGCATTCATTTTAACTTTCTTGGGAACGGTAAAATTTGATATGTTTAGCCGCAGGGCATGATCAAATCCAAGCATCTGCATGGCCTTGGGATGACCTTCTTTAATCAGTGTACGAAGGGAATGTTGAACGATATAGTTCATTTCTTCCAGTTTTTGTTTCTTAGATTTTTTCAATTTTAAGAGGGTTTTTATGGCTAATTCCGGGTTTATTTTGGAAATATCGTTTATGTGATTAGCCACTGAGCGGGTGACGAATCGTGTTGTGTCAGAAAAGAGATTATCCAGGATCGGGAGTGGTGTGTTGAGGGCCAAATTAATTCTTTGTGACCAGGGAAGTTTGGGCCGCGTTCCTTCACTGCACAATCGTCGGACGTGATAGTGAGAGTCTTTTGTCCACGAAAGCAGTTCTCTTAATGTTTCCTGTGGGAAGGCGTTAATGAAATAACGAATCGCATCCTCTGCGGAAAAGCGCTGGGTTATTTCATAAAGTGCGTTGAACGATAGCGGCAAATGGTCTTGGGTGCATCCATTTCTTGCCACATATTCAGCATAGGGTGCGTAAATAAAGTCACCAAAGTCGTCATCAGATAAATTCGGATTGTTCGGCGCGGGCAATGCTTTGATGAGAACAGCAACTGCGTCAGAGAAATCTTTCGGTAAATATTCTTTTAAACATTGCGCAATCCAAGAAATCCGTTCTTTTAATTCAAGTTGAGGAAATTGGGCAACAATATCGTTCGTAAACGTATTGCGTTGGAATGACGGATATGCCTGGTAAATTTCACCGGCAATTCTCTCAACTTTTGTTTTGTTGAAAAGTAAATCCTTTAGTAAAAATTTTTCTGACATATCATTTAAATTGACACTTATTCCTTTATCTCCGGCTCGACCAATTTTGCCAGTAGGGTCAGTGACTCCTGCCACCCCACATAGCACGCTTCCGCAGGAATGGCCGATGGGATACCTTCTTGAACAATTGACAGTTCTGTCCCGCAAAGGACTTTTTTAAGGTCGACGGTGGTGATCATTTCTCCGGGAAGATTCGGGTCATCAAATGTGTCGCTATAACGCAACCGTTTACCGGGTGAAAGTTCGAGGTAGGTCCCTCCAAAGGAATGGCTGCCTTCGGTCGTAAAGTTAGTAAAAGACATTTTGTATGTACCACCTACTTTAGGATGAAGCTCATGGACTTTGCAAGTAAATCCATCGGGAGGAAGCCATTTGGCGAGAGCATCGGGATCTAGAAAGGCGCGGTAGAGTTTTTCTGGTGTGGTGCGTATAACGCGGTGCAAGCGAACAGTATTGGTTGCCATGAGTCTCTCTCCTTTTTAGCTAAATTCACGATTATTCCCAATGCAACGGCACCAATTATAAAACAATTTCATTTCTTATGTTGGGAATTGTTGAAAGGGATTACGTTGATAAGTTTTTACCTAGGTTTTAATTTGCTTAAAAGGACAAGAGAAAGGTCACCTTCACTTGGCGAGGTTTGCGGCTAGGTAATACGAGGTTCCATTGCCCCGGCGCGTAGCCGTCTTGATCATTGGCAATGGAAACATCGATGGGGTATTCATCCTTAATGAGTTTTTGTTCTATTTTACGTTTTTTAGAGGCGGTCCAAAGAATATGCAGGTCGCTGCGGTCCGCTTTCTTAGAGGAATCGGTCTTTTGGGGCTTATTTAACAGGAAAACAAATTCAAACGCACGGCGGGTTACTTTGTAAGGGACTTTCGAGAGCGGTAAAAAATTACGATCAAATTTATATTCGGGTGTTATTGACGCTATTAATCCGGCGCGATTTCGTTGATGGGCCTGGATGTCTTCCGATAATAGTAACACCGCCGGTGACATTTCGATTGTCTTGGACTTACCCGCGTGCCAGTCTTCACGGGCGATTCTCCACTGCCCTTGGTTTTTTAATAAATAGATCATGCCCTGCATGGGGCCGAAGGGTGATTCTCCGGTCACCGCCAACGTGACCTGGTCCTGTTCTATTTTGGAGTCCATGACGCGTATTTTGTCAGGTCGCTGCGCTTGGATCATCGCTAAAACAGCGTGAGGTGAAGCGCCATTATCAATTTTTGACCTTAGTTGTTGATAGTTGGTTTCGGTCAAAACGGTCTTAAGATCATGGATTTGACGGGCCTGGTTAACTGAATTGCAAATTTTGGCAAAAATAGCGGGTGTCGGGCCTAAGGGTCCTAAATTGGCCTCAGCATTTTTGACTAAGGAAAATGAATTTTCTACCAGTGGTGCTGGCGGATGGTCAATTTTGGCTTCAGGAGCGGTGCCGTTATGAAATGTTAGGTTGGTAAACCCATAATGGATTCCGGTGGAATCAGTTGGAGTAGGGCTTTGGCTTTTTTGGATAACGATTTTGCCGAGATTGACTTCAGCTGGCGCTGGGTTGACGTTTCCATTATCGGCTTCGCTATGGAGCACCAGACCAAACAGGCAAAATAAAAGCAGTATAATTAATCTTTTCATCGCGCAGATCACCGCCTTTCAGAAAGAAAAGACTTGTCTAACGCTGCCTCTTCTTAGACCTGCACCGGATGAATGAAATTCAAAGAAAATGACTTTTTAAAATAGCTGAAATCAGACTGCTAAATAAAGTATAGCACGGGTTGTCAAATCGAATTAAACGTCGATTCTTTTGGGTAGTAAGTTGTAACTATAATTAATCCAAGTGTTTGTAATATCTTATTGTTTTGTTTGATTTAATCTTTGGTTAGAAAATTATTGAAATAAGGTCCCCTATTTCCTTGCAGTAATTGACGTTAGGAAATACTTAGCTGTTATTTAGACAATTTATTACTTTTTGTTAAGCAATAGATCACGTGATGGTAAATGGAGATTTAACGCGTGCGTTTTGGGCTATTTTTCTTTCCATTCTTGGATTTTGTTTCGACTTTCTTTTTTGCGGGGGCTTTTTTTGCCATGGTTGATCGTTGCTTTGTGATCTTGGTTGGTGAAGTTTGAACTATGCCGAGTTCTGATTCTGTATCGGCCTCCTGCTGGATGACCGAAAAGGCGCTAACCGGACCGTCATTAGTGATTGGCGCTTTTGATGCGGGGTTGGCCTTGCGGCGGGTGAAGCATTCTTTGCAATAGACCGGTCTGCCTCCCGTTGGCTTAAAAGGGATTTCGCATTCTTTTTGGCATTCCGCGCAGGTTGCTTTAAATATCGTCCGTCCGGGCCGTTGGTGCTGGTTAGCGGGGCGACTATTTCCGGTGGCCATTGCCTGGGCGACGGCCGGTCTGGGCGATGAGGGCTGCGACGGTTGGGCATTTTGAGGTGAGGGCAAATTGGTGACAGGTTTCGGTAGAGCATTCTTGAAATAGTGGTCGACTTTTTGATCCAGGGCGGCCAACTGTTGTTGGATTTTAATCATCATGTTGGCAAGATCAAGGTTGTTGTTGTGAGACGTCATGTTTGTTCTCCTTAAACAAATTAGATGTTGTTAGGGTTGGATGGTTAAATTTATTTTAAGTGTGCTTCCTGCGCTGATGGTCTCTTTGCTTCGGATTTCTTTTTTGAGGGGCAGTATATAGGAACCCAACTTTCGGTCCGGGAAAAGTGACGTTTGCCAGGCGGTTTTGCCTATCGTTGCCCTCACCGGTAATGACCCCCAGGCCTTTCCCAGCATGCCAAAATATTCTTTAATCTTTGCCGACATGGTTTTTGGGAGGGTCACAAAGTGCCAAGGCGCCGGGCCATTGTAAACCCAGACCGTGGCTTTAAACGCGAGGATACAAGTGTTATTGCTTCGTCTCATGATGACTTTTAATAAATGTTCATTTAATAAGCTACACGCTTATCCCCCCGCAATGGCACCGATGATTAAAAACGGTTCTTTCCCTGAAACGATTGCTTCGGGTAATTGATTGGTCATGGGAACATGCGACCAATCTTGGTTACAGACGAAAAACCGGATCAGCGGTCGGCGCAGATGAGTCCCCGGGGCGCGTAACGTCCCCGTCAACATGGGATAGTTTTTTTCAATCGCTTCTAAGACCGCCTGGATCGTCGGTTGCCCCAGAAGTGAAACCGTCACTTCACCGGTAATGCCCGCGAGGCTTTGCAATTGGGCGGGTAGTTGGACACGGATCATTAAAAAGATTAATAGAGCTTACTGTTTGTATAAAAAACGTTTGAATTGATCATTAAAATTTATTTTTGAGGCCTTTGGGAACGATGTTATTGCAGTGTTTGCGCTTCCACCGATAATACCGCCGGCAAGTCGCGCACAATCGCCTTCCAGGAATCCCCGTTATCCGACGAGGCATAAACTTGCCCACCCGTTGTTCCAAAATAAATGCCGCAGGGATCTAGCTGATCAACCGAGGTAGCGTCGCGCAAAATGTTTACGTAGCAGTCTTTCTGCGGTAAGCCTTTGGTCAGTGCTTCCCATTCATTGCCGCCCGTGCGACTGCGGTAGACGCGCAGTTTGCCTTCAGGTACATAATGCTCAGAGTCGCTTTTGATGGGGATAACGTAAACTGTATTGGGCTCATGGGCGTTGACTTCAATGGGAAACCCGAAGTCCGTTGGAAGGTTACCGCTAATTTTCGTCCAATGATCTCCCCCATCATCGCTTCGGCAGACATCCCAATGCTTTTGCATGAACAAGGTATTGGGGCGCGAGGGGTGACGCGCAATGCGATGAATGCAGTGCCCTACTTCCGCTTCCGGATCAGGGATATATTGTGATTTGAGGCCCCGGTTCGTTGCTTTCCATGTCAAGCCGCCATCATCGGTTCGAAACACACCGGCTGCGGAAATCGCGATATGGATGCGTTTTGGATTTGAGGGATCTAATAGAATGGTATGTAGCCCCATCCCACCCGCTCCAGGCGTCCATTGGGGGCCTGATCCATGCTTGCGTAACCCGGATAGCTCCTGCCAATTCTTGGCGCCATCTTTGGTGACAAATAGCGCCGCGTCTTCTACCCCCGCGTAAACGGTGTCGGGATCGGTCAAGGAGGGTTCTAAATGCCATACCCGTTTGAATTCCCAAGGATGCGGTGTGCCGTCATACCATTGGTGGGTCCCCGGGACACCATCGTAAATAAATTTGTTGCTTCCTCCCCCCGGCATATCGGTAGGTCCCGGTATTTTTTCTCCCCCAGGAACCGTCCATGTCCGGCCGCCATCATCCGAACGTTGGATGATTTGGCCAAACCAGGAGCTGGTTTGGGAGACGAAAATTCGGTTTGGGTCTACCGGAGAGCCCTTTATATGGTAAATTTCCCAGCCCGCGAAATGCGGACCGCTGACCTCCCAGTTTTCGCGGCGACCATCAGAGGTCAAGATAAAAGCTCCTTTGCGGGTTCCGACTAACAAACGTACTTGGCTCATAAATGGTCTCCCTGGTGAGACTGCTGGTTAAAAAATAAGTTTAAAGATTTATATTGAGCATAAAGGAAATAGGCTGGCTAATTATTTTTGCTCCATTTTCTTTAAGAGGTCTTGAGCGCTGTTAACGCCGGTTTTGTCCAGCATGCCGGGGCTATTAATCTGTTTCGCTTTATCCATTAAATCATTAGGGTTATTGACGCCCGCTTTACGTAAGGCCTCTTCATTTTCTTTGCCGATCATCTGGCCAAAGAGGTTAGGTGTATTTTTGTTGGAACCGCCACCCATAAGGCTCGGTAGGTCTATTTTAAAGTTTTTGGCAAGGTTATTCATAGCCTTTTGGGCATTTTTATCATTCTTATAAGCAATGAATAGTCCTCCCAATACGATGGCGAGCACAATAATAACCGATAGGCAGCCTTTGCCGGATTGGTTCCAATATCGATGAGTCTTTAACATCCTGTTCTCCTTTTTAGTGATGTGGTTTGGCGGTAAGGATTAATTGATGGGGCCTATTCTATGTCAAGAGAATGTCGACTTCAACGCTGGATTATAGAATTTCAGTTTAGGCTCCGATAAAATAAAGTGAGATGATGACCCCAAAACTGAGCACCCAAGCCAAGCTGCGCGGGGTTGCCTGGTCAGCGATATAAAACAACGCGTAAGAAATGCGGAACACGATGAAAGCGATGGCCAAGCTATCAATGAGGTTCTGGGGAGCGGTACGTAGGTGCGCGATGATGACGCCTCCGATAAACCCAGGAAAAGTTTCGTAGAAGTTCAATTGGGCGTGGTGCGCGCGTCGGCTTTTACCTTGCACGTTAGCCAAAAATTCACGGGGAGCGTTATTGTTGTAGCCTTTGGTCGTGAATTTCGCGTAGCCCGCGCAAGCTAAGGGAATAAAAAGTCCGATAACAATACAAAAATAGGCAATAGTCATGCTTCCCTCCCTTAACGATTTTGAAAGCTATGCCTAGGGACGATCGCGTGCCCACACCATTCTTTCTCACAGGGAATTTTGTCTCCATCCCCATCAATTTGCACGTTAGGGCAATTTTCTAAATAGAACAGGGCTTCTTTGCAGGAAACCATCTGAGAACAATGTATTTTGCCTTGACAGCGATAGCCTTCCGGGGAAACGGGGCCGGGAATTTGAGACGGGCTGATGGTGTTTTGATAATAGTAGGCGCCAAGAGCGCCGGCCCCTAAAACGAATAAAAGAATAAATAAAGAACGCATCGGATTTACGGGTTATTGGTAGGTTGGAATATAGGGTGTTGTTAAAGTATTTGTTAGTCTATCCAAAAAATCAGATAAAGGAATTACAATCTCCGGAAATAGCGCGTCTATAGCCACTGCAATCCCCTCGTTGTTTTGTAAGTAATAGGCGTAGCCTTTGTTTTGGGCTTTCGCGAATTGAAGCTGGTAAGTACCGGGATCATAACTGTTGTCGTGTGCTGGATAATTGTTGAATTCAAGAAAAAGGATGACGTTTTTATGTTCAGTAAACGAGTGGGGCAAATGGAAAGCGTTGTCGACCTGCGACCAGTATTCGAACGTAATGCGGTCTCCTTCTTTGGGGGAGCCTTTTAGGACACGATTAATTTTGACGGTGGCTTTGGAACGTTGCCAGGGCGCCTCAGCCCAAACGACCCTATCCTCAACCACCTCTCCCTGCACGCAGATGGGAAACTCTTTTGCGTTCCGTTCTACGGAAAACGGCCCTGGACTCCAAGCTAAAGCCGCTGAGCAGCTAAGATTAAGGATAGAATAAAGGACAAATATTCTCAGGAGGTTCATTATCAAATACTAGCTGGAGTTATCTGGTCTATTCTGCGTGGTCGAGTTGGTTAGAGACATTTATCAAATTTGCCAACGGATCTATTACTTGAAGTCAGCCTCATGTGACGGTTGGGTCAATTTTAAGGGCAATCCTTAGAATAATCTAGCGGAAAACTGGGATATTTTGATCTGAGATAAGACCAGCTCATTAGCGATAAGGCCAGTAAAGTATCCTTAGGCCATTATCTAAAATCAAGAGCGGACTGCGATTCTCTCAATTCTGCGATCCGGAACGAGCCAAATACCGGCGACCAAAACATACAGTGCGGCAGAGATCCATTGGTTGACAAAAGCTAAGCCGATGGCGGCTAAATAACAGGCGATGGAAAGCTTTTCCTTCCCTTCATTCCCGAGAGATTGAGCTAAGGGGGAATTTTTTCCTTGATCCGCTACGATGGTTTTTTGCAAAATGGTGTAGGCTAGTGCGGCCAAAAATAAGATAAGGCCATAAAGCGCCGTTGGCCAGGCGGCACCGTGATTTTCCCCCATCCATCCGGTGACAAACGGAACCATTGAAAGCCAGAATAATAAGTGTAGATTGGCCCACATGATGGCCCCATTAACGCGGTGCGTCGCATGTAGTAAATGATGGTGATTATTCCAGTAAATGCCGATATAAATAAAACTTAACAAGTAGCTTAGAAAAACCGGCAAAACCGGTTTGAGATCGGAGAGGTCCGTTCCGTGCGGAATTTTTAATTCCAAGACCATGATGGTGATAATAATGGCGATGACGCCATCGCTGAAGGCTTCCAATCGGTTTTTTTGCATAGATTTACCTCTGCTGGGTTGGTGAACGTGTCGTCAGAATAAACACTTGAAATTCTTTTTCCACACTGGGGGGACGAGTTTTTGCTCCCCAGGCTGGCGCTGCTGGGGTTATCGTTAACGGAATGGTTAGGGAATTCCCATCGTACGTACCGGAAAGTACAGGATCGGTAAAGTAATTTTGGACGTTTTTTAGCTCATAGTCTTGACCTTTGTTGAGGATACCCGCTAAGGATATTTGTAGGGAGTCCTTTAAATCCCAATTGTAAACAACAATATGGGCGCGACCGGGTTCGTATTTGTTTTCTAAAATAAAGACTTTTGTTCCTCGGGGTTTTCCTAAAATGAATTGGCTTTGTTGATCAAAACCAGTAAGTTTTTGCCAATCCGTCCAGCCAACAATCTTTTCATTGACATTCAAACCAAAAAGAGCTTGGGAATTGTTATTGATGCCTATTCCTTGATAAGTATTGTTGTTCCAGTTCCACTGCTTGACGCTTTGATTGAGGGGTGTGGCGAGAACGACCATCCCTAATCCGCCGATCAAGGTGTTATGATCAAACTCAACGTTTTGCCAGTTGTTCATAAGGACGATGGGCGCTCCACCCGCAAAATAGTTATTTTTGATGACGATACGTTTATGAGTGATCGAGTCCTGGCACCCGAGGCAGGCGTTGGCGTCCGAGAATTTTGTCAACAGGGATAAATTTCTTTGATAAGTATAATTTTCTAGGAGCTCAATGTTATCGGCTTGATATGGAGTGTAGCCACTAATTAGTAAATTGCTGAGTCGGGCCCCACTCTTGAAATAGGCGCCGCTGTTAAAGATGACGTTTCTTTTAAGGTGATAGCCTTGAATTCCTCCTGGATTGGGGTAAAGATGAATGCCAAAGCCAAATTGATTAAAAATAATATTGTTCTCGATAATCTTGATGCCATTCTTATTTTGCGAATAGATGCCATGCCCATGGGTGAGATCATGCGGAGTATTGGTAGATCCGCAATTATAAATAATGTTTCCATATATTTCCGCGTTTTCAGATTCTTCCCAGAAACCAAAACCCATTCCGGTATCATGAATGATTAGATTAATGAATTTTGTGTACGGTGCTTGGATATTGATGCCCATGGGGCGAAATTGTCGGTTAGCACCTCTTTGGGGATTGAGATTGGTGACTTCGAAATCTCTATAGATCGTCCATGCGCCAAAAATATTAAGAGTCCCTCCTGTGCCTCGAGAACGGTTGTCCACAATTTTGGCCCACTCATTCGTAAATGACTTAACGACTACGGGGTGATCGGCTGAGCCTTTGAGGTGGCTGTTAAAACTTCCGTGATAAGTGCCTCCTTTGAGCAAGATGGTGTCGCCAGGGCCAGTCATTTTTCCTGAGAGCGCTGTGCCTAAATCCCAGGGGCTATCGCTCGTTCCGGCATTTCCGGGTTGGCCATTTACCGCGACAATCCAAGTCTTGGGATCGCCTTGCGCAAAAATGCTGTGCGTCTTTCCGGTCCAAAAAGTGAATAAGAAAAATACTCCCAATAGGCGTATAGGAATTATAAAGGAATAGCTTTTATTTTTTTGCATGAGTGATGGCCATTAATGGTTTTTCTGAGTATGGAGAAAAAAACGAGCTTGCCAGCCAGAGCTAGTAAGGCAATAAGCCAGTTGAAGTGTAAGTGGAGTCATCCCCTTTAATAAATATCTTCTGTAGCCTGTTGTTCTAGAAAGTCCGGTGTTAATGCGTTAGCAAGCGAATCATTACTATCATTGGGATGCCGGTAGTATGTGGCGATTAAGCCAAGTGATTTTTACAACGACATCAGTATAGTCTGCCTCCAGAATTAATAATATAAAAATGCATAGTTGTTGAGGGTGCTTCTTTTTTTGCATTGGTTTCGGGGATACGGTCGAGTGCTTTCCGGAGAAGAGTGATTGGCATTAATGGAAGTCAACCAACTACCTAAGGAGGATCCGCATGCACAGTCAGAGAGTTAAATTTGTTGGTTTTATCTTGGTGATTTTTTTTACGTTGGTAGGCCCTCTCTTATGTCGACCAGCGAGTTCGGAAGAAATTTTAAAAGAACAACCACCTCAATCAAAAAATATCGGAGACATTTTAAAAGAGAAAGGATTCGAACTTACAGGGAGTGTTACCCTGGACTACTACAGTCGTTATGTCTGGCGCGGTCAATATTTGGATCGGGATAGCGTTCTACAGCCGGGATTGAATTTCGAGGTTAAGGGATTTGCCTTTGGTTATTGGGCCAATGTAGATTTAGAAAATAAAGATGCGTTGACCTCAGATGAAAGCGATTACTACGTCTCTTATTCCCACACATTAGGTGATTTTGTTCTAACGGGCGGCCATACCTGGTATTCTTTCCCCGAATTTAAGACCTCATCTAAAGAAATTTACGCCACGGTGGTTTGGGATACATTCTTAAATCCAACTTTACTTTTCGCGCATGATTACGAAGATGGTTCTGATCTCAACGTTGATGGAGATGGAAACTACTGGTCCTTGGCCTTAAGTCATAGTGTTCCGGTGGTCGAGTCGCTAGGTGTTAGTCTCGATTTAGGGGTAACCTATGGCTATGTGGATGGTCAATGGTTGGCTGGAGAAGGATCGCATGTAACGCCCACCGTTGGGATTAAGATTCCGTTAACGGATAGTCTCTCAATGACTCCAACGATTGGTTATAATTTACCCTTAGGAGATTTGGAAAATCCTGACATCGGGAATCAAGAAAATAAGGTTTTTGGCGGCGTTAAGACAATTTTTGTGTTTTAATTTTTATTATCGATTCTATTGCCATTCGAGACGGAAAGTCACTTGTCATAAGTTACTTTATTGAGGTCAATGAGGCAGCCCGGCAAAACTTTCTTTAATTTCTTTTAGCCACCGCTTTTTTTCTTCCCAGCGTTGAGCGGGCGTAATGGCAAAAGATATCCCGATCAAATGTTGGTCATAAATATAGTAATAATCTTGGCGTTGAGTTTCCGGAAAGTTTTGGTCGTAGCCTTTGACCGCGACTGCTGGGTACCCGGCGAATTCAACCTGCTCCGTTTTAAACCCGCTGGCGTAATTAGCGCTATCTTCTAAGAATAATTGATTAACCTGCCCCAGATAGCGGATTTTGATGGGGAATTTCTTCCAGGTCAGCGTGATCAAGGGGTCTTGCGAAATTATCACCGGTGATTCGTCCGGATGTCGACTGTCAGCAATTTCCCACTCCGGATTACACATAAATTGAACCCCAAATTCTTTAATTTTACACGTGCTCAAAAAGTTTGTGTCTTCTGGCAAAAAAAGTTCGGTTGCCCCTTCTTGTTGCGGAAGGTGTTGTTCTGCGGAGGTAATATCGGGGAGGTCTGCATTTTTGATTTCAGTAGCATCCGTACTGTTTCTCGGAAGTTCGTTAGGATCAAGCATCTGCGGTGCAATATTGGGCAGCGGTAATGGTTCCGGTTGGGAAAATTCTTGACGGTCCAAAGGGTCTTCTAAGGAATTGATTGGTATCAACGTGAATTCAGTTGAAGACTCAGCTTGCAAAGTGATCGGCTGGCTGTGGTCTTTTCCCTGACTGGCTTCAACCGAGATAATCATTATTTCAAGAAAAATCAAGAGAGCCAAAGTTTTTGTTAAGGAAATAAATAGATTCATTTTCATATTAGTTGTTGTTATTGGCGGTTTCCGGTATAAAACGGTATTGAGGTACCCAATGCCGAGCTTTACTTTTCTTAGGCCTCCCTCTCACCTTTGCGGGTTTAGTGATACAAAGCACAATAAATTGATTTCATGATTTCCTTTTGAAGCGGTCTACATAACAATCAAGTCATAAAAAAACCCAAGTCCTTAAGCTAAGGGATCCTTGGGTATTGACCTTACGCTATATGAATCAGATGAAGTAAAATTTATTCTATTCGGAGATTAGCTTAACGATTGCAGGTAATGTTGTCAATTTCTTGCCAGATATTTTATGGTTCGACTCGCTATGGCTCTCTTACCACTGGTGTAGAGGGGCGAGGGGTCGAACCACCCTGAGCGAAGGAAGAAGCGACTGAGTCAAAGGCTTTTTAGGGCGAGGTAAGTACCACGGCTTGCCCAGGCGATTCAGTTCAAAAGTTTAAAGTACTTAAGGGCTTTGAGGTTCGTAGTGGTGACAAACCGCTTCCAGATTATGCCCATTAGGGTCAATGACAAAAGCGGCGTAGTAGTTGGGATGGTACTGGGGTCTCAATCCTGGGGCGCCATTATCCTTGGCCCCTAAGTTTGTGGCTGTCAGGTGGAAGGCCTTCACTTGCTTACGTCCTTCCGCTTCAAACGCGAGATGAATAGGGCCGGGTGTTTGCCCATAGGTTCCAAACCAAAAAGCCCCTTTACCATTTTTTCCCATCATGGCCCAGTTTTCTCCTTCCATGACAACGGTAATCCCTAAAGGAGCCAGCGCGTTGACATAGAATTTGCGGCTTAATTTAAAATCTTTAACGGCAAATCCAATATGGTCAAGGGTCATAACTTGTTTTGATGATTGATTAAATTTGTAGGACTGGTTTAATTGGTAAGTAGTATAACCGGATCGCTTCGGATCGGGGAATTATTTTTGGGCTTTTCAAGCCGGGGTTTGCGCAATGGCGAGTTTGGAAAGGACGACTAATTCCAAATACAAAAAATCAAATGGTTTTAGGATGTAGCCGTACGCGCCTAGAGAAATGGCCTGACTAACTTTGCTTATATCAGAATCTCCTGTGATCATGAGCACTCCGATCGCCGGATTGATTTGAATCAATTTCTGGAGCGTGGTTAATCCGTCTTGGTCAGGTAAGTGCATGTCTAATAGCACGAGATTGCAGCTATGGTTGCGCATGGTTGTGATGGCTTCTTGCGCGTTTTCAGCTTGCTTCACTTGATAGCCTTTCTTTTTAAAAAAGATTTCTAAAAGATTTCTAATTTGAGAGTCATCATCCACAATGAGAATGAGCTGGTCCGCGCGAGGGGTAGGATGCTGTAAGATTCGATCGCGGGCATGGATAATTCGCATTACTTGCGTCACCAGATTGTCGATGGGAATATCTTTGCATAAGACTTCGTTGGCACCGGCGAGGCGACATTCCTTTTCAACTTGGTCGTTAAGATAGCCGGAAAAGACGACAACGGGAATCCGGCGTGATCCTTGGCGGATAATTTTGAGCAGCTCAAGTCCGGATTCATTGCCCAAATGCAGATCCAAAGTAATTAAATCAATATCGTTAGCTTCCAGGGCGAGCAGGGCTGATTTGGTGTTTTTCTTGAAATCAGTTTCTACTCCCTTACCCAACAAAGCGATTCGCAGCAATTTCTGGACGCCTTCGTTATCGTCAATAATGAGTATTTTGGGCATGGTCGTTTTTTAGTTGCGTAACACCGTGACTAAAAAGATGATGAGAAGGGCAACGGTAAAAAGAATACCCCCCAGTAGTTCTTTGTCCATGATGTCTCTGGGAGGGGAACT
The DNA here is from genome assembly GCA_964464475.1 of uncultured Planctomycetales bacterium. Taxonomy (GTDB): domain Bacteria; phylum Omnitrophota; class Gorgyraeia; order Zapsychrales; family JAHFFX01; genus CAYXGG01. The sequence continues at coordinate 129,446 of CAYXGG010000003.1, read as the reverse complement.
GGTTGTGCTCAGGCTTTGCGGATCACCTTGAAAACTGCCTAAGACTTTCACGGACGCAGATTGTATGGGCGAGGCAGAACGCTCTCTCCATTTTACCAAGACCAGATTCTTGAAGTCTGAAGGGACGTCGACCTCGCCCATTTTCCATAATTCATTAGATAGGGATCCTAGTGCGGCCACGTAGGTCTTACACTGGGCGCAGCCATTGATATGCCTGATGGCCGCTTGGTATTCTGCGTCCATCAGTAAGTCATCTTGAAAGAGTTTAATTTTCTTTATTAAAGTGGCGCAGGTAAATTGTTCAGGAGTCATTGTTGGTCATTATTGACCTTTCTTTAAAGAAAGATTTGTAGAAGTCAACCCGCCTGCCTCAGGGCAGGTACTGGCTTCAACTATTCATTTTCTTTGGAAAAGGCCAGTAAATCAGCGATTTTTTGTCTTAGCTCAATGCGGCCCACATTCAGTTTTAATTTAATATCGTGAAGGTTGAGATTCATGATGCTGCTGATTGTTTCCAATGGTAAATGCAATTGGTCGCGTAGTAAGATGCACGCGCGGTAATCAAAAGCCAACATCCGTAACGCTCGGCCGATTAATAATAATTGTTCGCGATGCTCTACATCACGGGAGATAAAATCAAAAGACGCCTTTTGTCCGTTATCCGAGCCTTTACAGATGACAATGGCGAATTTAAGAATGGCTAGTGATTCTTGTTCTAAGGGGTAACGGGCTTTTTGTTGGAAAAAGACATTAACAAGGCATAAGGACGCTCTTTCAGCCGTGTCTTTAATTTCTCCTCCGGAAAGATAATGAATGAAACCAAAGGCTTGTTTTTGGTGAGCTTGGGTAAAGGCGATCAAGTCTTCTTCGAGTGAGTTTTCCATACTTATGAGTTGAGTGATACAGGAAGCGTAACTGATATTTTAGCGCCCTGGGGGTGATTTTTTTCTATGAATAAGATTCCGCCCAAGTTACGAGTCATGCCTTGGGTTAGGGTGAGCCCTAGTCCAATTTTTCCGGGTTTAGTGGAAAAAAACGGTCTTGTGATGATTTTTAGTTTTTCTATTGGAAGTCCCTCCCCTTCATCAGCGATGCAAAGGTGCGCGTAATGGGCGGAATCCAGACTGAGCGTTATGCGAATGGAGCCTCCCTGGGGCATGGATTCCCGGGCATTCTGCATAATGGGATCGAACAATGCTTTAAGTATTTCAGCGGTTATTTTGACTGGCACAGGTTCAGCGGGAAGTTCTTGGGTGATGGTTATTCCTGCTTGAGCCAAAGGGGTTTTATAAGAATCAACCAGTTGCGCGGTTCCGGAGCTAATATCGTACGGTTCCCAGGAATCCACGGTGTGGCGTAATAGCGATATTGGGCGTTGCAGCAACTCGCGTGATTTCTGACATTCTTCCTGAATAATTTGTAAGCTGTTGATTGTGGTTTGGGAGAGGCCGCTTTCCATTTGAACGAGTTGCGCATTTCCCGAAATAATCATGAGCGGATTACTGAGATCATGGGCCAAACACGAAATAATTTCCAAGGCCAAGGATTGACAGGCAAATTCTTGTGAATTTATCATTGAAGGTCTTACAATTAATTGGGCAAGATTAACTTTTGAACAGCAATATACTACTGGCCGATTGAGTAAGCTTAAATGACTTTTGGGGATGATTGTCTAGCCTAATTGCTTCTTGTTGAAAGTCGGTGACCAACGAGTTGTTCTTCAGAAATTTTGTGCATGGGCAATCTGGTTTCGGAAGTATACAAAAGGGCGCCACGCGTTAAACGCGTGGCGCCCTTTTGTTAACTAATTTTACTTATGGAAATTAACGGATTTGAATAATGGGTACAGGCGCTTGGTTAATGACCGCTTTGAAATTAACTTCCGAACTGCTACAAGCTGTCTGAGAATTGTCATCTACACGTAGCCTGACCGCATATTCTCCACCACGCTCATAGGTATGATTCGTCACTGCTTCAGTGGCCGTTTGACCATCACCAAAATCCCAATAGTACTTTAAATTGTCCCCATCTTCATCCATGGATTTCAGTGCGTTAAAGACCGTTGATTCACCCACACAGCAGGCGCTATTCTCGCCGGCGTTGGCAATGGGTGGCGTGTTGATTGAGATCATGGCGGTGGCAGAAACGCTCGAACAATCAGAACCTTTCCCATCATCAACCACGAGGGTGACTTTATAATCTCCCCCCTTCTCAAATTTATGCGTGACTTTGGGACTACCTTTTAAAATAGCGCCATCGCCAAAACTCCAGAAATATTCTAATTTGTCTCCATCTGGGTCGCGCGTGTTAACCGCTTCAAATTCAATCTCATCGTCCACGCATCCTTTTTCTCTGGCTTTTATTTCTACGGTCGGCTTGGAATTAACTACAATGTCAACGCTATCCTTAGCGTTAGGGCAATCCAGGCTATGAGCGTTCTCAACCGTTAAGGTGGCTTTGTACTTACCAGGACGATCGTACGCGTGAAAAACTTTTAAGCCACGTTCGGTCAACCCATCGCCAAAATCCCATTTTGAAAATAGCGCTTGAGAATCATCTTCAGCGGAAGCTGAACCATCCAACTCAATTTGAGTCCCCACGCAGGCAATTTTATCCGGCCCTGCATTCGCCACCGGTGCGCGGTTAAGGTTGACTACCAAGGTGTCCTCACCTTTGCTGCAGGCCATCTCCGAATTGTCCGTCACGGTTAACGTCACATCATATTTGCCGCTTTTGGGATAAAGATGTGAAACTTTAACTCCTTCGCCGGTTTCGCCATCGCCAAAATTCCAATGATAGCTAAGCTCATCACCGTTAATATCGCTGGTTTTGGAAGCGTCAAAAGTGACAGCTTGATTGGCTTCTTCATTTAAACAGCCAATACTGATGTCTTCGCCTGCGTTGGCTTGAGGTGGAGCGTTAACTTTAATCTTTTGTTGAACTCGATCAGTGCTGCATCCGGTTTTGGCGTTGTCATCAACGACCAGGGTGACATTATAGTTGCCGCCTTCGGAATACGATTTGGACGCGCTTTGACCTTGTTGCTGCGTGCCATCCCCAAAATCCCACCAATAAGTAATGTTCCCAGGTTTATCAGACTGACTTTCCATGCCCGTAACCGTAAACTCATCCCCAACGCACAGTTGATCCGGGGCTGTAAAAGACGCTTTGGGAGGAATATTGACGTTGATGACCTGAGCACTGGCGGCGGTATTGCAGTTACCGTCTGTGTTATCCGTAACCACCAATTTAACAGTAAATTTACCGCTTTGATCGTAGCGATGTGTGGCGATTTTCTCGGTGCTCGTGGCGCCATCGCCAAAGTCCCACTGAAAAGACAGGTCTTTGCTGTCAGGATCGTAAGATCCTGAGGCGTCAAAAGTGAATTCATTACATTGAGAAGAAGATATTTGAGGTTCTGCCGTTGTTAAGGGCAGGCTATCAGGCGAAGATGTTGTTGGTGTGACCGCTGGTGAACTCTCATTTTCAGTGGGATTAACGTCCGTCGTTGGTTCGTCATGAGAAGTGCCCACGTTGATGGTCACGCTTTCCGTGACCGGATTGTCGGAAAAAGCGCATAAAGTGATCCAGCAGATCGATAAAATGGTAAGTGTTCTTATGGTTGTCTGTCGCCCGTTGCCCATGCCATTGACTCCTTTGTGTTATCTAGGTGTGGTTACGCTGTTGTAAAAACTTCAATTGACCTTTTTCATCCAATATTAATTGAGGAAGTCAACCTGCCTGACCGGCAGGGACTGCCTTTTCCTTATGATAAGAAATTCATCATCCCTTCCTTCTTAAAATTAGCGTTCGAACGGAAAAAGCGCGTCAATTATACCATCGAATTGTTCTTAAAACGCAAAATTTTAAGCTACGTCTTCTCTCAACGGCGTTGTCGTTTGTTAGTCAATTTTTGTGGATTCGTGCGTGCTTGCCTCGCTGGACAACTTAGTTGGACTCAAAGGGATAAATTGAAAGCTACGCACTATCTCTCCAAATAAATCTTTGTATTCAGCATAACGATTTTTGGTGTGAACCGTAAAGCTGATACGGTATAGGTCTTTCTTTTTCATGACAAAATAATCTAAGATTTGCACATTCGGGAACTGCTGTAGAGTCGCCACCACCACCAATGCTTTTTCATCGGCTACTTTCGAGGGGCCAAATCGAAAATTCTGAGCGTAATGAAAACTTTTTTGTAAACGGCTGGGGGTTAAATCATCAAGTTTGGTATCCGAATTGGGAAATCGCGTGATCGACAAAGTGGCCACGTTATAAGGTTTGTCTTTGAGAATGAAAATCAGACTGTGCTTTTGAATTTCCTGTCCCCATTTAGGAGAACATTTGATTTTAAAGCCTAAATTTTTATCAGTACAGGTAATAAAGGCGGGTAATTCTTTGGCGACATTGGTCGGATGGTCAGCTTGAGTCTCTGGAGCTGCCAGTATCGTTGCCGGAAGCCATAGAGCCGTGAAAATTAGTAAAACGAAACAATAGTTTTTATTTTGGTGAAGGTTCATGTGAGGTTGGTAAGAATTCAAAGCCATCCATGATGCGTTCAAAAAGCATCTCATAATTCCTAAATTGCTCTTTGGGCGAGACTAAAAACATAAATGAATATAGTTGGCCTTCGTGGATGAGGTAATAGTCCATTAATTTGGCGTCAGGGGCAGCGGTTGCTTCCGCCTTGACGCGTATGGCTTTTTCTTGGCCAATCATGATGTCTTCTATCGAAAAGAAATCTGCGTATTGGCCAATTTCTCTTAACGTGGAACGGGTCAGATCTGCGAAATTAATCCCCTGTTCTGCTGAGCGACCCACCGTAAGTGAAACAACGTCTGTTGTAGTTTCTTTAATACTAATTAATAAGCTTTCATTGTCGGTTATTATTGGCCATTCCGGATTACAGCGGAACTTTATTCCAAGTCGGTCATCAACACAGGTGTCAAGCTGGGCGTCACTTAACCCCGCGATTGTGGGGGTCACGGAAGTGTTAAGCAAAACCATCGTAAATATAATCGTAGGTAATATTTCTTTAATCATAACGGTGTCCATAATTCGACTTATTTGATTTTTAAAGTATAGCCTAAGGTCTCAAGTTTTTGTTTTAATTCTGCTTCCCAGGCTTTGGCTTTATCAAAAGGTGTATAAAAGGCTTCAAAATAAGGGGTCGGCAATTCAAGGTTTTTCTTTTCTTGATGAATGATCATGACTTTAGCACGCCCAAATTTTCCTAGAAGGAAGGCAAAATCAAAGACAACTTTCTGTCGACTGCGCAAACGAGCGTCTTTCGGCTTCTGATCTTTGCCATAATAATATTCGTCAAAAGATAATAAAATAATGGTGAGTTTGACTTCGCTGTATTCTTTCAGTTTCTCGAGTAAAGAGCGGCTGGTGTTTTCCCCCTCGTACCAAAAAACGGGTTCAAGCCCAAAGGTTTGAATTTTCTTGGCGACTTTATCGCGCATTTCTAAGTCCGATCCGTAAACGAGAAGAACTTGATTGCGATTGCGGATGGCCGCTGGAGTGGTTTTGATAATAGTGAAATCATCTTTGGTTTCAGGTGTTGGGGTCGGTTCTGTTTCCGGCGATAAGGGTAAGATTGGCTCGGTTGTCCCTGGGGTGCTTGTTGGTTCGGCTATCTCCGGGGCAGCACTTTCGACTGGTAAGGTCTCTGGCGTGGGTGGTGCTATTGTTGCCTCAGGAGGTTGACTGTTCGACGCTGTGGCGGTTGCTTCGCTGGGTGGTGCTTCACCCGGTTCGGGATTCGTTTGTGCAGTTGCAGTCGGTTGAGAAATTTCGTGTTCAGGAACAGGTAAGGCAGTCTCTTCCTTCGGTGTTTCAGTAACCTGCTCGATCGTGAATTCTTTAATTTGCGGAGCGTCTTGGCTCAAAGAGGTCGCATCGTTAGGTAAGTTCGAATCTGATTGCGGTAATGCTTCTGGTGTGGATGGCGGTGCGGCTTCTTCGGGTTTTTTATCGGAAAGATTGGCGTGAACGAAATTAGCTTCCAATGAAACAGGCGTCGGAGATTCTTTTTTTCGAGAAAATAAATTGATAATTTTATGCCAAAGATTGTGCTTAGGTGGTTCATCAATGGGCTGAGAAAATTTAAGATCGTGCAGTGACTCTTTCTTGAATGATAATTCTTGAGGATTTTCTGTTAATTGATTTTGAGAAAAATCCTGCGTAGCTGAAAGCTCGATGCTGATATCTGAGGGAGCGTTCTCTTCCGATGAAGTATCGTTGATTATAGATTCGTTTGTTGCAACCGTTTTCGATTCTTCGGGTATTGAAAGTGAGTTAAAGCTTTGCGATTTTCCGGGAATAATCAGCACGGTGGGGTCTTCCGCAATCTGCTGCAGAATGGAGAGGGTCTCTTTCTTTCCCTGTTCCCAGCTACGTTTATAATCAATTTCTCCGGCATGGGTGGACCATGGCGAAAAGCGGATCGTTCGCAATTGGGAACGGTAGGTTAGCGTGTTCCCACCTAAAGATTTTAGGAATAGGTCCAGTTTTTGTTGAAACAGGCGAAGCTCGTTAACCTCGCGAAATGGGATGGCCTCAAAAGCGGCTACTATTTCATGTAAAAATTCATTCTTTTTCATGACAATTGACTGACTGGCTAAAACAGTTTATTCGCGTCGATAGAAATGTCAAAAGTTTTCAAAATTTTGACTAGGTCAAATTGCCAGCGTCCGGTCAAGTCAAGCGGAGTATAGGTGATCGCAAAGCCCGCGGTGGGAGGTTCGAAATTTTTGTGATCCGGGATAATGAATAAGACCCTTTCTTTGCCGAGTTTTCCTAATAAAATTCCTGCCTCTAAAACAATGCTTTGTGCGGCTCTCTCCAGATTTAGGTTTGCCGGTGCTGTTTTTTTGCGTCCCCAGTCTTCTCCCGCAAAGGCCACAATGGCCAGTTGGATGCTATCGGAATGTAATCTATTTAAAATTTCTTCTGGGGACCGATCGGTCGGGAGCACTAATAATTTATGTCCCAGGCCAAGTTTCTTTAAACTTAGCTGAATAGTTTTTCCAAACTGATCATCCTCCCCGCTTAAAAATATGATTTGGGCGGTCTCCTGGGCGTCGTTGGGTTTGTGGGACGGTAAAGGCGAGAAAACGGGTGCGGCTTCACTCATAAATGACTCTAGGTAAGCGTACTTCTCTTTTTGATATTCTTGTCGAGCGGTGCTTTGGATGGGGGGTTCTTCAGTTGGTAACGGAGATTCTTCGTCTTTGGAATAGTAATTGGTTAAAGGAATTTCAATTAATGGGTAGGATTCGACTTTACTGGCTTTTTCGTTGCTATCAATTGGTTGGAAGCCAGTGCCTGCCCTTTGGGCAGGCAGGTTGAATTCCTTATTCCCATCTTTAGTAGTAGAAAGGTCAATAAGGGATTCTCGGGATAGCCCAGGGTCTATCCATTTTTTGTGACTATTGGGTGATATGGATTCAGTTCTTAGAATGTTAGTTAAGAAATGAATGATTTCTTGGATGCCCCGCTGCCAGGACTCTTCGTATTCTTTCTCTGGTGAGTAAAAAGAGCTAGGGATAAAGCGGATTCTGTTTAGTTGGTGACGATAATCAGATTCATTGCCAAAAATATTTTGAATCGTTTGATCCACTTGGTCGCGAAAATGATCCAATTCAATTTTGTTTCGATAAGGAATGCGGTTGGCGCGCTGAATGAGCTGCTGAATGAGTCCAGTTTTATCAAAGGTGGAGTCTGGCATGGTTGTCCCTCTTTACGATTTCTCCGGACATGTCCGGGCCGATTATTCTGTTTAAATGCACACTGTGTATTTGGTTATATAACGAAAGTGTTGATTGAACTCGGACGCGAATATAGTGGTCTGTCCATCCTTGCCAATAACCATTTTTTTCTTCTTCAAAAAGAACCTGTTGGACCGTCCCTAGATTTTGCTGATGGAATAGGTGACGTTTACGTTGACTTAGGTCTCGTAAGATTTCGCTACGCAGCTGGATTTCTGATTTGGAGACTGTTCCGGGCAGGTCTTTGCTTTTGGCATACTGACGCTCAGAGTAACTGAAAACGTGAAAGTAGGCGAATTTTAGTTCTTTTAGGATTTCAAGCGTTTGCGCAAAGCGTTCCGGAGTTTCTCCCGGGAATCCGACAATGACGTCCGTCCCTAGACAAATGTCCGGCACTTTTAAAAGAACTTGATCCGTAAAGTTACGAAACTCAGTCGAGGAATATTTGCGTTTCATGTCTGTCAGTACGTCATCACTACCGCTTTGTAAGGGAATGTGGAGGTAACGGCAGAGTTTTTGGTTGCCTCCCATCCTTTCAAATAGTTCTTCAGGGATGGTCGTAGGTTCAATCGACGAAATCCGGATTCTTTTAAGGTTTGGAATTTGTTCCAGGGCCGTAATGACGTTTAGAAGATTTTTTTGTTCTTCAAAATAAGTTCCAATATTAATGCCCGTTAAAATGATTTCTTGATGTCCGTTGGCTACCAGGGCTTGTGCTTCATTGATGATATCTGAAAAAATTCGGCTGCGGGCGCGTCCACGCGCATAAGGGATTTCGCAGAAACTGCAAAAGAAATCACAGCCATCTTGGATTTTAAGATTGACGCGTGTGTGTGTCGTATCTACCCCACTCCACGGTAAGGTAAAGCTTTCTTTGGGTATGCTGGGTGCTTCCACATGGGCCGTGGTTGGCCTGGGAAGATTCTCAATAATCTGGGGTAAATCAAATTTCTTTCCATTACCAATAATCCAACTGACGTTGTGCAAGTCAGTAAGTTTCTCTTTCTGGACCTGAGCCTGACAGCCAATCAACGCTATTTGCACTTGCGGGTTGAGCCGATTAACGCGGTTAACAAGTCTGCGGCAATCCGCATCACCATTCTCCGTAACCGTGCAGGTATTAATGACAACGACGTCAGAAGGTTCTTCGATGGACACGACTTCGTAGTGACTGGCCTTGAAACCGTTTTGGAGAATAGCCGTCTCTGATTGATTAAGTCGGCATCCAAAAGTATAAAAAGCAATCCGCTTTTTCACGATAACGTCGCCCTTTTATCGGAGTTTTCTTTTAAAAGTTCTTCTAAAACAGTGTTTTTGCGTGGTTCCTTAAATAAGGATTGCCCAACCGGAGAACCAAAATAATATAAAATACCCAAGAAAATGAAAGTAAATAATACTTGGTTTTGGGTTCCCGGGTCCAATATGACCATGCTACTGGTAGCTGCCGGCATATCCATGAGAAATTGAATATTTACTTGATTGGATTCGAGGATTTCATTAATGCTGCGTTGAAATAAGTAGTTGTAAGTTTGCCAAAAGTAAGAAATAAAGATGCTTAAGTACACGAACCACCGGGCCCAAGGGAACACAATGATGAATCCCATACCGACCACGATGAGCCAGGCGGATGCGATGAGGTTGAGAAATAGTTTGGCGGGGTTGGTCATTAAGAAATATTCGGTTTCCAGATTTTTTAATTCTTGAATGGAAAGAATTATTTTCTCACGGGCTTCGTTGATGTTGAGCAGCACATCATCTTCTCGGACCTGCCCCAGTTCCCATACATCTCCCCCGGCATTCTTCATCTCTCTTTCGTGAAGTTTGATTTTTTTGGCGGCCAATTCGTCGAAATCCGAGAGATGCTTTTCTCTTAAGGATTCCCAATTGACGGGATTAACCGAAGCCACGATATCATCCAGATAGCCAACGCCGGTAATGATGAAAATGATGCCGATAATAATGGTTCCAATCGTGCCTTTGCGCATGTTATTGATTTAATTTAATGGTTAACCAGCAAAGATTCGCCCAGGCCGCGAGAAAGCATAATCCTCCTAACGGAGTAATCGCTCCGAGCCATTTGATTCCCGTGATCGATAATAGGTAGAGACTCCCAGAGAAGAAAATAATGCCCAATAGTAATAACGTGCCAACCATATTGAGATTAGTTGAAGACCACTGTAAAGAGAGGATGCCAATGCCCAGTATCCCTAGTGCGTGTATGAGGTGATAAAGCACTGCGGTTTTATAAATATCTAATCCGTATTCGGAAAGCTTGCTTTTTAGCGCATGGGCGCCAAATGCGCCTAATGCGACTCCAATAAATAGTAATATTGATCCCATACGAATCCAGTGCATGATGCTGAATCTTTCTTTAGATTATGGTTAATTGTTGAGTTACTAGTTCAATCGCCCGAGCGATACCAGTGCAACTCGCCTGAATGCGCCAGTTGAAGTGAGGATTATCCGTGGTGCCGTTTTCCTGATAGTGTAACAGCAAACGAACATTTTCATTTATATCCAGCGCGGTTATTTTTTCTTCGAATTCAAGGGGATGTTGTAGTTCTGCTTTAGCGTAAAATTCTAATTCTGCTCGGTGATAAGTGCCATTGGGCTGTCGAACGGTGGTCATGATTTTGACGGGGCGTAGCAAGTTAAAGGCTAGCCCTCCTTCGAGACCGTTGCGTACCACGATCGCTCCTGGAAAACCCGCTCGTTCCGCGATCGTAATCATTTTTTCCGTGTACGGAGGATGAAAAGCCGACGTTATCAGGATCCCGGCGTTGGCGGGATTTAAAAATTTCTCAAGGGTGGCTAGAAACGGGCGTTTGATTGTTTGTCGGCGAATATCAACCCAACGATCGATGGACGGTGAAAGATCGGCTTGATGAAGAAAGTAGCCGAATGTCGGTGGAGTATCCGTAAGCTCGGAATTACTTTTGAGGAAGTTCACCTTCAGTTTTGTGGCGATGTCGAGCAACGTCACTCCCCATTTCGGTCCGCTGTTGCGTCCAACCAAGTGTAGCACTCGGAAATGGCGTTGCTGCAAAAATTGCGCGATCAGGGGTGTTAATAAATAAGATTGGTCTACGCCATCAAAAGGCTCGGCTAATTGAATCAGGAGCTTTTTCCCAGGTATGGGTAACTTGAAGGGTGCTGCGATGGTGGCGCTAAGAGCTTGCCATAAACCTTCATATTCATCAGGCGTTTCATAGCGAACACGTAAAGCGCTGGCTACTAGGCCCCGCGCCCCCAGGCCAGGTTGTTCAGAAAGTAAATAGTCACCCAGCTTGCGGGTTTCATTTAAAGTCAATGTTGCACCGGAGAGAAGTTGTCCACAGAGATTTTGAACCCAGGATGGCGAGTCGGACGTTAACGCGCCGGCAAGCTGTTGGGGATCCTGAATATTGATGTTGGGGAACGCTTGTCCTAAAAGCAATTCATCCGCCGTAAAACCTTTCAGCGTGAGGGCTGCGAAAAAGGCGCCTTTTTCAACCGGACTGACACATCCTTCTTTGAGTTCAGATAGAATTTCGTGAATTTGTTCCGTGGTCAGCGATTTGCTGCCTTTTTTACCGACGCCGGTGGTTTTGATGCCTTCACGGATTGCGGTATCGTTAGGATTTAGTATCGATGACATAGGTTGTTGCTTCTTGGAAGTGCGTTGTGAGATGTGTTTTGCTGTTTAGTTGACAACAGCCGCGCTTGCCCAAAATTGAATGATGCGTTGGTTGACAAAATTTGATTGATTTAAGTAATAATTCCTATTAAGTATACTGATCTCGAATTAAAAATCAATTTCTTTGCTAAAGACGAAAAATAGATTATAATTGAGCCACTTATGATTTTAATACTAATCCTTCTAGCGATTTGCGCGTGGATTATGGTAGATGAAAGTCGGTCTTTCACGTACAAGCTTTTTGTTGGTGTGATGCTGGTGGGGGCGTATTATTATTTAAGTTCGCCGAACAGTTTAGAGCTTAGAACGTCGATGATGGACTGGTTTAAATCCCTCGGCTTAAAGTTTTAGTCCTTCCCGCGAATAATTTCAAATTGACAGGTAATCACGCATGAAAATTGGTTCCTTGGAGTTGTCGCACCCTATTGCTTTGGCTCCTATGGAGGATGTCACAGAGACTTCCTTTCGCTTAGTGTGTAAGCGTCTTGGGGCGGATTTGCTGTACACGGAGTTTACTAGTTCAGAAGCATTGATTCGCAAAATTCCGAGAGCTTTGCGTAAAATTGAATTACTTGAAGAAGAGCGCCCTATCTCTATCCAGCTCTTTGGGGGTGTGGAGACGTCTATGGAAGGGGCCGCTCAGGTCGCTGAAAGTTTTAAACCGGATTTTATTGATATTAATTGTGGATGCTGGGTCAAGAATCATGTGGCGCGTGGCGAAGGAGCTGGTTTACTGAAAGACCTCCCTCGTTTTGAATCCATTGTTAAGGCGACCGTGAATGCGACTTCGTTGCCGGTGACGGTAAAAACGCGATTGGGTTGGGATTCAGATAGTATTGTTATCTTGGATGTCGCCCGAATGGTGGAACAGGCCGGAGCTAAAGCGTTAACTGTTCACTGTCGCACGCGTTCCCAAGGCCACCAGGGGTTTGCCGACTGGACCTGGCTGGAACGGATAAAAAAAGTTGTTTCCATTCCGGTGATTGGCAATGGGGATGTTACGACGCCGGACGATGTTAAGCGGATGCTGGAAACCGGTTGTGACGGTGTTATGATCGGACGCGGCGCGATTAGCAACCCGTGGATTTTTAAACAGGCCAAACACTTTTTAAAAACCGGCAATCTCTTACCGGAACCTACCTTGAAGGAAAAGGTGGAATGCTGTATTGATCATTTGCGTTTGGCGGTCCAATATCGCGGTATGAAAGATGGGGTCGTCACCTTCCGAAAATTTTATTCCGGCTACTTAAGTGGCCTTCCCAATGTGGCCAAGCTGCGCGCTGAATTGATGCTTTTATACGAACTTAATCCTATCATTGCTAAGCTGGAGCAGTTTTTGGATCAGCATTCCTCAATTATTCACCTACCTGCATTTTCTCAAACATAAACTCATCCGTTGAGTTGCTTTTCTTTCGTTCCTTGCTACAATAAAATTCCTTTTTATTTTTATAAAATTATTGGAGTTAATCTATGAAGAAATATGACGTGTTGGTGATTGGAACCGGCGGTGGTGGCAAACTTATCTCTCCTTGCGCTCGATTGGGTCTAAAGGTGGCTGCGATTGAGAAAGCGGCTTTAGGCGGAACGTGTTTAAATCGGGGTTGTATTCCTTCAAAAATGTTAATTCATCCGGCGGACGTGGCCAGCGAATTAAAGTCTGCAGCCAAATTTGATTTACAGGTTAATACGACTTTTTCGGTGAATTTTACCAATTTGATTCAACGGATTTCAAAAACGGTGGATTCTGATAGTGCCTCTATCGCTGTGGGATATGGCAAAAATTCCAATATCGATTTTTATCCTTACCCGGCTCGGTTTGTGGCCGATAAAGTTGTTTCTGTTAATGGTGAGACCATTACCGCTGATAAGATTTTCATCGCGGTCGGGGCGCGGCCCTTTATTCCGGAGATTCCTGGCCTGGCGGGTACTCCTTTTTTGACCAGTACCGAGGCGTTAAGGAATACGCGTCTGCCTCAAAAGATGATTGTCGTCGGTGGTGGTTATATCGCGGTGGAATTAGGTTATGCGTACGCGGCGTTAGGGACGGAAGTTCATTTTCTAGTGCGCTCAAAACTATTGCGTCACGAAGATACGCAAGTGGCTGATGAATTCCATCGCGTTTTTGCCAAACAGCATCATATTCACACCGGCGCAACCTTAACACAGGTTCAACACCTGGGCCAACAATTTACCGTCAGCTATTCGCAAGAAGGCCAATCACGATCTCTAATCGCTGATGCGCTCTTAATGGCTAGCGGAATAACTCCCAATACCGATCAGTTAGGTTTAGAAAATACCCGTATTGGCCGTAAACCCGATGGTTACATCAAAGTCAATGAATATTTGGAAACCGCTGTGCCCGGTGTTTACGCGTTAGGCGATTGTGTGGGTAATTATTTGTTCAGGCATAGCGTGAATTTTGAAGGTGAATACCTCATGCGCACGTTATTCGTTGAAAAAAAGCGTGAGCCCTTAGTCTATCCACCTGTCCCCCACGCAATTTTTTCTAATCCGCAAGTTGCCGGTGTTGGCAAAACGGAAGAAGATTTAAAAAGAGAAGGAATTCCCTACGTGGTTGGACTTAATAGTTATCAAAAAAGTGCGATGGGCATGGCTCTTCTATCTGATTCCGGTTTCGTTAAGATTCTTATTGATCGGGGCTCTCGCAAAATTTTGGGGGCGCACATTGTGGGTGATGAGGCTTCGAATATGATTCATATGCTGATCGCGTTGATGTACAAACAGGGTTCTTTAGACGATTTGTTGGGAATGATTTATATTCATCCCGCCCTGCCGGAAATTGTGCGCAACGCCGCCCGCAACGCGCAGGCAGAATTTGAGAAGCTAGCAAAATAATTAGTTAAGGATTAATTGGGGTACCTGAGAATTTTAGGTTTAGCCTTCTCGCTAGGCACCAAGAATAATCTTTAATTCCCAAATTGACAGAGGCGAGAAGCTCTTTATAATCAAAGTCAATGCGAAATTCTGAGATCGCCATATCCTTTAAGCAGGTTTGCAAATTTTATAATCATAAAGTACAGGCTTTGGATAATGTCACCTTTAGCGTTAAACGGGGTGACTTTTTTGCTTTTTTAGGGCCCAATGGTGCCGGAAAAACCACGTCTATCAACGTGTTAACGGGGCTTTCCAATTATCAGGCCGGAGAGGTCAAAGTTTTTGGTTATGACACTACCAGAGATTATGTACATAGTCGTCGATTAATTGGGTTGTGCGCTCAAGAATTTAATTTCGATCCTTTCTTAACTATCCATCAGCTGTTGGTGTATCAAGCGGGTTATTTTGGTATTTTGCCTTTTGAAGCGGCACGTCGGGCTGACGCCTTGTTGCAGCGCTTCCAGTTGACGGACAAACGCAACAGCAAGCATCGTCAACTTTCCGGGGGGATGAAAAAACGTTTGCTTCTCTGTCGCGCGTTGATTCATGATCCCGAAATCCTTATTTTGGATGAACCGACCGCCGGCTGCGATCTCGAGTTGAAATTCTTAATTTGGGATTATTTGGTGCAGCTTAATAAAGAAGGAAAAACTATTTTCTTAACCACGCACAATATGGAAGAAGCAGAAAAGCTTTGCAAGACGATCGGTATTATCCATCATGGCAAAATTGTCCGTATCGGAGACAAGAAAGCGGTTTTGCAGGATAAAACTTTGGAAGATGTGTTTTTAGAAGTAACCGGCAGCGATTAGATAACGAGAGATTGCGATGATCATTAATCCTATTGGAACCTTATCTTTATCAAAACGTGAAATCTTGCGATTTTTGTCGGTAGCCAGTCAGACTGTTTTTCCTCCCATTGTCACATCAACGCTGTTTTTGTATATTTTTGGAGTGGCGATGGGCAGTAGAATGGAGTTTAGCCATTTGGGACTCTCCTATTTGCATTTTATTATTCCCGGAATCATGACCATGCACTTAGTTTCTAGTGCTTATGAAAATACCAGTTCGTCGCTTTTTATAGCTCGGTGGCATAATCACATTCAGGAAGTGTTGCTTTCGCCGCTTTCCTATTTTGAAATGGTTCTGGGGCTTCTGGCCGGAGGTGTGGCGAGGGGTTTTATTGTGGTGGTGGGTGTTTTTTCAGTGGCTAGTTTTTTTACGCCGATTTTAATACCGCATCCATTTATTTTGCTGTTTTTCATCTTTTCTATAGCCGTTATTTTTTCCTGCGCGGGTATGATAGGAGCCTTGTGGGCGGAAGATTTTAGTATGCTCAACCTTTGGCACGTGTATCTCATTGTCCCCGCCACTTTTATTGGAGGTGTTTTTCATCCCATCGATAATCTTCCCAGAGTGTTGCAAATCATTTCAGTTTTTAACCCGATGTATTACTTAGTTAATGGCATGCGTTATAGTGTGACGGGATTTGCGGATGTTCCTATTTATGCCTGTGTGGTATTTAGTTTTTTTATGGCGGTGGCCTTTTTTTTGATTACGGTTTATTTGTTTAAAATAGGTTATAAATTAAGAACCTAATGTCCACTTCCCCGGATCCTCTCGATTCTTCCCAAAAAAGCAAATCAGGGTTTAATTTAAATTTAGTTAAAGCAAAGATCAATAAATCTGTTCGGGCACAACTTGCGGGAGGGAAATCCCCTCGCGGGCCTATCCAGGGAACGGGTTCGGCTAATCGTCATGGCATGCCTAAATTGCCTCCGGGCCAGAGTGCAGTGCCAAACTGGCCAGTCTTGGATTTAGGTGTGAAACCCGAAATCCAACATAAAGATTGGTATTTGGAGGTCAAAGGAGCCGTTAAAAATCCTTTTCGTCTTAATTGGAAAGAATTTCTAGCTTTACCGCAGATCGAGGATGTTTCCGATTTTCATTGCGTGACGACTTGGAGTCGTATGGACAATCGTTGGCAAGGGGTATTGTTTAAAACGCTCTCACAGAAAGCTGGCCCCGAGGATGGCGCAGCATTTGTTTATATAACGGGTTACGATGGGTATTCAACAAATTTAAAGCTGAGTGAATGTTTGGATGACGATGTTTTGTTGGTTCACACTTGGGAAGGCGCCCCGCTGCCAACAGAACATGGCGGTCCCGTCCGAATGATTACGCCGCGTAAATATGCTTGGAAAGGTAGCAAGTGGATCAAAGAAATTATTTTTCTTAAAGAAGAAAAATTAGGTTTTTGGGAGCTGCGTGGTTATTCTAATTCTGCTGAGCCTTGGGATGAGGATCGGTACGCAGAGCCAGCCATCGGTGGATGAACGTTACTGAAGACGATCATGGCTGGCGTACAGAAAATTCGGCGTTGGTGAGGGTTTTAAGGGCCAGCGCGTGGATGTGTTCTTTTAAATCCACCTTCAAACACTGATAAACCAAACGATGCCGTTGGACCTGGGTTAACCCATGAAACTGATCGCTCACAATGAGCACCGAAAAATGCGATTCACCTTGCGGCCGATCTGGTAAGTGGCCGTGGTGACGATGGCTTTCATCAGTAACTTCAAGATGTTCGGGTTTAAAGGTTTGCTGCAGTAATCGGGTCATGCGATCTTTAATTTTTTCTTCCATGTTGGTTAGCATACCACAAAGTTGATAACAATGAAGATCTCCTTAAATCAACAAATATTCTTAGGGGCGATAGTCGGAGCGGGGTTGGGTTTTGTTTTACGGCAGATTCCGGCCGCAGATCCGCTTTTTAGCAATGTCATCTATGTGGCGGAGCTGGTCGCGGCAGTTTTTGTTAATTTATTAAAAATGATCATTATCCCCCTGGTCTTTTCTTCAATCGTGGTGGGTATTGTGAATTTGAAAGCACACCAGCAGATGCGCAAAGTTTGGGTTGTTACCTTAACTTATTTTATGATCAGTTCAACGTGTGCTTCGGTCTTAGGATTGCTCGTCATGAACGTGTTTAAGCCGGGAGTCGGTTTGAGTACCGCTCTTTTTTCCGTTCAGATGGCTGAATTTAAAGCGGCGCAAATGTCAGTCGGTGAGTTTATAAAATCGTTTTTAGGTAATGTATTTCTTAATCCGATCGCCGCTATGGCCAAGGGGGAAGTGTTGGCTGTTGTTGTTTTTGCGATGTTTCTGGGGGCCGCGTTACTGGCGTTGCGCGAGCGTGGCCGGCATACCACCGATATCATAAACGAGCTTTTTGAAATTTTGATGGTGATGGTCGGCTGGATTATGCGTTTGGCTCCCGTAGGTATTTTGGCGTTGTTAGTTAAATTAGTGGCCACACAGGATGTCGGATTGCTTAAAATGTTGGGTCAATTTGTATTGGTTATTTTGGGCGCGACGCTCTTTCATGGTTTGGTGATTTTGCCAGCAGCGCTTACCATCGTGGGAAAGTATTCTCCGATAAAATTCTTCGGTGGTTTTAAAGAAGCCCTCCTCACCGCCTTAACGACAAGTTCTAGTAACGCGACGCTTCCTATTAGCATTAAATGTGCTCGGGAAAATTTGGGAGTGCGTAAAGAAATCGCGGGTTTTGTTTTTCCGTTGGGTGCCACTATCAATATGGATGGAACCGCCCTTTATGAAGCGTCAGCGGCGCTTTTGGTGGCTAATTTGTCTGGCGTTGAATTAAATTTAGCGCAACAAATTATTGTTTTGCTAACCTCGGTCTTGGCTTCAATGGGAGCGCCGGGAATTCCCAGTGCCGGTATGGTGACGATGGTGATGGTCCTGCAATCAGTTGGGCTGCCGGTGGAGGCGATCGCCATCCTCTTACCGATGGATCGAATCCTCGATACCTTCCGCACCATGGTCAATGTCGAAGGTGACGCGGTGGGCGCATTGATTGTTCAGCGATTGGTGCCTTCAATGGATCAACCTCGAGTTTCTTGAATTCTTCCAACGTGACTTTTAAGAGTTTTTGAGGCATAATAGTGCCCCTATGAGTTCTACAAATAATTTATCTCGTGGCAATTGCGCTGATTTATTAATGGCGCGCATGCGCGACAAGCAAGCCGATATCTATTCCTGGTTACGCTCTCAAGAGACGATTAAGGATTTGCCGCTGTATTCTTCGGTGGACATTCGCGACGCCTGTTTTAAAATTGCCGTCGTAGATACCAATCTTTTTCCCGCCGGTTTTAATAATTTGTGCGAGCATGGCATTGAGGATTCGGCTAAGTTTATTCGTTCGGCCATTCTGGAGCGTGTGCCGCAGTGTCAGAAAGTATTATTGGTTGTTGAAGAGCATACCCGCAATACGTGGTATCTAGAGAATATTCGCATTCTGGAAGAAATTATTAAGAATGCCGGTTTTCAGGCCCGCATCGCGACTTTTTTTAATATTCAGCCCGAATTTTGTGAAAGCGCGAATTACATTGAGTTGGAAACAGCTACGCAGAAATCCGTCCGCATTTATTGCTTCAAAAAAATTCTTAACAAGATTTCTCACGATGAAGATAAATATGATTTGATCATTTTAAATAATGATCTTACTTCAGGTATTCCGGATGTGTTGAAGCATTCGCATACACCGATTTATCCTTCCATTCAGGCCGGATGGCATTCTAGATCTAAGTCTCATCATTTTGAATTGGCCAATAAATTACTTCTGGATTTCGCTAATATTTTAGATCTGGATCCTTGGTATTTTTCTTGTTTCTTCCGGACTGCAGAGAAAATTGATGTTAATGATGTGCACGATCGTCAGAAATTGATGGATCTAACGAGTGATTTATTTAAAGATATCCGTCAAAAATATGCTGAACACAAGCTGGAGCAGAAACCCTTTGTCTTTTTAAAGGGTGATTCGGGAACCTATGGCATGGCCGTCGTTCCTATTGAAGATCCCAATGATATTTTGGAATTAAACCGTCGGGCACGGAATAATTTATCTACCGGAAAAAGCGCTCAGGTTATTGAAAAATATTTAATTCAGGAAGGCGTGCCAACAGTTTATAGTTTTGACAATAAAGCTAGCGAAGTCTGCGTTTACCAGATTACCAACAATATGGTGGGCGGTTTTTATCGCGTTAATTCCGCAAAATCTGACCGTCAAAACCTTAATTCTCCAGGGATGGAATTTAAAAGAATGTGTCCTCACCTGCCCAAATATGGCTGTTGTGAAAGTCATTCGGAAATAAATATTTTTGATATCTATAGAATTCTGGCGCGCATTGCGGTCATTGCTGCGCATCAGGAAATCTTACATTTGGAGAGCCAAGCAAAATGAATTTTGTTTTCCTCATGGATCCTTTGGAAACGGTGTTGATGGAAAAGGACACATCCTTTGCTTTTATGCTGGGAGCTCAAGAACGCGGCCATTCCGTATTCTTTGCGACAGACGGCGACTTTTCTTTTCTCAACGGATCGGTCTATTGTCAAGCTCAGTCAATCATTGCCCAAAGGGTCCTAGGCAGCCCCTTTATTCGCAAAAAGACAGTCGAATTGTCTGCTCAGGAGATTGATGCTGTTTTTGTCCGCAGCGACCCACCTTTTGATGCCAATTATTTATTGAACACGTGGTTGTTGGATCTACTCCCTAAATCAATCCCGGTTATTAACAGTCCACATGGGTTACGCAGCGTGAATGAAAAGATTTGGCTCTCCCGCTTTCCCCAAGTGGCTCCACGCACGCTCATTTCGCGAAAGCGGGCCGACTTAATTAATTTTTTGTTTTCCGAACAAAAGATAGTGGTTAAGCCAACCGATGGTCATGGCGGGAAAGGCGTCTTTATAATTCCAAAAGCAGATCCTAATACCAACGTGATTTTGGAAACCTTAACCCATAACTTCACACGAGAAATAATCGCCCAGCAATATCTTCCTGAAGCCCAACAAGGTGATAAACGAATTTTATTGTTAGACGGTGAACCCTTGGGCGCTTTATTAAGAGTTCACTCCGAGCAGGATCATCGTAATAATTTTTTTGCGGGTGGCAAAGCACAAGCTTGCGAGATTACCTCTAACGACCAGAAAATCATTGCGTTGTTAAAACCATTTCTTAAAGAATTGCAGCTCTATTTTGTTGGCATCGATATCATCGGCAAATTTTTGACGGAAGTGAACGTCACCTCTCCTACCTGCTTGCAGGAAATGAATTATTTGTATGGACAGCGGTTAGAGTTAAATGTGATTGAGTTTGTGGAGAAATTGGTAGCTCGGCAGAAGGCAATGTAGTCTACGCTTCAGGATGAAAGGATACTATCCATGGCGGAATTGACACTTTATCATTTTGCGGGTTGCCCTTATTGCGCGCGGGTTCGGGATTACCTGGCAAAAAACAATATTGTTTTACCGCTTAAAGACATCCATCAAAATTCAAATTATGAAAAAGAACTTTTGGCCATCGGTGGGAAGCGACAGGTTCCTTGTTTGGTGATTGATGGAAAAGCGTTATACGAATCCTTAGATATCATTGAGTGGTTAAAGAAGAATTGGAAATGACATGAGCATGACTTTAGAGGAAATTAAGAACATTATCGAACTTGCGGTTCCCGATTCGGTGGCGTATGTTTTGGATCCGATGAATGACGGTCAGCATTTACAGGCTTTTGTGGTAAGCCCCGTATTCGAAGGTATGACACTTGTTAAGCAACAGCAACTGGTGATGAAAGCTTTAAAAGAAGCATTTCAGACAGTCCACGCGTTAGGTTTAAAAACTTTTACGCCGCAGCGCTGGCAGGAAGAAAAAACTAAATTGGGATTTTAAGAGGAGGCCTCCATGAACGACCAAATTAAACACATGATTGAACAAGATATTAAAGAGAATAAGGTAATGATTTATATGAAAGGTTCCCCTGACTTTCCTCAATGCGGGTTCTCCGCGCGTACAGTTGAGGTGCTTAAATCTTACGGGTTACCTTTTGGAGCGCGTAATGTTTTGGAAGATCCTGAATTACGACAAGGTATTAAAGATTTCACCGAATGGCCCACCATCCCACAAGTCTTTATCAATGGTGAATTTATTGGCGGTTGCGATATCGTCATGGAAATGCATGATTCCGGGGAATTGAAGCAAAAACTGGGAAAGTGATGGTGCTTTTATTGGCCAGCCAGTTTCAGTAGGGATTTGTACGGATAAATTCCGGAAGAATGCCCGTCGCTCCAGTTAATTCCTAGCGCGTAATTTCCTAAGGGAAAGATTTCTTTAGGCTGAATGTCCACGGGAATATTCCCTTCTTTAAGCAGTCTCTCTCCAGTTAATTCATTGACGCAAAGAGCGCATTGACAGCTTAGGCGAATCGGGCGGTGAGCTAACGAAACCTTCCTCCCATCACGCCATTCCAAATTTAATTGATTCTTATCGAATTTAACACTAGGAATGTCCTGGCTGATGAGCTGTTGGCGTCCCAGGGCCCGAATGACTTGGTCAACGGCATGATTCATGACTGGATTGGTTTGCTGCGCATCTAAGGTCCCGGTCAAGGATTGCAGAATAGGTATTTCGGCTAATGTCGGTAACCCAAATCGGGATTCCAGGTCTGTTGATTGACTTCCTCCAAAAATGTAATGTTTCTTAGAACAGTGATCGCAAACAAAATAAGACATGTTTTCAATGATGCCTAGCATCGGGACGGCAACTTTCTCAAACATCAATATCCCGCGTGAGACGTCCACTAAGGAAAGAGTTTGCCGGGTCGTGACGATGACGGCTCCAGATAATCGTACCGTCTGAGTGATCGTCAGTTGAATATCTCCGGTCCCAGGAGGCATATCAATAAAAAGATAATCCAAGTTACCCCAGGCCGTGCTATGCAATAACTGCTGGATATATCGAGACACAATCGGACCGCGCATGACGGCTGGTGAATCACCTAAGAGATATCCGAACGACATGACTTTTAAGGGCCCGAACTGCAACGGAATGATGTGGTTTTTCTCATCCGCAAAGACTTTAGATTGGGGTATTTTAAAAAGAGATGGAACTGAGGGCCCATATAAATCCGCATCGACTAAACCCACCTTAAACCCGCGCTGGGCCAAGGTGAGCGCTAAACCCGCCGCAATGGTTGATTTCCCCACGCCCCCTTTGCACGAGGAGACAGCAATGATGGATTTAACATCTTTTAAGGTGCTGTCCAGGAGTTCCGTGGGTGCTTGCCGGGCGCGTTCCGGAGCGGTCATATTGACCGCTACATTTTTAACTCCAGCCATTTGACCAACGAGTTTTTCTGCCTGCTTTTGAAACTCGGATTTGACGGGACAGGCCGGAGTTGTTAATTCAATGTCAAAACTAACGTCCCCTCCTTTGATCACGAGGTTCTTAATGAATCCGAGCGACACAATATCACGGTTTAAATCCGGATCAATGATTTGCGATAAGGGCTTGAGAATGTCTTGTTCTGTTAACATAGGTTTTATTATTTGCTGGTTTATTATATTTTCATAGGTTCTAATTCTGTATCTTCAATCATCCTAGCTTGGATGTTGAACTGATTGTTCGGTTCAGCGGATTTCCAGTAATGAGTTATTTTGGGTGGAGCATTTTTGTAAATAGAGAATTTCTGAATAAGTCCCGCGCAAAATGTTAACAGTTCGGTGCTTGGATTGGTACCTTTAAGAATTAATGTCGGACCCTTACGATCAGGAAGCTCCATAATCAGATCATCCATATGGGCATAGCTCTTCAGTGATTCATTTTCCAATTCATCTCTTCCTAAAATAATCTTAAATTCTGAGTTATAGCGGAAATGTCGGCCCCATTTCAAAGCAATTGTTTCCCGGAAACTGCGATAACCGAATTTAAAGGTATCCTTCATTTTGACTGCAAAATGTTTGTCCGTTAACAGACATCCTCCTGCTGGAGCGAGAAAATCAGTAATCCCAAATTGATCGGCTAGGTCTAGCTGATCGCGACGGCCGCGCCCAGTGAGCGCCAATAGTTTCTTTCGGTCAACTAAGCCATCTAGTTCAGGAATAGTCGGTTCCAATATTTGGGCGCACAGGGGCCGTAGGAGGCGTCCTTGTAAACCGCTATTGCGCTCAATCAGTTCCATTTTATGCTTTAATTGTGACATAGGTCTTTGGCCAACCACTTCACCTGTAAAAACAAAGTGAGCGCCAATTTGTTCCATGTATTTTTGAGCCCGACTAAACATATGAATACGGCAATCAACGCAAGGATTGAGGGCGGCGCCATAGCCATGTTTGGGTTTCTTGACTATTTCAAGGTAGCGTTCATCTAGCTGTAGTACTAGGCACTGGATGCCTAGCTTAGCGGCTCCTTTCAGGGCTTTGTCTTTATCGCAACAGCCCCAGGGCATGGCAAAATAGACCCCGTGAACTTCAACCCCCAGATCGCGCATGATTTTTGCGGCTAAGAGGCTATCCAAACCGCCGGAGATCATGCCCACGGCTTTGATCGTAGTTGCTGTTTGTTTTATTGAAATCATGACAGGTCGATACTATAAACAAAAATGAGGACGCTGGCAAGCTGAATGTTGATACGCTGACGGTATTCCCAAATTTTGTCTTGCGTCACTAGGGCAATTTTGTTAATATTACAGCCTTATAAACTTAAGGAATTTTATGAAAAATATGCCCACAAAAGTTAAAACCCCAACACCGCCTAAACCGATGACCGGCGCCGAAGCGCTGATTCGCTGTTTAGAAAATTTAGAGGTCGAGTACATTTTTGGTCTCTCTGGGGGAGCGGCTATCCCCATCTTTGACGCGTTAGTCGGTTCAAAAATTAAATTAATTCTAGTCCGCCACGAACAAGGCGCAACTCATATGGCGGACGGTTATGCGCGCGCAACGGGTAAGCCGGGTGTGGTTCTTGTTACCAGTGGTCCAGGTGCTACTAATACGGTCACCGGAATGATGACTGCACATATGGATTCAGTGCCGATGATTGTGATCACGGGGCAAACCATTACCGCGATGTTGGGGAAGGACGCCTTTCAGGAGGCGGATATTTTTGGTGTTTCAATGCCGGTGGTTAAGCATAATTACCTGGTCAAGAAAACAAATGATATTCCTCGGATGATCAAGGAAGCTTTTTTTATTGCGTCAACGGGACGACCAGGTCCGGTGTTGATTGATATTCCTAAAGATATTTCTTCGGGTCCATTTACGGGTCCCTCTCTCGACCCTGAGATGGATATTCCCGGGTATAAAGTGCCTGGCCCAGCGAGCAAAAAAGATATTCTGAAAATGGCGCAATTGTTTAAGGGTTCCAAAAAGCCATTAATTTTAGTTGGGCATGGAACGGTTATTTCTCGCGCGGGTCAAGCCATCATGAAGTTAGCCCAAAAGTTAAACGCCCCGGTCACTAATACTTTATTGGGTAAAGGCGGATTTCCAGAAACTCATCCCCTTTCTTTAGGGATGCTGGGAATGCACGGAACCGCTTACGCAAATAAAGCCCTCACGCTTTGCGATTTAATTATTTCAATTGGGTCCAGATGGGATGATCGTATTAACGGTAATAACGCTGAGTTTTGTATTGGTGCTAAGAAATTACATATCGATATTGATCCGGCGGAAGTGAATAAAATCGTCAAGCCGGATGCCAGTGTGGTTGGTGACGCCAAAGAGATCGTTGAAGAATTGGTCAAGTTGGTGGAACCGTTGAATACTAAAGATTGGTTAAATGAATTGAATCATTTAAAAGCACAGTATCCGTTAAAATATGAAACCAAAAATGGTTTGACCGCGCAACAAGTCATTCACGAATTGTATAAAGTCACCAAGGGTAAGGCGATTGTCTCTACCGACGTGGGCCAGCACCAAATGTGGGCGGCTCAGTTTTATTTGACCGACCAATGCGATTATTGGTTGTCTTCGGGTGGCGCGGGGACAATGGGATTTGGTTTTCCTGCGGCTGTTGGGGCGCAGTTTGGTAAACCGGACGATTTGGTCGTGGCCATTGTGGGTGACGGTGGATTTCAAATGACGTTATACGAATTGTCGACGGTTTTTGTGCATAAATTACCGGTTAAGGTTTTGATTATTGATAATAAATATTTGGGGATGGTGCGTCAATGGCAGGAATTGTTTTTTGACAACCGGCTTTCCGGAGTGGATTTGGAAGGTAATCCGGATTTTGTGAAATTGGCGGAAGCGTATGGCATTAAGGGATTTCATGTGGCTAAACCCGAGGATGCCCATAGAGTTTTGAAACAGGCGATGGAATATGCTGGCCCCTGTGTTATCCATGCCGAAGTCATCAAGGAAGATAATGTTTTTCCTATGATTCCTGCGGGAAAATCGGCGTATCACATGATCATTGAACCACCAAAAAAAGATCAAAAGTTAGAGAAACCAACAGGAAGTACATAATATGACTATCACAGCCGAATTAAAACGTTCGCAACGTAAAGATTTGCATACGATCAGTTTGTTGGTTGCTAATAAACCTGGTGTTTTGGTGCGCATTGCGCTGGTTTTTGCGCGAAGAGGATTCAATATTGATTCGTTGGTCGTCTCCCCCACCTTAAATGCCGATTATTCTCGGATGACCATTACCGCTTCCGGGAATCCTGAATCTTTGGAGCAGATTATTAAGCAAGCCGGTAAATTGATTGATGTGCTTCACGTTAGTGAACACACGGCCGAAGGCGCCATTGAAAAAGAGTTAGCTTTGGTCAAAATTCAAGCCAAACCCGGCAGCAAGGCAACGGTTAGTAAACTCATTAAGAAATACCGTGCTCATATCGTAGATGATTCAGAAAAATGCTTGATCGTGGAGCAAACGGGCACTTCTGCTGATTTAGATCAATTGGAAGAGCAGTTAAAGAAATTTGGCGTTTTGGAAATGGTTAGGACTGGAAAAATTCTTATGATGCGAGGTAAAAAAGAGACGTAATCTTTTTAGCTTTTTGCAATGAAGAGCCTCCTGGGATAGTAACCCCGGAGGCTTTTTTGTTTCCCAAACTAGTTTTAGTGCGATGTCTCTCCATCAATCATCCCGCAGGCCATAATTTTGGGAAGCGATTTAGGGGGCAGAATCACTTCATTGATCTCCACGCCTTCGGGTGAATAAGAGATGGATGTGATTTTACAACGTTCTGAATCTATATCGGGATGTGTTAGTCCTAGGTATTGAGCGATTGCGGCACGCAGGGCTTCCCACTCTAAGTGAAGAATAAATTGCTTTTCTTCATCGTGAAGTTTTAAGAGATTAACAAGATCAGCGTAACGATGCTCTAGGATAGTTTCTGGAGATTGTCCTTGGCAGTACTCCGCGTAGCCGGTGGATGAGCTGATTTCTTGGCTACAAGTAATCTTGGCAAATTGAAATTTGAGTAATCGTCCTGCGGAATCAAGGAAAACATTGATTCCTGAGGAACTGTCCGAACAGGGCATTGGGGTCACTTTTGTTTAGTTGATTAAAGAATTGAGAGTTGCAGTATAGAGTATATAGGGTAACTTTGCAAATTCTCATTGAAACTCAAAGGGCCCTGCTAGCGCAGGGCCCTTTGGGTTTTTAATGATTCCCTGGCAATTTTACCACTCCAGAGCTCCACCCGTTTGATATTCCGTGACTCGTGTTTCAAAGAAATTCTTTTCTTTCTTTAAATCAATGACCTCGCTCATCCAAGGAAAAGGATTCTCCGAGAAATATTGCTTGGGTAGACGCAATTTTTCCAGCCGACGATCCGCGATATATTGGACGTATTCTCTCATAAGGGGTACATTCAGTCCCAGGACTCCTCTGGGGAGGCATTCTTGGGCGTAAGATACTTCCAGTTCAACGGCTTTTTTAATGCGTTGGACAATATAGTCTTGGAAATCTTTCGTCCAAACCTCGGGATGCTCATCGATGATACCGTTGATCAGTGCGATGCCAAAATTCATATGAATGCTCTCATCTCGTAAGATATATTGAATTTGTTCGCAGGTTCCCGGCATACGGTTTTGTCGGCCAAATGATAGCATGGTGACAAAGCCGCTATAAAAGAAAATCCCCTCGGTGACGACATAAAAGCCAACCAGGTTGTTAAGGAAACGCTGTTTCCCTTCAACGGTGTTTAGGTCAACATTTTCATCAAGGATCCCATCGGTGCAACTCATGGAGAATTCGTCTTTTTCGTAAATTTCTTTGTTTTCGCGATACATATTAAATAATTCGCCTTCATCCATAGATAAGGATTCGATAATGTATTGAAAAGCATGAACATGAATGGCTTCCTCAAAGGCTTGACGTAAAAGGTATTGGCGACATTCTGGGTTATCTACCAATTTATAGATGGAAAGTACGATATTGTTCCCCACGAGCGTTTCTGCCGTCGAGAAAAACCCTAGATTTCTTTTAATGACATGTCGTTCATCATCCGTGAAAGCTTTAGGATTTTTCCATTGTTCAATGTCGCGTTGCATGGAAACTTCGGTCGGCATCCAGTGGTTGGCGCAGCCATCCAGATAAAAATGCCAAGCCCATTGATACTTAATAGGCACGAGCTGGTTAACGTCAACGGTACGCCCGTTATTAATTAAATGTTTGTTGTCTGCAGACACGCGGTCTCGTGTCATCCGTAATGCTGAAGAACCAGAAAGGTTTTTGCATTCACGGTTGTTGGGGGTTGTTTCAGGTGTGATCTCAGGCATCATGACCTCCTCACTACTTTAAGTGGATTTGTACGGAAAAAAGTTTACTCAATTTATTGACAAGCTTCACAATCTTCTTTAGGTTCAGCCGTCGGGCCATTGTTAGGCGATGCCGCTACTTTGCCCTTATCATCTCGGGTGCGCTGTCCAACAACATTGGCGTATTTGGTGACGTCCAAAGTGCTTTTTTCAATTCGAGTCGCACCCATGGAACGCAGATAATAGGTTGTTTTGAGGCCCTTTTCCCAGGCTAGCATGTACATGTCGCTAACTTTTTTGCCGCTAGGTTTGGCTTGATAGAGGTTTAAAGATTGTCCTTGATCAATCCATTTCTGTCGACGGCTGGCTGCGTCAATGATCCACTCGTAGTCAATTTCAAAGGCGGTCGCGTACTTGGCTTTTAAATTATCGGGGATTCGGGTAATTTCCTGAACACTCCCATCAAAATATTTGAGATCGCTGACCATTTCGGCGTCCCAAATACCGAGTTTTTTTAAATCCTCTACTAGGTATTCGTTGATGACCGTGAATTCACCGGAAAGATTGCTTTTCACAAAAACGTTTTTGTACATGGGTTCAATGGAAGCGGTGACGCCAACAATATTGCCGATCGTGGCCGTCGGGGCAATTGCCATGGAGAGACTATTTCTTAGGCCGTGTTGTTTGATGGCATTTCTGACGGGTGCCCAGTCCATTTGTGAAGAACGATCAACATCCAGGTATCCTCCACGCTCTTTTTCTAATAAAAATAGCGTGTCTAATGGCAGCATGCCACGATCCCATTTCGAGCCTGTATAAGTGGAATATTTGCCTCGTTCTTTAGCTAATTCCGCGGATCCTAGTAACGCATAGTAGGAAATAGCCTCCATACTCTCATCGGCAAATTGGACCGCCTGAGGAGATGCGTAACTGAGGTCTTGAATATAAAGGGCGTCTTGAAAACCCATGATGCCAAGCCCTACCGGACGGTGGCGGTAATTGGCGTTTTGCGATTCTTTGGTTGGATAATAATTAATATCAATAACGTTGTCCAACATACGCATAGCCGTAACGATGGTGGCTTTAAGTAAATCATGATCGAGCCCTTGGGCCGTTGTGTGCGCCGCCAGATTGATGGAACCAAGATTACAAACCGCCGTTTCTTCTTCGGACGTATTTAAGAGAATTTCTGTACAGAGGTTAGAGCTATGCACAACACCCACATGATCTTGAGGTGAGCGTACATTGGACGGATCCTTAAAGGTGATCCAAGGATGTCCCGTTTCAAAGAGCATACTGAGCATTTTTCGCCACAATTGAACAGCCGAAAGAACGCGAAAATGTTTTATTTTCCCCTCTTTCGCCATTTGCTCGTACTCTTCGTATCGTTTCTCAAAGGCTTGGCCAAAAAGGTGATGCAAATCCGGAGCTTCGCTAGGAGTAAAGAGTGTCCAGGGAGCATTCTGTTTGACCCGCTTCATGAATAGATCCGGAATCCAATTAGCGGTATGCATATCATGCGTGCGGCGTCGGTCGTCTCCAGTGTTTTTTCTTAATTCAAGAAATTCTTCAATATCCAAATGCCAGGCTTCTAAATAAGCGCACATAGCACCTTGCCGCTTCCCTCCTTGATTAACGGCTAAAGCGGTGTCATTGGCGACTTTTAAAAACGGAATGACTCCTTGGCTACGGCCGTTAGTGCCTTTAATGCGTGAGCCCATCGCTCGAACATTAGTCCAGTCATTACCTAGACCGCCACTCCATTTGGACAGCATGGCATCATCTTGGATGCATTTAAAAATATGAAACAAGTCATCGTTGACGGTGGTTAAAAAACATGAGGAAAGTTGCGAGTGCATGGTCCCCGAATTAAACAAAGTCGGGGTCGAAGACATGAAGCGTAGTGTCGAAAGCGCATGATAGAATTCTAGCGCCCGTTGGTTCTTCTGCTCGCCCTCATTTCTGGCTAGACCCATAGCTACCCGCATCCAGAATACTTGAGGTAATTCAATCCGACGATCATCCCAATGGATAAAATATCGGTCGTAAAGGGTCTGTAATCCCATGTAACGGAACAGAAAATCGCGAGACGGATCCATTTTCGAGCCGAGAAGATCTAAGTCGAATTGTTTTAAATCCGGATTTAAAAGGTCTTTGGATATGGCGTAATCGATAAACTGTTTTAAGTAGATGGGATATTCTTTTTTGATATCCTCAAAGCTGACTTCTTTTCCTAAAGCTTCTTTGTATTCAGAAAGTAATAAGAGACGGCCGGCAACATAGCTGTAATTCGGTTCAATCTCAATTAATGAACGGGCGGCCATAATGTTGGAAATGGCTATTTTATGATCGGTGATGCCATTGTAATAATTCTTCAACGCTTCGTTAAAGATTTTTTCGGCGGAGACGTCCTTTAAACCTTTACAGCAGGTCTCAATTTGAAAACGAATGTGTTCAAGATCAATGGGTTTTTCTTCACCGGTTTCTGATTTAACGAGAATATTTTTGGCCCAGGTAATTGGAGATGTCGATTCTTCCGGCTGGATTTTGCGAATTTTGGCGTGCTCTTCTCGATAGAGAATGTAGCGTCGGGCCACGTCATGATAGCCAGATCCCATTAAAGTGCGCTCGACAATGTCCTGCAATTCTTCAATGTGGACAGATTTTCCTTCCGGCCAGAGTTTCTTGACCTCGGCGACGACTTTATCGGAAAGCTCGCGTGATTTTTCAATCAAAATTTCGTTGAGTTCTCCATTGTTGCTGGCGCGAAACGCTTTGGCAATCGCTAATGTAATCTTTTCTGGTTTAAAGGAGACCACTTTTCCATCTCGTTTAGTGGTCGTGTAAAGTTCAAAGAGAGCCCGGCGGGCAGCATGATGGCGACGGTAACTCGCATAACGTTCGCCGACTTCTTTGTGCCCGTTTTCATAAAGCTGACGAATGACTTCATCCTGGATTTCTTCGACCGTCAAGAATTCTTTATTAAGGATGCGTCCTTTTAAAACCGATAGTACGCATTGCGTGACTTTATCAACGGCATCTCCGGTCGTGTCTGCTAAATCAACTTCGCGGGGTAAACGTAAGTGCTCTTTGAAAGAATTGGCGATGGCGTTGGAAATGCGAATGGAGTTAAACGATACGACTTGCCCGTTACGCTTTTTAACTTTCATGTTGGTGACCAGGATGGTTTCTTGCGACATGAAAATGATCCTCCTTAGCGGGTCCTATTCAAACGAGGGTTTTTATAACTTAAGTGAGAGAATGAATTTTTACTAATTTGGAAGAGCTGCTGTGTCATCTTATTTGAAGATTGCTTTTATATTAACGGTCAACGAGGGCCGGAATCAAAATTAATTACTGCTACTATATTTTGCGGTTGATGTTTTTAAACCACTAGATGTAGTATAAAAAATGTTTTGGTAGTGTCAAGCTAATGCGCGAAAATTTTTTAAGTAATTTGTCAGGGCGGATTTTCCGTCGGAAAATCCGCCCTGAGGATGCTATCTTATTATTACTTCTTGATGGCTTTTTTATAAAGCTCGTTCACCGCAGTCCAATTGACAACATTCCAAAAAGCGGTGACATATTCGGGGCGTCGATTTTGATATTTTAAGTAGTAGGCGTGCTCCCAAACATCAAGCCCTAGAATGGGAACACCCTTAAAATCAGAAACATCCATGGTGGGATTATCTTGATTAGGCGTTGAACCAACAGCCAGCTTGCCATTTTGCACCGCAAACCAGGCCCAGCCACTGCCAAAGCGAGTTTTTGCCGCTGTTTCAAATTTTTCTTTAAAAGTTGCCAAACTACCAAATTCTTTATTGATCGCGTCAGCAATTTCTCCCTTAGGTTCTCCGCCAGCATGAGGAGCAATAATGTTCCAGAATAAAGAATGGTTAGCATGCCCTCCTCCGTTATTACGGACGGCGGCGCGGATGTTTTCGGGAACAGCGCCAATATGGGCGATAAGTTGATCCAGTGATTTTGCCTCTAATTCAGCATTCCCTTTGAGAGCATTATTACAATTATCCACGTAGGCTTGGTGATGCTTGCTGTGATGAATTTCCATTGTTTTGGCGTCGATATGCGGCTCCAGAGCCGTATAGTCATAAGCCAATTTCGGTAAACTAAAAGCCATGATAAGCCTCCTTAATTTTGAATTAAAAATTACGCCGCTTTTTTAACCGCTTCTAAGACCGCGTTATAATCAGGTTCGCTGGCGACTTCTTTGACCAGTTGCACATGGGCCAATTTTCCGTTTGAATCAATGACAAAAACGGCGCGAGCGAGTAGTTTTAGTTCTTTGATCATGACGCCCAATTTATTTCCCGCATCAGCGTATCGATAATCTGACAAGGTTTGTACATTCTGAATACCCGCCGCAGCGCACCATCTTTTTTGAGCAAAGGGAAGATCCATGCTGACGGCCAGAACTTTGACATCCGCCAGTTTGGAGGCCTCAACGTTAAAACGACGGGTTTCCGTATCACAAACCGGCGTATCCAAAGAGGGTATGGTTAGAATGATCGATTTTTTGCCTTTGTAAGACGATAGCTTAATTTCCGATAAATCGTTGGCGACCAAAGTGACGTCTGGGGCGGCATCACCTACTTTTAATTCCGAACCCGTTAAGGTCATCGGATTACCTTTTAATGTTATGGCTCCTTGTCGTTCAGACATGTGTCGACTCCTTTCTGCTTCTTAAGTTTTCTGTTCTAAAATGTTTTTATAAATTTGAGCGGCCAATACCGCACCCACAATAGGTCCAACCCAATATAGCCAGATATTGTCCAGTCCGCCTCCGAGCAATGCTGGTCCCAGATGGCGAGCCGGGTTCATGGCAGCTCCAGAAATCGGTCCTCCCATCAAGATATCTAAAGCGACGGTTAACCCAATAAAAAGTCCCCCCATTTTGGGAGCGCGTTGATCAACCGCGGATCCCAAAACAACAAACGCTAAGAAAAAGGTTAAAATGATTTCTGTAATTAACCCCATTGTGACTGAAATATGGGCGCCTAAAGACGGGGTTCCCATGCCAACGGCAGCCAGAGCGTCAGCCGGAACGCATAATTTGATTAAGGCCGCCGCACTAATAGCCCCAAAGCATTGGGCCAAAATATAGCCTAAGGCATTACCAATTTCAATTTTGCCAACCGAAAGTAAGCCAATTGTTACCGCAGGATTAAGATGCCCACCGCTAACCGCCGCGGTCGCCGTCACCATCACGGCAATGGCTAAACCATGCGCTAGAGCGATACCCGTTAGACCAGTTGCTCCATTACCTAAATGATTGCCGGCAATAGCACCAACGCCAATAAAAATTAACGCAAAAGTGCCGATAAATTCCGCAACCAAAGCTTTTAGGTTCATAACTCCTCCTGATTCTGATGGTTGATTGGAATAACGAAAAATGCTAAAAAAATGTTCCTTATATTAACCCTTTAGATTCATTTGTCAATAAGTAAAACGCTTCTTAATTTAATAATTAGAGGAAAAGTTTGAATTTTTCTCCGACGGGTTTAAACTAAAGGAAAATTACAAAGGAGATCATATGTTTACCTATGCACACACCGTGAAATTGCATGAAACCGACGCTGCCGGTAGGCTTTTTTTTAGCCATCAATTTTCCATCATTCATGACGCGTATGAAGCCCTGTTGGAAAAAATGGGTTTCAGTTTTTCTCATATGCTCCGAAAAACCAGTTTTTTCTTACCGATTGTTCATGCCGAGGCAACTTATAAAAAGCCACTTTTTGTTGGTGATCGGCTTATTATTACCATCAGGGTTGCTCACATTGGGACGACGTCTTTTACCTTTAGTTATCAAATTTTTAACGTAAAGGAAGTACTGGTTGGTACAGCAAAAACCGTTCACGTAACCATTAGCCAAGAAACTAATAAGAAAATCCCCTTACCACCTAAAATGCGGTTGTCGCTTAAGAAATGGGTGAAATAGGACGCTGGGGATTGGTTAGTAGCTCGCTTAACACCTTGCGGCTAATTTTTAGATTTTCACGCTCCAATTCGGTGGGCCAGGGGTAAAATGCTACAGGAATTTTAAATTTAGGAAGCTGCTGTCCTAAATAGGAACGCAGCGATTCCGTCGTTAATTCCTTGTCAGTTTCACGGATTTTAATAAAAGCAGCTGGACGAAAGCCAAATTCTGTATTTTTGACCGGAATGACCCGGGCCTCCAGAATTTCCTCTTTTTGGTTAAGTAATTTTTCAATTTCTTCCGGTTGGATGTTTTCTCCACCGGATATAAACATGTTGTCTTTTCGTCCCCATATTTTCAAATTTCCGTTTTGATCCATTTCCCCGAGGTCCCCGGTCTCAAACCAACCCTCGCTATTCAAAGGTAATTTAATACGCTCTGCTTCAACATAACCTTTAAACAGTGTTTCTCCCTTGACCAGAATCTCTCCTTGCCCAGAGATTTTAAGATCTCGATATTTCAAGACTTTGAGTTCCAGTTTATCATCGGCATTTTTTAATGGCGTATTTGCAGTGGCAACTTGAGAAGCCATTTCAGTTAAACCGTAGGTCGGATATACGGGTAATTCGAATTCCGCGGCATCTTTAAGCAACGATGGAGGAATCGGGCCTCCTCCCAGCAGAACACATTTGATGGAAGATAATTCGGTTTGCGAGGGGCCATTATTCATGAGTCTAAATAATTGGGTCGTTACTAATGAAACATGGGTGATTTTATTGCGGCGGATCGCGGGTAGAATGTCCTCATCTTCCCGAGGAATAATAATGGTGCCCCCCCCCAGCAAACAACGAAACAAGATACTGACACCACTGACGTGGTATAGCGGTAACGATAATAGCCATTTATCTCCCTTCTCGATGGAGATGTTCATATTGGCTCCTAGAGCGCTGTACACATGGTTCCCCAAAGTATGTAATGCTGCTTTCGGCTCGGATGAGCTTCCTGAAGTAAAAATAATGGTGGCAGGTTGAGAGAGATCCATTTTTTCTGGATTACCACTGGATGGTTCTTTGACATCAAAACTAATGACTTCATCAGGTCTAAATTTGCGTTGTAGGATTCGACGGGAAACCATGTAGGCTTTCTCTGAGGTAAACAAGAGTTGAGCGTTAATTTTCTTTAGTTGAGTGTTAAAGGCGTCTTCAGGGAGTTTATTGGACAGTAACCCAACGACCACGCCAATTCTCCACAGAGCCCATAAGATGACGATGGATTCTAGCGTCCTCTCGTCCGCGAGTGCCACGCGTTGACCTTTGTGGACGCCCAGTTTTTTTAATTGCTTAGCGGTTGAGGACACGCAGAGATCTAATTGTCGAAAAGAGATGGCTCGAGGACCGTAGATCAGGGCTGGTTGTGTGCTGAATTTTTTGGCTGCCTCAGCAAGCGGGCAAGGAATAATTGGGTTCATACGTCACATCCTTTATGAAGTTCGGCGTTATTACTTCAATATGATTAATTGTTGGAGCGCTGATCAAATTTCCATTCTTGATGGTTAACGGATAACTGGTCAGCTCGTGCTTAAAATATTTATAAGTGTCTAACCCCTGGGGCACTGGCTGCTTGAGCAGTTTAAGAATATACCCGATGATTCGGTTTAAGCCCAGAGAACTTTCAAAACAAGCGCTAAAAATTATTTGCAATTTTAATTTATTGCCCCAGGTCACCCAATGGCGCAAATTTTTTGATCCACCCAGCAGGGTGGGTTTTAGAATAAGCGCTTTTAACCCTTTTAGTTTAGGTAAAACATTATAACTAATTTTACTTAAACTTTCATCTAGTGCGTAAGGAGTTTGAGTTGCTTGAAAGAGTTTTTCAGCTATTTGCAAATTTCTGAAAGGTTCTTCAATGTAATCGATGCGGTGGCGAGGAGAGCGCGAAATGAGCGTTACCGCCTCGGAAAAATTAAGGCGTTGATTGGCATCTAGTCGTAGCCCAATACCTGGTTTTAGAGAACGGTCAAGTTTGTGTAATAGCTGAATGTCTTGCTGGTGGTTATTGCTAAGCTTGAGTTTAAATGAGGTTACCCCCAAATTTTGTAATCGATGAGCCTCGTTAATAATTTCTCGAGAGTTTCCCTGGAGTAGTCCGCTTAAGGGAACGGCGAGTACAGTCGTGTGGTTTGAGTTAGGGGTTTTCTGTCTAGGTCGCTTAGTGTTGTCGGAAAGATTCTGTAGCGCGCACTCCAAGGCAAATTCAACCGAGGGATAATTCTTTTTTGATTCTAAATAGTCTTGGGCTGCTGTTATCGAACCCTGCTGTTGTGTTGTGGTGATCAGTCGTGGCAGAATTTTCTGTAGTTGTTTAAATGCCTGTGCGGTTGTTTCGTGACTAAAATGAGGCAGTGGCGCTGCCTCGCCCCAGCCCACCGATTTTCCATCAGATAATTGAACTAATAATCCCTGTCGCTTAGTTAGCGCGTGCCCTTTAATGCGTACCGGTTTCTTAAACGGTAACACGTAAGAAAAAAGACGATAAGATTTTATCAGGATAAGATCCATCCGAGGGAAAATAAGATACTGTAAATAAAAAGAATTTTTCCGGTATCGGCTAACGCTTTATTGAGCGCTGGGCCATCGGTTCTGGAATTAACTACCTTGATCACTGGAATTGATGGAACAATAATTAAACATCCTGCTAACGAATAAAAGAAATCCTGGGTTAGGCTGACCAGGATCACGGGGATTAGTGCGGCACCTATCAGGCATAAGGCAAATTCTAAACGTGCGAATTTAAGGCCAAAACGTACAGCTAACGTGCGCTTATGGGAACGGGCATCACCTTCCTTATCGCGTAGGTTATTAACGGCCAAAATAGCCGCAGAAATTAAGCCTGAGGCTAAGCCTGCTAACAGAACCGGGAGGGTCATGTCTAGAGTTTGTACGTAATATGTTCCCGCCACAGCCACGGGACCAAAGAAAATTAAAACAAAAATTTCTCCTAGCCCTAAGTACCCAAGTGGGTAAGGTCCAGCGGTATAAAGTAACCCAGAAATGATCGAAAAAATACCAATGACGGCAATCGGCCATCCCCCCCTCCCTAGCAATAAACAGGCACATACGGCCGCTAGTCCAAAAAAAAGCCAAAATGCTTTTTTGACTGTTTGAGGGGCAATCAATCCGGCCTGAGTCACCCGAGTTGGGCCTATTCTGTTTTTATCCGTTCCTTTAATAAAATCATAATAATCATTTGCGAGATTGGTTCCGATTTGGATAAACAAAGCACCTAAGCAAGCCAGGAGAGCCGAAGGAATATGCAAAATGCCGTCGCGTAGCGCCATGGCCGTTCCAATCAGTACCGGAGCTATTGCGGCAGGTAAGGTTCTGGGGCGAATGGCCAAGAGCCAAGGATTCATGAATTGAATTTTAACAAAATTCAGTGTTAATTCAATGACTAGCTCTTTTATTGACCTTTCTACTACTAATGCTGTATTTAATGTAGTCAATACCGCCTTTTCTCAAAGAGAAGAAAGGGTTAATACTGGCTTCCTTAACTAGCATTGGAAGAGAAAAGGCCAGTATTGCCGATTTCCTGAATAAAGTTTTATGGTGGATTTATACGGGCAAAAGAATAAATCAATTGTAGGAATTTATTTGAAAGGAACTCAATCAGCTAGCGAGGCTATTCTTGTGAGATTGATTCAGTAGGAAGAATTTTGTACGATAACTTCCCTAAGGATGGTGTTAGGGAAGTTATCGAAAGGGCTTTTATCTTCGGCGACCGAAGGAGCGGCGATTGCTCCAGGAACCAGATCGTTGCTTATGAGTATAGACCGGACGTGGCGGAGCAAAATCATCGGTAGGAATTTCCGGATGCTTTGAAATCGGCAAAGTCGCTTTTAGTAATCGTTCAATTTTATTGACCTCTTCCCTTTGATCGGCCGTCGCAAAGCTAATGGCGTGTCCTTGTTGCCCGGCGCGTCCGGTTCTTCCGATACGATGAACATAATTTTCCGGATCATCCGGAAGATCATAATTGACGACGAGTTCTATGCCTTTGACATCAATCCCTCGGGAGGCGATATCCGTGGCAATGAGAATGCGATATTTGCCGTTCTTGAAGCCTTCCAGCGCTTCTCGACGCTGGCCTAGCGATCGATCAGAATGGATTTCCGCCGCGTTATAACCGCGCGCGATCATTGTTTTGGCGATACGGTGAGCGGCAATTTTGGTACGACAGAATAGCAAGACGGAGCCCCTAAAGCGGGTTAATAGTTTCTCTAAGAGAGTTTTTTTCATTTCCTGACGGACAATGAAAAGCTCATGAGTGACTGCTTCGGATTTGGTTCCGGGTGGTGCGATTTCAATCGTGACCGGCATACGCAAATGTCTTCTGACCACGGACAGTATTTCCGAGGGCATCGTTGCTGAAAATAATAGCGTCTGTCGATCTTTAGGAATAGACCTAAGAATTTCTTCGATTTGAGGAGCGAAACCCATATCAAACATTCGATCTGCTTCGTCCAAAATAAGAATTTTGGCATCAGCCAAAGATATTCTTCGTTGTTTCATGATATCGATTAGACGGCCAGGCGTGGCAATAATAACGCGCGGATGCGCGGCCAGGGCTTTAAATTGTTTATGCAGAGGTTCTCCACCGATGAGAACCGCAGTTCGAATATTAAAGGGACGGGCAATTTTGGTAAACGTTTCGTTGACCTGTACGGCCAGCTCTCGTGTTGGGACAACCACGACCGCTTTATCTTTGGTTTGGGCCATTTGTTGAATGGTGGGAATCGTAAAGGCTAAAGTTTTGCCGGTACCTGTTTGGGCGATGCCCATGAAATCTTTTCCTTCCAAAATCACCGGAATGGCTTGATGTTGAATGGGCGTAGGGTGTTTGAACTTTAAACTATTTAGCGTGTCCATAATCCGGGGGGCAATTCCCAGACCGGTAAAACTTAGTGTTGATGTTTCCATGATCCCTGTTCTTTCTCTTCCATAAAATTGAGGAAGTATGTTTAGTCCTACTTGCGGGGCAACTTGGCAACGTAGCGTAAGCTTAGGTTGACCCACTTTTTAAGAGAGGCGGTGGTTTTCATCGCCGATGGCTCAACCAATATCCAGCCTCTCATTGGACGTCCCGTGATGTCAAAAGGACGCACTCCTCGCTGTAATAAGGCTTTTTCAGCGGTCTTAATGTCCAGGCGTAATATCAATGAGTCCTTCCAAATACCAAAACACATGTTACCTCTTAGTAAAAATCCTACCCCACCAAACATTTTTCTGGCAAAGATATCGTCCCGTCTTTGGACTAGCAGGATAAGTCGTGATTCTAAGCGTTCATCATAAGCCACAAATCAATATCCTTAATTTAGGGACGTTTAGGAAATTTAGAAAAGTCAGGTTTTCGTTTTTGTACAAAAGCATTACGGCCTTCCTGTCCTTCTTCCGTCATATAAAAGAGCAAGGTGGCGTTACCCGCCAATTCTTGCAGACCGGCTTGGCCGTCGCAATCCGCGTTTAGGGCGGATTTTAAACAGCGAATGGCGAGCGGGGAATTGGCCAGAATTTCTCGACACCATTGGACGGTTTCCATCTCCAGTCGATCATAAGGTACCACCGTATTCACTAAGCCCATGGCCAATGCTTGTTGAGCATTGTATTGGCGGCAAAGAAACCAAATTTCACGTGCTTTTTTTTGGCCCACAATTCGGGCCATGTAACTGGCTCCGTAGCCTCCATCAAAAGATCCTACCTTCGGTCCGGTTTGGCCGAAGATCGCATTGTCCGCCGCAATGGAAATATCGCAGAGTAAGTGCAGGATGTGCCCCCCGCCGATCGCGTACCCGGCGATCATGGCGATAATGGGCTTAGGGCAGGTGCGCATTTGGCGTTGAAAGTCTAGCACATTTAAGCGATGTATGCCCTTTTCATCTTTGTAGCCCGCATCCCCGCGGATTTTCTGGTCACCTCCCGAGCAAAACGCGAGCTTGCCTTCGCCGGTTAAAATAATCACACCGATTTTTTCATCATCGCGGGCGTCATTAAGTGCCTGAGACATTTCTACGACTGTTAACGGACGAAAAGCGTTACGAACGGCGGGGCGGTTGATGGTGATTTTGGCGATACCTTCGGCTTTTTCATATTTAATGTCAGTGAAATCTTGGGCGGTTTTCCAATGAATTGATTTAGTCATATTAATTTTTTTGCTCCTTAATCGAATGGGCTAATGAATTACGAATTTGCTCCTGAAGATCTCGTTGCAAGACGGCATTTTGTTCGCGATTAGTTGTGATCTCAATGATGGTGGAGCGAGAGTATTTTAAAGCTTGTCGGTAAGCTTTGATGAATTCTTGAGGAGTGGTTGGTCGGGAATAATGTAGCTGAAATTGTTTGGCCGAGTCACTAAATTTCAGGCCGTGCGGTGTTCCAAAGAGCTGTTCAAAGTTTTTTCTGAATTGAGCAATAGGTAAAAAAGAAAAAATACCGCCGCCATCGTTATTCAAAATGACGATGATTAAAGGCGGTTGGTTGCTTCGCAATAGCGCTAACGAATTTAAATCATGGAGAAAAGACAGGTCCCCAATAAGGAGCGTCGTTGGTGCGTTTAATCCTTTCGCGAAACCACTTGCGCTTGCGATAAGGCCATCAATACCGCTGGCCCCACGGTTGGTTCCGATACTGGGGGTTGCCCCACCGCCTTGTGCGAACATATCAAATTCTCTGATCGGCAAACTGTTTCCCAAGAATAATCCTTGTCTGGGTTTTAATTGCTGGGATAGAATTCGCGCGACAGCAGGCTCGTTGAGTCCACTCAATCGTAGATTCTTTATAACGAGTTTGTCCACAGCGCGGGAGGATTTTTGTATGATTTTGACGATTGCGGTGTTCGGCTTTTTAGATATTTTGGGTTGCAGTGCATTACAAAAATTTTTAACACTACTTTCCACCCGTAAAGTGACTTGATTGGTCGGATCATTGCGCAGCGGATGGTTCAAGACCATAATATAAGGAGCGATCTTCTTATGTTCTAGGAATTGATTAAGCCGCTTGGAAGTCATACGTCCCCCTAAATGCAAAACACCATCAAAGGATAACGTGTTTTGCCATTTATGAGAATTTAGTAAAAGGTCAAAATTCTCAATAACTAGGGGATGTTTACGAGCAAGTCTTAATCCTGAGGAAATATCAGGAAAAATCGGCCAGCCTAATTTATTGCCCAGTTGAAGAACCGCACTAGCTTCGTCTGGTCCCGTCAGCTTTCCAACAACGAGTAACCCATTTTTGATATTAGAAATTGTTTTAATAAGACTCGTTAGAGATTTTGCACTTAATGTGCTTTCTTTCTCAAGATAACTCGTGAAAGGCGTTGTGGCGTTAAACCATCTGGCCAGTGGTTGAAGATAAGCGTTAAAATCTTTGTTTTGTTCAATGGGAGCCAGTGGTTCTCGGAACATAAAATTTAAATGGACGGGTCCCGCAGGGAGACGCTTGGCTTGATAAACTGCCTGGTCGATGAGCGTTAAAAGATTCGCGGCTGGAATTTGAGTGTCGGGGCATGGAACATCGATCTTCCAGCGGGCATACTCACCAAAAATTCCGGTTTGCTCAATAGTCTGGTTGGCACCGGTTTTGCGTAATTCCGGAGGACGATCTGCCGTGAAAATGATTAAAGGTAACTTCTTCTTAGCGCATTCAATGACGGCAGGCAAAAAATTGGCAACGGCGGTTCCAGAGGTGCAGATGAGCACTGCGGGTTTGCGGGTGGCCGTTATGTACCCAACCGCATGAAAGGCTAATCCACGTTCGTCAAAATGCACGCAGGTTTTGGCGGCAATATTAATGCCAGCGGCGACGCTTAAAGGCGCGCTTCGAGATCCCGGCGCTATACAGAAATAATCCACTCCTTGCCGGATGAGCTCTTCGATAACCAAGCTGGACCACAGGTAGTTGAGGTTAGGAACTTGAAATTCGTTCATGGTTTTTAAAATTCTTATTAGAGGGCTTTTAAGAGACTGTTCATTTTGTTTTCGATCTCCTCCCATTCGGCCTCTGGCTGAGATCCTTGAACAATACCTGCCCCCGCAAAAATGGCCAAGCTTTTTCCTTGTAATCGAGCAGAACGAATACCAACGGCCAGTTCACTTTTGTTCTGGCTCAGGGTTCCAATAGCTCCTGCGTATAACCCCCGACTAAAATTCTCGAGCCGAGCAATCATGGTTAAGGCGGACTGCGTTGGTGTGCCGGCCACGGCTGGTGTGGGGTGCAAAGTCGTCAATATATCAGCGTCTTTAATATTGGTCGATGTTAGTTCGCCCTGCAAATTTGAGACCAGGTGTTGGCCTTCTCTTAATTTTAATAGTTTTGCCGAATCATCTATATTGAGATGCTGGGTCATTGGAGTAAGTTTAGCTTTTAAGAATTCGACAACCAAATGTTGTTCGTGACGGTCTTTTTCTGA
The DNA here is from genome assembly GCA_964464475.1 of uncultured Planctomycetales bacterium. Taxonomy (GTDB): domain Bacteria; phylum Omnitrophota; class Gorgyraeia; order Zapsychrales; family JAHFFX01; genus CAYXGG01. The sequence continues at coordinate 87,142 of CAYXGG010000003.1, read as the reverse complement.
CGACAGCAATTCTTCCCCTAATTTCTGGTCTTGAGATGTGGATTTAGAGCGAGGCCTGGTACCGGCTAATGCCTCAGAGGTAATTTGCTTCTCTGATCTGGAAAATAGTCTCTCTGGTGAAGCGCCCAAAAATGCCTCATCGGGTTGGGGGGCATAACAAAAAATGAAACAATGTGGGTTTGACTTTTTTATTTTGGGCAGCAATAAAAACGGATCCAGGGTCTGATTTAATTCGAATAATGATTGGCGTGCCAAGACTACTTTTTTTAAATTTTCTCGGCGTATTTCGTCTAAAACATGATGGACCATTCCCACCCACTGCTCTTTTTGCGGGGAATGCTGAATAAATCTTAAGTTATTATTGCTAATATCTTGGGGGTGGGTTGCCGTTTTGAAGATATGGTCAAATTCAGTCAATAGGTTTTGAACAGAAAATGGAGTTAATTCACCTGGTCGTATGTAGCAATAAAAGGTGTAATGATCGTGTTGGCGACCAATAGCAAATCGCGGCAAGAAACAAAAACCGGCTGAGAAATTCTTCCAGCTTAGGTTGATATTATTAGGATCAAAAGCCAGGCCACAAAAACAAGTGATTTGTGGATCAACTAAGAGTTTGGAAATTTCTTGTAAATTTTTAGCGCACTCATTGTTGTTCGTGCCAATGAACTCGACCGCTTTTTCCCAGGTTCCCCATTCTTCTGTTGCGTCACGGTTCTGCCAATAGCAACGGTGCTCTGTTGGATAAATAATTAGTTCTTTTAGGATATCGGTTTCAGGGATGGGGCATGAAAATTGACGAACTGAATGAGCCGGCGTTGATTTAGATGTATGTTGATTAAGCCAACTTTCAAATTTTTGTCGAATATCCTTAAATAGATATTGCTTGGGTGCAGTAGCCGCTAGATTCATGGCGCCTTAAACCCTTCGTAAATACTGGCCGCTCCAAGCATTAATGACCGTTCACAAACGTTGATGAATCCTGCTTCCTTCATCATAAATTGAAATTTTTCTCCATAAGGAAATTTTTCAATGGTTGTGTTTAAATATTTGTAAGCTTGGTAGTGCCCTGAAAATACGTAGCCTGCGAGTGGCACAATATGGCGCAGGTAATTCAAATGAAAGAACCGGATTAGAGGGTTTCTGGGTAAAGAAAACTCTAAAATAAGGGCTTTCCCTCCAGGAAGCAAAACCCGATGCATTTCTTTAAGGGCTTTATGTGGATCAGGCATATTTCTTATGCCGAATGCGATCGTGACCACCGAAAAAATATTATCCGGATTGGGAATATTTTGAGCGTCACCATGACGTAAGAGAATATGGCTAGAAAGGCCTTGTTTCGCCACTTTATGTCGGCCGATATCCAACATTCGGTCCGAAAGGTCTAGCCCTAAGCCTTGCTTGATGTTGGGGCGCAGGCGAAACATGGTTAATAACACGTCAGCGGTCCCCGTAGCCAGATCCAAAGCAATCATGTCGCTTTCATTAGGAATGAGTTCAACCATTCGATTCCGCCAGCGCGAATCCTGTCCCCAGGAGAGTATCCGGTTGAGGAAATCGTAATTGGCTGAAATTTTATTAAACATCCGCCAAGAGTCAGCTTTGGCAGTTTTTTCATCAGATGGGTGAGTCATAATTAAGCAAAATTTGTGAATAAAATGAAATCATCTTAGCATAGCCAAGCTTGATATTCAATTTGACCAACTCGTCTTTATTGAGAATGTTGAGATTATTAGTTGTGGTGATGACTAAGGTATCGTTCGGCCTCGAGTGCCGCCATGCAACCAGAACCGGCTGCGGTTATGGCTTGACGATAAACCTTGTCTTGGACATCACCACAAGCAAAAACGCCGGCCACATTGGTTCGAGTCGTTCCAGGGGTGGTTTTTATATAACCGACATCATCAAGTTCAACTTGATGGTTGAGGAAGGCGGTATTAGGTTCATGGCCAATGGCATAAAATAACCCACCGGTATCTAAGGTGCTAATGGTTCCGGTCTGGGTATTTTTTATTTCTACGCTGGTCAGTAATTTAGTGCCTATCACCTTTAAAAGTACAGTGTTCCAATGAATTTCAATTTTATTATTTTGCTTTAGTTTTGTTTGCATGGCTTGAGAGGCGCGTAGCTGGTCTCTCCTCACGAGTAACATAACTTTGCTTGCAAATTTGGTGAGATACGTGGCCTCTTCTGCGGCTGAATCCCCTCCGCCCACTACTATGAGGGGTTTGTTTCGAAAAATAGGTAAGGCCCCATCGCAAACAGCGCACGCCGAAATACCTTTTTGCCAGAGTAAATCTTCTCCAGGAACATGCATGCGTTTGGCTGTGGCCCCCGTGGCAATGATAATGGTCTCTGCGATAACTTCTTCTGTCCCCACAAATAATCGGAAAGGTTTTTGAGAAAGATCAACCCGGTCCACCGTTAAAGTTTTAATCCGAGTTCCGCATTTGATGGACTGCGCCCGCATGCGCATCATGAGTTCAGGGCCTTGAATCCCTTCAGGAAATCCAGGAAAATTTTCTACTTCCGTAGTGGTGGTGAGTTGTCCGCCGGCCGCGATGCCACCAGCCAGAAATCCTTCATAGAGCAAGGGCGTCAAGTTAGCTCTTGCGGCATAAATGGCAGCCGTATGCGCCGCTGGTCCTGAACCAATAATGACAACTTTTTCTGCGGCACTCATAAAGGTTATTCCAACAAAAATTGCTCTAAAACTTTTGCACGTGGTCGTTGAGTGGCGCTTTTGAGCTGGTTACGCAAGATTTCATCGTAACGAGGCTTTTCTTTATTTTGAAAAAATAATCCAAAATAGCGTCGTTCGGCATTGGCAAAACGAAATGCACTTTCAATATTGCTGGGATCATGGTCAATTTGTTCGGTTTTATCTGCCCAACGTTTATCTGGATCTATTCCATTTTGACTTTTTAAAAAGGAAAACCAGCCTGAAGTTTTGTGGTCAAAGTTCAGCGGATCAAAATGGGGACATCGCTGGGAAATGTGAACGAAAGCAAAACCCGGGTGTTCAAAAGCCGCTTTGAGGGTGTTACCTAAATGATCTTGTAACCAGTCCGCCGTGCTCGCCACAAAGGAAGCACCTAAGCCAAGTGCGGTTCTCAGCGGGTTGATGGGATCCAGGTAAGTCCCTGCCGGCTGAGTCATGGTGGCATGACCTTTACGTGTTGTTGGAGACGTTTGGTTCTTGGTTAACGCGTAAAGTTCGTTGTCATACATTAAAAAGACGCATTTGAAATTTTTGTTGATTCCGTGAATGAGGTGGTTTCCACCAATGCTGATAGCGTCACCATCGCCGGAATGGACAAAAAGATTGACGTCGGGTCGCGATAAAGCCAATCCGGTAGCTACCGTGATGGGGCGTCCGTGAATCGAATGCACACCATAGGCATGGATGTAGTTGGGGGCGCGACCTGAACAGCCAATGCCGGACACGTTAACGGTTTTTGCAGCAACGAGCTGTTCGTCAACCATAAATTTTTTGACAGCGGCAATAATACCAAAGTCGCCGCACCCCGCGCACCAGCGAGGATTTTCGGTATGAAGGTCTTTAATGGTTAACGGTTGGTTGGCCGATTTATCTTGAACCTGCGTACTCATGGATGTACTCCTTTGCCGTTTGATAAATAATTTTGGGTCGGATCGGTCTGCCGGTCGCTTTTGAAAGCATGGAGCGGATGTCAACTAGTGTTTCCGCCCTTAATAAATAGGCCAAGGGAGAAAACTTGATGTTGTCACCGTACGCGACTTCAACGGTCACGACGCGATTGAATTTTGAGAATATATCTTTAAGCATCATAGGAAGCGGGTTGACAATTTTTAAATGCATCCCGGAAATAGGTAGACCGTCGTTTTGACACAAATTGATCGATTCTTCGATAGCGCCACGCGTGCTTCCCCAGCCAACAATCAACAGTTCTCCTTCTTCTTTACCAAACATTTCTGGTTTGGTGAGGGCGCGTTTGACGAGGTGCAGTTTTTCGTTTCTGACGGCATGCGAGCGGTGATTGACTTTTGAGAAATAACTAACTCGGCCCTCTTTATCTGTATTTAATCCGGTGACGCGACGCATGCCCCCCGGAGTCCCGGGTGCGGCCTGCAAGGGTCGAACCATTTCGATAGTGTCTGTTAAGCGTTGCAAATGAAATCGTTCAAAAACAAAATCCGGGACATCATCCACATTGGTGATTTCGTTGGCTTTAGGGCGGTCAATGATTTTGTAGCTATTGGCCGTTTGAAAATCGCTTAAGATAATGACGGGAACCCGTAATTTTTCTGTTAGATAACGGGCCATTTGGGGAGCGTAAAAGCAGTCAATGACATTGGAAACGCTCAGTACGACTTTGGTATTGTCACCATGGCACCCAAAAATAGCTGCCGGTAAATCTGATTGTTCTGTTTTAGTGGGCATACCCGTCGAAGGACCAGAACGTTGGGCGTCGATTACGATTAAAGGGATCTCCGCCGCGGAAGCAAAACCAATAAATTCTTGTTTTAAGGAAAGTCCTGGGCCAGATGTACAGGTAATCGCGGGGGTTCCTCCAAAATAAGCGCCTACTGCCGTGCCAATGGCGGCAATTTCATCTTCGGCTTGATGCACCACGCCGCCGTAGGCTGGGAATTGCTTGGCAAGCATATGCATGATGGAAGACGCGGGCGTAATAGGATAACCTGAAAAAAGTTTGATGCCGGCATCAATGATTCCCGTACTTAATGCGGAATTTCCATCAATCATTATTTTCTCACCGGTGCGCGTGCGAGACTCGATCTCAAACGAGAAGAAAACGCTTTTGCTGGCGTAATCATAGCCGTTTTCAAAAACTTTAATGTTTTTTTGTAGAATCTCTTCTTTAAGCTTTTTTCCAAATGTTTTTTGGATTTTGGCGTTGACGACATCTTTGGGGGTGTTGTAGATCGCGGCTAACATGCCAATGTAATACATGTTTTTGCCGGCTCCGGCCATGCTGGTGATGATGGCTTTTGATTCGGCGTCAACTTCAAAGGGAATAATGGTTAAGCCAAGTTCAGCTACGCGCTTGCATACCTTTTCGTAGGCGTCTTCATTGCCCGGTTTATCGCCCATGTCGAGTAGAACTCGACAGTTTGGATTTGTTTCTTCATCGTCCAAACGACGGTCCAGAACGATTTCATGAGCAGCCACAATCACATCCGCATCATTGCCAATATTAGTAATATCAAAATCTGCGACGCGAATAATAACGCCAGAGAGCGCTGGACGCGTGCGCGGCGGTGGGCTGATTTCGGCAGGAATCATAGGTTCGATATAGACATATTTTCCAGTAGCGGCAAAAGCGCTGATGAGGATGTCTCCTGCTTTCTGGGCCCCAAACCCAGCATCCATTAATAGTTCAAAACGTGATACTTTCTTTTTTTCTTTTATCATGGTTGAATCCTTTGATTAAATTTTTTGCAGAATGACTGCGGCTAAATAGATGGCTTACTATAACATTCTCAATTTTTTTGACAAGAAAAATACTTAATTATGGCTTCTTTGCTTCTAAGCTTTTTGGGGACTTGGGGCTGAGTTTAAGGTAGAGAGCTTTGGCCGTAAGTCTTTTAATTCCTTCATGATGCTAGGGTTGTGATCAATATTAAATTGGTCAGGTCCTGGAGTTTCTTGGCCCAATAGATCATCAACAGAAAATTCTGATTTAATGTTAAAGCCCGCATCTTTAATCATGCGCAGGGTTTTAGCGCTGTTGGAGCCCTTAGTGTTGAGATAGCCGTCCAAAAAGAGTGAGTTAGCCGGGTAAAGAGCTAAGACTTCCAGGCTTCTTAAATGCCCTTCCCTCCCTGCGGCAACACGTAATTCTGAAGTGGGATTAAGGAAGCGGTACAGGCAGAGAATTCTTAGACAATATTCCGGAGTTAAATTCGATATTTCTTTGAGTTGGTTCCCAGGAATTGGGATTAAAAAGTTGACTGGGATTGATTTCACTTTCATTTCTCTTAGGCGTATGCCGATATCAATAACGTCATCCAGTTCTTCTCCCATACCCACAATAATTCCAGAGCACATTTCTAGCCCAACGGTTTGAGCGGCACGTAAAGTATTAAGTCGATCCTCAAAAGTATGCGTGGTGCAAATTTCAGGATAGCGACGTTCCGAAGTATTTAAATTGTGGTTTAGGCGGTCTAATCCGGCTTCTTTTAGTGTTCTCGCTGCTGCTTCGTTCATGAGTCCCGCCGAAACACAGATTTCAATTGGATACTTGGATTTAATGTCGCGAATGAGCTTAGCTAAATGTTCCACTCTGCGGGGAGATGGCCCTCTTCCGGCAAAAACCATACAATAGCGAAAAGCTCCTTTTTCGTAAGCATTCTTGGCTTCGGCAAGAATTTCAGCGTCTGGCTTAAGCGGATATTCTTCGATGTCAGCCGCCGACGTTTTTGCCTGCGCGCAATAACCACAGTCCTCTGGGCAAAAACCATTCTGAGCGTTATTAATGATGTGCACATGAACGTCTTTGCCATGGGTGTGTTTCCGTACCACATAGGCTTCGTTAAGGAGTGGAAGTAGCTCAATACCAGGGTCGGAAAGCACTTGACGGCATTCATGATGCGATAATAATTCTCCGTTAAGTGAACGTTGGGCTAAAGAGGCTAGATTTAAATGGCTCATAAAAACCTTTCTTGAATTTTGGTCGTATTTTAGTACAAAAGTGTATTATTTCAATGGGAATGTTAGTGTTTTAACTGATGCTAAACTACTGAAATATTGTATATTTAAGAAATTAAAAAGAGGAATATTTTTCTTGCGTTTTGAGTACTTTAGATTATAGTTGTGTGTGCCTATCGGTATCGGCCAAACAAAAATTATGAAACCCATTCACTCCTTTCATATCCCCGTCATGGGGACGGGTTTTTCGATCGATACTCCCGTTAAAGTAGCCCGTTACGGCATCTCCTCGGTTATTTCGTTAGTTGATGATGTTTTGATAGAGGACATGCGTCGACATTACTGTGAACAAAGCGGTGAAACCTATGTTCCTATTACAAAAGAGGAGCATGATTTCCGCGCTCGCCGCATTACGGAATATTTAAATTTATTGAATCGGATTGTTCAACGTCAATTTGAAGAGCTTAAAAAGTCTCCTTTTGAGCCGGGTAGTGAAATTACCAAATATTGCGAATTACTCCCTGATAATTCTCCCTTAAAGAATCTCTATTTGATCATGTCGCGATCAAAAGATCCTTTGGCTAAAGAAGAATTGCAGATGGCTATTCGTCAGTCCTTACGTAAGGGGGATATCAATGTCAATATTATGACGAAGCTAGATCGCCCTAATTTTGATAAGGATGGAAATGAGTTGCCTGCTGAGTATTCCGATGCGTTGGCTGCGTTACGCGGATTTGCTAAAAGTGAACTTGCCGCCTCTATCATTTTTTCCGCCGGTTTTAATCGTCGTTTGTATGGTTATATTGAAGAATTTAAAGATTTCTACGCCGATGTCGCTGGGTACATCAAGAAAAAAATTACCTTAAAAGTAAGTGATTTTCGTTCGGCTTTAACACAGGGAAAATTTTTAGCTAAAAAAGGTATTTGGGTTTCAGAATTTAGAATTGAGTCGGGTTTAAACTGTGGTGGGCACGCTTTCGCTTCAGATGGGTTTTTGTTTGGTCCTATCATGGAGGAGTTCAAAAATAGACGTGATGAATTGCAAGTTATGCTGCAGGGTATTTGTAACGAGGCGTTAAAGGCGAAGTCACTGGCCCCCTTTTTGGTGACCCCGCAAATGAAAATCACAGCCCAGGGTGGAATTGGAACTGCTAAAGAAGATAAATTTTTGCGTGAATTCTTTCAATTAGACAGCACTGGCTGGGGAACGCCGTTTTTGTTGGTGCCTGAAGTGACCAATGTCGAAGAGGATACGTTGCAGAAATTAGCAAGTGCGGGGGAGCAAGATGTCTATTTAAGTGATATCTCTCCTTTAGGGGTCCCCTTCCACACGCTACGAAAATCCAGTAGCGAGTTAGAAAAAGAAAGACGTGTCCTCGCTGGTCGTCCGGGAAGCCCCTGTCCGAAAGGATATTTGGTTTCTAATACAGAATTTACAAAACTGCCCATCTGTACGGCATCACGGCAATATCAGAAATTGAAATTGGATCAGGTGTCGGCACTTAATCTTGAGCCGCGTCATTTTAAACGTATTTTTGATTCAGTTGTCAATAAAGCCTGCATTTGTAATGATCTGGGTGAAGGGGTTATGGTCATTAAGAAAATTGGCAAGGAATGGGTTAAACGGTTCGGCGCTGTATGCCCTGGCCCCAATATTGCTTATTTTTCTAAAATTGCCACCCTTAAGGAAATGGTGGATCATATTTATGGTCGTTGCAATTTGCTTAATGAGACTTATAGACCGAATTTATTTATTAAAGAGTTAAATCTTTACATTGAGTATTTGCAGAAAGAAGTCTCCAAAGTCTTAGAGCCTACGCAAAAGCAGGTTGAATATTTTGTTGAATTCAAAAAGAATTTATTAGAGGGAATTGAGTACTACAGGCTCATTATTCCAAAAATGCTTGAAGAATCATTAGAGTATCGTGAAAGAATGATTTTAGAGTTGGCTTCTTACAAGAAGAAATTGGAAGAATTGATTGATGCAAATCGTCAGATGTTTGCGATGGATCCGGCGGCAGTTATTTCTTAAACACTTATTGTATGTGAAAACCAAAAAGCCCTTTTCTATTGAAAAGGGCTTTTTGATTTTATTGAATACGTTTAAATTATTTTACAGGTGTATAAATGTCATTGTGCGTTGAGGTAAATTCAGCTGCTTTTTGTTTTAATCCTTGTTCAATGGCGGATGCCTCATCAAGGCCTTGAGTTGCGGCATAGTCTCTGACATCTTGGGTGATTTTCATCGAACAAAAATTAGGTCCGCACATTGAGCAAAAATGAGCGAGTTTTGCCCCTTCGGCTGGAAGCGTTTCATCGTGAAATTCTTGGGCTGTTTCCGGATCCAACGCTAAAGCGAATTGATCCCTCCAGCGAAATTCAAATCTCGCCTGAGACAACGCATTGTCCCAAAGCTGCGCGCCAGGATGCCCTTTGGCTACGTCCGCGGCATGGGCCGCAATTTTGTAAGCGATGATGCCATCCTTAACGTCTTTTTTGTTGGGTAGACCTAAATGTTCTTTAGGAGTTACGTAACAAAGCATGGCAGTCCCAAACCATCCAATCATCGCCGCTCCAATCGCTGAGGTAATGTGATCATAACCTGGAGCAATATCCGTTGTTAAGGGTCCTAGGGTATAAAATGGAGCTTCCTGGCAGATGGCCAGTTGTTTATCCATATTTTCTTTGATGAGATGCATAGGGACATGCCCGGGTCCTTCGATCATGGTTTGCACATCGTGATGCCAGGCAATCTTAGTCAATTCTCCCAAAGTTTCTAGTTCCCCAAATTGGGCGGCATCATTAGCATCAGCGATGCTGCCCGGACGAAGTCCATCCCCTAAAGAAAAACTGACATCATATTGCTTTAATATTTCACAAATTTCTTCAAAATGAGTGTAAAGAAAATTTTCCTTATGGTGGGCTAGGCACCACTTAGCCATAATCGAGCCGCCGCGCGAGACAATCCCCGTTTTACGTTTAGCCGTCAGCGGAACATAGCGCAATAATACGCCTGCGTGAACCGTAAAATAGTCAACTCCCTGCTCTGCTTGTTCGATGAGTGTGTCGCGATAAATTTCCCAAGTGAGCTCTTCCGCTTTCCCGTTAACTTTTTCTAACGCTTGGTAAATGGGGACAGTGCCAATAGGAACCGGGGAGTTACGTAAGATCCACTCTCTGGTCTCATGAATATTCTGTCCCGTGGATAAATCCATGACCGTGTCTCCGCCCCAACGAGTGGCCCAGGTCATCTTCTCCACTTCTTCCACGATGCTTGAAGAAACTGCCGAATTACCAATGTTAGCATTTATTTTAACCAAGAAATTGCGTCCAATAATCATGGGTTCGCTTTCCGGATGGTTGATGTTGGCGGGAATAATGGCGCGGCCTCGTGCAACTTCTGAGCGAACAAATTCAGGATCCAGGCCCTCCCGGATTGCGATGAATTCCATTTCTTGCGTGATTTTGCCTTGCCGCGCGTAATGCATTTGGGTGACATTGTGTCCGGATTTAGCGCGCAGGGGTAATTTAATCGAAGGGAAACGGATTTTGTTTAATTCAGCTTTTTGTAATCGGTTAAGCCGGTAATGGGAACTAGGCTGATTTAATATTTCAACGTCATGTCGGCCGTTGATCCACTCTTTACGTAATTCGGGTAATCCGTTGGTAATGTCAATTTTTTGGTGTGAATCTGTGTAGGGACCTGACGTGTCGTAGACTTCTAGGGGAGCGTTGTCTTCAAGTTTTCCGTTAGCACCACGCGTAGGGCTTAATTCAATTTGTCGGAAAGGAACTTTAAGTTCCGGATAGAGACGTCCGGATTTAAAAATTTTCTTTGATCCTGGTAAAGGCTGGTAGCTTAAAATTAAATCCTTTGAGGAATTTAATATGGCTTCATCTTTATTTTTGAGGCTAGTGGTAATCATAAATTTTCCCTCGGATTAAACGGGGCCATTATAATATGCCCCCTCTGGGAGCGCAACTTTAATAGCGGTTAAAGATAATTGGGTTGGAATTAACTAAAGGATGTGCCGCATCCGCAGCTGCTTTTGGCGTTAGGATTGATGTATTTAAAGCCGCTTTCTTTTAAGGAATCAACATAGTCAATTTTAACTCGGGACAAAAATGTTTCGCAGTCTTCGTTAATGGCGATTCTTATACCGCCCTGTTCATCCGTATAATCGTTATCAAATACTTTTTTCTGAAAACTCATGTCATAAGAAAGCCCAGCGCACCCTCCTGTTAGAACCCCGACTCTTAAGTAGTGGTCAGCTTTGCCATCTTTATCCATCATGGCTTTGATTTTATTAATAGCCGCAGGGGTCAGCTCAATAATGGATTTGGTACGAGTCTCGGATGTTGTTTGATTCTGATTTGGCGTATTCATAAGTGATTTCCTCACTGCAAGATATAACACACAATTCAAATACTTTCAATCCTTTGAATTACCCATAGATGAAGACGGGTAAAATAAGGCAATACTACTGGTAAATCCATGCAAAAAATTGTTTTGGCAAACCGGTCCTATTTCTCCTGCGCAAAAAAATCCAGCGGCGGGAATCGGTCCCAGAAATTTCTGGATAATTTGAATGTCGTGATGCGGTTGCCGAAACAAATTCTCGCCACGTCCATTGCAAGAAAAAACCAGTGCCCCCTTTGGTTTTTGTTTATTCATTTTGGCTTGTTGTGCGCTTAAGAGCTCATTGAGGTCCTCCGCAGCGGTCTGAGCGTCGCGAATATGAAACTGAACTGTTTGACCTGATTTGATGTAATCGGCAATCGCTCCCGCACCAGAATGGCGGTCAACGCCGATGACGCCCCTGATGAGAAAGTCCCCGCGTTTAAACTTTTCTTGGTATTCATTCATGGCGATCCCGACAAAAATTGCTTCTTGGGCCAATAATTTATCTTTGGCAGACGCCTTATGTAAGACGGCTTGCAATATTTCAACGAATGGCTTCCCGGCTAGCTCATGGATGAGGTTGCCTTCAGATTTAGTGACAATATATGTTTCGCCGATCGGGCGACATCCTTGTGAAACGATTGTTTCAATGTGCACGCCTCCCGTGAGAATCACGCCGACTAAACCTTCTTGATAAAGTTGATGATTGCAAAATAAGGTGTTTTCTAGAGGTTGATACGCGCCGGAAGCCAAACCACCCACGACACTGCTGCCAGGGTAGATTTTATTGAGGCTACGTAGGAAAGAATTCATGTCAAATTGAAAAGGATCCGGTAAAACGATAAAATTTGGTTTTTCATTTGGGTAGACTTCAAGAAAGTTGAACCAGTCTTCAGGAGTTGTCAGATTATCTAGGTCGGTTTGATTAATGTTAAAAGGAGAAATTTTAATGCCGGGCATTTTGCCTAAGATGAGCGAGGTAGCCGGGCGATGTTCAACTTCGGTGTTTGAGCTAATAATGCCAGCGCACGTGCATCCTAACAGGTGGGTGATTCTAAGGCGGCGCGAGAGCTGCTCAACTATTTCTTCTTGAGTCGTTTTGCTGAATGAAGAAATGAACAAAAAGCCAATATCGTAGTTTTCTTGAAGTCCTGCGGTTAATTCAGGAATAATTTTTTCTATTTCGGTTTGCAAAGTGACTCGATTAATAAATTCCATGCTGTGGCCCTTTCGTGACTGCAAACCAAATTATAGTGCTTGTTAGGCCAGATTCAACTTTTAATTAAGGTGTTCTTGGCTTTTTCGCGACCATAGGAAGTTAGACTAAGCTTGTTGCCGGTCTTCTTGATGAGACCTTCTTCAATACACTGTGCGATAACGGTTGAGGTGAAATCGTCTTGCCAGGACATGTGGTTGCGCATGTGCCCGACAATGCTTTCAGTTTCTTCCGCGTGCGTGAGTTCGCTTTGCAAAAGATGCACGGCAAGCATTTGGGAAGCAAAATCCAATTGTCGGAATCGGAGTAAAACAAAACGAGCTAGCAGTCCTTGTTCCGGGGCAAAGATCCAAACGGCTACAAAGAAAACGCCGCTCATCAGTGCCATGCAACCAGAAATACTTGCGTCCCAAGATTTCGCGAGAAAATATCCTGAAATCGCCGATAGAATACTCACGATCGCGCTGATCATGAGCATGTGGGAAAGGCGATGCGTTAACAGGTATGCCGTCGCCGGAGGCACGATCATCAAAGCGACCACCAAGATGGATCCTACTGATTCAAAAGCTCCCACGGCCGTAATACTAACGATAGTCATTAAGGCATAATGGATCCAGGCAGGACGAAAGCCAAGACTGGCGGCTAACCCAGGATCAAACGTAGAGATTTTTAATTCTTTGTAATACAAAAGCACGAATAACAAATTAAGCACTAAAATGCTTCCCACCGACCAAAATCCTAACGGGCCTAGGTCGTGCGTGCCTAATAAAAGACGGTCGAATGGCGCGTAGGCGATCTCCCCCATTAAAACGCATTGAGTATCCAAATGGACATGTTTGGCGAATAGATTAATAAGAATCACACCCAATGAAAATAATAGTGGAAAAACCAAACCAATCGCTGCGTCTTCTTTTAACTTGCGAGTCCTGATTACAAGTTCGGTCAGGCTAACGGTTAGAACCCCAGTGAGAGCCGCGCCTACCACCATCAATGGAGATTTTAAATTTTGGGAAATAAAAAAAGCGATGACAATGCCAAAAAGTATCGAATGACTGATTGCGTCACTCATTAAAGAAACGCGCCGTAACACTAGAAAATTTCCTGGTAGCGCGCAGGCTACAGCAACCAGGCACGCTAAAATGATTATTTCAATTTGGGGGCTAAGCATGAGATCCTTCCGCAAATTCCAGAGTGACTCTTTTGGCTTCTTCCAGCCCGGGCGCGGTTAGTGCCCATTGATTATGAGCACAGCGTTTGACCCAGCCATGCTTTTGTAGATCATTAATATTTTGCTCAATGGTTTTAAGACCTAAGCTTTTGATCGCAGCGATGTCATGCGGATGATAGGGATCCACATGATTTTGAGAAAAAATGAGCATACTTTTGAGAATCATGGATGCAGAAATTCGTTTGCGTTGTTGCTGAACGCGAAACCAGTCCCAGAGTAGCCCTCGGTTAGGCGCAAAAATTAAGGAAGTTAAAACAAAGAAACTTACAAAGACAACGATGGTGGGTCCCGTGGGTAAGTTAGGAATCAGGCTACTGGTTAAGGCGCCCAGGCAACCAGCGCAGGCACCGAAGATGGCAGAAAGAATAACCATTACGCTGAGGCGATCCGTCCATTGGCGCGCGGCAGCGGCGGGAGCGACCAGCATCGCGCTCATGAGGACTACCCCTACCATTTGTAAACCCAAAACAATAGCTAGCACCATGAGGCCCGTTAGTAAGAATTCAATACGTCGAACCGGTAACCCAATGCTCCGCGCGTAATCATAATCAAAGACCAAAATCTTAAATTCTTTCCAATTAAAGAGCATGATAGTGAAAGCAATGAGTGCTAAAAAGCTCATGAGATAAATATCGCTTTTGAGTAAAGTGGCAGCGTTGCCAAAAAGAAATTTGTTTAAACCTGCTTTGCTGGCATCCGGGAGCTTTTGGATCATGGTCAAGAGCACTAATCCCGCTCCAAAAAAGACAGAAAGTATCATTCCTAACGCGGTGTCTTGTTTGATTCTGGTGGTGCGAACAATGGCCATGGCTAAAAAAGTGCCTACACAGCCCGCGAGAGCGGCCCCAATTAACAGCACCAGAGGTGATTTCTCTTGAGTTAATAAAAAGGCTAAACCAACGCCGGGCAAAGTCGCGTGAGAAATGGCATCACCTAACAAGCTTTGTTGGCGTAGGACAGCAAAGGCACCTAGACTTCCTGTTGTTATGCCTAGAATGATGGCGCCCAAAGCCACAATTTGTAAGGTGTAATCGCTAAGAATGGTTTGTAATATTTCCCACATAATTAACTTTCTTTAGCGCTACCTAAGAAAATGGCGCGGCCTCCGTAAGCTCGGCGTAAATTGTCATGAGTGAGGACATCGTTGACTGGGCCCAGGGCAACGGAGCGGACGTTGAGAAGCATGACCCAATCAAAATATTCTTTTAAGGTTTCTAAATCGTGATGAACGCAGACTACGGTTTTTCCTTTCGAACGCAGCTCTCTCAACAAGGTGATAATGCTTTTTTCAGTGGTCGCATCCACTCCAGCAAACGGTTCGTCCATGAGGTAGATTGGCGCGTCTTGAATAAAAGCACGCGCAATAAAGACGCGTTGTTGTTGGCCGCCTGATAGTTGACTGATTTGCCGATTGATAAAATCTGCCATGCCGACTTTCTCTAAACATTGAATCGCCAAGGTTTGCTCATTTTTTCCAGGGCGCTTAAACCATCCCAGATGACCATAGCGTCCCATCATCACGACATCCAGAACTGTCGTCGGGAAGTCCCAATCAACACTACCGCGTTGCGGTACATAACCAATCATGCGGGACTGCGCGTTGTAACGTTCTCCGAATACTAAGACTTGTCCAGCAGCCGGAGTAATGAGCCCCAGAATGGTTTTGATTAAGGTAGATTTTCCGGCTCCATTGGGACCAACGATAGCTAGTAAGGTCCCTTGCAAGGCTTTAAAATCGACGTCCCAAAGCACAGGACGTTCTCGGTAGGCAACGGTCAAGTCCGTCACTTCAATGGCCGGAACTATAATTTTAGAGTTTTCCATAGGTAAGCCTCAATCATTTTAATGCATTAGTAATAGTTGTTACGTTATGCGTCACCATTCCAATGTAGGTTCCCTCTTCTGTTCCTTGAGCACCTAGGGCGTCAGAGAATAGCTCTCCTCCAATTTTGACTTCCCAGCCTCTGGACTTCACTGCTTCTTGAACCGCTTGAATATTTCTGGTGGGAACAGAGGATTCAACAAAGATCGCTTTGATTTTCTGTTGAGCAATAAAATCGGCGAGGTTTTTAACGTCCGCAGTCCCGGCTTCCGATTCAGTACTAATGCCTTGCAATCCTAAAACTTGAAATCCGTACGCGCGGCCAAAGTAGCGAAAAGCGTCATGGGCCGTGACCAATACTCGTTGGGACTCCGGTACCTCGCTAATTTTGGCTTCGCAAAAGGCATGGAGCTTCGTAAGTTTTTCTCGGTATTTTTGAAAGTTAGATTCATAAATTTCTTTATTTTTAGGATCAACTGTTTGAAGCGATGTATTGATTTTCTCAACGGCTTGGCTCCATAGGGGAACATCGAACCAGATATGTGGGTCGTGCTGATTGCTGAAAGTATCACTACTTAAAAGTTTTTCTGTAGGTAAATGGTCGCCCAGGCCAACAGTTTTAATTTTGCGGCCCATTTTCTCAAAGATTTCTCCCATTTTAGCTTCTAAATGCAAACCGTTATAAAAAATAATTTCAGCAGTAGCTAGTTTTAATACGTCTCCCTGGCTGGCTTGGTACAAATGCGGATCAACCCCGGGCCCCATTAAAGCTTGAACCTCAACTAGAGAACCGCCAATATGGGCAACGGCATCAGCAATTTGACCTGTGGTGGCAACGACTTTTATTAATTTGATCTCAGCTGCATGGGTTGGTGATTGTACAAGCAGTGACCCTAAAAGAATAAGCGGCCATGTGAGTCTATTGATTAAAAATGATATTTTATTCATCGGTATCTCCATTATTAATAGCGCCAAGCTATTCCACAAAAAGGGTTAAAATCATCCGCGGCGCGAGTTGCGCCCCAGTTAACGCCTGCATCTAATTGAACGTCAGCGGTTAAGGTATAAGTAAGACCCGTATCAATTGTTCCGATAGGTTGTGCGTCTTCTTCAGAGTTATAAAGATAAAAGAATTCTAAATAGCCACTCAATGGGCCTAAAATGGAGTGGCTTAACGTAATGCTTTGAATGAATTCAGGATGATAGCCGTCTTCTTCGCTGTTTCTGGTGGCATCAAATTCAGCCATTAAACCCAATTTCCATTCCCCCGGTAACGAGATGGCGAGAGGTAAAATAAGTCCCCCCTCAACTGAATCGTTGCCTAAATTAGCTCCATTAGTTGGGAATTTTACAAATGGCATCAAAGCAAAAGCGGTACTCCCAACATCATTGCCCCACACATTGAATTTTAATCGTGTAGTTATATCACCAAACCCTTTTTTGAGGGTTTTTTCTGAGTCATCGGAGGCGCTTTGATAATGATAGGGTTCAATCACCAATTGGACATCTGTATTATTAGTAAGACCGATTTTCAAATTAGTGGCCATGACAGCAAAATTGTCTGTTTCTTCTTGGGTGGAATCACTGTTGTGTCTGTCTCGAGTATAATCTAGGAAACTGGTTTCCATTTGAAAATGACCCGCATCCACCGTGTAGGCACTTTCTGTTTTGTCGGGTCGATCGGTGGAAAGATCTCGAAGGTTAATTTTGGGAGTAGGGTTAAATAAGTGGTATTGACTTTTGTTTACAGTGTCTGCTTCCGGTTGCTGTGCGATCGCTTGCCCGTCAAGTATGAAAGCGAGAGCTATAATGAATATTACTTGTTGAATAGCGGTTAGTTTCATTAAAATTCCTTGTTTTCGTGAGATTGACAATTCTTGCAGATACCGTAAAAATGCATTTCATGCCCTAATATTTTAAATCCTTGCTTTTCCAAGTAAGGATGATAGATGGAGTCCTCTTTTAGATCAGGAAATTCGATGAACCGGTGGCAGCGTAAACATTGAGCGTGATGATGTTGTTTCTCGTCATACAGGTGTTCGTAGTGATGATGTTTGTCTCCGAAGGCGGTTTCTCTAATAACACCCGCTTCTAAATGTTCCTTGATGGAACGATAAACGGTGGCTCGCGAGACTTTTTGCCCATCGCTTTTTAGAGCTTTGGCTAGTTCTTCAGCGGTGAAGTGGCCGTGGGAAGAGATAATTTTATTAAATACAGCTTCTCGTCCTTTGGTTAAGCGAAGTTTTGCTTTCTCCAGGTGGGAGCGAAGTTTTTCTTTCTCTTGATTGATTGAAGAATTAGTTCGTTTCATACATGAGACAGTGTATCATCTGTTAAATAATCTGCAAGTTTTAATTTTAGTGTGATTTAAAAAACGGGATGAATGCTTCTTGCTGAGCATTGATTAGGAAAATGACAATAATAATGAATAGAATTGCGTTAAAGATATATTTTTTTATAATAAGGCGGCTTAAGATAAGAAATGAAAAATCAAACTAACATCATTTTAAAACAGTTCGAGTTAGGTCCGCTCAATAACTTTTTGTATTTCTTGGGCGATCCTCAGTCTCGCGAGATTGCGGTGATTGACCCGGCTTGGGACGTCCCTTTTCTGATTGAACAGATTGTTAAGAATGATTACCAGGTATCGGCAGTTTTTTTGACACATGGTCATCCGGACCATGTGAATGGTTTGGAGACGTTTTTGAAGAGATTTAACGTCCCGATATACATTAATAAATTTGAGCACACTCTTTTTAAGCCCACACACCCTAACCTCAAAGAAGTGACGGCTAACGATGTTTTAAAAGTCGGGAATTTGAGGGTTACTTTATTACATACGCCGGGACATTCTCCGGGGTGCCAGTGTTTTCTGATTGATGATGTTTTGCTCGCCGGTGACACTATTTTTATTGATGGTTGTGGTCGCTGCGATCTTCCTGGTAGCGATCCTAAGCAAATGTATGATTCTCTCTATAACAAAATTATGCCGCTCCCGGATAATACCTTAATTTATCCTGGGCATAACTATGGTCCTGTTCCGTTCGCGACGCTCGCTGAACAAAAACAAACCAACCCCTATCTCCAATGCAAGGATATCAAAGAGTTCTTGCGTGAGCGAATGGGTATCTTTTAGAAATTAATCTTTCGGATAATCGGAGTACAGCGCTTTTTTGATCATTAAACTATATAGTTTAAATGGGAGAAGCTTGCGCAGAAAGTAAAGCGTTTTGCCTTCTAAATCGGGAATATTTCTTAAAGGCGCGTTAGGTTGGTTGATAACTTTCTCGATGAGCCGGGGGATGTTTTCTGGATCCTTATGGCATTGGTTGACATAAGCCATGACTTTCTTAAACAAGAATTGTGAACGGGCAAAATAAGGACTGGCCGGATTATTAAAATTTTGAGCAAATCGCGAATTTTCGTAAAAAATTTTTGTTTTATAAGTTCCGGGTTCGACCAAGTGAACGCTAATACCAAAAGGCGCTAACTCATACCAAAGGCTTTCCGAAAACGCCTCCAGGGCCCATTTGCTCGCGTTATAGGCGCTAAAACAGGGGCTTGCCTGAATGCCGGCTAAGCTGGAAATGTTGATAATCTTCCCTTTTTTTTGCGAACGCATCAGAGGAATCACCGCCCGGCAGACATTTTGTACACCGAAATAATTGACCTCGAATTGCTGGCGAATGTCCTGGTCGCTTAAATCTTCAAAGAACCCTCCCATGCCAAAACCCGCGTTATTAATCAGTACATCAATAGCGCCGGCTTTGCTAATAATGAGATCAACAGCGGATTGGATCAAATTTACTTGGGTAACATCAAGCGGAATGATGGTAATAGCTTGTTGAAACTCTTGTGCTTTCGCGATTAGTTCTTGCCCTTTGCTTGGGTCGCGCATGGAGGCAAAAACATGATAGCCTTTCCGGGCAAGTCTCAGGCATGTCAGCATGCCAAAGCCACTGGAGGACCCCGTGACTAAGACAACTTGACGATTTTCTTTCATTGTTACCCTTGATGGGCTTTAAAAAGCAGTAGGCTGTCAGCCAAAGTAATAGCAATCATGGCTTCCACAACCGGAACTACCCGTGGGCAAATGCATGGGTCATGACGACCTCGGACTTGAATAGACGCGGGATTTTTGTTGCTGTCGATCGTTTCTTGAAACTTGGCGATGGATGAAGGTGGTTTAATCGCTAAGCGCAATACAATATTTTCTCCGGTAGAAATACCTCCCAGAATCCCTCCGCAGTGGTTAGTGCGGGTTCGGATTTGACCATCAACCATTTGAAAGATATCGTTGGCCTCACTTCCCTTTAGTTTGGTAATGCCGAAACCATCTCCGATTTCAATTCCTTTGGCCGTCCCAATAGACATGAGCGCGTAAGCTAATTTGGCGGATAGTTTATCGTAAATCGGATCGCCTAGTCCAATGGGACATCCTTGGACAACGGCCTCCACAATACCTCCCAGGGAATCGCCGTCTTTGCGCGCCTCTTCGATTCTGGCGATCATACGCTCAGCTTGTTCACGATCCGGGGCACGGACCAAGTTTTGCTCAATGACCGAAAAATCTCGTTGCTGCGCGTAAATATCTCCGACAGCTAGCGTGTAGGCAGTAATAGAAACGCCAAATTCGGCTAGGTATTTCTTGGCAATCGCTCCAGCAGCTACCCGACAGGCGGTTTCTCTTCCGGAAGAGCGACCGCCTCCGCGATAGTCACGAATGCCATATTTTTCGGCATAGGTAAAGTCGGCATGACCAGGCCGGAATGCGTCCTTAATATTCGAGTAATCCTGAGAGCGCTGGTCTTGATTGCGGATGAGAATAGTGATCGGATGTCCGGTTGTTTTTCCTTCAAAAACTCCGGAAAGAATTTCTCCTTTGTCACTTTCTTGGCGCTGTGTCGTAATGGTACTTTGTCCTGGTCGACGTCGATCCAGTTCTCTTTGAATTTCCGCTTCCGATACTTCTAATCCAGCCGGACAGCCATCAATGACGACACCAATAGCGGGCCCATGGCTTTCACCGAAGGTCGTAATTTTAAAAATTTGTCCGAATGAATTACTGGCCATATAATCCTCTTTAGATAGGAATTAATCCGTTACTGCTCCTTGCGACGCCGAGGAAACGACTTTCATATATTTACTAAGCACGCCCATTGTATAGCGGGGTTTTGGTTGTTTCCACTGCTTTAACCTTTTTTTGATTTCTGCCGAGGATAAGTGTAGATTTAGTTCTTGGTGGTTGGCATCAATTGTAATTTTATCACCGTCTTTAACAATGGCGAGCGGTCCACCGACATAAGCCTCCGGTGTAATATGTCCTACCACAAATCCATGGCTTCCTCCAGAGAATCTACCATCTGTAATGAGCGCGACATCTTTGCCTAAGCCTTTTCCCATAACCGCGGAAGTTGGAGCTAGCATTTCGCGCATGCCTGGTCCCCCTTTGGGACCTTCATAACGGACAACGATGACATCACCTTTTTTTATCGTGCCATCGAGAATGCGCTGCAGCGCGGCTTCTTCTGAATTATAAACTCGGGCAGTTCCCGTAAATTGATTGCCTTCTTTGCCAGAAATCTTGGCTACCGCTCCGGTTGGGGCTAAATTACCGTAGAGGATGACTAAGTGGCTACTTTTTTTGATGGGGTTGGTTAGGGGACGAATGATTTCTTGGTCTGCCGTATAAGGTCGAACGTGAATTAAATTCTCGCGCATGGTTTTCCCAGTCACCGTCAGGCAATCGCCATGGATCAACCCTGCATCCAAAAGCATTTTCAGCAAAGGCATGGTTCCGCCAATTTTGACTAATTCGGCCATCACAAAACGTCCACTTGGTTTTAAATCCGCAAGCACCGGAACTCGTTTTCCTATTCTGGTAAAATCATCGATGGAAAGTTTTATTCTCGCGGCGTGGGCCATGGCCAACAGATGTAAAACGGCGTTAGTTGAGCCTCCGAGAGCAATGACCACAGTGATTGCGTTTTCAAAAGCTTTTTTAGTTAAGATGTCCTTTGGCGTGATTCCAAGTTTGATTAAGTTAAGAACGGCTTTACCCGCTTCATAACAATCCTGGTCTTTGTCGGGAGAAATAGCGGCCTGCGCGGAGCTGTTGGGAAGACTCATGCCTAAAGCTTCAATTGCGGACGCCATGGTATTGGCCGTATACATCCCTCCGCAGGAACCCGGTCCGGGGATGGCGGAAGATTCAATCGCGGTCAATTCCTGATCGTTAATTTTTTGATTCGCGTGTGCCCCCACAGCTTCAAAAACGGAAACGATATCAACGTTACGCTCTTGATGGCAACCCGGGAGGATCGTTCCTCCGTAGACGAATACCGAGGGACGATTTAAACGCGCCATGGCGATGAGGCAGCCTGGCATATTTTTGTCGCAGCCACCGATGGCCACAAATCCGTCAAAACCCTCACATCCCACCACGGTTTCAATTGAATCCGCGATCACTTCTCGGGACACCAGCGAATATTTCATCCCTTCGGTTCCCATCGAAATGCCATCTGAAATCGTGATCGTTCCAAAAACGACTGCTTTGCCGCCATTCTCATCAATCCCTTGCGCGGTTCTTTGCGCCAGCTTATCAATGTGCATATTGCAGGGGGTTACCATGCTCCACGTCGAGGCTACCCCAATCTGTGATTTCTTAAAATCGTTATCCTTGAACCCTACCGCGCGTAGCATCGCCCGCGAAGGCGCGCGTTCATGGCCATCAATCACCAAGGCCGAGTGGGCACGGTGCAAATCTTTTTTCGACATTTTATGAGTTTTGGACATAGGTCAGTTATTTTAGCCAGGGTTTGGCGGTTTTTAATTTCGTCTCAAATTCCTGAATGCGATTGGCAAACTGTAGCGTCCAACCAATTTGATCCAGGCCTTTTAATAAACAGTCTTTGGAAAATGAGTTGATTGAGAAAGAATACTTATTTCCATCTGGCCCAGTTAACTGTTGTGAGGGAAGGTCTGCTGAAAGTTTGACTCCAGGCTGAGCCAGTGATTGCTTAAAAAGCACATCTACATCTGCGGAGCTCAGCGTGATCAGCAGGATGCCATTTTTGACACAGTTGTTGGCAAAGATATCGGCAAAACTTGGCGCAATAATAACTCTGAAACCAAAATCAGCCAACGCCCAGGGTGCGTGCTCACGGCTTGACCCACAGCCAAAATTGTCCCGGGTTAATAACACCGTTGCTTTTCGATAAAGCGGCTGATTGAGAATAAAATCTGGATTCTCCTTGGTCCCTTCATAATCTAAGTAACGCCATTCATGAAATAAGTGAATACCGAATCCCGTCCGGTCCACTTTTTTTAAAAATTGTTTTGGGATGATTGCGTCCGTATCGATGTTGACTCGATCTAACGGTGCAACCACGCCGGTATGCTGCACAAAGGGTTCCATAGAATATTTTAACCTTTCATGAATTTTCTAACGTCAGTAATTTTCCCTTCCACGGCGGCCGCGATGGCCATTTGAGGACTCATCAGATGCGTTCTACCTCCGGGGCCTTGACGTCCTTCAAAATTCCGATTGCTGGTTGAGGCGCAACGCTCTCCTTTTTTTAATTGGTCGTCGTTCATCCCCAGACACATGGAACAACCCGCATAACGCCATTCAAATCCCGCCTCGATGAAGGTTTTATCTAAGCCTTCTTTAATCGCTTGCTCTCGCACCCGACCCGAACCAGGAACGACAATGCCGTTGACGTTAGGATGCACTTTCTTCCCTTTCACCAAACTAGCGGCGACTCGTAAATCTTCAATGCGTCCGTTGGTGCAGGAGCCAATAAATACTTTATCAATCGTAATGTCAGTCAATTTAACCTGTGGTTCGAGTCCCATATAACTAAGAGCATTGCGCGCGGCCATTCGTTCCACCGGATCTGAAAAATTGTCCGGATTAGGCACTTGCCCCGTCACGGAAACTACTTGACCAGGGCTCGTCCCCCAGGTCACTTGCGGCTCAATATCTTCTGCTTTAATTTTAATGACACGGTCAAATTGCGCGTCAGAATCAGAAGTCAAGCTTTTCCAGTAAGTGAGGGCCTTGTCCCAATCAGATCCTTTTGGAGCAAATTCGCGATTTCTTAAATAAGCAAAAGTGGTTTCATCCGGTGCGATCATCCCCGCCCGACCACCGGCCTCGATGCTCATATTGCAAATAGTCATGCGTCCTTCCATGGATAAGGCTCGGATGGCGCTTCCGGCGTATTCAATAACATAGCCAGTGGCTCCAGCCGTACCAATTTGACCAATAATGTAGAGGATGATGTCTTTCGCCGTGACGCCAAAACCCAGTTGGCCGTCAATACTGATAAGCATTGATTTGGCTTTTTGCTGCTGCAGAGTTTGTGTAGCTAAAACGTGTTCAACTTCCGAAGTTCCTATGCCAAATGCCAGCGCCCCAAAAGCGCCATGAGTCGACGTGTGTGAATCTCCGCAAACAATCACCATACCGGGTTGGGTAATGCCTTTTTCGGGTCCAATGACATGAACAATGCCCTGATCCTCACTTTGAAAATCATAAAGTTTAACGCCAAAGTCACGACAGTTTTTGGACAAGGTCTCCATTTGAGTTCTCGACATGGATTCCACTTTAGCCATATCTTTAGTTCGGGTAGAAACATTATGATCCATGGTGGCAAATGTTTTCTGGGGAACTCGCACCCCTCTCTTGGTCTCTCTTAATCCAGCAAAAGCCTGAGGTGATGTGACTTCATGAATTAAATGCAGATCCACATAAATAATGGCTGTTTCCTGGGCTTTTTCGTAGACCAGATGGTCTTCCCATATTTTTTGATACATTGTTTTACCCATCAGAATCTCCCTCAAATAATTATTTGGCTAATTTTTTTAATACCGTCGGCAAAATACCGCCGTTACGGTAATATTCAATATCAACCGGTGTATCTAACCGGCAAACAGCTTGGAATTCTATTTTAGCCCCACTAGATGATTGTGCGACGACAGCGATTTCCTGGCGTGGCTTGATATGATTAGTGATGCCCAGAAAACTGAATATTTCATCCCCTTTGAGGCCTAAACTTTCAGCGTTCTGGCCAGTCTTATAAATCAGGGGTAACACCCCCATCCCGACCAGATTACTGCGATGAATACGTTCATAACTTTCTGCGAGAACAACTTTAACTCCCAGTAGCGAAGTCCCTTTGGCCGCCCAGTCGCGACTTGATCCCGTACCGTACTCTTTTCCGGCAAGTACGACTAGCGGCGTTCCTGTTTTTTTATACTCTTGGGCTGTATCATAGATGCTGGCGCGGCGGTTGCTGGGAAAATGTGTCGACCAAGATCCTTCTGTTCCCGGAGCCAATAAATTTCGCAAACGAATGTTGGCAAATGTGCCGCGGGTCATGACGCGATCATTGCCACGACGGGCGCCATAACTATTAAAGTCGGCTTTTTGAACGCCTAAAGATTTTAAGTATTGTCCCGCAGGGCTTGATTCTTCAATATCTCCGGCTGGGGAAATGTGATCAGTCGTAATGGAATCTCCCACCATGACCAAGACGCGCGCATTTTTAATGTCGCCCAGAGCTTGGTCACTCGCTGCTAAATTGGTGAAAAATGGCGGCTCCTGAATATAGGTGCTGTTCTCTTTCCAAGCGTATAAGTCAGACTTTACCGTCTTTATTTTGCTCCAATCAGGTGTTCCTTTTAGCACATCTTTATAGCGCGCTCGAAACTTGGCGGCTGTGACCGTTTTGGCAATCAATTGGTTAATCTCTTGTTGGCTAGGCCAAATATCTTTAAGAAAGACTTCTTTGCCTTTTTTATCTTTGCCAAGCGGTTCAGCGGTTAAATCAACATCCACGCTCCCTGCCAAAGCGTAGGCCACAACTAACGGAGGACTAGCCAGGTAATTGGCCTTCGCTAAAGGATTAACACGACCTTCAAAATTTCGGTTGCCACTTAATACACTTGCCGCAACCAAGTTGGTTTTTTTGAGGGCCGCCGTCACGTGTTCAGGCAAGGGGCCACTGTTACCAATACAGGTAGTGCATCCATAGCCAATGATGTTGAATCCTAATTTTTCTAAATAACCTAAAAGCCCCGCAGTTTGCAAATACTCTTCAACAACTTTCGATCCTGGCGCAAAGCTGGTCTTGACGAAGTGTTTTACCGCTAATCCTTTTTCAACCGCCTTTTTGGCCAATAATCCGGCGCCAATTAAAACTGAGGGGTTGGAGGTATTAGTACAACTGGTAATCGCCGCGATCACCACAGATCCATGAGAAATTGTCTCTTTTGTGCCGTTGGTGACGGTCGCAGAATTAAGTAACGCCGTTTTATCCAGCCCAAAACCCCTTTCTTTAATTGGAGTCTCGAGTGATTTCCGAAACACCGATTTCATGTCCGTCAGATTAACTCGATCCTGGGGACGTTTGGGACCCGCCAGGCAAGTGACGACCGAATTCAAATCAAATTCTAGAGTTTCGGTATATTCAGCATTCTGGTCACCAGAATAAAACATACCCTGCGCCTTGGCGTATTTTTCCAGTAAGGTAACTTCACCTTTGGTTCTTCCACTTAACGCCAAATATTTTAATGTCTCTGAATCAATAGGGAAAAAACCAATAGTGGCTCCATATTCGGGTGCCATGTTGGCGATGGTCGCTCGATCCGGGAGCGAAAGATGTTTAAGGCCCGGACCAAAGAATTCCACAAATTTATCGACGACACCCTTTTTACGTAGCAATTGAGTAATGGTCAAAACTAAATCGGTAGCGGTCATTCCTTCTTTAAGCTGACCGATTAACTTAACGCCAATCACTTCCGGCATTAGCATATAAATCGGTTCACCGAGCATCACCGCCTCGGCCTCAATTCCTCCCACGCCCCACCCCACGATCCCTAAACCATTGATCATGGTGGTATGGCTATCGGTCCCGACCAAGCTATCTGGAAAAACCACTGTTTCTTTACCGATCTTTTTTTGCAGGACTCCTTTAGCTAAGTATTCTAAATTAACTTGGTGTACGATACCCGTTGCTGGTGGTACAACCCTAAAGTTTTGTAAAGCCTGTTGTCCCCACTTGAGAAATTCATAGCGTTCTGCGTTGCGTTCAAATTCTTTGGTCACGTTAATGCGCATAGCTCCGCGAGAGCCGAAAGCATCAACTTGAACGGAATGATCAATGACTAAATCGCAAGGAACCTGGGGATTTATTTTGCGAATATCACCCCCTATTTTTTTCATGGCCGAACGCATGGCTGCTAAATCAACGACGCAGGGCACGCCAGTGAAATCTTGCAAAATCACACGTCCAGGCTTAAAGGCAATTTCAGTGGTGACGCCAGAGGTTGGCTTCCAGGAAGCCAAGCGCGTTATGTCATCCAGGGTTACTTGAAAGTTGTCGTAGTTTCTCAGAGCGCTTTCTAGCAGTACTTTAATTGAGTAAGGTAGTTTAGGGTTAACCGATATCCCGGCTTTGGAAAGTTCAGCTAATTTATAGTAGTTGTAATTTTGGGAGCCAACTTTGAGTGATTTCTTGGTGATTTGGTTTGTGAATGGGGCTTTCATGTGTCTGTCCTAGTTATTAACTTATTAATTATTTAAATATTAAGGAAATGGGCAGCAAAACAAAACAAACGAGCCCCCATTATAGTGAATGCCCCTAAGTTCGTCAAATTATTTATCTATTTGATAACAGAAGACTTAGGTTAACAACGGGGTTTGGATAAAAACCGACTTTGGTCTTGCAAACGGCATTTTTTAGGATACTATTTTAGTAGATAATTTTTTAAGAGCCAACGGCTTATTGACCTTTCTACTACGAAAGACAAGAATATTGAGGTGAATACGGCCTTTCCCCGAACAGAAGAAAGGCCTGACTTCATCAGGTACTGGCTTACTTCTGTCTTTGGTAGTAAATAGGCCAGTAGAAAGGTACTTATGAAGGTAGTTATTCTCAACCCCAGTTATGGGGATGATTTTGTCAGGGTCGCTCGGTGGTCAGCTAAATCACGTGGACGTGTTCAAAGGCACCCAGAATTCTTATTGATTGCCGCGCAAGTCCTTCTTAACGCGGGCCATAAAGTTGAGTTTATTGAAGCGGCCGCTCGAAACTTGCCTCCCGAAGATTCCATCAACCTTACAGTTAATGCTCATCCCGATTTACTAGTTATTCACGCAACGACCCCATCCATTTTTGCGGATATCAACCAAGCCAAAATCATCAAAGACAGGACTCATTGCCAAGTGGCGTTTGTAGGGCAACACGTGACGGCGGAAGTTGAGGACACTTTCAAAATTGGCCGAGGCGTTGTTGATTATGTCTTAAGACGCGAATATGATTACGCTTTAAGAGATTTAGCTAATAACGTAAAACCGGCGGATGTTCTGGGAATGTCCTGGTGGGATGGCACGCAGGTGGTTAATAATCTAGATCGCCCCACGATTGACGTCAATGAGCTCCCCTTTCCAGCCTGGCAATTAATCCAACCCGAGTGGTATCCTGATGGCGGTAAAAAATTCCCGTTTTTGACACTTATCACGGGAAGAGGCTGCAATAACGCCTGTACTTTTTGTCGAGATCCGCAACTGATGTATGGCTACCGCTTGCGTAATCGAGATGCGCAATTAGTGGTTGATGAGATGGAGTATGACTTAAAGACTCATCCCCAAATTCGCGAAATTATGTTTGAAACAGATACCTTTGCCGCTGATAAGAAGCATGTAACTGAAGTCTGTGAAGAAATCATGCGTCGGGGTATCAACAAAAAAATTACTTGGTCGTGTAATATGCGGGTCAATACGGATTTAGAACTTCTCCCCTTAATGCGTAAAGCGGGGTGTCGCATGCTCATGACGGGTTTTGAATTTGGGACTGACGAACAGTTACGGGTTATTCGTAAAGGTGGCGTCAGCACTGAAATGGCCTCTCGCTACGCTAATCGCGCCCATAATTTGGGTTTTACGATTCATGGTTGTTTTATGATCGGAGCCCCCGGCGAAACTCAGGAGAGCGCTCGACAGACCATTGATTTTGCTAAGTCACTACCACTGGATACTATTCAGATTACGGGTGTGGCCGCTTATCCAGGAACCACTTTATACAAATGGGCAAAAGAAAATGACTATTTGGTCACCAAAAAATGGGATGAATGGCTAACCGCCCAAAAAGAACAACGAACCTTGCTTAATTACCCGCAGTTATCCAGTCGACAGATTGATCAGTTGATTGACACCGGATTAAAGGAATTTTATTTACGTCCCCGCCAAATGTGGCGCATGTTGATTTCGATCAATTCAGTAGGCGATTTGTTACGTAAGTTGCATGGCTTTAAAGCGTTTGCTGAGTATTTCTTACAGAAAATCTCTAGTCGCGCCAATAAGAATCTGGGGGTCACTGAAAAAGCCGTTAGTAAGATTACTCAACACGACACGGTTTCCTTGTAGGATTATTTGAAAATTGTTGTTTGACAAAAAAAACGCGTTTGTTATACTTACCCAGTATTTAGTAATAAATTTAGTCGTCGATAAATAAGAAATTAGTTGTGTTTTTTTTCAACCAATAGGAGGAAGAGATGGCTCATGTCGTTACCGAACCGTGCGTAAAATGCCGTTACACGGATTGTGTTACTGTTTGCCCCGTTGATTGCTTTCATGAAGATGCGGAAATGGTAGTTATTGATCCGGATGTTTGTATTGATTGCGGCGCTTGTATTCCGGAATGCCCTGTTCAAGCGATTTATGCCGAGGGTGATGTTCCTGAAAAATGGAAAAGCTATACTCAATTGAATCGGGAAAAGGCTCCCTCACTTCCTACGATTACCGAAAAGAAACCGCCGCTAGCTCCACCGAAGTAAAAAATTAAATTATTGCTATAGCGCTAACTTATGGCCGTTCCTTCTTCTTTTTATAAAACAATTCCTGAACTTCCGGATAAGATTTCAGCGAAGAAGAAACGGCCTAAGCTTATTGCCCTGGTTGACGTCGATAATTGCACCGGCTGTCAAGTCTGTGTTCCGTTTTGCCCGGTTGATTGTATTCAGCCGCACACCCAGGATCACGGAACGACGATACCACCCGTTGAAATTCGTTATAACGAGTGTATCGGTTGCCAAATTTGCTCTCGTGTTTGTAATAAACTTACATGGGACGCCATTCGAATGGTACCCACAGAAGAAATCGAGAAAAAATTCAACATTCAAATTAGCGAAGCGTTCATCCCTTCAACCAAAAGCATTTCAGCTTAATTTCCTCTCGCCCATGTGGTTTTTTATGATTTCCTGCTATGTTTTGACCGGGATAACACTGGTATTGCTGTCTCTGACAGCAGCTCAAGGTTATTGGGGATTCTCAATCTTTAATGCTAATCACGCGACGTTTGCGTTATTGACGTCTATTATTTATTTGTTTACGGAAACGCTGGTCATGTTTTATTTTGTTGGCATTGGCGTAAGTATCAGAGACTACGTTAATGAACAAGGTTTACCTAAAGAATTTCTTAAACGTTCCTTTCAAGTCAAAATGAAGATATATCCCCCGATATTACTCAACATTTTTTTAGTGAGTATATTGTTTATTTTGGGAGGTGCTGTAGATACCAATCGGATCGCCAAATCAATTCACGGCTGGCTGTTTTGGGCGACTTTAGCGCATTTCTTTTATATGTTAGTTATACAACATAAGGCATTTAAAGACAGTACGGACATTGTGTTAGATATGTCTGGTGTTTCTCGTCCCCAGCCTAAAATCTGATTGCGTTTTATGTACCTTTTAGCTAAAATTTCGCAAGCGACGGGGATGACAATTTTATTGGTCTTCTTTATTAAAAAATTTCCCCAATTAATGAGTCATCAAGAGTTAGCGTTGGGCATGATTGTTTTTATTTTTGGTTGGATTATCGAAGCGTATTTACTCAAAAAATAGCTGACATGAGGACTATTCTGAAGTTTGATACTGGCGCAGACGGTTTTCTTAAAATGATCTACGTTTTGGTTTTCTTGGCTGTGGTTCTCTTAGCCGTGGGTTTATATTTTATGTTGGTGGTGTTTCCGAATGATTGGAGATTGGGGAGCTAAAATGAGTAAGGAAAATTTTTTGCAGAAATTTAAAGCTAAATATCAAATCAAAAGTAACCTTGATTTGACGCTAATTTTGATAACCTTCTCTTTGGCCGGAATGAATATCTCGCTAACTCGGCCTAAGATTTTTCATTTCTTGGGACTTGACCACGCTCCTCTTTGGGCGAAAATTCTTTCCTTCCCGCTTATTTTCTTCCCGGTGTACCAAATTTCTGTGTTGTTCTATGCGGCGCTACTCGGTCAATTCTCATTTTTTTGGGAGCGACAAAAAAAAATGGGAAGGTTCCTGCGGGATCGATTACGGCCTAAATCAGTTGTGGCAGCGAAATCTATTTAATAACGTAGAGCATTAAGTAGACCAGAACGCCGGTTAAAGATACATAAATCCAGGTTGGCCATAACCAACGAGTAATTTGGGCGTGTTTAACAAAGTTACCTTTGGCCGCGTACCAAATGGCTGCCACTACAAAAGGTAATATGAGAACCGCCAAAGGCGTATGGGTTCCCAGAATAAAGAAATAGATAGCCCGTTTAACTCCTTGTCCTGCATAGCGCGTTACCACCCCTACCGTTGCATGATAAGTTACGTAAGAAATTAAGAATAATGTCGAAGCACAAACAGCGCCGATCATGCATTGGCGGTGGCGTTCTTTGTTTCCTTGCTTGATCGCCATCCAGCCCAAGACAAGAAAGACACCCGCTAACGCATTCAAACTGGCATTGATAGTCGGAAACAAGGGTACGTTCACTTACGATTTCTTTCTTTTAGTAAAGAAGCCACATCTGTGTATAGTCGGGCAATATCTCCTGCCGTTGTCCCATCATAATAACCCCGAATCTTCATCTCCCGATCAACCAAAACGAATTTAGAACTATGAAAAATTGGTTCATCAATGGAACCCATTTTAAAGCTATGCACGGCTAAATCCTGAATGACTTCCCGAGGCGCCGTAAGAAAAAGCCAGCGTGCGGTATCTGCTTTATAGCGTTTGGCGTACTCCTGAAGGACTTCGGGCGTATCTTGTTCAGGATTTACGGATATAGAGACCATGCGGACATCATCGAGAAGTACGTAAGAGCGGTGTAATTGGGCCATGTTTTTTGACATAATCGGACAAATGCCACCGCAAGTGGTGAAAATAAAATCAGCGACCCATACCTTTCCTTTGAGTTGGGATAATTCAAATTCTTGGCGGTCACTCGTGGTGAATTTTGCGTTGGCGATTGTTCCTAAGGTGAGTAGTTCTCGCGGTCTAGATTCTCGCCAAAAAAGATATCCGGCAAAAGACAACATGAGGAGCGTCGTTAACACGAACAATAACCAGAATATTTTCCGGCTTGGAGGCATAGCTTTAAAAGGAAAAATCAGCAATAATTAAAATAAATAGTAAGGGTAAATAAATAACAGAGGCTTTAAGCAATTTGCGTGCATCAGCAAAGGAATGAGTTTGAGCCAACGCTTTACCCGCCCACCAAAAGCTAATTCCTAGAAGCAATGCTCCCCAGAAGTACAGCCCCCCAGACAAACCAATTAAAGTTGGCATAAGGGAAACGGGTATTAACAACAGCGAAAAAATTTCGATTTGTTCAAATGTTTTTTGTCCGCCAGGATCAATGACCGGCAGCATTTTAAATCCGGCTTTACCATAGTCCTCTTTAAACATCCAGGCAATAGCGAAGAAATGGGGATGTTGCCACAAAAACAGAATCCCAAAAAGGATCCACGCTCCCCAGTCCAACTGTCCTGTAGCGGCTGCCCAGCCTCCCATTGGTGGAATAGCTCCGGGAATTGCTCCAATAGAAGTATTAAGCCAGCTACGTTTTTTCATAGGAGTGTAAACAATAACGTATAGAAAAGCAGTCAAAAGGCTTAAAAAAGCGGTAAGCAAATTGACCTTAACGGCTAAGAGAGTTATTCCGGTTAAAATTGTGATGATGCCAAAAGATAGTGCGTTGTGAGCGGCAATTAGTCCTGAGGGAATTGGCCGATTTTTTGTACGCGCCATTTTGCAATCAGCATCACGCTCTAAGTAATGATTGAGGGCTGATGCTCCGGCGCAAACTAACGCGGCACCAGAAAGACTAAAACAGAAATTGATCCAGTCTGCTATCCCCTTCCCGCCCAGAAAGTATCCTAGTCCCATTGTGATTAAAATAAGTGTGGTAATACTGGGTTTGGAAAGTTCCAGATAACCGTTAAACAATTCTTTATTTTGTTGATTCATGATTTTAAGAAATCTTTCCAGGATAAAGGCGCAGCTCGAAGTAAGAGTAACATGCATAACCCTAAGGTCGTCGCCCCGGTCACGACGTGTAGACTCGTAAGTACTGGCGATTTATGATTTAATACCGTTAAAATTCCTAAGATTATTTGGATCCAGATAATACTATTTACATAGATAATCGAAGCTTTGATATTTGGAAAAAGTGTTGGCATCCGGACAAGTTTCCAAGCTAAAGACAAAACGAGTAGTAAAATGACTATCGCCCAAGCCCGGTGCAAAAAATGAATAACTATTTGCTTCATAACTACCGGTGGATAATTATACTCGAAGCGCCAATCATTGATCGAATTTAGCATGCTTTGATCAAACGAAGCAATGATCTTTCCCCCCATTGTTGGGAAATCAGGAATAGCGAGCCCCGATTGAGTATGACGCATCAAAGCCCCTAGGATGAGTTGAATATAAACTGCGGCGGTAAGTAATAAAGCTGATTTAAGTAAATTTTTTTCCAGATAAAATGTTTTTCCGTTAATTTTATTTTGCCGCTCAACCGAAAGAGCATAAGCAATGACAATCGTAATTAAGAAAAATGTCTGGGCCAAGACACCGTGAGAAATCGAGACTGGTGGCGGCAAAAACATTAAGACCGTTAATCCTCCCAAAAGACCTTGCAAGATAACCACACCTAAGGCAACCCAACCTAGCTTTTTTATCCATGGAGCGACGGGGCTTCGCCATAACCAGAATGCCTGAATTAATGTCAAGAACCCTACGAGGGCGGCAACCATTCGGTGCCCGTGTTCATAAAAAACACCTCCCACCATAGGAGGGAAAAGCATTCCATAGGAAAGCGGCCAGTCAGGAACGGACAGCCCCGAAGAGGTGCTAGTTACCATGCCACCGACAAAAATTAAAGCTAAGGTTGTCAGAGAGACAATTTTTGAAAATCGTCTCAGCCCTGAAGGCGCTTCAGGATTTGTGACAGGAGTGCTGCTCATGATTTATCCAATCAGTTCCAAAAATCTTCTTCGCCGGAGCCAGTCGAGGTTTTGGCTTGAGAGGCCAACCACGTGTCGTATTCTGTATTAGTAACGACGTAGAGGTCTCCCTTCATCCGGTAATGTCCTAATCCACATAATTGAGCGCAGGCAATCTCAGAATGGCCGGTTTGGGTGGGCGTAAACCATACGGGAATGCTCATGCCAGGAATGGCGTCCTGTTTGACCCGCATGACATTAAGAGCAAAAGAATGAATAACATCCTTACTAGAAACATGGATAACGGCTTGACGGTTGACAGGTAGATATAATTGGTTAATGGAAACGATATCGTCTTTAGATGCAGGATCTGCTTTGTCTAATCCTAGCGGGTTCGATTGTTTGTCGATAAATTTAATGTCCGTTTTTCCAAAAATTCCATCGGCACCCGGATAATGAAAATCCCAGGCAAATTGCTCAGCCACTAATCTGATTTCAATGGGATTTCTATCGGTGGGTAGTGCACTGACATTTTTAGCCCAGAAAGGAATGGAGAAACCGATTAACAATAAGGCTTCGATAAGCGCCACGGCACCTTCAATGTAGGTCGAATAATGGTTCGTTACTCCCGTATAATTCGCTTTTGGATTTCTTTTCGCGCGGAAACGGAACAAAACATAAATAAAGAAAACTCCCCAGCCCACCAACAAAACCAGCATCAACACATGCATGAGGAAAATAATCAGGTCAATTTCACCACCCTGCGCTGAAGCTAAGGGCGGTAACCCCATGATTTTTTGTATCCAGCCTTTTTCCATAATTAAGTTAAATTTGCAGAATTTACACTAAGCGATTTGCTTTTCTTCGCCATGCCTATAAAAAACCAGACCAAAGTAGCTAGAACTCCCATCAAAATCAGAAATAAACTTAAAATTCCTAACTTAACTGCAATAAGTTGACTGTTGCCAGCCCCTTGACTAAAGCACATCGTGCAAGCTTGACTGGATTTTACTCCAACAAGCTGACCAATTAAGGCCAGTGCGATGAGGAGACCTTTTGTTTTCTTGAAGAAACTAATTTCGTAAACAATTAGCCCTATAGCTAATAGTAGGCAAACCACTCCCCAGAGAGCGGTTTGACTGCCAAGCGTCTTGCCCTGCGGCGAAAGCGTCCAGGCAAAGAAACCAACTAACATAAGTATCGCTAAATTAATGAACAGAATGTGGAATTGTTTGAGCGACATGCCCTGCTCCTTTAATCATTTCCGTCCCCATAATAGGGTCATGTAATCCGGCGATAAACAACACAATCATGCATATAAAGAAAAACCCCGTCATTCCTAAAATAGCATAAATTAATTGTTTTTCAGAAATCAGATGCATGAAATAGCAAGCAACCAGTGATGCTTTTATAGTGGCAATAATCAACGCCACGGTGATATTCCCGACTAAACCAAAATGTAATTTACTAATCGCCACGGTAATAACGGTCAATATTCCCAAAGCGACGAATACCGTTAAGTAGATTTTGACTTCTTTTTGTACGTCATGGGTGTGGGTGGCGCTCATAGTTCCTCACAAAAGATAAAGTACCGGAAATAAGAATATCCAAACCAAATCAACGAAATGCCAATACAAGCCAGCAACTTCAATGCGATTCTCAAAACGTTCTCTTTGAGTAAACCACATTTTGCTTCCCGGCCCCCAGAGGTAGGTATTAACGATAATCCCACCGATGATGTGGAGCGCATGTAAACCCGTTAGCGTGAAATAAATTGCCATATAGGTGCTGGTTTTGGGCAGTAAATGGTGCTCAAACTTAGCTCCATACTCAAAATATTTAACGACCAGAAACAATAAGGCGCACAAAATGGTTAGCCCCAACCAAAGTTTGTATTTTTTGAAATCATTCATTTTTAAGGCGGCCCAGGCCAAGACCATGGTGACGCTTGAAGAAATCAACACGATGGTATTAAAGGTTCCGATGGGAACATTGAGAATCGTCGAGCCCAATGGCCAATTAGTCGAGCCCATGCGTAATAAAATGTAGGCTGAGAAAAGCCCTCCAAAAAGCATGACTTCCGATGCCAAAAATAACCATACGCCTAATTTACCGTTATAAAGTCCGGTTTCTGGGCGAGGCTCTACCGTATAAGGAAGCACTTCCGCATGAGCGTGAGATGAAGACATATTAGATCACCTTTTCTTGATGCTGGGGCGTAAAGTCTTGGGTCGCGCCAGGAACACTGTATTCGTAGGGTCCCCGATAGACTTTAGGATCAAATTCAAAATTGCCATGCTGTGGTGGCGTTGGTGTTGCCCATTCAAGCGTCGTGGCTTGCCAAGGATTATCGCTAGCCTTCTCACCTTTAAATAAACTCCAGATGATATTAATAATGAAGAATAGTTGTACCGCGCCCATGAGCCAGGCTGAATGCGACATTGAAACGTTCAAATGCAAGACTTCTTTGGCGTGTATGTAAGAAGCCCCTCCATCATACAATCGGCGTGAGACACCCGCTAACCCCTGAATAAACATCGGCATAAAAATTAAATTCATACAAATAAGCGATGGCCAAAAATGGAGTTGACCCAAGGTTTCATTGAGCTTTCTTCCCGTTACCTTAGGAAACCAATAATAGATGCCGGCAAAAAGCCCAAATATGGTCCCAGGCGCAACGACATAATGAAAATGACCAATAACATAATAGGTATCATGCAGCTGAATGTCAGGAGTCGATAATCCTAAGGGTAAACCCGTGAGTCCGCCGATGCCAAACATTGGCAAGAAAGCCAAGGCAAATAGCATCGGGGTATTAAAACGAATTGATCCTCCCCACAGCGAAATAAATAAGGCCGTTAAGATAATAACTGAGGGAATCGAAATAATCATGGTTGTGGCCTGGAAAAACGCGCTGATGGCGGTTCCCATACCGGTAATGAACATATGATGAGCCCACACAATGAAAGACATAAATCCTAAGAAAATGACGGAATAGACCATGGATTTATAACCCCAAATAGGTTTGCGGCTATTATTGGCGATGATTTCGCAAACAATTCCCATGGCCGGTAAAATCAACACATAAACTTCCGGGTGCGCCAGAAACCAGAACAAGTGTTGCCATAATAGAACACTGCCCCCTCCGCTAATGGGTAAAGCCTGCCCACTGACCACGAGTCCTGATGGCATAAAGAAACTGGTCTGAGCGACACGATCCATGAGTTGCATAATTCCTGCAGCTTCTAGGGGAGGAAAAGCTAATAATAGCAAAAATGAAGTCACCAGTTGGGCCCAAATAAAAAAGGGCATTTTCATAAAAGTCATACCCGGTGCCCGCATTTGAATAATGGTGACAATAAAATTTACGGCCCCTAATAAAGACGACGTAATCAAGAAAACCATACCGATGATCCACATGGTCTGACCAGTCGTCGCAATTACGGCCAACGGTGCATAAGAAGTCCACCCGGAGCTTGCCGCGCCACCCGGAACAAAAAAGCTAGCGAGCATAATAACCCCGCCAGCAAAAAAGCTCCAGTAGCTGGCCAAATTAAGTTTGGGAAAGGCCATATCCGGAGCCCCAATCATTAAAGGAATCAGATAGTTACCAAATGCTCCGACGGCTAAAGGAACAATACCCAAGAAAACCATGATCGTCCCGTGCATAGCGCCTAATTGGTTGTAGAATTCCGGAAGCATCACGCCACCCGGCATTCGGGTTTCTCCAAACCATGCGCCAATCAAGGGTAAGGGTTGCTCAGGATAGGCTAATTGCCAGCGCATGAGCAGTATTAGCATAAATCCAAAAAACAAAAATGCTAATGCCGTTATACCATACCAGATACCAATCATTTTGTGATCAGTACTGAAGACGTAAGTTTTTAAGAAGCTTACGATGCCAGTGTTTTTATGAGCAGTATGACCAGAATTATGATGATCGTGACCCATAGGGGTTTGGTGGATTTGCTTAGTCAGTTATTAGAAATGGTTTCTTTTTCAACAGCTAGGGGTGCGGCATCAGCGGTTACGGCGATAGTTTCTTGAGCTGGTGCAACGACCTCCGCGACTTGCTCTTTCACTTCTGCGGGCGGGGTAACAGCAGCTTTGGGCTCAACCGGTTTAGACTCTGCGGCTTCTCCCTCTTTTCCCGGTCGGGTAAAAGTAAAATCTTGAGTTTTAGATTCATCCGGCGTGGCAATAGTGATGCTGGCCGTTTTAGTTCCCAATTTTTCATGCCAGGCTTCAATTTCATAAGTTCCTGGTTCCAAATTGTTAATGCTAAAATTCCCGTCTTTAGTGGTCGTTGCAAAAAAAGGATGAGAAAGTACCGTGACATAGGCGCCCATCCAGGGGTGGACATCGCATTTAACCGGGAACATAAACTCTTCTTTAGCGAATACCTTTTCGATTTCCTTACGGAATTTAGGCATGGCAATGTTCTCTTCCTGATTAACTTTGCTAAGGATATGGACGTTGTGAAGAGTCCCATCAGGATTAAGAATTTTTACTTTTTGGCCTACTTGAACTCCCAAAACATGAGGAACGTATTGGCATCCCTTTTGGTCTAATAACGCTTCCTGGGTGGGTGCAGGATAATCCTTTTTGGCTAAACCACTTTTCACGTAGATAAAAACATTCCCCAAAGTGTTGCCTTCCCCTAGGACAAGCGTGTCCGGCATAACCGGTTCGGAATGGTGACTCATGCAAACGGCATCGGCCTGCATTTGAATAGGTTCAAATTTGGGAACTTTACCTTCATATTTAATTGTTCCGGTCAACGTGGCCGCTTGCGCCAAACTAGCAAACGACAATCCCAAAATGGTGCTAACGAAGAAAGCTAATGTTTTGTTCATAATTATTTCCTTTCTAACAACTATTTATGTGTTGAATAATTGGTGGCTTTGCAATAGAAAGTTAGCGTACATGAGGCGAAAATTTTTGTCAAGCGAGGTTTTGATTTTTATGTCTAATAAATTTAAAAATTCACCAAATAATTCCAAACTAATTGGGGGTAAACACCTAATAGAATGTTGCCTAACAAAAGTATTAATAAAGTAAACCTGAGCGCTGGATGAATGATTTTTTTGTCTATCGTTTCGCTTGGGTCCAAGATAAACATGCATCTAAGTAATGAGACATAATAATATAAACCAACAACACTGTTGAGAATCACGGCAAAGGCTAGTAGGTACGCTCCCTTACCTACGGCCGCGGATAAAACAAAGAATTTGGCTAAAAATCCTGCAAATGGTGGAATTCCCGCCAAAGATACCAGCGCCGCCCCCATTACAATGGCAGATAAAGGGTCTTTTTTGAAGGCGCCCGCAAAATCACTCAGCGATTCTTTTTGCGAATTGCCGGTAATGGCCAGCAGTCCCGCGAAAGCGCCTAAGTTCATAATGACATAAGCTACTAAATAAAAGGCGGTTGCTTTAAAGCCATCCGCCGTCCCAACCGTCAATCCTACAAAGATGTACCCAGCTTGTGCTATGGTGGAATAAGCGAGCATTCGCTTTACATTATTTTGTCGCAAGGCCACCAAATTCCCTAAAGTCATGGTGATTATAGCTATTGCCGTTGTCCATGTTTCCCATTGAGGTATGATGGGCAGCTGCTGACAAAGAAAAATTTTGAATAATAAAGCAAACCCCATTGCTTTCGGCGCCACCGATAAAAATGCCGCCACGGGTGTTGGCGCCCCCTGATAAACGTCTGGGGTCCACATATGCATGGGCGCTAAGGAGCATTTAAAAGCAAAACCCGAAAAAATCAGCAGGAAGCTAAACGCGATGGCTAGAGGATGAAAATTGGACATTGTTAACTGTTGCCAAATAATAGGAAGATCTAAAGAACCGAATAATCCGTAAACTAACGTTATGCCATAAAGCGTAATTCCCGTAGCCAAAGCGCCAAATAGGAAATATTTGATTCCCGCTTCTGAAGAATAGAGATCTCTTTTAAGGTATCCCGCCAATAAATAGGAAATGAGCGATACGGCTTCAAGGGTTAAATAAATAAACAGTAAATTCCTCGAGGCCACGGCCAGCATCATGGTGGCGGTGATCAGCAAGAGAAAGAAATAAAATTCTCCTCGATCTTCCTGTTCCTCATCGTAAGCAAGGGTCATGAGAACAATAAATACGGCAATCAACAAAAATAAACCGCGAAAAAATAATCCAACGGGATCGTTGCTAAGCATCCCCGAGAATAAATTTTCAATTTGAGAACTGCTTTGAGGCAATAAATACCCTGAGATTGCTAAAGCTACCAGCGCCAAAGCAGGAAAAGCCCTTTTATTTTGCCAGAAGGCGCCGCCTAAAAGCGACACGAAAGCAAAAAAGACCAGTGTCAGTTCCGGGAGTAAAAATTGTAAACCAGCAGAAAAGTCCACCAACGTCTCCTTTATTTGACGGCCAACAGCGTTTGTACCGTCAGGGCTTGTAAATCAAGAATGACTTTAGGATAAAAACCGATAACCACGGTAATGACTAATAATGGGATGAGTACCCAGAATTCAGTTCGGTTTAAATCCGCTAATTTGTTCCACTGTGAATTTAATTCTTCTAAAAGAACTTTACGTAACATAATCAAAAAATATACCGCCGTCATGATCAAACCAAGGCAAGTAATGATCGTGATTGTTTGAAAAACAGGAAAAGCCCCCGCTAAGGACATAAATTCTCCGACAAAACCGCTTAAACCCGGCATTCCTAAAGAGCCTAAGGTGAAAAAATACAGGAAAAAGGCGTATACCGGAAGCTGCCCCAGCAGGCCCCCAAATTTTGTAAGGTCACGGGTGTGCGTACGTTCGTATAAATAACCAACCAATAAGAACATTGCACCCGTGATGATACCATGATTAAACATTTCTAACATGGCGCCATTGAATCCCGTTGCGTTTAAGCTAGCAAATCCTAGTAAAACAAATCCCATGTGACTGACCGAGGAATACGCGATCATTTTTTTAAAATCGGTTTGCGCGAGGGCAACGAAAGCCCCGTATAAAATATTGATCATTCCTAAAATTGCGATGCCTTGGGCAAAATAGGCGGTTCCGTCCGGCATGAGGGGCGCACAAATTCTAAAAAAACCATACCCTCCCATTTTGAGCAATACACCGGCCAAAATAACACTTATAGGGGTTGGGGCCTCCACGTGAGCATCCGGCAGCCAGGTGTGAAATGGAAAGACCGGAACTTTGATAGCAAAGGCGAGGAAAAATGATAAAAACAACAAGATTTGCAGTCTCAGGTCAAACCCAGACACGGCTTGCTTTAACTCGAGCATGTCAAAAGAATGCGGTTGAGAATTAAAATACAGCGTTAAAATACCCAGCAGCATCACCACAGATCCCACCAGGGTGTAAAGAAAAAACTTAATAGCAGCGTATTCACGACGCGGTCCACCCCAAATGCCAATTAAGAAGTACATGGGGATCAGGACCAGTTCCCAGAAAATGTAAAACAAAAATAAATCTAGAGCTAAAAAGGTGCCCAGCATTCCGGTCATGAGCAGCAAATAAAAGACATAAAATTCTTTTTGACGTTCTTTAATCGTTTCTGACGCTATACAAGCCAAAAATCCTAATAGTCCTGTTAAGAATATAAGCGGAATGCTTAGGCCGTCAGCACCCAGAAAGTACCAAATATTCATCATTGGGATCCAGGAAAGTTTTTCCACAAATTGGACCCCGACAGCTGTGGGATCAAATCCAATCAAAAGCTTTATGGATTTAGCCAGGACCAGAAAGGTGGCTGTCAGAGCAATCGCACGAATAAGTCGAATATTCTCTTTGGGGACAAAGAGAATGACGAGCGCAGCAAGTAACGGTAAAAAGATTAGACAGGATAAAATGGGCATAGTTTATGGAGCGACGATTGAAAAAAAGAGGATTGCGGCGCCAAAGGCCACGATTAATAAATAATTTTGGACTCGACCCGTTTGTAATAATCGCAAAACGGAACCCAAGCCTTGGGTGAAACCGGCCAAACCATTAACGAGGGCGTCAATAACATTTACGTCGAATTTAAAAGAACAATTGGCAAGTTTTTGCAATGGTTTGACGAAAATCGCAACGTAAATTTCGTCAATGTAATATTTGTTCACAAATAAACGATGTAACGGAGCACAAGCGTCAACCAAAGATTGAGGAAATAGTTTTATTTGACGAACATAAAGTAAATAGGCTGTCCCCAAACCGAGAAGACTCATCAAAATTGAGATAAACATGACCCCCGCTCCCCCATGTCCATCATGTTCGGGAATATGCGAACCTTGAGCAATAATGAATTTTTGAAATGCGTGCTCGCTTAGAGGCGACCCCAGAAAGCCAACTCCTATGGCGAAAACGGCTAATATGATCAAAGGAATCGTCATCACGAAAGGAGATTCATGCGCATGTGCTACTTCTTCACTGCGGGGAGCGCCAAATAAAACGAGGAACATTAAACGTCCCATATAGAAGGCGGTTAAAAGACTTACTAAAACTCCGACAGCGAAATAAATCGGATTAGCGGCTTGAAGTTGGATGAGGATTTCCTCTTTAGACCAGAAACCCGCGAGGGGCGGCACCCCCGCGATGGCTAGCGTTCCAATAATGAGGGTGGTGGCGGTAATTTTCATGTGCTTGAACATCCCCCCCATTTTTTGAATATCCTGAGTGTGGACAGCATGAATCAGACTGCCCGCACACAAAAACAACAACGCTTTAAAAAAAGCGTGCGTCATCAAATGGAAGGTGCCACCGGTGAATCCCCCCGCTCCCAACGAAAGCATCATTAACCCCAATTGGCTCATAGTCGAGTAGGCTAAAATGCGTTTGATATCATTATTGACCATGGCCATGGTCGCCGCCATCAACGCCGAAATGGCACCCACAATGGCAACAATTTCTTGTGCCGCTAGATGCGCGGCAAATAAGCCAAATGTTCTCGCAACGAGATAAACGCCAGCCGCGACCATCGTTGCCGCATGAATAAGCGCTGAAACTGGAGTTGGTCCCTCCATGGCGTCGGGTAACCAGACGTGCAATGGAAATTGAGCCGATTTCCCTACGGCTCCTACAAAAATTAGAATCGCCGCGATGGTTAACAGGGTCTCATTACCTACGGCATGTGGTAAATCAGCAAAGCTAATGGTATTTGTGGCTAGAAAAGTAAAGAATATCCCAAGTAAAAAACCGACATCACCCACCCGGGTAGTGATAAAGGCTTTAAAGCCGGCGCTGGCGGCCGAAGGCTTTTGATACCAGAAAGAAATCAGTAAGTAGGAGCACAACCCGACTCCCTCCCAGAACATGTACATCATCAATAAATTATTGGCGAGAATCAGTCCAAGCATTGAAGCGGTAAATAAAGAAAGATAGGCAAAAAAGCGATGAAAATGCTGATCACCCTGCATGTAACCGATAGAATAAACTTTGATTAAAGTCGCGATGATCGTGACCACCAGCAGCATCATCACACTGAGGCCATCCACCGTGACTCCGAAAATGATCGGTACACCTTGTAAATTTAGCCATTCACCTAGTGCGTAAGATGATTGACCGGCTTGGTAGCTTTGAAACACTTGCCAGGACACAACCGCGGATGCCGCTGAAGCCAGGACAGAGATCCAAGCACTCGCCCCTTTAAGCAAATGTCCAAACCAAATATTAATAATAAATGCCAATAAAGGAAAAACGGGTATTAAATGCGCCATCAACTAACCCTTCATTAATTTAAAGTCATCGACAAAAATTGATTTTCCATTGCGATGAATAGTAATAACCAAAACTAAACCGACTACGCCTCCAGCGGCTGCGATCGCGACCACAAAAAGAGCAAAAATTTCACCTAAGAAGTTTCCATCCCCAAGATATTTACTAAACGCGACGAGATTAATATTGGCGGCATTGAGGATGAGCTCAATTGACATGAGCACCCCAATAGTATTGCGTCTCACTAAGACCCCATAAATCCCGATGCAAAATAATGCCGCGCTTAAGATTAAACAATAATTTAAAGGTATCATTTCATCCCCTTACTTAAAACAATCGCTCCAATCGTGACCACAAGCAAAACAAAGAAAAGGAATGGAAAAGAAATCATTTCTTCACCTTCCCGATAACGATCGCGCCTACCAGGGCCGCTAACAAAACAAGCGAAATGAATTCAAAGGGTAGCGCGTAAGTCGTCATAAGCGCTTTTCCTAAGCCTTTTAGTGGTGTTGATCCAGGAGTTCCCTGCCCCTGTGTCCAGGGGTGAGCACCAATGATCTTCAGCTGAACAATGAAAGTTAAAATACAGATGAATAGGGCTGGCCAGATTTGACTATTAGTCTGGGGAATCGATTCATCATCGATGCGGGCGGTAAGCTTAATGGCAAAAACAAATAAGGTGATAATTCCGCCGATATATACCAGGATTTGGATGGTTCCTAAAAATTCCGCGCCTAGGTAAAAATAAACCCCGGCGATGCTTAAGAGGGTCAACGAAAGCCAAATAACGCAGTGAAAGGTATTGCGAGAAGTCACCATTAATAGCGCGAAGGCACAAGCGCAAATACCGATACCAATAAATAATAAATCAGGAACAGACATTACGAACTAACTTTCGGCTTATTATGTTGTTGCTCTTCAAAACTTTTATATTTATCTTCTTTTAGCAAATCAATTTTTAAAATTTCATCATGCGATAAAGCGGCTACTTCATATAACTGATTCATATAAATGGCGTCCGTGGGGCAAATCTCATCACACAATCCGCAAAAGCAGCATAATTCCGCATTGTAATCAAATTTAGTGATT
This sequence comes from uncultured Planctomycetales bacterium, assembly GCA_964464475.1. Lineage (GTDB taxonomy): Bacteria > Omnitrophota > Gorgyraeia > Zapsychrales > JAHFFX01 > CAYXGG01. Next base: position 42,771 of record CAYXGG010000003.1, on the reverse strand, counting down.
TCTTTTACTTTCTTACCTTCGGCGTTTGTTTCTTGTTTGTGAGCTAATTCCAAAGCGGCCGTTGGACAAATCTTAATGCATTGGTAACAAATAACACAGTCCGGCGGTCGCAAATCAACCATTCCACGAAAATTCTTCTTCATGGGTTGTTTTTTATAAGGGTAATGCAGCGTGACCGGTGGACGAAATGCACTCATCAGAGTCACTTTCATCCCAATGGCGAGACTCACAATGCTTAAAAAGAAAAATTTTATTTTTTGCCACATAGGAGCGCCTTTTGTTATTGCGTTAAAAACCAACCGCTAATTAATATATTGGTTAAAGCTAATGGTGTGAGAAATTTCCAGGCAAAAGCCATCATTTGGTCCATTCTGACTCTGGGCAGCGTCCAACGTACCCACATCAAGAAAAATACAATTCCATACACCTTGATCCCAAACCATAACCAAGATGGTAACCATGGGCCAGTCCATCCTCCCAAAAACAAGGTCGCCGCGACCGCAGAAACAATAAACATATTGGTATACTCAGAAACAAAAAAGATTGCAAATTTCATTCCGGAATACTCAGTGTGGTAGCCCGCTCCCAACTCTGATTCTGCCTCCGGAATATCAAAAGGGACACGGTTAACTTCAGCCGTGGCCGAAATAAGATAAATAATAAAGGCTAAGGTCAAATGCGGTTTCAAAATAAACCAGCCCTGGGCTTGAGCTTGGGTGATTTCTTGCATGGAAAGAGTTCCCGTTTGCATAATAACCACGACCACCGATAATAACAGCGGAACTTCATAGCTGATCATTTGCGCAGCAGATCGCATGCCACCTAATAGAGAATATTTATTATTTGACCCCCACCCCGCCATGAAAATACCTAAGACACATACTGAGGTAATCGAGGTAATGAATAATATTCCCACCCCCAGGTCATTAACAATAAGTGTTTTGCCAAAGGGAATTGTTACGAAAGCCATGATCGGAGGCACCATGACAAAAAAAGGCGCCAACCACCAGGAGAGCTTGTCTACTCCAGTAGGAACGATATTCTCTTTAAGTAATAATTTGAGTGAATCGGCAACAGCCTGTAGAGTACCATGCCAGCCAACCACCATGGGACCTAAACGGTTTTGAATCACAGCGGAAACTTTACGTTCTGCCCAAACTAGGAACATAGCCGATACCGCAATGAAGCCTAGAGCCCCGCTTCCTTTTAGGACGATAGAAAAAATATCCTGCCAAACGTTCATCGGTCTATCTCCCCCATGACAATATCTAAGCTTCCCAAAACACAAACGGCGTCAGAGACGTTGAGACCACGAATCATTTCTGGCAAGACGGCTAAATTTGAAAATGAAGGTGAACGAATTTTATTACGATAGGGTTTTTGAGTGCCATCACTAACCAAATAAAAACCGAGCTCACCTTTCGGATTCTCGGTTCGCATATAAGCTTCACCTGCGGCGGGTTTAAAGACTCGATTTACTTTTGAGATCGGATTACCTTCCGGAAGTCCACCGATGGCTTGCTCAATAATTTTTAAGCTTTCACCAATTTCATCTAATCGTACTTTAAATCGATCCCAGGAATCACCGTTTTTACCTACCGGAACATCAAACTGGAATTTGTCATACAGCAAGTACGGTTCTTCTTTACGGATATCCCATTTAACACCTGAAGCCCGCAGAATCGGACCGGTAACGCTATAGTTGATGGCCACATCTTTAGGAAGAATTCCAATTTTCTTACTGCGGGACAAAAATATGGCATTGTAAGTGATCAGTTGATTGTACTCTTGGATTTTCTTTCGTTGATACTTAATAAAATCCTTAATAATTTTGTCTGATCCCGGAGGAAGGTCCTGAGAAACGCCACCGATGCGCATATAGTTGTAAGTCAATCTTCCACCGCAAACTTCATCAAAAAGATCGACAATTTTTTCACGATCAGTAAAGCAATAAAAAAGCATGGTGGCATAAGCGCCCAAGTCTTGGGCAAAGGTGCCAATAGACACCAAATGGCTGGCAATACGGTTTAATTCAGCGATGATTACGCGAATATACTGCGCTCGCTCAGGAACGGCAACGCCGATTAATTTTTCTGCCGCCAAACAGTAACCCAGGTTGTTATTCATGGAGGCCAAATAATCTAAGCGATCTGTGAAAGGAACAAATTGAATATAAGTGCGATTCTCCGCGATTTTCTCACAGCTACGGTGTAAATAGCCAATGTGCGGGCGACAGTCTACAACGATTTCACCATTAAGACGTAACTCTAGAAAAAGCACACCATGAGTCGAAGGATGTTGCGGACCCATGTTGATGACCATTTCTTCAGAAGTTAAATCTTTAAATGTAGGTGCGGGTTGAAACATAATACAAATCCTTTGAGTGTTATCTTAACCAGCTTTAAGTCCATCTGATTGCGGCAAGCGGAAGAAATCCGGCCGATCGAAATCTTTACGCAAAGGATGATCAGTCCATTCGTCCGGGTTCATAATGCGTCGCAAATCAGGGTGATGTAAAAATTTGATGCCGAAAAAATCATAGGTTTCTCTCTCTAACCAATTTGCTGAATGCCATAAGTGAGATACCGTCTCAATCGTCAGGTCGTCCATAGGTAGTACAACTTTGAATTCCAACATGGTGTGTAATTCAAATGAATAGACGAAGTAGACCACCTCCATTTTATCCTTCCGATCTACGGCGGTGATACAATGCATATTCGAAAATGCCAAATCGCTATTTTTTAGAAAATCTGCGACTTTAAGCAACCATTCCCGTTTAATGACTAGAAATACTTTCTCTTCAGAGGCAATCGCTTCGGGGAAGTGCTCTTTAATTTTTGCTGTTAGCTGCAGCAGGTCCATTTTTAGCCTTTTTGATTTTCTCTTGTAATTTCAAAATACCATTAAGTAAGTTTTCGGGACGAGGCGGACATCCCACGACATGAATGTCGACCGGTACGCCTAACTGCTCTGTGCCTTGAACCACCGAGTAGGTATCATGATAAAAAATGCCACCACCAACCGCACAGTTGCCCATAGCAATTACATATTTCGGCTCAGGCATCTGCGCGTAAAGTGTTTTGATACAATCGCCCATTTTTACGCAAATTGTACCTGCTACGATCATCACATCACACTGCCTGGGGCTGGCTCGAAAAACACCAGATCCGAGCCGGTCAATATCAAATTTTGAAGCTCCCGTTGCCATCATTTCAATAGCACAGCAAGATAGCCCGAAGGTGAGCGGCCACAAGGAAGAACTTTCCGCCCACTTAAACAGATCCTCGCTTTTCGACATAATGACATCACCGGCTGGAAACTTAGCCATATATTTTTCTCCAGCAGGTCCTTTTAAATTATTGCTTATTGCCATTCGAGTGCTCCTTTCCGCCAGGCATAGGCTAAACCAATGCCTAGGATTAGAACAAAAATTAACATTTCAAAATAGGCGACCCGCCCCATTTCTCTAAAAACAAGCGCCCAAGGAGCGACGAACAGTATTTCAACGTCAAAAACAACAAAAATAAGAGCAAATAAATAGTAACGAACATTAAATTGAATACGGGAAGTCCCTTTAATGTCTTCGCCGCATTCGTAGGGGGCATTTTTTAATGGATTGGCTGGGATTTGAGAGCGAATTAGCCAAGAAAAAGCAAATGCCCCACCGACAAAGGCAATTCCCAGGAATAGAAATACCAAAATGTAAAGAAAATCATTAGCCATAATTAGAATTCACTACAATTTTGATAAAGCAGTGCACCGTAAGAAGCTATCATAGTACTATAGCTTTAAAATTGTGCAACTAAATTTTTCTCAATTTAATCCTAAATGATTCTAAGGTAAATAACTGAAAAATAAAGGATTGCGTCATTTCTTGTCGTAGCGAACGCCAATATGATGCATAAAAACTTTAAAATGCGGTAAGGGCGGGATGCCTCGATAATCTGCGGCACACTTATAGCAGACAACCATAGTGGGTACCTGATGATAAAACCACCAGTCAACCAGCGCGCATACCACCATGCTCAATCCATAAGTAACAGGAACAAAAAAAATGCCAATCAGCATAATGCCGCACCCAACGGCCTGATTAAAATCTTTCTGTATATAAAACTGATTGCCGCCGCATAAACCGCATCGCTCAAAGGCCAATTCTTTTGTCGAAAATTCCCCCCATTTCTTGGAGCAGTTTGAGCAAATAATCGGAGATTTATCGGACAAAGGTGCTAAAGAATACTTCTGGCATTGCGGGCACTGAATAGCTACCGTCGGCTTCAAAGCGGGATCCCAAATCTAATTAGATAGTATTTATAACTGATATCACCAATAATCACCCCACTTAAAATGACGTAAAGAATACCTGTTGCCGATTGAGTCGACTTAACATCCAGGGTTCCCTTCACGTAGTACAGTGAGGCAAAAGGAAAAAACGTACCAAAAAATAAAGCAACCCAGAGAAAAACACCTTCTAAGGAAAGTGCAAATTGCCATAGAGGAATGATTTCTCCATCTAGGGACGTTTTTCCCAAAAGCATCCAACCAATATCCCATAAGAGCCGTATCCCCAGGAAGACGGCATAATAACCCACAGCAGTTTTAAGGTGCTCCAGTGGCAATCCATGAACATTTAAGTACCAATGCCCAAGGTTCATCGTGTATATTGACAAACAAAATACAAATAGTCCTAATAAATAAGCAATAGACGCAAAGATAAAGTTTGGCAGAAGATAATTTGGTTGAGCGCTCAGTGGCGCATAAACCAGCACATACAATAACCAGCTGCCTAAAGCCATTCCCATCAGACAGGGAACCGTAATTGCCAAATGAGGCACCCACCCTTTCTTCCAGAAATAAGAAGAAATAGACAGTAAGAATACCTTCCAAAAGACAGCCAAAACCAACAGTGGGGTCAAGGAGCGCGTCGGCTCAAAAAAGAAAAGGCTGACCACCGCAACACCACCCACAAAATTTGGTAATCCAATATGAAATTTATGGTAATCATTTTTTAAAGGATTACGGCGATGAATCCAGAAACAAAGCGGGTAAATGGCTGCGAAACCTATCGCAGTTAAGAGAGAAATTATCGAAATCATGATTGGGGAATTAGGGTGACGTTGGCGCAGTCACCGGCTTTTCAGTCTTGACTTCAGGACTAGCAGGTGCCGTACCTGGCGCTTGCGATTCAACTTTAGGTGACTCTGGCAAGATTTCTTTAGCACTTGGGACAACCGTTCCCTTTTCGCTAGAATCTGCTGGAGCGGGTGTTACTTCAGACTTGATCGTTTGATTTTGAACCGGTGGGTGAGTTGAAATCGTTAAAATGTAATCTCGCAAGGCCTTAATTTGACGCGTCTCATCTCCTCCTAAAATATCTTCCGGACCCGCGGTGTCAAAGTATTTCGGGTCAAAATAAGTAGGCATTTTGGTTCCGGGAAGTAAATCCTGCGGATTTTTTAGCCAATCAAAGACCCATTTAGGTTTAAGGCGCTTTTTGGATAACGCAAAATTAGGAGCCCAGCTGTCGGCCGAACCCAAAGGCATTTTATCACCCACAATATGACACTGAGCGCATCCAAAATAATCGTTTGAGAAGAGAATCTCTGCGGCTTTCGCTTCATCCGGAGTCATGCTGGTATTCTCAGAGTCTGCAAACGGAAATGGTTCTTTATCCAACGCCGCAAAGTATTTTAATAAGGTATTTAACTGTTCGGCGGATTGATAATGATAGGTTGGCATGCGAACCTTAAGCCAAGGACGAATAGGTGTAGGGTTCTGTAAAAATTCAAACAACCATTCCGCATGTACCTTCTTTCCTTCTCCAATCAAATTCGGCGGACTAGAACTATTAATCAACGCTTGGGCTTCATTCTCATCTTTACCGCTATATTTAACTAAGCTTTCTTTGATTTTAGGTTGAATGGCACCACCTTTTCCTTCCATGACGTGGCACCCTTGACAGTTAAGCTGTCGAACTAATTTTTGGCCTTCTTCAATATATGCCTTCTCCGTTGTGCGTTTCGGCATTTTACTAGAGGCCGGGCGGTCTTTCACAAAACCCATCAGAGCAGTCACAATAGCGTCAGCCTCTTCTTCTGAGAAATTATAATTCGGCATTTTTAATTTCTCATCGGCACTTTTTAGTTTGCCTTGATCAAAAATTCGCGGGTTCATCAGTTTTTGTTTAAACCAAGCCTGCGGAGTATGTTCAATATCTATATAGCCAAAATCTAACCCATGGGCAGACTTGTTACCTTCTTCCGTTAATTCAGTGCCAATTGGTTTCTCATGTTCAAACCCTTCGATCGCATGGCAGGCAAAGCAACCATACTGGCCAATTAGTTTTTTCCCGGCAAATTCAAGCTTTTGGGCTCGATTCATGCTCGCCGCTTGCTCCTGCGCTTGCTGGAGGGGGACGGTTTTCTTTAATAGTTCTTCTACAATGCCTTTAAGAATATCTTCGTTGACCGCAGGAATAGCAGCTTTTGAAAATTCCAAGTTTTTATCAGCTGATAAATAGATAGCGATGTCTGCGGCCTCTTGATCCGAAAGACGCAGATTAGGCATTTTAGTTTCCGGATGATACCGGTTGGGATCTTTGAGCCAATTAAAAATCCATTTAGGAGAGGTTTTGGATCCTAAGGCAATTAAATTTGGTCCATGTTCGCGCAAAAGTCGTTCGGGAGTTAATGCCGCGCCTTTAGATTCTTTGGCCATATCATGACAACCGAAACATCCCAAGGTTGCAACCAGCTGTTCACCTCGTTTAGAATCCCCAGCTGATGGAACTTCTGAAAGCTTAAATTCTTGTGAATTTTTAAACAAATAATCGACCATCGCATGAATTTCTTGCTCCCCGCGCGCTATGGATTCGGGATCGTTATTGTTCGATTGATGAAAAAACTCAGGCATCCAGGTATTATGTCGGAAAGTCGTAGGGTCATTAATCCAACGATAGACCCAATCTTTGTTGGATTTAGCGGGTAACTTGGTTAAATCCGGACCTACTTTAGGCCAGTTCTTGTAACGCTCAATGGTGTGACAACCGTAACAGCCAGCTCGCTCAATCAAATTTAAACCTAAGCTTAATTTCTCGGCGCCTTTTACGGGTGTTTCGTTGGCGTGGCACTTAAAGCACCCGGCTTCAACATATTGTTTGGGCAACATCGGCTGTTGCCACAAATGTAAATGATGCCAGTGATACTTTTCCTCCCATTCTTTGGCTTGGGCTTCAGAAGAAGGTGTGTGAGCGGATGAAACAAAATCTGTTCCTCGTCCCCGTCCACCGTGGCAAGTGGTACACCCAAACTCTTCCATCGGATGAGCGGAATTGCCCGCGACAAACATCTCGAGATTAGGGTGCGTACGAAATGGCTGGGGTGCGTCCTTAAAATCAGGATTATCTATCCCCAAATGGCACGTAATACAGCGATCTACTTTGGGGACTCTTAAGAAATTAACGTCATCCGTAATATCTTTAAGAACAATTTGCTTAATTTTGTAATTCGGATTAGCTAAATCAATCACCGGCAAATCGCGAATTTTGTCGGCGATACGATTAGCGGTGGTCATTCGCTTAGAATCAATCTTAGCGAGTTTTCTTTCCAGAAGCTCAACCTGTTTGGCCAAATTCTTACTGGATCGTTCGTAATTACGAATTTCTTCTGTAAAACTTTGCAGTTTGCCGTTCTCTTCGTTGATCGATTTATCAAATCCTTCAACCTCTAAACGTAATTTAGTTGTTTCAAAACTTAAATGATCCAGTTTGGTTTTTAGCGAAGTGACATTCGTTTTTTGATGCTTAACCGCTTCTTCATAAGTGAACTTAAATGAATCGTATTGCGCTTTCGCAAATTGGTATTTTTGGTTGGCAATATCCGATTTTGCGCGTAATTTTTCGATTTTGGCCTGAATGGCCGCCATTTCTTTATTTTTCGCGTTAATAAAATATTTAGCGTCTGCCGTTTTTTTAATCAAATCCATGTATTCGGCATTATTACGCAGCTTTTGACTTTCGGATTGTAAGCGAAGTCGGGTACCCTCAGTTTCGATTTTGCGAAACGCGCGTTGAAAATCTTTCCATTGCGCCGCGTAATCTTCGGCCACCATAAATAGCAGCGCCACCATCAGCAGCAACGCCGCCAACGCAAAAAGCTTATTTAATTTTTCAATATTGTAATAACGTTCTTGATTTTCCGGCACGAGAAACCCCTAAATATTGAAGAAATACTCTGGCATGGCTAGAATGTATTTGACGTTAAAAATCCACCGTAAATACATTTTGATAGGCAATCCAATCGCCATCAGCAATAAAACAACAAAAATACTGTAACGAAACGGTCCCAAAGCTTCAAAAATTTTCTTAAACCACGTTTTGGCCAATAGCGCCGGTGTTACCGCGAAGTAGAAAAACAGGATGCCAATACCAAATATCTCACGCAATAGAATATTTTCTGGCAAACGCTGTTTAAAGAGAATCATATAGAAGAATTCGGAGATATTAACGTTGTTAAGTGCTTCGAGTTTATGAATATCCCAGAACTCGAATGGGCCGAAGAAATTCCAGTTCGGCCCCCGAAGAAAAGTACCTACCACAATGAGAAAAACCCAAAGCACCAGCCAAAAAAACAAGAAAATAGAGACGGCCATTTTACGGCCTTCATAACTATAGTATCCCTGCCCTTGTTTGTTGTTATCTAGATAAGGAATGGCCATCATCCCAATAATAATAATCGTGGGGAACACCACTCCGGCGATCCAGGGATCAAAATAAACCAGCATTTCTTGTAAGCCTAAAAAGTACCAGGGTGCCTTTGAAGGATTGGGAGAAACGGTAGGATTGGCTGGTTCTTCCAAGGGCGCTTTAAGAAAAATCGACCATACGGTTAACAGCGCGGAAGCAAGAATCAAGCAGATAAATTCAATATAAACCAAGTCCGGCCAAACCAAAACTTTTTCTTGGGCATCCGCGTATTCGTTGGGCTTCTTGCCTTCAGCAAGGTTTTTATCATTCGCACTCGCTTGATTCATTGATAACCAGAGAAAATAGGCTGTTAAAAACATAAGCCCAACAATCGGTACATTGTCTGGTTTAGTCACAATCGCGCGAAAATTAACATCTGTTAAACCAAAGACAAAAAAGGCGGTTAAGAAGGTAAAAAGCGCCACACCTCCTTTTTTCGTCCATAGCTTGTAAATACCTAAACGTCGATTGATTTTAAAAAACCAATCATTTGGTGGAAAAACAAAAAAGAACGTTCCCAAAATCAAAGTGAACATGATTTTAGGCGATGAAATGATATTAATTAAATGCTTAATGGCTTCCATAAGAATTAGGTCGGACCAGAAATCCCGCCATCTTTGCGGACTCGCCAAAAATGGACAATCATGAAAATCATGATGACAAACGGTAATCCGATACAATGCAAGACGTAAAATCTCAAGAGCGCTCCTTCCCCAACAAAGCGTCCCCCCAGAAGCGCGAAACGTGCGTCACTGCCACCATGGACAAAGTTAACATCTCCGATACTCAGCAATGCCGAACCAGGTCCAGCCGCGCCCATTAACGGGGTCGCCCCCGCCATGTTAGCCCCTACCGTAATGGCCCAAATGGCCAGCTGATCCCAGGGCAGCAAGTATCCCGTAAAACTTAATAACATCGTTAAGACCAATAAAATAACTCCCACCACCCAATTGAATTCTCGCGGCGGTTTATAAGATCCCGTCATAAAAACTCGGAACATGTGCAGCCAAACGGTGATGACCATTAAATGCGCTCCCCAACGATGGATTTCACGCATGATGCCTAAGGGAACTTGCTCACCTAAATCCATGATGTCGCCATAAGCGTATTCAACCGTGGGGCGATAGTAAAACATTAAGAGAATTCCGGTAATCGTCAGCACTAAGAAAACAAAGAAGGATAAACCTCCCATGCACCAGGTGTACTTAATTTTAACCGCGTGTTTAGGAAGCCTCACCGGATGCAAATGCAAAAAAACATTATTTAATACGACCATCATCCGCTGCCTACGGGTCGTGGGCACTCCGGTACGAAAGATCGACTGCCAAACCTGCGTTTCTTGAATCGACTCGATTAAATTCTTTTTTTCTGGTTTATTGGCATCGGCCATATGGCGCCTCCTGCTAACAATAATTAAGTGTCAAGTTCAAAGTGTTAAGTGTCAATGTATTGTATATGCTTAACTCTAAACACTTGACCCTTTAAACGGTAAGGTACGATTCCGGATCCTTCCATTCCCCTTTTTCCTGCTGAAATTTTTTAGTTTTATCTACCACGATTTCACCGCTATCCGCTAAAAAGATCTTAAATCTTTCCAAAGGACGAGGCGCTGGGCCTTCAAAATTAATCCCGGTTTTGTAAAAACCGCTCCCATGACAGGGGCATTTGAATTTGCCTTCATTACCCATCCAGGTGGGCGTGCAGCCTAAATGGGTACATACCGTGGATAGAGCTACAATTTTTTCCTGATCCCGAACTAACCAAACCCCATGTTTTTCTTTCCAGCGTTCCGAAACTTCACCCATCGTGTATTCATCAGGCGTTCCGGCCTTAAATGTTTGGACCGGTTCAAATAAAACGTTCGGGAATAAATACCGCAACATCATCGTCGCATATCCGCCGATAATAGCGGCAAAGGCGGTCCAGCCCACGGCCGTCCATTTAATGAACGTACGTCGAGTGATGGGTTTTTCTAAAATTGTCTCAGGTGACGTCGGCGATGCGCTAGCCGCCGTCGTTGGCGTAGAAATGGGTTTATTGGCAGGTGAAGGTAATTCAGAACTCATTTATTTTGGATTAACAATGTCTAATGCGGCGCGGCGCACTTTCATGTTGGGATCCTGATAGGCGAGATTTTTCGCTGCGCCTAGTAACTCCGCGTCCGCAAAATTTTTAATAGTTTCTAAAACAACCATCATGATATGGTTCATTTCTTGTGCATCAACTTCTTTAAATTTTTTTAAGTATTCACGATTCAAAAGATTAATTAAGGTACTTTTTCCAGTTAAATCTCCCTGCTTTGCTAAAGAGATAGCCGCATCCCACTGGACATTGGGCTCAGAATCATTAAGACCCTTTTTAAGAATTGCTAAATTTGCAGCGTCGCTTAAGTTGCCCAATGACATCATGCTCACAAGCCTGATTTTTGAGTCGGCATGCGAGGCGAAAGGGCGAAGCACTGGCGAGGCACGATTATCCTTAAGCAACCCAAGTGCATAAATGACGGCGTACAGATTTGATTCTTTTTCATCTTTAACGGCCGCAATCAGCGGTTCAATAAAACGTCGATCCCCGCTGCGGGCCATGGCCAAAGCCAGGTATTGCCGAACCCGGTCATCATCATGCTTGGCATGTTCAAAAGCGGCTAACATTTCAGAAATAAACCGGTCATCATCGGGAATCATTTCTGGATTAGCCAAAATCTTGGATAACTCAAACGCTGCTTGCCAACGTTTATTTTGGGCCCCGGTTTTAACGTCTTCAAGGTAATCAAAAACCGATTCCTTTTCGTACGTTAAAAGCCGAAAAGCGGCAAATAATAATACGCAAAAAACCGCAATTAAAAATGGAACGACAAAGAACGAGTGAACAATAACCCCGAAAATCGATTTCGGTTCCTCATTTTGCTGAGCTTCGGGATCATAAGCCATACGACGTCACTTCTGTAACTTGTTGCGAGCTAAAACAATGACCATATCTTAATTTGGAGAGTTTTTTAGTCAAGCGGAATTTGCAGTTTTCAGAAGAAGAAACCAAAATCTCAGCAGCGGTATTAGTTAGTTGAGCCAACCAACCCTTCTTCCGCTACTTTGTCCAACAGTAACGTAATTTTGTTGCGACTGACTTCTAAAAATCCCCCCCCTAAAGACTCCCACGTAACCGTTTCTCCGGATTCTTTTTTTAAACTCAATCGTCCTTTTCGCAAAGCGGTCAACAAAGGTGCATGATTGACGAGAATTCCGAGGTATCCTTCTTGCCCTGGTGCAGTTAACGAAAGAATTTTACCAGAAAACACGGCTTTTTCCGGAGTCAAAATGCTCACAAAGAAAGCTTTGTCTGTTGTTTGAAAAACCATAGTTTATTTACTTAAATCTTTTGCTTTTTCAATGGCTTCATCGATTGTTCCGACCATATAGAATGCTTGCTCGGGAAGTTGATCGTGCTTACCTTGAAGGATTTCTTTGAAAGAACGCACCGTATCTTCCAGGCGAACATAACGACCGGGTTTACCGGTAAACTGCTCAGCGACGTTAAAAGGTTGAGACAGAAATTTCTGAATTTTACGAGCCCGATCTACCGTCAAGCGATCCTCTTCAGAAAGTTCATCCATACCTAAAATGGCAATGATGTCTTGCAATTCTTTGTATTTCTGTAGCGTTTCTTGAACCCCTCGAGCCGTTTTGTAGTGTTCTTCACCTACGATTTCTGGAGAGAGAATGGTCGATGAGGATGACAAGGGATCAACAGCCGGATAAATACCCAATTCCGCAATTGAACGCGAAAGTTCGGTAGTGGCGTCTAAGTGAGAAAAAGTCGTCGCCGGCGCCGGATCGGTATAATCATCAGCCGGAACGTAAATAGCTTGAATAGAGGTGATTGACCCGGATTTGGTGGAAGTGATTCTTTCTTGTAATTCTCCCATGTCGGTTCCCAGCGTCGGTTGGTATCCGACGGCGGATGGGATGCGGCCCAATAACGCTGACACCTCAGATCCTGCCTGGGTAAAGCGAAATATATTGTCGACAAAAAGCAAAACGTCCTGATGCATTTCATCGCGAAAATATTCAGCCACGGTCAACGCGGAGAGCGCCACGCGAGCCCGAGCTCCGGGCGGTTCATTCATCTGTCCATAAATTAAGGAGGTTTTGTCAATAACACCAGCTTCCTTCATCTCGCGATAAAGAGCAGTCCCTTCTCGAGTTCGCTCTCCCACACCAGCAAAAACGGAATAACCACCGTGTTCTTTGGCAATGTTATTAATCAACTCCTGAATCAAAACGGTTTTACCAACCCCCGCCCCGCCAAATAATCCAATTTTTCCTCCCTTGCGATAAGGAGCCAAAAGATCAATGACTTTAATCCCGGTCACTAAAACATTGTTGGATGTGCTTTGCTCATCAAAGGCCGGGGCCTTGCGGTGGATCGGCATACGCTTAACGGATTTAACGGCGCCCATTTGATCAATCGGGTCACCCAACAAATTCATAACTCGTCCCAAAGTGCCCTCTCCCACCGGCATCGACATTCCTTCTCCTGAGTCAAGCACATCCATGCCTCGGATCAAACCATCGGTAGAGTCCATCGCAATTGTACGAACGACATTGTCACCTAAATGCTGTGCTACTTCTAAAACTAAATTATTTTTTTCAGAATTTATCAAAGCATTCGTGGTCCGCAACGCGGTAAAAATGGGTGGCAGATGACCGACGTGGAATTCCACGTCCACGACCGCGCCCAGAACCTGAGTTACTTTTCCAGTAGAAGTGACTTTACCTGCCATATGATTCTCCTCAATTAAGATGTTATTTTAGGGCCTCAGCCCCAGACACAATTTCTATCAATTCTTTAGTAATAGACGCCTGACGCGCGCGGTTACGCAATAAGGTGTACTTTTGTCGTAAATCTGCGGCATTTTGGGACGCCTTATCCATGGCCGTCATGCGAGCTCCGTGCTCACCGGCAGAATTTTCCAGCAACGCGTAATAAATTTTAAAGTACAAAAATCGGGGAATTAGAATTTTAAGCAATTCAGCCTGAGTCGGCTCAAATATATACTCAGAAGGTAAGGCCGCCCCTTCCTTAATCAAACTATTAGAATCAATAGGCAAAATTTTTTCAATAATCGGTGTTTGCGAAAGCGGATTTAAAAATTGATTATACGCGATGTAGACTTCATCAACCTGATGGGTCAAAAATTGCTGACTGAGTTCCTCCCCGATGCTGGTAGCTACCAAAAAATCGGGTTTCGCGGTTACGTTTTCGTAAAATTTTTCAATTTTTGATTTTTGCCGAAAAAACATCCAGCCACGTTTGCCGCAGAAACTCATTTTAACCGTTAAATTAGTCTTTTGTTTCTCTTTGCTCCAAGTCCAAATTTTTCGTAGCAAATTATTATTAAAGCCGCCACAAAGTCCTTTATCAGATGAGAGAACCAAAACCTGGATTGATTTGACGGTAGGGCGATTTTCTAAAAGCGGGTGCGCCGCTGAATCAACCGATGCCGCTAACCGCGAAATAAGCTGCACTAATTCCCACGCGTAAGCACGCGCGTTAGACTGAATGGTTAAGGCGGAACGCAGCTTGCTTGCCGCCACCAATTTCATGGTTTTGGTAATCTTACCAATGTTTTTAAGACTGTTGAGCTTAGTTTTGTATTCTTTGAGACTGGGCATAAGGACTTATTTGCTGCTTACATAGCTGCGTTTAAAATCGTTCAGCATTTTTTCCAGTTCTGATTTAACCGCATCGGTCAAATCTCTCTCCTTGTTGAAAAGCTTGACGAATTCCGCGTAAGTGGAATCCATGGCTTCATGTAATTTAGTTTCAAAATCAAGAATTTTATTTGGGGCAAGATCGTCCAAAAAGCCTTTAGTTCCGGCATAGATAATGGCAACTTGCTTTGCAACTGACAAAGGTTTATGAATACCTTGTTTAATAACTTGCATCAAACGAACGCCACGATCCAATTGTTTCCTCGTGGCGACGTCCAAATCGCTAGAAAATTGAGAAAAAGCCGCCAATTCTCGATATTGAGCTAAGTCGAGACGCAAGCTTCCTGAAGTCTTCTTCATGGCTTTGGTTTGCGCATCCCCTCCGACACGAGAGACTGAAATTCCGGGGTTGATCGCCGGACGCTGACCGGCATTAAAAAGGTCCGACTCTAAAAAGATTTGACCATCGGTGATCGAAATCACGTTGGTGGGAATGTACGCTGACACATCACCCGCCTGTGTCTCAATGACCGGAAGCGCCGTAAGACTTCCGCCCCCCTTTTGCGCGCTCATTTTAGCGGCACGTTCCAACAAACGGCTATGAATGTAAAAAATATCGCCAGGAAAAGCTTCGCGTCCCGGTGGACGTCGTAACAATAGTGAAAGCTGACGGTACGCTTGGGCTTGTTTGGTTAAATCATCATAAATGATTAACGCGTGCCGACCGTTATCACGATAATATTCGGCCATGGCACACCCCGAAAAGGGAGCGATAAATTGCATGGGAGCCGGATCGGACGCGGTTGCGGCCACAATGGTGGTGTAATCCATCGCGCCATACTTTTTGAGAGTTTCATAGACTTGCACGACGGTCGAACGTTTTTGCCCAATGGCGACATAAAAACAGTGCACGCCTTCACCACGTTGGTTAATGATCGTATCAATCGCTAACATTGTTTTGCCGGTCTTACGATCACCAATAATCAATTCTCGTTGGCCTCGGCCAATGGGGGTTAGCGCGTCAATAACTTTAATTCCCGTTTGCAACGGTTCTTTGACGTCCTGGCGGTCAATGATTCCGGGAGCTTTTAATTCAATCTGACGCCATTCTGTCGCCTTGATGGGGGCATTACCATCGATAGCGTTGCCTAGTGCGTCCACAATGCGCCCCACCAGCCCTTCTCCCACCGGGACTGACGCGATACGCTGGGTTCGCTTAACCTCGTCACCTTCCTTAACGTAAGTGTCTTCGCCGAAGACCGCGACACCCACGTTATCTTCTTCCAGGTTCATGGCGATTCCCATGATACCGGATTGAAATTCGACCAATTCACCTGACATGACCTGCGAAAGTCCATGAACGCGAGCAATACCATCCGTGACACTCAAAACGGTTCCCACTTCATAGGTCAATGATTTAGATTGAAAATCCCCCAGTTGTTTTTTAAGGATAGCGGAAATTTCGGAAGGTTTAAGATCAATAGCCATGTTTTCTTTAAACTCCTATTTAGAATAGAAAAGGTCAATAAGCGTTCATTACCGATAATTTATAGCGTCTAAGCAGATCTTTGATGCTAAAGTCAAAAATAACGTCCTTGACCTGAACTTTAAAACCACCTAATAGCTCTGGGGCGACCAGGCATTTCGCCTCCACGGTTTTGGTGAAGGCTTTTTTTAATCGTTCGCTAATGGCCTGAACTTGTTCTTTCTTTAATAGCACAGCGCTAGAAATTTGAACTTCCAAAACTTCTTTAAGCTGAGCATAGAGTTTGAGCCATTCATCGGACATTGCACTGAATAAATACAATTTTTTTCGATGGGCAATAAAGAGTAAAAAATTAAACGTATCTAAGTTAAGTTTTTTTGCAAACAGTTCGTTAATAATCTGCGACTGCTTTTCATATCCGACAATCTGATTAGCAAAGAAAAATTTTAGCTCCGCCGTTTGTTCCAGCAAGGCCTGCAGGTTTAGCAGGTCTTGTCGAACTATCTCCAGGCTCCCTTTATCCTGGCAGAGTTCAAAAAAAGCTTTGGCGTAACGGTGGGTTGATTTAGGTTGCATGAGATTTTTCAGGATGAAAATCTTTTATAAATTGATCAACCAGTTTTTGGTGTTTGGCTTCATCCAATTCAGAAGAAAGAATCTTTCCAGCCAATTCCACCGCCAATTGGGCGCCTTCTTCGCATAGTCCGGAGCGTACTTTTTCTGTCTGTCGCGCAATTTCCTGCTGCGCATTATTCAGTTGAATTTGAGCTTCTTCCTTAGCCTGGCGTTCGATGACTTTGGCCGCTTCTACCGCCGCTTTTTTGGACCGCTCAACAATGAATTTGGCCTGTTCATCAGCTTCCGCAATCATTTTGTCGGTGTTATCCTTGACCCGGCGATATTCTTCTTGAGCTTTTTGGGCATCCTCCAGGGATTTCCTGATTTTGTCTTCACGTTCCTGCAGACCGCTCAAGATCGGCTTCCAAGCAAATTTATACAAGACCCCCAAGAGAATAAAAAAACTGACCCACGTCAGAATCATCAACGTGATGTCGGGACTAATCACCTGCGGTTCGTGATGGTCAGCCTGATGGACAACGGCTTGTGTTGTGGCAGTGGGTTCGCTCATGGATGATTATTTGACTGATTAACCTTTAATCGCCATGAAACAAATGACCGCGGCAAAAAGCGCGACGCCTTCGATAAGAGCAGCGGCAATCAACATGACTTTTTGAATATTCCCCGTTGCTTCCGGCTGACGACCGATCGCTTCGAGCGCGGCAGCACCCATCCGACCAATACCATATCCAGCTCCAATAACAACCAACCCGGCTCCTAGTGCGGCTAATGTTCCTGACATATTCCTGCTCCTTGTTTGATTACGGTTATTGATTTTTTTCTAAAAAAAGTGACGCCATTATACTGATGCCACTCGGACCTGTAAAGTTTTTCAAAATTTTTGTGCGCTCACCCAAATTAGTGATCCGCGTGATACATTTGACCAATAAAAAGTGCTGATAGAAAAGTAAAGACATACGCCTGTAAAAACGCTACAAACACTTCTAGCATATACACAAAGACCGCCAATAATACCGCCGGCAAAGCACCCGCCCCTAGTGTAACCACCAACCCGAGCAACGCCAGGATGACAATGTGTCCGGCAAACATATTAGCGAACAAACGAATCATCAGCGCGAAGGCCTTAATAAACAACCCCAAAAATTCAATGGTAAAAATGATAGGTAGCAGCGCTAGGGGAACCCCTGACGGAATCAAAGCTTTGAAAAATCCCCCCACGCCATTTTTGGCCATGCTGCCAAAAATCATAAATCCAAGCGTCACGCAGGCCAATGCGCCTGTGACATTGACGTTTCCAGTCGCCGTTACGAAAATCGGAATAAGCCCCATCAAATTCATGCCTAACACGAAAAAGAAAAAGGTGCAGAACAACGGCGTCATTCTCGGACCGTCGTGTTCACCCAGACAAGCGGTTGAAATCTCGTCCCGCACAAAGACCACAAAAGATTCCAATAAATTGGTGATGCCTTTGGGGACCGCGTCATTTTTGCGATACACCACCGTAAATAAATAAATTAAAAAAGACGCGCACAGAATCACCATTAAGCCATGCAAACTAAGCCAGGAGGGTAAATGGATCACCGGTAAAAACGGCAAGTGCCATTCCTGCGAGTTAGTCACATGGTGCATGATATATTTTTCTAAATCAAAGGCTGGCATCTTTCTTGTCCCTAGTTAATTTCCAAATTTCATACCCACAATAAAAAAGTCCTAAAAATATACCTCCCAAAACGCCCCAATTATGCTCATTGGGCCACCGTTTGTCAACCAAATGTCCCAAAAATGCGAACACCCCCATCCCCACCGCCATTGTTAGCCCCAGCGAAGGGTAATAATATTTTACGCTCTCTTTCCCCGAAGCTGATTTCGGCGAAGGAAGTTCAGGCATGACTAGGCAACAAACAACAGGTCGAAGGATTTAAATATTTGAACACCGCAAAAGCAAGCATGGCCACGCTTAAAGCCAGCAACATGCCCGCAGGCATAAATTTCTTTGTTTTTAATAATCTTTTTAAAAACGTAAATACTAAAATCCCGTTTACAATAGCCATAATTTCTAACCCTGATTTATAAGACTGACCAAGATGATAAGTTACAAATAGTATCGAAACTGCAGACGCAGATCCCGCAATAAGGGATTCCTTGCTCCCTTTTTTAAAACCTATTAGCCCCCCTAAAAATAAAATGATTGCATACCCAATAAACACTTTTTGTTCACAAATCATGTATCTCTCCTTCTTTTATGTTTTTGCCAATTGCCAATCTCGGTCTGTTTGCACGCCAGCAGGCGTTGCCGATGGTTGGCGTGAAGATTTCCATCCCAAGGAACGTTCAATACAATCTGCTAAAGCCTTAATAAATCCCGGGTGGCACTCAATGGCTTTGCTCATACGAAAGTCGGTAATGCCGACTTTATGGGCCAATTCTCGATATTCGATGTCGATTTCGCAAAGTGTTTCGATGTGGTCCGTCACAAAAGACACCGGACACACGAGTAATTTTTTTATCCCTTTTTGGGCCAGCGTTTCGAGCATATCATCTGTGCTAGGCTTAAGCCATTGCAAAGGCCCCACGGCCGACTGGTAAGAAAGCACCCAACGCTCTGTTCGATTTAGTTTAGCCAAAATTTTGGCGATGGTTTGCGCTACTTGGTAGGGGTACTGATCTCCTTCTGTCAGAAAATAAAGCGGCAGTCCATGCGCGCTAAAAAGCAGATAGAAATCGTTCAGCGATTCTCCGGGCAGGACTTGTTCTTGAATACGTTGGGCTAACGCTTCAATATACTGATCATCTAGATAATAAGAATCACACTCCAGCAGCTTGAGCGCTGGATAGTTGGCTTGAGCGGCTTTTTGCAAATAATAAACATTGGAGGCAGTGGTCGCCGCAGAATAATGCGGATACAACGGCAACGGTAGCAAATATTTTTTTCCTGCTTGCTTAGCTTCTAGGATGGTCTCTTCCGGCAACGGTTCGCTGTAATTAAAAGAGTATGTAACTGCGGTTTTGTGTCCTCTCGAGGCTAATTCTTGAGCCAAGGCCTTAACTTGGGCCTCAGTGGAAGGATAAATCGGGCTACCGCCCCCAATCAGGTTGTAACGTTCTTTAACTCCTTTAAGTCGAGCTTTGACTAACAGCTGCGCAAAAGGCTTTTGCAAAATTTTGGATAGCGGAAACCGTAAGATCAGATCATCGTAGAATAAACGTAGCAAAAACGGTTTAACGTCCTCATTGGTGCGTGGGCCGCCCATATTTAGCAACGCCACTAAAACATCTTCACTATTAATAGACTGCTGGGGATTGCGGGGCAAATTGAGATCCGGAATTTGGGCTAATCTTTCCAAATCCGCTGAGGTCATTTTGGCTTTGCGCCAGCGCCCTCCCAATACCTGTCCGGCAATAGCTAGGGCGATACTAACGGGAATAAAATAAGCAGCTGTGTGAAGGGTTACCCGTAACCAGATAATCAAAGGAATCGAGGCGTGAATCAAGAGCCACCACTTCCCCGAGAATTTAGGATAATTGACCCTAAAATAGCCCAGTGGAAGATTAATAAGAAACGCACAAACTGCAACAATACAATAAGGAATCATCACAGAAATCTCGTTCATAGCGGGGCCCATTGTAACATAGGATCTTGGTAATGCAAGCAAATCGCCCTCATTATCTGGCTTTATTTCGGCAAAGTCGCCGCCTCTCGCTCTTGAGATTGTTGATCCCAAACAGGCACGGTTTCTTGAAGAAATTTGCTTTTTTCCGCATTTAATTTCTCCATATCCAATCCAATGTACTGTTGAGCCTTGGCTTTTGTAGAAATATCCGGCATCACGGGCGGTTCAGTAACGCCATGTTTCATTAAGATACGGGTCAAAAGCACTCTGGCCTCCTGCGCTTTTTCAATGGATGTCGACAAAACCCTACCCATTTCCAACGGAGCGTGAAACGCCGATCCATGCCCGGCTGCGGCAAAATCCCAACGCCATTGCGCATGGCGAATCAGTTTTAGAACAGGTTTCATTTCTTCTTCTGTCGCTCCGGCACCCCAAGCGGCTTTAGCTTCAACATGCGCATGCACGAGAGCGTCCTCAGCTAATAAACGCATCTGAGTTACTTTTTCTTGTCGTTCATACACATTTTGACGGAGCGTTTCTTCGCTTTCCCGATGACAGACCTGACAAGAATTGGCAATATTGGCCAACGGGCTTTGAATTTTATGATCCGTAAATTTTACGCCCCCTTCCGACCGGTAAGGC
This sequence comes from uncultured Planctomycetales bacterium, assembly GCA_964464475.1. Lineage (GTDB taxonomy): Bacteria > Omnitrophota > Gorgyraeia > Zapsychrales > JAHFFX01 > CAYXGG01. The sequence goes on along the minus strand of CAYXGG010000003.1, from coordinate 22,002 downwards.
ATATGGCAATCCGCACAGGCAAGTCCCCGATTGGCATGCACACCCGATAAGAACACTTCATAATCCGGATGCTGCGCTTTGAGCATCGGCGCTTTGCTTAAAGCGTGGACCCAGTCGACATGCTCAACTTCATCATAGTATTTTTCTATCGCTTCCACGCTAAAGCCATTGTCCCAAGGAAGCGTCAGGTACTTTTCCTTCTTCCCTTTAAAGTAATATTCAACGTGGCATTGCGCGCAGACTAAGGAGCGCATTTCTTGGTGCGTGATCTCCTTGAGGTCACGCCCTTGCCGTTCAAAAGCTTCAATCAGCGCCGGTCGTGTGATACGCAAGTTCATCGTTTTGGGATCATGGCAGTCTTGGCAGCCAATAGGGTTGACCACTTCGCTGCCCAGCTCTTTCCAGGTATGTTTGTAAAAATCAGCGACGCCATACTGCGCCATTAAGCGGGGAACATCCGTGCTTTTGCAGGTCCAGCAGGTGGCGGGCTGATCAACTCCCGTACGCAATGTTTGGCGAATGTCTTCAATCGCATTATAGTGCCCTCGGCCCTGATTGTAATCTCGAGAGAATGCGTATCCCGCCCAAAGCACCACCATCCGTGGATCTTTTTCGAGCATATCTATCATCACGCTGCCGCCATGCAAACTGGCAAAATCACTGTTCGCGGTGGCTTTGTAGCGTTCAAACTGTCGCGGAAAATTTTGGCCCCAAACCTCATTGCGTGGTTCCCACTCCGGGATCTCTTTAACCAATTGCATTCTTTGTTTTGATTCAACGCGGCGCTCCATGATGGAGGACGCCAGCAGAGATAATAAAAAGACAATTCCTACAGTTAGAAAAAACAGTAACCACCCTAAAAATTGGTTATCTTTAATGGCTTCTTTAATTGTTTTCATGAGCACCTCTTTGCTTTTTTGAATCAGTTAGGAAATGTTCCATCCAGTCCGGCATGACCCGAGGTAATTGCGGGACACGCGCATCAGGTAACGAAGAAAGACTGCGCACGCGTCCATGGGGAGTTTCGCGATGACACTCCCAACAGACTCGTTGACGATCCGCATGCGGGGAAAACATCGTTGCGTTGGTTTCCCCAAATAATGACTCGTGGCATCTAAGGCAATTAGCCTGCACCGCTTGTTTTCCGGCTTCTTTGATACGGATGACTTGCGGTTCCTGCCGAAGCGTAAAAATGGTCGCGTGCCTTAAACCGTCTTGTGCTTTAAAGGAATATTTATGCAAATAATTATCGTGCGGAACATGACAATCCACACAACTCGCAACTCGGGCATGGCTGCTGTGTTGCCAGGTTGCGTATTGGGGATACATCACGTGGCAATTCACGCAGGCCTTAGGATCATCCGACAAATACGCCGTGGAGTTAGAAACAATTAAGATGTAAAGACCGACACCAACAAAGGCACCCAAAAGCAGAACCACGGGAATTCGCCAACCCGGCGGGGGGATAAAAAAATGCAGAATTTTCTTTAGCGTTAAAAACATGAAGGCATTTCTGGTCCTGCACTATTGAGTTCAATGAATCAGTGTCCTTTAACCATCAATACCTACTTCTAATTCATGGAGTTTGGTCAATTTCTGTTCGAAATGAGCCAACTTTTCTTCAATAATGCGGTTAACGTCATAAACCGCAGCTTCTCGCTTACGCAAATTTTCAGAGACCACCTGGTCTAGATCATCAATGCACAAAAGCGTCGCTGCAGGAACCGACGCGACGGCAGGGTCAATGTTGCGGGGCATGGAAATGTCGATCAACAATAAATCGCGCTGGTTTCGTAAACGCATGATTTTCTCAATCATTTTTTGATCAAGAATGTAATGCGGGGCATCTGCGGCGCAAATACAAATATCGACTTCAGTTAAAACTTCTTTAATGTCTTCAAAAGAAACGGGGATGCCGTTGCAGGTTTGAGCCAGCGCCTGGGCCGCCGATCCGGTTCGGTTCATGAGATAAATATTTTTAGGTCCTTTATCGCGCAGTTGATCAATGGTCAGCGCCCCCATCTTGCCCGCCCCAATAATTAAAATTGATTTTTGGTTAAGCGTGCCTAGCTCTTCTTCCGCCTTAACCATCGCCGCCCAGCTCACCGATGAGCCGCCGAAACTGATGTCGGTTTCAGATTGAGCTTTTTTAGCGGCCCGAATAGCGAGATTCGAGAAAATATTAAAATAACGACTGAGCATGTGACGCTCGCGCGATCGTTCCACCGCCAGTTTTACCTGACCAATAATCTGTTTTTCACCCAGCACTAAAGAATCCAACCCTGCCGCGACTTTCATGAAATGGCGCAAAGCCTCGGTACTTTCTAAACAATAAAAATGACTTAATATTTCTGAGGTAAAATTAATTTTCTTGAGTTGGAATATTTGACGCACGATTGGCTCCACGCATTTGCGACCGTTAAGCGCGCGCAGATAAATCTCGGTTCGATTGCAAGTAGACAAAACCAGCGCGTCCGAAATCTCCGGATTGGTTTTTAAATCGCTCAGGAACAAATCCTGCTGTAATGGATTCAAAAAAAGCTGTTCCCGGATTTCGATGGGAGCGGTTTTATGATTTAAGCCAAAAACAATGGTTTCCATAAATGTTCGGTTATATAGAGATCAAGATTGTGCAATTTTACTGTAAAAACAAAATCTGACAAACATTTTATTTTTCATTTACCGGCCTTTTCTCTTCCAACAAGTGGAAGGAAGCCAGCCCGCCAGCCGGACGGGCAGGCGGGTTAACTACCGCGAATTCATCATTACGTAGTAGCAAGGTCAATAAGTTATCCACCCGCTACGGGTGGAATAAACGCGATCCTATCTCCCTGACGAAAATTCGAACTCCACTTAACAAAATCGTTGTTGATCGCGACTTTTAAATTTTCTTGAGCTAACGAAAACCGATGTTTCCTTTTGAGCAGATCATACAGCTCGGTTAAAGATATTCCGGTCGCCTCAATCGTTTCCTCTGCGATTCCGGCTTCTTCACGAAGACTGGCAAAATACAGAATTCGAATATTTTTTCTCGCGCGAGTGTTACTAACGTGAGATTTTAAGTCTTTGCTGCGCTTGGCGATAGTCATCAGGATGATTCACATTATCTAACGCGAATTTTGTTTTGGAAATCAGTAATTTTACTGAAGATTTTAATAGGCATTTGCGTGGGCACAATATTCCCTGTTTAAAAAATTTATTTAGTTTTAAGCGAAATGTGGGTTCGTAAATAGCGCACAAAGGTTCCGGAAGCTGATCCGTGCTACTTTGATAAGCGGTTGCTTCAGCCCTAACATCCCGCGAGGCAATTAAATAACGAAGCGTTGCATCGTTAACAAATGGTAAGTCGCAAGCCAAAACGAGCCAAGCACGACGTGGAAATCGATTCATCGCGGTCAAAATGCCGGCCAACGGTCCTTGATTTGCATATTTACACGCGTCAGGAAGTTGAGGTAACCCTTGATGTCCCGGTAGATTTTTTTGATCCGGACGATTGGAAACAAACACTTTTTCGCAAAACTTAGCTAGTAATTCGTATCCCACCACTACTTGCGCTTTGCCGTGATAATTTAATAGCGATTTGTCTTTTTTCATCCGTGTACTTTTTCCGCCGGAAAGAATAAGCCCATACAATGAGGGGGACACTAATTTATTTACCATAAATAAACAGGGACGCGACTTCCCGTCGCAAAGTTTTTTTTCGCTGAGAACTCTGCAAAACCATCACTATGTCCCAACGCAGCAAAATCACCTGACCCGCCATACTTCTGAGCCAAGGTAATGTAAGGTTCTGAACTGAGTAAATTTATTTTAATTGGCAGAAAGTGCGTCAAATCCGAAGAATTGCGGTAGCCTTGATTCAGACGTAACTCTACCGACCTAGAGATAGGCTGTCCGCACCAAGCGTTGAGTGCCGTTAAAACGTAGCGATAGGCGCACACCAGCGTCGATACCGGATTACCCGGCAATCCGAAAACCACCTGCTTCCCTTTATGCCCCACCCAGATGGGTTTGCCAGGACGTTGGGCGACTTTATGAAATAATTTTCTGACTCCTGCCGCTTGCAACGCTTTCGGAACAAAATCGAACTGCCCCATCGAAACCCCACCGGTTAGAACCAAGACATCAAATTGTTTAAGCAAGACTTTAAATCTATTGGTTTGGAGCTTTAAGTCATCCTTAAAATGAAAAATTTGGGTCGCGTGGAATCCAAATTTATGCAATGCGGCCTCAAGAGCATAAGAGTTTGAAACGCGCGTTTGAAAAGGAGTCAATTTAACTGATAGACTTTTGAGTTCATCCCCTGTTGAAATTATTGCTACGCGTGGCATTTTGACGACCTTGACCTGGGTCGTGCCCACCGAAGCCAGAATGGCAATTTCCGGTGGGTTAATCAATCGCCCTGCCGTTAATAGAACAGCTCCTCGACGATGATCTGCTCCGCGTTTCCTTATCCCTTGGTATTGCGTGACGGCACTGTCTTTGGCCAAGATGGCCCTTCGATTTATTACCTGAAGCTGTTCTACTGGAACCACGGCATCGCAGTCATCAGGAATAGCCGCGCCCGTCATGATCTCAACCCCTTCACCTGGACGAACCCGCTGAACAGGTTTATGACCGGCCGGCAGCGTGGAGATTATTTTATAATTTTTGACCCCCTGTCGATAATCCGACCAGCGGATAGCCACCCCATCCAGCAAAGATTTATTAAAAGCGGGCGCGTCGCGATCTGCCTTAATCAATTCCCCCAAGGTTCTGCCTAAAGATTGCTTTAATGCCACCCCTTCGGTCGCTGGGAACGAAGAATGACGTTTACTGAATTTTTTATTTTTAATAGAAAGAAAGTCACTAATAAGCTGCTCTGCTTGCGCAACAGTAATCATATTATCCTGATCGCTTTTTTAATGGCGGAATGGTTACAAAAAGGAAGAGCAACTGAACGGTAACGTAAATCAAAAGTCCCGTGGAGATACCAGAGGTGAATCCGTAAGAATGCAGGCCGACACTCAATAAATTAACTCCAAACCATGCCCACATGGTTACGATGATTCCCAAAATACTGCCTATCGCAACGCCAATCGGTCCGATAAGACCCGCGATTTTAGCGTGAAAAATGATGGCGCACCATAAGACGATCAACAGCGCCCCATTTTCCTTGGGGTCCCAGCCCCAGAATCGACCCCAGGATTGATCAGCCCAAATCCCCCCCAAATTCGTCCCTAAGAACGTCATGGTCAACCCAAAACCCAGGATGCCTAACAAATGACGATACGTTGACTCTGCCAGCAATACATCTTTGGGACGCAGCAAACGTTGCAACACATACACATGTCCTAAAATGCCCGCGACGCATACACCGGAATAACCCATGGTGATACTTAGCACGTGCGTGCTTAACCAAAAGTTAGAGTTCAATACGGCCACCAGCATTTTCAAGGTGTCCCCTTCCGCCGCAAATTTTCCGGCGATAGAAAGGAAAATGTATCCGCAGATGGATCCAACTAAAATGCCCACTCCCTGACGTTGAATTCTTTCCATTACCAGGCTTAAAAGGACCGATACAAACGCCACAAAAATAAACGTTTCGTAAAGATTGCTGACGGGAGGACGACTTAGCATGATAATACGTAGTAGAATCCCAGCGCCCATGGCGCACCCGCCCAGAATGACCAAGGCATAGTTAATTTTTTTGAGCCACGGATGAGAAGATAATAACGCAATTAATGATCCTAACAGCGCCAATAAAAAAGCCCATTTTGCCCACGAGAACAGGCTGAGGTGATTGTAAATAACTTCCAGCGGCATCAAAGCGAGCTGCTTTAATAGTGGTTGATCCGCCCGTTGTTGAATGGAATTTTGAAAGGCTCGCGCCGCCATATCAAATTCCAGCTGATGACCGGCTATAAACGCGGCGGACAGATTGGCTAAATGGACAATCTCATCTCGGCCAGCTTGTTGATTAAAGTTTTGACCGATGGCGTCCCAGGGGCTTAGCCAGCGTTCTGCCGGCGCGTCAAAAGCCGGCACCAAATGAAAGGGTAAATTCCGATAATAGGACGACCATTGATACAAATTGCTCATTAATCGTACGACTTCCGCTTCCGTCGTTGTCCAGTTCTTGGAATCTTTTTTCTCCAAGGCTTCGGTCGCCAAGCTGATCAGGTTGGCGCGCAAAGCAATTTCCAGAAATGAAAAGCTCTCTGCTTCTTGATCCAGATCGAGCATTTCTTTAAGGGGGACATGGGTGATGGTAAAATCCGAATGCGGAAGCAAAAATTTAAAAGCATGCGAAAGTTCGGCAAATAATTGAACGTTCGCGTCCACTCGTACCAATTCCTCTTCAACCAACGAACGTTTTTTAGCATCGATAGCATGGGCCTTGATGGCCAATTCGTGTAATTTATTGTAACCCGGCTCCAACTGGTTAAAACTGTAACGCCTTTTTTCATGAGGTTCTAATCCAATGGAAGCCAGAATCTCAGGATTATTAATAAGAAATATTTTTTCGTTCAAAGAAGCTTCCGGGACAAAAATAAACTCGGCAAACCAACGCAAAGCGGATTTTTTGTCTAAGGTCTGCCGACCAGAAAACTGGAGCAGCAAATTTCGAGCGTAAGTGTCCAGTGGCTTAAGACGCCCATCCTCCAAAACGGCCAACTCTGAAAAAGACTTTAACGATTTAACTCCCTTGGGTTTGACGGCCAGCGGACAAATGGTTGGCGACGATTTCGCAGGCGGCGCCTGAGGATCTGACTCCTGAGCTAAGCTTATGGGTGTCAGCCATAAAATTGATAGTAGACTCACTGCCAACAGCTTACGCATGTTTCACCACTCGCTTTTTAAGACCTTGCAAAATGAAATGCAAGGCTAACCCAACAAAAGTAAGCAAACTTGCCACATAAGGTAATAATCGTCCGGAATTCTGCACGACCGCTAACGTCGAATATTGTTGACCGGCTTCATCAATGGCGTAGGACGCTTGATAAAAAGTGAAATCCTTATACCGGAGCGGATTATTCATCGAGATCAACACTTCTCGCGAAAGCCCCTGAGTTTCAATCAATACTTTGCTTTCGTATTTGCGGGCGATTTCGGTGTTAGGATGTACTTCCATGTGAAAATCAAGCAGCTTGACGAGGACGGGTAACGGTTCATGACGTTTACGTAAAATTAGAAAATAATTTTGTTGCCCAATTTTGAATGGCAAAGGTTTGACTTCTCCGCCAAAAAGCAACACACCGATCGGCTCGGCTCCCGGCAGCAGTAATTTAAATGTTCCGCCGGCCACATTTTTTTCAGGTTCTGTTTCTTTCCCTATCGGCTTTAACGTTTGAATTCCTGAGACGTTTAATAACGTGCTGGGCGCTTCTTGCGAGGTAAACGCTTTGGCATTGGGATAAAAAGATTCCACCAGGATTTGCAAATTCTGATCTTTGAAGTTGAGTTTATGCCCCGGTCGAAGTGATGCCCCGCGATAAGCGACAATCTGTCGCGGGCCGGTTGATTCCGGCCAAAGGGCCAATTCCCAATCATGATAAGCAATGGAGGTGTTGCTCCCTTCCCCTTCTTTTAGGGTTAGTTGACTTTCCCGAACCGCGTGCAGCGTCACAAAAGCCGCCACAAAATACAACAATAGGCCAGCGTGAATAATGATAATGCCGATATTATTCCATTGGTAGCGCAAGCGAACTAAGGCCACGGTGAACAAATTTAAAAATAAAATCCATAACACCAATTGGGCTCCGGGGAGTGGCAAAAACCCCATCACGAGAAAATAAAAAGAATGAAAAAATCGCTCTTGCGCGGCGTACAATCCCTGATGAACCTGGGCGACCGTTCCCCAGAAGGTCAAGACAAACAGCCAGAACAAGCAGCCAACCGTAATCTTTACTGAAAGTAAAAATCTCACGGCAGGGTTGAGGGCTAATTGGTGGCGCCAGGTCGTCATGGTAGTTTTAATGATTGGCATAGCGCTTTAAAGGCGGCGCGATTTTCATTGAGGGTGTTTTTATTACTTAACAGCTTAATAAAAAGCGTTTGATCCGGAAACTCAACCAGTCCCGCCAGGATCACTGGAGCGGTTGGGTCTGATGATGTTTGCAAAACGGATAAATCCAACAGCCGCACGGCAAAACCACCTTTCGCCGGAACTGATTCCTGTTTCTCAAGAAAAGCAGCGAATTGAGATTCGGTTAACGACTCAACCTTCATTTGCTGCAGCCATCGGTTCACGTTAGAAAGCAGTCCTCCTGCTGGGCCACTTAGTGAAATGATGGAAACATCTAAATCTGGGGTGGCTGCTGATTTAAAACTAGCCATCCGCATCCCACTTCCGGTTTTTTCAGTCCATCCTTCGGGTGTTTGCCAAAGTAGTTTGGCTGATCCCTTGGAGGCCAACATTTCCGGCGAAATCATATTAGCCATGGCTTGAGCCGAACTCGGTGAGTTGGCGAGTTCACTGTCTCCGGCTGGCGTTGGAGCATTTTTCAAAAAAGCATGCGGATCCTGGCCACGGGCCAACATTTCTTTAAGCATTGATTGGGGATCCGCTGGGGCTGCTGCTGCTTGAGGAGCGTCAACAAAAATTTCTTGATAGGTACTGGGCTGCCCATTTTGACCACAACCAGCGACCACCAGCATCATGCTGCAAAGCAAAAACAAACCTGAATTAGTTTTCATGAGGTAACCGTCCTTTTCAAGAGGTGACATCTTACCAAATGCCTCTAAGCTACGCAATCGAAACTCTTAGGAAAACCTTCACTGAGACACCTCTCTCTGATCTCATCTGACAGGGCAAAAATATATAAAAACTCCCTCGTCAAGCGCCTCCTTTCGAGTAAGATATTAGCTATGATTAACATTAAATCGTTACGCATTGATTACGACAATGTCACCGCCGTTCAGGACTTAGATCTTACGATTGCCCAAGGCGAAGTGTATGGCCTGGTTGGGCCCAATGGGGCTGGTAAAACGTCCACCATCAAAGCGCTAGCCGGAATCCTTGAACCTACTTATGGCGAAATCAAAATTAAGAACGTTGATCTTGAGCATCATCCCCAGCAAGCCCTCAGGTTTGTCGGTTATATGCCTGATTTTCCGCCCGTCTACGAAAATTTAAAAGTTTGGGAGTATTTGGATATTTTTGGTATGGCGTACCAAATTCCTCCTCTCGAGCGAAGCAAAAAACTCAAATACTGGATTGAGCGAGTTGATTTAACCTCTAAATACGACGCGTTTATCCATACCCTCTCTCGCGGCATGCGCCAACGTCTCGTCTTGGCCAAGACCCTCATGCATAGCCCGCACGTTCTCTTGCTTGATGAACCGGCGAGCGGCATGGACCCCATTGCCCGCATGGATTTACGCAAAATACTGAAAGAAATTTCTCAGGAAGGCACTACCGTTATCATTTCTTCCCATATCCTAACCGAACTCAGCGACTTTTGCACCTCCGTTGGCATCATGGAAAAAGGTCGGTTAGTCGTTTCGGGAACGATTAGCGACATCCGCCAGCGCATGGGTAGTAAAGGCCGTTTGCGAATCCGCCTAACTGATTCTTCCGAAAAAGTCAGGACTCAACTAAAACAAGAGTTGCAAGTGTCAGGGGTTGTCTCAGAAATTACGGAAGGCAGCTTGGGCATCTTTAATGGTTATTGCAATGTCGAATCTCCTCAGCTAAGCGAGCTGCTTAAAAAGCTGATCACGCAAGGGTACCCCATCTGTGATTTTCATTTGGAGCAGGAAAACGTAGAGGACATTTTCTTTAAAATAGGAGCGAAGGAAGTGTCTTAAGGTCACCCGACACAAGGACACAAGTCACAAAAAATCCAAATACCAAAACCCAACCATCTCAACCCCCGGGGTTACAACCCCGGGGGTTGAGATGGTCATTCAGTATTGTGATTTGATTGAAATTTAAATGTTGAAACTTGGAATTTTCAATCCGCATAGTGAATATTTATGCTAAATCTATCTAATAACGCCCTCTTCATGCAAAATTGGCGCGAGCGTATGCGCCCCGGCAACGTCTGGTCAGCGCTCATCCTGGCTATTATTATCTTAACGCTCATCTTTTTAGCCGTTTATGTAGAAACTGGAGAAAAATATTCCGCTTTTGATCGGATACCGCCTAATCTGCGGGCTTTTTGGTTCATCTCCATTGCCCAAGGTATTCTTCTTTTGCTGGTCGGGACCACCTCAGCCTCCCATATGGCTGGACGTGAACGCGCCAGCGGCACTTTAGAATTTCATCGCGCCTCCCCAACTCCCCGATTAGAGCAACTCCTTGGGTTACTGCTGGGAGCCCCATCTTTGGAGTGGGGTGTTTTTTTAGGAACGTTACCGATCACTTTTTTCTTGGGGCTTAGTGGAGGCTTAGGAATCTTTCTCCTTCTAAGTTTATACGCGGGCATTATTGCCACCGCGGGGCTTTTCCATTCCCTAGCGGTATTTTTTGGTATCTATCAAGAACGTAAAATAATGACTCAAGGAAAACCGGCCGGCTTCCTCAAAGGTTTTGTTTTTATTTATCTTTTTGTGGGGCTCTTTACGATGTCTTCGCAATTTTCGGCGCTGTACCATCTAACCTGCCTGCCGCAATATGAGCGCGTTTATCAGACCCTCATTGCTGATTATGAAAATACCCCTTCGCGCCATCACTACGAACAAAACGATTATTATCGCCAGTATCAATTAAAAAAAGAAGCCGAACGAAAATTAAGAAATAACTTTCTTGGCATTAATTTTCCTTCCTTGGTGTTGCAGTTCATGGTTCAAATTCCTTTGCTTTTATTGATTAATATGGGTACGGCTCGCCGTATCGCTAACGCGGAACAACCCATTTTCAGCAAGGCACAAAGCTTATGCCTGTTAGGCGTCCTGTTATTTCTCTATCAGGGAAGTTCTTTTTCCGCGTTATTAAATAATCCTTACATTAGCCAAACCGATACTATAGGGTTTAATGTCGCTTTGCTTTATGGGGCGACCTTCTTGGGGATCATAGGCGTAACCTTAAGCACTCCGTCTCGATTGCTTTTTCAAAAAGGACTCCGGCGCTGCAATAAACTTAATCTGAAACGAATTTCCTGGTCAGAGGACGCGGCCTTTAATGCCCCGTGGATGGCTGTTTTTCTATGCGTCGTGGCAAGCGCAGGGTACCTCACCGTCAGCTGGCTTGATGTTAGTGCGTTGAGCAAAATCAAATTATTGCTCTTGCTGGGTCTTTATCTTTTTTCGTACGGGTGGGCTTTGGAATATTTCCGTTTAAGCGAGCATCACAAAAAAGGACTGCTTTTCGCGGTCGTGGTGAGTATTTTCTGGCTCTTTTTACCTATCGTGGGATGGATCTTTTACCCGCTACATAAGCTATCGACTAATCTGGCGCTGTTCCAGGCCACATCGCCTTTCTTTGGATTAGGCACAGCGCTCGGTGCCGCTTTTTCCGCCAATCAAATACAGCATTATGGATTAACCGACGTAACGATGATTGCAAATAAAGCCAACGAAATCTTGAATGGCACTGTATTCATTAACCTGGGGATCGCGATCGTGACGGGTTGGCTGGCTTGGCGAGAACGGCTTAAAATTAAACAACAGCTTAAAACGACTTAGCGATCTTGAGTGACTCTGAGCACCTCAGAAAGACTAGTTGTTCCTTCAACAAGTTTAGCAATACCATCATCGCGCAGGGTACGCATACCTCCTTTAACAGCGGCTGCCGCAATTTCATGAGCCGGTAACTTGCGATTGATCATTCCCTTAATTTCATCATTAAGAACAAACAATTCAAAAATCCCCAAGCGACCGCTAAAGCCGGAATTGCGACATTTGACGCAACCCTTCTCCTGGTAAAATTGCGTATCTAGAGGCAATTCTAACTTTTCTAATAAATCCGGATCCGGCTTATACGGTTGTTTACAGTGGGGGCACAATACGCGAATGAGTCGCTGCGCTAAAACCCCGAGCAGCGCGGAAGAAATTAAAAAGGGCTCAACGCCAATATCAATCAGGCGGGCAGCGGCGGACACCGCATTGTTGGTATGTAACGTTGATAAGACCAAATGCCCGGTCAAGGCGGCATGGATCGCGATTTCTGCCGTTTGAAAATCACGTATTTCTCCAATCATGATAATATCCGGATCCTGGCGAACTATGGAGCGCAGCCCTGAGGCAAACGTTAATCCCGCTTTAACGTTAACTTGCGATTGACGCACGCGTTCAATTTCATACTCTACCGGATCCTCCAAGGTCATAATGTTTTTTTCTAAGGAATTGATTTGATTTAAACCCGCATATAACGTAGTTGTTTTTCCCGAACCCGTCGGACCGGTGACGAGCAGCATCCCATGTGGCAAATGAATCAGCCCCTTAAAAAGGTCTAAAAAAACCGGCGGCATCCCCAGCTGCTCGAGCTTAATCATCGCTCGACTGCGATCTAGAATCCTTAAAACTAAATTCTCACCATAGAGTGTCGGGAATGAAGAAATTCTTAAATCAATGGCTTTGCCCGCGGCTTTGGTTTGCAATCGACCATCCTGCGGCAAACGTTTCTCCGCGATATCCATGTTGGCCATGATTTTGATGCGCGAAATAATCGCCATGTCATATTCTTTGGGTAAAGGCGACATGCTCTGCAAAATCCCATCCACGCGGTAGCGGCAAGCAATCCGCTGGGCTTGCGGTTCGATATGGATGTCGCTCGCACCCATTTCGACCGCTTTGGTGATGAGTTGGTCAACCAAGCCAATAACCGGGGCTAAGCTGGCGACCTTTTCTGTCTCGACCAAGGGAGATTCTTCGGCGTTGACGTCAGGGGGGGCCGGTGCGATAAAATCAGGCACGCTATTTTTTTGATACTCCATTTGGATACGATCTTTTAACTGTGTCGGTGTCGCCACGACAGGTCGAACACGTGAGGTAAACAAACGCTGTGCTTCGGTAAGCGCTTCCTCATCCAAAGGATTAGCCATGGCCACGGTCACCGAACTGGCGCTTTCAAAAATCGGTAGCATGCAATATTTTTCAGCGGACTCCCTAGGAAAAACCCGGACGAGATGCTCGTCTGATGCGTACTTATCCAAATCAACAAAAGCCAGTCCGCTGAGTTCGCTTAAAGACTGAGATAATTGCGTTTCCTGCAACCAACCCTTATCCAATAAAATTTCAAAGGCGGATCGGCCGGATTTTTCTTCCACGGCTACCGCTTCTTGCCATTGCGTCGCAGTAATAAGGTTTTTGGAAATCAGGACTTCAGCGAGACTGTTGGTTGGCGTCATATTTATCTTTGCACATAAATGAATGGTGGAAGATCAATATCTCAACGTTTGTTTCTAGAACTTGTCCGATAAATGATCGTCGTATTGAAAGCGGGTGACCTGGAGGCGGGTTCCCTTCTCGCGCGCAGGATACGAGCACGGGAAGGGTGCCGCAGGGACAGGACCCGCAATTCAAACATTCGAGCAATTTTCGGATAACTTCTAAAAATTTTTTTAGGCTAATTGTGCAAACGTCTATAACATTTACTTTTTCTTTTTAATTTCCCGCCAGAAGAGCGGATTAATACCCGACTTGCCACTTTTGCCAAAGGTTATGGTACCTTTGCGTGTTTTCAATTTCAATGAGGATTTAGGATTAATCGTGACGATTTCAGCTTCTGAGTTAGAAACGGAGATTTTGGCTCGTCCATTTTTAAACCCAACGCGGTTATTATTTAAGCTAGCGCTCCCATCGCCTACTTCTTCTTGCAAATCAACTCCAATTTCCATGTTGCTATCATCAATGATATTGCCGTTCTCATCGACCAGTTGAATTTCGACTTCGCCCGTGCCTAACGGGGACACCGTATCCACGACCTGAATGATCGCCTGGCGCACGGTAAACTGCGGCGTTTCATCGGTTAAAGAACCGCTATCTGCGCTGGCGCGTACCGAATACACACCCGCTTGCGATGGCGATAACGAAAAAACTTTCTTTCCTCCATCTTTGGTTTCAAATGAATAACTGGGCGGAAGGCCGAGGGTTATGCTCCCGGAAAAATCCACGGTTCCCACATAGTTATTAATTTCAACTCCTTTTTCATCCAGCAATTTAATCGTTAAAGTAATACTTTCTCCCGTGTAAAAGTAGTTCCGCCCATTGGGAGGCGTTGAGATAGAAGCTTCTAATGCTTTAGGATAAAAGGAAATGACACCACTCTCTCCTTTTTTGGTCGGATTCGCCGAATCTACGGCCAGGATTTTAATTGAACCTGCCAGGTTAAAAGCGATGGACGGTTTGGCTAACCCGTTAGAGAAATCAGTACTAGCGACGACCGCGGGGGTTAAAGCCGCTCCGGGAAGCGATACCGGAGCGACTGGAATAACGCTTAACGCAACGACCCCTTGATAATTGGGCAGCGGATTCCCGCTGGCGCTTAGCGCGGTGACGTTTAAGGTAAACGATTTCCCTACTGTCTGCACGCTATCTGCGCTGACCGTGAAGCTCGCCGGTAAAAACGTTATTTGCGGGCTGGTTCCGGATTTGTTGAGCTCGTCCGGATCAGCGACCGTAATCGTAATGATGCCCGCATCCGGGTAGGACCCATTAAGGTCCAGAACACCGTTTAGAAAACCAGACGCCGTGGGGGGTGAAAAGGCTAAGGTTCCTTGATTCGGAGTCACATAATTGGCGGTGAGGGTAACGTCCTCACTATAATCAGTATTAATATTGCCGTCTTCATCCAACGCTGTGATGCGCACATTAAATAGCGTTCCCGCGACTTGGGGGGTGATAGCCTCAATCTTAAACGACGCGACCTGATTAACGACTTCAACGCCATGCAATCCGTCGTTTAAGCCTTGTTCCGGATACTCATTGACGGAAAGGACATGTTCACCGGCAGTGGAATCTTTGTAATACACCACCACTCCCTGGGCTCCTTCGGCAACGATCAGTTGATCAATGGGACTCCAAGGGTCGGGGCTTAACGAAAATTTCCCCGTCGCTGACGACGAACGCAACTCCAGCGTCATATCCGCGATTGCGGTTTGGGATGCCGCATTACCGTTTTGGAGTTGAATCACAATAGGGCTGGAAACTTGATCTTTAAACAATTTCTGCGCGGGTGAAATAAATTCCAGCCGGTCAAAGAATGTGACCGCGATATCATCCAGAAAAACGTCTGAATTACCTTCCGCGTTATACGCGCCGGAGAATTTTAGATTACTAAGTGTATTTACGCTGGGATCCGCGAACGCGAGGCTGGTTTTGGTGGGAGTTAATTGCGGATCAGGATTTAACACATCATAAAAAAAGAAATCAAAAGACTTGGTCGTAAAATTTAATTTCATAATGACATCATACCAGCGTCCGGCGGTATAGGTTTTGCCGGTTTCTTCCCAGACCGTGCCATTGGAAACCAGGACCGCTCCCTGCGGATCCAAACAAAAAGATCCGATTCCCGTTAAAGGTGCTTGCGGACGGTCTCGTCCTGCGGCAGCGCGCACCCGAAATTTGACCCAGGTCGGCGTCATGTTGCCGTAATTAAGATTTCGACCGAGTCGAATACTATTGAGGGTACCGGCAATTTTTAAAGCTTTGCCGGA
>CAYXGG010000003.1:3831-6321 GCA_964464475.1 uncultured Planctomycetales bacterium | reverse complement strand
AAAACCCTCTACCTGGTAAAAAGCTGTTTTCTTATAAACCCTTTTATCAGGAAGGACCATTCCTATGAAACGGACTTCACCACTCTGCAATGGATCACTGTATCACATCTTCAACAAAAGCATTGCCGGGTACATCATTTTTAATAACCAGGAGGAATATGCCCGAATGCTGCTAGGCCTACAATATTATCTCGACGTTCACAGCAAAGTCAGTTTTTCGATCCTCAACAACTCCCACCCTACACTCCTCCAGACGCGTTTACAGCATTTGGATTTCCTAGACGAACAAAATAATTGGGTAACTATCATAGCCTATTGCCTTATGCCCACCCATTTTCATCTTATTTTAAAACAGAATCGGGACGAAGGAATCTCTCGTTACTTAGGAAACATACAAAACAGCTATTCCAAATTTTTTAATTCAAAACATCAACGGAAAGGACCGCTTTGGGTCGGAAGATTTAAAAATATTCTGATAAATAGCGATGAACAACTATTACATTTAACCAGATACCTACATCTTAACCCCACTTCCGCTGCCCTTTGTGATTCACCGGAGGATTGGCCCTATTCGTCTTATCACGAATATTTAGGTAAGAAAAACCCAAAAGAAAACTACTGCAACACGAGTCTAATTTCATTAAATCAAAAAGATTATCGCAGCTTTGTTAATGGTTACAAGGATGAACAACGAGAACGCCAAATCTTAAAATCCCTTCAATTTGATTAACCTCTCTCAACCCCGGGGGTTGAGATGGGGGCATCGCCGCCCGCTAAAACTCCGCCCCAAAGAAACTCGCATTTTCACCACTTGATTTTTGCTTGAAAGCCGCCGCAACAGACGTCCAATAGTTATCACTGCCAACCGTTTGATCCATCGTGACGCTTCCCGCTGGTGTTTTAGGTCCTTCCAAAGTCATAGCTAAAGATCGATCACCTCCGGGATACTGCTCCCAGTATTCTGTTTGCCCAGCACCTGGTGTAAGACCGGAAACATTGTGATGAAGAACCAAATCGACGACATACGCACGGTCTGTTATGGTAGTCACCGTTGAGGAAGCCGTTGAACTATAACCTTCCCCGCTTCCGGTGGCATCCACTACCGCATAAGGATTCATACCCGTCATGACGAGGGAACCTGCCCCCAATCTGGTGACTGTCCCAGCCATCGTTACGGTTATGGTATAAAAACCCGCGGGAGGGTTTCGTAATTGCCACAATTCGCAACGGGATGCCGCCGTCGAATAATCTTTAGAATGGGCGTTAGTAAGATTAATACCGTTAAATGTAACTGAAGAAACAACTCTATCTCCGCTGGTAGCATCATCTGAGCCGACACCTACGATAAGCAGTCGATCCGCTCCCGAAACAGACTGTTTCCAGCTAAGCGAACTAACCGATGAATCAATGGTTGATTGTGCACCCACCACCCCGGTAGCGGGTGTTTCACCAGCTGGACGGATGGCCATCGCACAGATAGCGCTAAAGTTATTTGTGTGCTGCCAGGAGATCGTATTTACACCAGCGCTGACCGGCCCATGTGTGCCGCCCGCGGCCCCTCCCGGAAAATTTGCCTGTTCCCAGCGTTCTGTTGTTGTTGAACTATCTACATCGATATTACTATTACTAGAGGCATTTCCTATCACTGAATAGAGCCAAGAATTTGCACCATAGGCACGAATAGTGATGGATGTGGGGCTATTGTACCCGTTGAGTCCGGCATACGATTCCATCGGAGTAGTTTGATCTACCCCCGTGTAGGTTGTCGCTCCGGCAAAGACATCATCCACTGTCCCGCCAAGGGTCACATTAACCGTATTGGCTCCTGTACTAGGGTTAACAAGATACCAAATTTCAGCATTCATGCCTCCACCAGAATAATCTTGTGTCACTAGCCGCGTCATATTGACACTGTTATACGTGACCGAAGACACGGCTCGGTCACCGGCCGTTGCATCTTCCACAAAAACACCAACCACCAAAAGCAAATTTGATCCGGAAGTCGTCGTGTGCGACCAGCTGACACTCGTACCACTTGATGCTTTACTACTCGTGGAAGTATCGTAGGCAATTGCGCCAAAAGCGGGTGAAGAAGCAAAAAATAGGAGAAAAGCTAAGACCGCCCATCTCATGGCATTACCTCAAATCAGCCGAATGTAGGCAGTAATAATTGGTTCCGTTATAGTAACAACTAACAATATCTACGGCATTGGCCGCGGAAGATATGACGGGGGCTGTCCCTCCCGGCCATTTGACGGCCGCAGGCCAAGTCACGGTACGACCTCCGGTCCCATCTTGAATCAGCATAAGGACAAGATTGGATGGACCGCCAGGAGCTGTAAAGGTGTAGGTCACATTTCCGGTAAGGGTACTCTTGTGTTTATTACTGGTAGTCCAATTAATCGTATCCGAGGTCCCGGAGTTGCCATCGTCGGTTTCATCAAAATAAACGGTGTCATTAAATTTAGCACCTCCGGCTACCTGCAATAG
>CAYXGG010000003.1:0-3731 GCA_964464475.1 uncultured Planctomycetales bacterium | reverse complement strand
GTCGTCCCAATCCCCACGTTGCCAGAATTCTTAACAATAAAGCGGTCCCCATCGGTCGTGTCATTCGAACTAAGCATCAAGAGGTCTCCCGCACCGCCAGAAGCACTGACTTCAAGCAACGCATCTGGCCCTGCATCAAAAATGCCCAAATTACCATTGCTACCATCAAAACGGCCCAACTCTGAGCCACCTTGGTTAAAAATCAGCGCTGATGAAGCGCCCATATCAAAGAATAGATTTCGTCCGGAAGTAATTCTTAATTCCCCATCATTGGTGATGTAGGACGTATTCGCATTCGCTCCGGTTTTTACTAAATTCACTCTTGCGGTCGTGCCATCCGTAATATCTAACTTATACGATGGCGCCGTCGTCCCAATTCCTACGTTTCCTCCAAAGTAATTGACGGCACCCGAATCTTGCTGATAGAGACCGAAATCATTGGTGATCGTCCCTGTTTCCACGCTATCCGCAATGAAAACACCATAGGCATTGGTAATTGCTCCGGTCCCGCTATAATTTCCAGTTATTGCGTAAAGCCCAATTGAGTCAGTAACAGCTGCGGTGCCATTCTTTCTGGCTAAAGCCGAGGTTCCTATGATTGACGATACCGTCCCACTGGTATGTTCAGCATCCGCGATCCCAATCAAGCCGAATTTTGACCCGGTATCGGCAATAGCAAAATTACCTTCAAACAAGGCATTATATTGATCGGCAGAAACCGCCGAGGAATAATTGGACCACTGACCAATTCTGGAAACCGGTGTCGCGGTGCCGATGCCCACGTTACCGTTTCCTAGAATCGTTAAGGCCGCGGCATCATCATTATTTGCCACGGAGAAAACAGTTTCATTCGCCCCTAAATCCTGGACGTTGGTGGTATTTTTCTTAGCCCCGACAATTTTAACGGCTGGCGTTGTGTCCGTAGGGTCGGTCGACCCCATAAAGCCTCGGAGGCTTAAGGCGGTCGCATCGGTATCGGATAAACCGGAGATTTGGTACCCCCCATCCGTGGTTGAAATCGACGTTTCATGGGCAAATACATCTGTCTCCACGACCGCCGTCAACCCATGAGCGATATCATCATCGGAAAAACCCAAAGCAGGGGTATTGGTCGGATCATATAACTCTAATAAATAATCCGGCGATGCGTCTTTGATCCCCACATTATCGGTACCATTCATAATATAAAAAGATGTGCCGGTGGCCGTCCCTAAAATTAAAGGAGAGCTGTTTCTGGTTGTTAAAACACCACCCGAACTTCCGGCATAAAGCATAACGGAACTCCCACCTCCAGGGGTATAATCCAAGGTGATCCCAGGATTTGCTCCAACAACCGTGATTTCATCTTGAGAAACTGTTGTACCGATAGCAATATTATCCGAACTGGTGGTGAGGTAAACGAGCGTCCCGCCATCCGTCCATCCGCCCGCAGAGATATTCGTTAAGCCGGAGCCATCACCATATAAAATCCCATCCACCTCCAAATTCCCACTGACTGATAAATCACTGTTACCTGACGTATTCGTCAACGTCGCGGTTCCGATAAAAACATCTCCGCCTTCAACGTCCAGTTTACCCGAAGGCACGGACGTACCGATCCCTACATTGCCGCCATTCTGGAAGGTTACACGCGGCGTAGTGCCCCCGCCACGCGTATAGATATTGATGTCATCCGTATTTTGGTCTCTTGCGATCGCTCCGGAAAATGTGGTCGCAGTACCCCCACCACCGTAGAAATAGTACCCGGAACGTTCACCGGCCGTTGTGCTTGTGCCCGTTACGCTCATTTTAGCTGATCCCGAAGTGGCGGAAAACACATCCAGGATTTTATTAGGCACCGTCGTCCCGATGCCGACATTCCCTGAGGAATCAATGCGCATACGCTCGTTACTTGAGGCTGTGCCACCGGTCGCGAATTTTAAAAACCCACTGGCGTTTTCATTAGAAATCGTGGTCCCGGCCGCGGCGTTGGAGCCAAAAACAGCGCTACTGGCCGGATATAAAGTAAGAGCGTTATAACCGGACGATGTTGCGGAAATCCCGGCAGAGGCCGCCGAATCGTTATTGATCGCGGCCAATGTGGCTGTCGCCGACGCGCCCGAGCTTAAATTTTGCATACCGGTATATTGGGCCGAGTTGGCATTGGCGACAACATTCAGTAAATAAGCTGGTGCTGTTGTCCCTATCCCCACGTTACCGGATGAATCAATCGTTAATCTCGTATTCGTATCAATCGCCGTCGTGCCGATTTTAAATTTATCGGAGTCACTATCATCCACCCCCATCGTAAACGCGGAGGTTCCAGAGAGCTGAAACGCCACCCGCGGATCGCCATCCGCGGCGGTGTTATTAAGGTCAAGGCCATCAGAGGATGAAGAAGACTCAACATCTAGAATAACCGTTGGGACGGTGGTTCCAATACCCACCCGGCCAGTGGTCGTTACCCTCACTTTTTCCGAGTTGTTGGGAGCGATAACGGCATATCCTTCACCGCCAATGCTGAAATAACTTGAGTCACCAAATAGCCGCAAATAGCGATAAGCATTGGTGGTTTGACCGATTCCCATAACAGTAGCACCAGGGTTAAATTGAATTCTAAAGCTATCATCAAAATACACTTCACCCGCATTAACATGTAATAAAGCTTGTGGAGACGTCGTGCCAATTCCAACTGAATCAGTTGCCGTGGTTGTGTAAATATTAGTTCCCCCATCCGTCCATCCGCCCGCGCTAATGCCGGTCAAACCGGACCCATTTCCATAAAGAATCCCATCCACTTCTAAATTGCCGCTGACCGACAAATCATCCCCACCGGAGGTGTTCGTCAGCGTCGCGGTTCCGATGAAGACATCCCCGCCTTCGACGTCCAGTTTACCCGAAGGCACGGACGTACCGATGCCGACATTACCCCCCGATTCAACATATATCCTGGAAGTGGAATTCGTTCCAATGGCAAAAGGATGGTTTGTGGATGTTCCCGCAGAGGCAGCGTTGTCGGTACTTTGCATATAGGCAACAACCGTGTTGGTCGTATCAACAATCGAAATGCTGGGGCTTGACGCGTCACGGACGTCTAGTTTTGAGCCGGGGCTGACCGTGCCAATGCCCACGTTACCACTGGAATCAATCGTAAAGCGAGTATTCGTATCAATCGCCGTCGTCCCGATTTTAAACTTATCACTATCCGAATCATCCACCCCCATCGTAAACGCGGAGGTGCCGGACAATTGGAATGCCACGCGCGGATCACCATCCGCAGCCGTATTATTGAGATCTAACCCAGCTGACGAGCTAGAACTTTCTAAATCTAACTGCGTGCTCGGTACGGTGGTACCCACACCCACATCTCCTGTCGACGTAATCTGCATACGATCATTGCTGCCTGCACGTAATTTTAACGGCAAAGCTTCATCAATCGCACCCAGATATACGGCTGAACTGTCTCGATAGGCTACTCTACCGCCATTGATATAGTAACCATAGGTATCGTAAATGTTTAACGATCCGACCATATCTAATTTGTAAGCAGGATTTGATGAACCTATCCCAACATTGCCATTATCTAACATCGTCACTAACGCGGTGCCGGAAGAATTTTGTGTTTGTAAGCCCACACCCGTGCCTGTCCCAGAACCTTTAATAGTTAACTTACCAGCACTAGCCGTTGAGGTCCCAATCGCAACGTTATCCGTAAGCGTCGTAGCGTAGATATTTGTCCCCCCATCCGTCCA
>CAYXGG010000002.1:85306-164287 GCA_964464475.1 uncultured Planctomycetales bacterium | reverse complement strand
CTTTTTTATAGCACGCAGAAGCTGTTTACGGAGTCCATCGGTTATGAAGTTCCTCAAGCGTGGATCGAAAAGAATTGGGGAGTGGATGATCCCACTTCTCGGTGGTTATTAAGATTGTTACCCGTGGCGTGTATGTCTGGAATGATAACTTTAATTTTTGCTTATTGTCGCCAGCAGTTTTTTCCCTGGGGAGGGTGGCTGTCTTTATTGGTTTCGCTTTCTTCTTACATGGTATGGATTTATTGGGCTGAAGCCAGGCCGTACGCGCTGTGGATGCTGTTGTCTACCGGACAGTTGATTTTATTTTTGCAATTATTGGAATCTTGTGAGAACGATCAGCCGAAAATATTGCTTTTCTCCTGGGCGAACTTGCTATTGTCGGTGACCGCGGTGCTAAGCGTTTTGCAGACAGCGGTTTTGTCAGGTATTTTAATGTGGCGACGACCTACATTGGCTCGGCGTATGGCTCTTTGTGCCGGAATACCCATAATGCTTGCCGTCGCTTATTATTTGAACGCTCCTAAATATTCCTTTTGGTTCAGTGATTCACCGCTGCAAATCATAAACGCCAGTATTCCTAAAGATCGGCTGTTTATTCTTTTTATTTATCTAACGATGCTGACGGGAGGGTATTTTCTGAACAATCGGGGTTCGGCATTTTGGGCTAACGCTCAAGATTTAAGAAAATCAGCGACGCTGGTGGGTGCGGTGGTGATGTTGTTAGGACTGTCACTAGGACTGTTACTGCTGATGAGTTTAAAATCCAACCCGAACCATGATGGGTTTTCGGTTTCCAATCGATATTTCGCTTTTCTCGCGCCTTTGGGTATCATGGCTACGACGTTTGTCCTGGCTCAAATCGTCGGGCTATTTCGCAAACAGCTAAGGACGGTATATTTTGGGGGGATTTTGCTGGGCGGGCTGTTGGGGTGGCTGTTGCTGTGGCGCTGCTGGCAGACTTTTCTTCTCGTGAGGGGCTTCTACCACGTTTAGCGGCTCATCATTTTTCTTGGTTCTGAACATGATGTCGAGGGTGTAGGCAAAAAGAATAAGATATAAAGGCGCGATCGAGAGCGCGTAGCGGGTCAGGATGTGGAAAAAGGCATAAACGCCGATATAAATGGCGATAAATTTGATAAGTACCGCCACGGCTTCCAAAATGGTTAGTTCGGTGATTTGTTCCACGGCCGCTTGCTTCTTTTGTTGCTGTAAACGCAGCAGGTACTGAAATCCCAGATGACACATAAGAATCAGAAAAGTTACCAGCGATAGTAGCGATATCAGCAGCCGCAAACTATTTTTTAAAATTTCCAACGAGAAGAGTTTTTCCAGCCACGGAGGGTAAACAACCCAGCCTATTTGCGTTGATTCCCAGAAAAACATTTTCCACCCTTCCAAAAAGTAAAAAAATAAATATTGTCCGGGTTTTTTCATAATCTCGTCAGAAGAGAGATTAATGAAAATAGAATTCATTTCTTTGTCTTGGATGCCTTTGGCTTCAAGCTCGTGTAATTTGTCAAACGCGATAGAGTCCGAGAATTGAGCTGACCAGGTCAGGCAGATTTCTTTAGGAAAATAGGTTTTACAAACTCCTTCGCCGGGGACATAGGCAATCGCGGCTTTAACTAAGGTTGGCGACAGGGGGCCAGTTCGGCGGACCGTGTTGCCATACAGCGCCCAGGACCCGCGGTCGGTGAGGACAAAATTTCCGTTACTGCGTAAATTGAGGTATTTATAGCCATTGACGGCGCCTAAGAATACGGCCAGGACCAGGCCTAGGTGGATGAGCGTTAGTTGGAGCTGCACTTGTTTTTTCTCTTTAATCAAACTAAAAAGTTGGGGCAGCAAAAATACCAAGAACACCGGGATGATCAGTTCGAAAGCACCCTTGGTGAATGTAATGAGGACGGCCATCCCAGCGAGGCCAAGGCTGGTTAGAACCACAAGTTGTCCCTGCTGTTGTCTAATAGCGCCCCAGGATTTCCATAATAATAGGAAGAACCCCAAGATGAGCGGATAGGTGAGTATTTCGGAATACATACTTAAGGCGGAATTAACAAGTGCTGGAGAGAAACCTAAATAAAAAACCGCGATGGCCATAAAGTTCCGGTGAACTTGCAGTTTTTTAAGCAGCACACAGCTTAAGACTTGGGTGCTTAAGAGAATCAGGCATTGCAGGATTTTGAGCCAGGAAATTTGTGAACAAAACGTGAGGCCTTTGTTAAGTGCGTAAGAGGCGGCAATCAACAGGGGGTAGCCTGGTTCTCGGTGCGGGCCGGTGCGGAAATAATCACCAAAACCTCTTTCAAAAAGCATTTTGCCCAGATTACGGTAGTCGATGGAGTCAAATTTGATTTCCATCTGGGTATTAAAAATAAGGTAGGCCCAATAGAGGACGGAGGCTCCCATGGCCCAGAGGACAGGGTTGCCAATCCGGTAAAAGAATAAACGGTGCGGGGTGAGGGCGGTGGTTTCGGTCGTGCTCATGATCTGGCAGCTATTATATTTTTTTTCAATCAGAGTGAAATGAAAATTTTATTTATTTCTGGTAAAAAAATAGTTGGACAGCTTAGGGTTGGAAATTTTGGGTGCCACAATGTGCATAAGATGACAGATAAATGCTTGACAGAGGGGGCTTCGCTTTTATAATGTTGTTCATTCTTTGAACAGCTTGTGATGCTTGACCCAACAGGCTTAAAATTAATGACTTACTGGCCTTTTCCCTTATAAAATCAATATGGTTGCCAGTATAACGACCTTTTCTATCTTGGGAAAAGGCGGTATTGACTTCCACTTTGTTTTTAGTAGAGAAAAGGTCAATAACGAAAAATGTCGGGGTAATTAGCCCGGTCGTAAATGCCGCTTTTCTAGCCGTTGTGCGACTATTTGGCTTACCGCTTATCGCTCATGCCACCAGAATCGTTATCCGAACGAGAATTTGAATTAATTAATATTGTTGGCGCTCAACTAGCCACTAACCAGCGCGATCTTTCCCGCACTATGGATTTATCGCTGGGGGCGATTAACATGCTGCTAAGACGCTTGGTCGCTAAAGGCTATATCCGCGTTGAACAACTCAATAACCGCAAAGTAAAATACCTTTTGACCCCGCAGGGGTTCTCCGAGAAATTACGCAAGTCGGTCAATTATACCGTCAAAACAATTCAATCGATCAGTCTGATTAAACAACGTCTGCGCACCATCGTGCGGCAATTGGTGGGGGCCGGACAGCGGCATTTTTTTATTTTCGGGCGGTCAGACTTTAGCCTGCTCGTGGAGCATGTACTCAAGGAAGAGTTGGCAGATCAGGCGGACATCAAGTTTATCGATGCAGTTCCCAGTGAAGCGCTGACGGGTGTCGTTCTTATCTGTACGGATCAGCATCTGCCGCTTAGCTGGAAGTCGGGGCAGGAAATTTTTAATGTCATCGAAGCGTTGGCCCAGGATGAAGAATTTTTAACCTTTAGCAAAAATTAATCCAAGGAAGTTAACCATGCTCAATAACAAAACAGTGTTGATTACCGGCGGGACGGGCTCGTTTGGTAAAAAAATGGTGCAAATTGTATTGACCCATTACAAGCCGCGACGCCTGATTGTATTTAGCCGTGACGAATTAAAGCAGTTTGAGATGGCGCAACATTTTAGTCCCCAGAAATATCCGTGTGTGCAGTACATTTTAGGTGATGTCCGTGATCGGGACCGGCTGTTACGTGTTTTTAACGGAGTCGATTATGTGATTCATTCTGCGGCGCTTAAACAGGTCCCGGCGGCAGAGCATAACCCGCAAGAATTTATTAAAACTAACGTGTTAGGCGCCATGAACGTGATTGAGTCCGCGTTGCATAATAACGTTAAGAAAGTTGTGGCGTTGTCGACGGACAAGGCCTGTAATCCGATTAATTTGTACGGCGCGACCAAACTGTGTTCGGATAAACTTTTTGTCGCCGCCAACGACCGGCAACGGATTGATCAGACCAAATTCGCGGTCGTTCGATACGGAAACGTTTTGGGAAGCCGTGGGTCAGTCGTCCCATTTTTTAAAGAGCGCGCCAAGACCGGTTCGTTGCCGATCACGGATAAGCGCATGACGCGTTTTTGGATCACCCTTGATCAGGCGGTTCATTTTGTCTTGATGGCCCTGGCGAAATCTAAGGGGGGAGAGATTTTTGTTCCGCGAATCCCCTCAATGAAAATCACGGACTTGGCCAAAGCGATTGCGCCGCAATGTAAACAAAAGGAAGTCGGCATTCGGCCGGGAGAAAAGTTACATGAGTTGCTGATTAGCGAAGATGAAGCGCGCAACACGGTCGCCTATAAAGAGTGTTACGTCGTCCAGCCATTCCTTGAGGCCGACGGCCAGGAGGTCGGGGGCGAACGTTGTTCGGATGGCTTTAGATACACGTCCGATGATAATGACCACTGGCTTTCCGTCAAGGAGTTGAAGAAGTTCGTGGAGCAAATCGCCGATGACTACGCGATTGAGAAATCGCGGTGGGTCATGGATGATGTGAAACAGTAACGTCACCTGTGATAAAAGATTGATCAATGATTAACTCTGCCCATCAACGCATTCTGATTACCGGTGTCAGTGGTCTTTTAGGGAACAATCTGGCCATTGCCTGGCGCGGTCGTTATAAGTTACTGGGCTTGTATAACACGCATCCCGTATCATTGTGTAATGTGGACGCGCTCAAAGTCGATTTGCTGCAG
The DNA here is from genome assembly GCA_964464475.1 of uncultured Planctomycetales bacterium. Classification (GTDB taxonomy): domain Bacteria; phylum Omnitrophota; class Gorgyraeia; order Zapsychrales; family JAHFFX01; genus CAYXGG01. Next base: position 159,577 of record CAYXGG010000002.1, on the reverse strand, counting down.
GACGGCGACATTCAGAAAATTGTCGCTGAATTTAAACCCACCGTCGTGGTTCACGCCGCGGCCTGCGCAGATCATGAAAAATGTGAAAAAGATCCTAAGTTTGCCGAGCAACTGAATGTGGAGGTGACTCGCCGGTTAGTACATGCTGTTTCCGGAACCGATTGTAAGATGATTTATATTTCAACGGACGCGGTGTATGACGGCGAGAAGGGGAATTTTCTAGAGTTTGATCCGGTTAAAAGTGGGATCAGTGTTTACGCGGATTCTAAATATCATGGAGAATTAGCGGCTCAGAAACTTCCTGATTATTTGATTGTCCGCACGGCTTTTTTCGGTTGGAACATCGTGTCGCATCCTGCCAAACCGAGTTTGTCGGAGTTTTTTTTACGGGAATTGTCGGCCGGTCGACCGTTTAAGGGATTTTCGGACGTCCAAACGAGTGCCATCTATACGTTTCATTTGGCCCATTTATTGGCGTTGGCGATTGAACGGGATTTGCGCGGCGTCTATCATTTCGCGAGCAGCACGTCCATTGCCAAATATGATTTTGCAGTGCGGATGGCCCGGAATTTGGGCTTAAACGCCGAGTTGATTCAACCCGTGTCGATTGATGACGCGCATTTACACGCCAAACGCAGCAAGAATCTGTCGTTAAGCGTTGATAAGCTGACGCGAGATTTGGAGGAAGACATTCCCTCCATTGAGTCCGGCATTGATGATTTTTGTAAGGACTATCAAAGTGGTCTTCCTGAGGGTTGGAAGGCGGAACAAGCTTCATCGTCAAATAGGGTGTCCGGATGAATTTAGCTCAAGAGATGTTAGTTAAAGATTCTCCTATCCGTTTACGGCAGGTTTTGGCGCGACATAAGGGATTGATGTTGCTGATTCTCTTGGTGGGAAGTGTCGCCTCATTACTCGAAGGGGTCACGATGGCCTTGATTTTTCCTTTGTTGCAGGGCGCTTCGGCGGGGGAATCCTCGGGAGCGGTGCCAGCGGCATTAAAGGGATTTTTAGAATTATTTGCGCCGTTGGATTTAGGGCAGAGAGTCCGGGTGGTGGCGCTTTTGATCGCAGGAATTACGTTGGTGAAGGGGTTGATGATTTTTTGGAATAACGCGCTCGCATTTCAATTGCAGAACCAGGTGATCAAGCATTATCGGTTATTATGCGCGAGTAAGTTACTCAACGTCAGCATGAGTGCTTTGTCGGATCATCGCAGCGCTCATTTGCAAACTTTGGCTGTTACGCACACGTTGACTTTGGGGAGGTTGGTCGGAGTTGTCGGAACGGTCATCCCTAAGTTATTTTCGGTGGTGATTTTGTTGGCGATGCTGTTACTGCTGTCTTGGAAATTGACGTTGGTGTCGCTGGTCTTGGTTTCTGTAGCGTCCTTGGCGCTGCGACGGCTGGTGACGCGGGCTGGCCAAGCAGGGCGACAAATGGCGGAATCGGACAAGAATATGAACGATTGTCTTCTTGACGCGATTCAGGGCATGAAGGTCATTCGCTTGTTTAACCGTGAACAGGCGATTTTTGATAAAACGAGGGCGGTGGTGGAAAAAGGAACTCGGCATTATTATGACTTAGTCAAGATTCATGGATCAGTGCAGCCGTTATTTGAAATTACGGGCGTGATTAGTCTTTCGTTGATTTTACTGGTCGCGTCGTATTTGTTTTCGGTGGGACAGGGTGGGATGGAATTAGTGCTCACCTTTATCATTGTCTTTTTTCGCATTCTGTCGCCGGGGTTAGCGATTAATCAGGCTCGCGTTAATATTCGTGGGGAATTACCTTATTATCAGGAGGTGGTTCGGTTTTTGGAGACGAAAGAAAAGTTTCCTATCGTGAATGGGAACAAACCGTTTGGCGAATTACGTGAGGGCATTGAGTTTCGCGGCGTGACCTTTCATTATGCGGGACGTCCTCAGGCGGTATTGCAAGAGGCGAGCTTTGTTATTCCGCGTGGTCAGAAAGTTGGGATTGTGGGCGCGTCAGGCGCCGGTAAATCAACCATTGGCGAACTGCTGTTACGATTTTATGATCCCCAGCGCGGCGACATCCTGATCGACGGCCGCGCTTTATCAAGCTTCGATCTTTACTCATGGCGTCGCGCGATCGGTGTTGTGACTCAGGACATTTTTCTTTTTAATGATTCCATTCGGGCAAACATTGCGTTTGCAAAGCCAGAAGTCACTCAGGAGGTCATTGAGCGCGCGAGTCGTCGTGCGCACGCGCACGATTTTATCACGCAGTTGCCGCAAGGGTATGAGACGCTAATCGGTGAACGGGGATTAAAGCTCTCCGGCGGTCAACGGCAGCGGATTGCTCTGGCTAGAGCCATTCTGGGGGATCCACCCATCTTGTTGCTGGATGAGGCCACCTCGGCGTTAGACTCGGAATCAGAAGAAATTGTGCAATTGGCCCTGAAAGAAGTCGGCGCCGGGAAAACGGTTATCACTATCGCGCACCGATTGTCAACCGTGATGGATTCAGATTTATTAATTGTGATGGATCAGGGACGGATTGTAGAGCAGGGAGCGCCGGCCCAACTACTGGCTTTAGGAGGACATTATAAAAAGTTGGTCCAAATGCAAAACCTTGATCCGGTGGCAGAGAGCTCGGCGGGAGTAGCGCGATGATTACGCTATTGATTCCAACGTTAAATCGTTCTGATTTTTTGCAACGTTTGTTGGACTATTACGCGGCTACCGGCTATCGCCATGACATATTGATCGGTGATGCCAGCGATGAAGCCCGCGCCAGCAAGATGCGTGAAGTGGTCAAACAATTTGACAGCAAATTAAGAATTCGTTATCGGCATCTTCCGGGCCAATCCATCGCGCACACCGTGTTCACGTTAAATAAAGAGGTGGAGACGCCGTATGCAACTTTGGTTCCAGACGATGATTTTATTACGACTCAGGGGATTGAGCAGGCGATCAGCTTTTTGGAGGTTAATAAGGAATATACTGCCGCCAATGGTCAGGCCATCATTTTCTTTCTGAAACAAAGCGGCTGTTCGGGAGAATTTAAAGAGATTGGTCATTATAAAATGCAGGGATTGGAATGGGACACCGGCGCTGATCGGCTCAAAAATATTTTAAGCGATTATTTTGTGGCGTTGTTTAGCGTGCATCGCACCGAGGCCTGGAAGTCGATGTGGCGACCTGTGGAGGCCATGCGGGACACCGCGTTCGCTGCGGAATTGTTACCCTGCTGTCTGTCCGCTTGCTATGGGAAGATCAAGCATTTGACAACGCTGTATCTCATTCGTCAAGGGCATGATCGCCGTAATATTTTAAAAGATATTTATGACTGGGTCACCAGCCGTGAGTGGCATCCGGATCAAGAGCAATTTACCGATAGTTTGGTGGCTGCATTGCAACGCGTGGATGGGTTATCGGCGGAAGATGCCCGGCAGGTAGTTAAAATATATTTTTGGTTTCATCTGAGTAAAGAGATGAACCACCAGTTGCAGAATTTACATGGACTAGGGTTAGTGAAGCCCAAAACGAAAGCCCGGCGCGCGCTACAGTCTTTTCCCGGCGCGCGCCAGCTGTTATTGCCGGCCTGGCGAGCAGTCCGTTCGACGGTCGTATCTCAGGCCCCGACCTCGCTGGCGTCATTACTCAATAAAAACTCAGTGTATTACACTCATTTTGCGCCGGTCTATGAAGCGGTGACCAAAAACGTTTCGGAAGAAAAGAAACTAAAAATCAAAACCTATGTTCCCCACTGATCACGAGCAAATCATAATTCAAGTATATGGTGACTCGGTAAGCTTGCCGCGTATTGAGCGGGGTATCGGGGTCGCCAAAATTTATCCAGAGTTGTATCGCACTTGGATGGAAGCGACCTATCCGGAAAAGAAAGTCTATTTATATAATCGTTCCCAGGGGGCCATTGATATTGAAGGGTTGCATAACGTTTATCAAAAAGACCGAGACTATTTTGACCGCCAGGCGGATCGGGTGATGATTTTGGAGGTCGGCGTTGTTGACGCACCACCTCGGCCGGTGCCCACGTGGTTTAAAAATAATATACTCGCTAAACTGCCCTTAAGCATACGCCAGCCGATAGTGCGGTTTTTGCATCATAATCGCCCCTTTCTTATTAAAGCGGGGTTTCGTTTTCGAGTCACCTCCCCAAAGAAGTTTCGGAACATATATGCACAATGGATCAAGCAAGCGAGTCAAGACTTCACGCGAATTTATGTGCTGACGATTATCCCCACCTTAGATAAAGTAGAGCAGCACTCTCCGGGATTTACCGCGAGTATTGAACTGTTTAACCAAATTCTAAAAACCGCGCACAAGGATCAGGAAGTAAAGAATGTGCTCGTGATTGATCTTTATCAGCACATTAAAGATGCTCCAGAGCCGTTGGAAACTTATATTGATGAGACCGATGGTCATCATCTGACAGAGGCCGGACATCAGCTTTGCGCGGGTTTGTTGATTGAACGGGAAGATACCTTGAAGTCGGTTAAGAAAAATTTGAATGTGTACAGTGATAAGTCTTGGAAGAGGGGACTGATATGAAGAAAGTGTTGATCACCGGCGCAGGAGGATTTATCGGGTCGCATTTGGTGGAGTTGTGCGTTGCCCGAGGGCTCAGGGTGCGCGCGTTCACACATTATAATTCCGGCGGCTCCTGGGGCTGGCTTGAGCAATCGCCAGCTAGAAGTAAAATCGAAGTCATCGCCGGAGACATTCGTGATTTTGATTCGGTATTTGCCGCGACTCAAGGCTGTGATGCCGTGTTGCACTTAGCGGCGTTAATTGGAATTCCATATTCTTATCTTTCCCCGCTCGCGTACATCAAAACTAACATTGAAGGCACTTATAACGTGCTTCAGTCTGCGCGGGAGCAGTCGTTAAAAACCATTGTATTGACTTCGACCAGCGAAACCTATGGCACTGCGCAGTACGTGCCTATTAACGAAGAACATCCGTCCGTGGGACAGTCTCCTTATGCCGCGTCCAAGATTGCCGCAGATCAGTTAGGGATCAGTTTTTATCGGTCATTCGGATTACCTGTCAAAATCGTGCGTCCCTTTAATACCTATGGCCCCCGGCAGTCAGCACGGGCTATCATTCCGACAATCATCTCCCAAATTGCGTCGGGTAAACGCAAGATCACGCTAGGTAATGTGACGCCAACCAGGGATTTAACTTTTGTCACGGACACCGCGGCAGGTATTTTAGCGGTCGCGCAGGCCAAAGGTTTAGAGGGGCAAGCCACGAATTTAGGAAGCGGTCAGGAGATCGCTATCGGTGAACTGGCGTTAAAAATTGCCGCGTTGATGAAAGCGAAGATTACCATCGCATCTTCGCGCGAACGTATTCGTCCCTCCAACAGCGAAGTGGAACGTTTGTTGTGCGACAACACGCGTGCGCTTTCGCACACTAACTGGAAACCAGCCACCGATTTGAGTCAGGGGTTAAAAGCAACCATCCAATTTGTTCGACAACAAACCCATCTTTATAAAACGGAAAAATATAATGTCTAAATTGCCTGATTTTTCGCAGCGGACCTTGGTTTTGCCGGAGCCTACCATGATCAAACGAACGGATCATCGTCCCTTGATGGCGCATGGGTTGATGTTTCACCACTTTCATGATGCCCATAAACATATCGTTTCTCAGGGTTCTATCAATGCCGCTGAATTAACGGCAATGATAAAGTTTTATCAAAAAACGCATAATGTGCTTTCCGCCGAGGAATGGCTCAAGCGGGCTTGCCAGCATGCGTTATCGCCCAAGGATGTTTGTTTGACCTTTGATGATTCTTTACGTTGTCAGTATGACGTCGCTTTTCCTGTTCTGGAGAAATTGGGCATCAAAGCTTTTTGGCTCATTTATACGGCACCATTAGTACATAATTTTGAGAAAATAGAAATGTATCGTTATTTTCGTACTAAAGAATTTGCGGACATTGAAGAATTTTATCAGGCTTTTGATCAGGCCGTTGCGCATTCGACGTTTAAGGAAGCGTGTACGCGCGGGCTGAAGCAGTTTGACCCGGAAGCGTACCTGAAAGATTTCACGTTTTACTCCCGATCTGATAAACGTTTTCGCTACGTGCGAGATCGGATTTTGGGGAAAGATAATTATTGTCGCCTGATGGACGCGATGATGGCAGATCATGGGTTTGATGAAGAGGCGGTGGCGGATATTCTTTGGATGGACGGGGCCTGCCTAAGAGATTTAAAGAAGCACGGCCATTTAATTGGTTTGCATAGCCATTCGCATCCCTACAACATGGGCGAGCTAAGCCGTATCACCCAGGAAGCGGAATATAATCAAAACCATCGGATTCTTCAGCAGTTGATTGAGGATGACATCGTGGTCATGTCGCATCCGTGTAATTCTTACAATGAACAAACATTGGATATTTTAAAAAAGATGGGGATACAGGTAGGTTTTTGTTCCAATATGGCGAAAGTCAAACATTCCGCGTTAGAGTTTCCAAGATTAGATCACGCGTATTTGATTAAAGAGATTAAATAGTGAACGTTACTGTTTTTACGTCAAATCAACCGCGGCACCTAGCGTTCATTGAGTTATTGATGCAACATTCAATTTCGGTTTTTGCAGTGATTGAATCAACGACTATTTTTCCCGGAAAAATGGCGGACTTTTATCCGGACTCGCCGGTCATGCGTGAATATTTTACTAAAGTCATGGCGGCGGAAGAGAAGATTTTCGGTCGACCGCGATTTTTGCCCGAAGCGGTACGCTCGTTAGTGCTGCGTTCGGGTGATTTGAGTCGGGTTGCAATGGAGGATTTGGAGCCGGCGCTGAAGGCCGATGGCTATGTAGTCTTTGGTGCGAGTTTTATTCAAGGTCCGCTGGCTGATTTCTTGGTAGAGCGCCAGGCAGTGAACCTGCATATGGGCGTGTCGCCTTTTTACCGAGGAAATTCTTGTAATTTTTGGGCTGGCTTTGATCGCAGATTTGATTATGTCGGCGCCACAATCCATCGCCTGACTAAAGGTTTGGATTCGGGACCGATTTTGTTTCACGCGTTGCCGCCGATTGCAGAGAATCCTTTTGACTTAGGGATGCTGGCTGTGCGCAGTGCTCAGCAGGGACTTATTAGCAAATGGGTTAGCGGTGAATTATCACGACTGACGCCGGTAGCGCAGGATAAAACACGTCAGCTGCGTTACACGCGCAAAAAGGATTTTACCGACGCGGTGGTTCAGGAATATTTGCATCGGCTTCCTGCGCCCAGAGCGTTGGTTGAACAATTGCAGCAAAGGGATAGTTCCAAGCTCGTCGCAACTTTTGTTACACAACGATGAAGGGGTCAACATGTCAAAGCGTATTTTATTAGTGGGGTGCGGTCAGTTGGGGAGCCGGCATTTGCAGGCTTTGGTCGCTCTCAAAGACGTCGCGGAAATTTTTGTGTTAGATCCCAATCCCGCTTCTCTTGAGCTGGGGCAATTTCGGGTCCGGGAAGTCGCCGACGCTAATCCGAATATTCGTCTGAGTTGGTTTGATGATATGAGTAAAATTCCGGTGGGGGGAGATTTGTGTCTCATGGCCACTCAGGCGCAAGGACGCGGTCCTTTATTTAAGAAAATTGCTCAGGATCTCTGCTATCGGATTTTTATGATTGAGAAAATTGTGACGCCCTCTCTGGGAGAATATCAGGATTTGGTACGATTTAGTGAACAGCACGGTATTCGAGCTTGGGTCAACTGTCAGACACGGACTTTTTCGGTGGATCAATATATTAAACGGCTGATTCGTCCGGAGGACCCGGTCATTTTAAGCGACGTGGGCGGTAACCATGGCCTCGCGACGTATGGCGTGCACGTGGCGGATTTGTTTTTGCATTTTGATGGCAGTTCCGAAATCAAACTCGCCCGCGCTCAGATTGAACCGGCGCTGCATCCCTCGAAGCGCGGGAAAGATTTGTTTGATTTAAGCGGGATTATTACCGGCTATACCGAAAAGGGTAGTCATCTGTTGATGTCTTTTTCGGGCGCGCACAAAACACCGGACATCATGAACGTTATCACTCCACGCGGACGTTTTATGGTTGATCATATCCACGAAAATGCCTATCAGAGTTTGGAAGAGGCCGGCTGGAAATGGCAGCAGATTCCTATCGACGGGAATTGGGTGGTGAGTCGTACAACACGGGAAATCGCGACGGATATTTTGTTTAAAGGAATGTGCGCGCTGCCGACTTTAAAAGAATGTTATCCGGCGCATGATTTTATATTAAGCACATTAAAACCACATTTTGAGAAATTGATGGGCAAACAGCTCAATAGTTGTCCGGTGACCTAATAATTGAGACAATGAGGAAAGCCGCGGGATGAAAGCAGACGGTAGCATTGCGTTGTTTCGTCATCCTCGGCGGGGAGATCAATGAAAACAGTACGGCTTGGATTGATTGGCGCGGGAAGTATCGCGCGCTTGCATTTGGACGCGATTAAGGGCGTTGAAGGTTTGACTGCGGTGGGGTTGATGTCGCGTTCTTTGCCACAGGCTAAGGAGTTGGCCGGAGAGTATGGTATTCCGGTATGCGAAGACAATCTCGAAACGATGGTGCGTGTCGCGAAGCCTGACGCCTTAATGGTGATGGTTTCCATTGATCAGATGTTTGCGGTGACGAAAGCAGCGTTGGCCTTCGGGCTGCCGCTATTTGTGGAGAAACCGGCCGGTATTTCCGTTGCTGAAAACAAAGCCCTGGTCGAGTTGGCCCAAGCTAAGAAATTACCAACACTCGTCGGGTTTAATCGTCGGTATTATTCGATTTTTCATCAGGGCTTAGAGGTGGTGAAGCGTCACGGTCGGCTTTTAGGGGTCTTGGTGGAAGGCCATGAACGCATGCCGCAGGTGCGAGCGATGAATCGGTTCTCTCCTTTGGCGTTGGATGAATGGCTGTACGCTAACAGCATTCACACCATTGATTTATTGCGTTTCTTTGGCGGAGAGCCATCGCAACTTAAAACTATTTGCCATTCGCTGTTAGAAAAACGAGGAGATCAGTTTGGGGCGATCATGGAATTAGAGCGGGGCGGCATCGGACAGTACATTTCGCATTGGTATTCACCGGGTGGATGGCGGGTTGTGCTTTATGGTCAAGGCGTAACGGTTGAGTTTAAACCGTTAGAAAAAGGCTGGTGGGTAGACAGCGATTATCAAACTCATGAGCTGGTTCCGGAACCACAGGATGTCACGTATAAAGCCGGTTTTTACCGGCAAATGGAGGCCTTGCGCGATATGGTTCTTTCGGGCAAAACACGCTGGCCGGATCAGGATTTGGAAGGTTCTTTAAAAACGATGCAGCTCGCGGAGCGTTTGACGGACGAGATGCAAGCCGTAGCGAGGGCGTGATGAAAGTATTGATTGTGGGGTTTGGCAGCATCGGCAAACGGCATTTAAAGAATTTGCAAGCCATTGATCCGTCATTTTCCGTGTCGGTTTTGCGCCAACAGTCGAAAGAAACGGAGATTGGAGAATATCAATCCTTAGTGTCTGAAGTTTTTGTGCGTACGATCGACGCTATTAATTGGCGTCCTGACGCGGTCTTCGTTTGCAATCCGGCTAATCTGCATATGCCCACGGCCAAAACGTTCGCGCAGCTGGGTTGTCATTTATTTATTGAGAAACCGATGGCGATGAAAGTCGAGGAGATTGATCCGGTCATTAAAGAATGCCGGAAGTTGGGGACGGTCCTCATGGTCGGATATGTTCTAAGATTTTTTGAACCTTTAAAATTATTTAAAGGTCTGATTGACCAAGGGCGTATTGGTCGCGTGCTGGCTATCCGGGCTACTGTCGGTCGCTATCTTCCCGAATGGCGACCGGGAACGGATTATCGTACCAATGTCAGCGCGCGCAAGAATCTCGGCGGGGGTGTGGTTTTTGAATTAAGTCATGAGTTAGATTATATCCGTTGGTTGGCCGGTGAAATCAAAGAGGTCAGCGCGGTGGTCCATAAAGTGAGTGATTTTCCGATCCAGGTCGAAGATCTCGCGGAAATCACCGTTAAGTTTAAAAATAACGCCGTAGGTAATATTCATTTGGATATGGTGGATCGGGCGCAGAATCGTTCGTGTCGAGTCATCGGCTCAGAAGGCACGCTGGTTTGGGACTCGAGTCCGCAGCCGTACACTGGATTTTTTGATCCAGGCAAGAAAGAGTGGATTAATCTATTGCCAGTCCCTTCGCTCGATTATAACCAGATGTTTATTGACGAACTGCGGCATTTTTTTACGTGTGTCAAGAAGCGACAAAAGCCGTTGGTCACCGGAGAAGACGGACAGCGCGTGCTAAAGCTTGCTCTCGCGGCTAAGGAATCGGCGAAGCTGGGGAAAACGGTGAAGGTATGATCCGAATGTTGCGAGGAATGAGAGAGAAGGGTGTCAGGACCAGAAGAATAGTCGTCCCTCGTCTAGCGTCGTTCGTCCTGCAGAAAGTTATTCTATGAAACCATTTGTGCTCGGTGCTATTTTTGCCCGCGGGGGATCTAAAGGCGTTCCTCGCAAAAATATCAAGCTGCTGAACGGCCAACCGCTCATTGCTTATGCGATTGAGCAGGCGCGGCGCGTCAAAGGGCTCAATCGCTTGATTGTGTCTACGGATGATGCTCAGATCGCGCGGGTCGCAAAACAGTTTGGCGCTGAGGTTCCTTTTCGGCGCCCGGCTGAGTTAGCCACGGACCGGGCGCCGGAGTTGCTAGCCTGGCAACACGCGATCCGATCGGTAGAAGCCCAGTTGGGGCGGCGAGTCGATGTCATCGTAACGATTCCTACGACGTCGCCTTTGAGGAAACCGGAAGATATTCAGCGCTGTTTGGATAAGCTATTGGCAACTGATGCGGACGCCGTGATTACGGTGACTCCCGCGCAGCGCAGTCCGTATTTTAATATGGTGACCGTTGATAAAGCCGCGAACGCGGCCGTGGTGATTTCTCAAAAGAAATTTTTTCAACGTCAGGCCGCGCCCAAAGTCTACGATGTGACCACCGTCGCCTATGCCGCGCGTCGAGATTATGTCATGACAACAACTTCTATTTTGTCGGGTCGGGTGAAGGCGGTTGAAGTTCCGGTTGAGCGGGCCTTGGATATTGACACGTTGTTTGATTTTAAACTGGCGGAATTTTTGATGAAGCGAGGGACAACATGAAGACCGTTAAGGAATTAAGCAATTTAAGAAATCGCGTGGCGCTGATCACCGGCGGGGCAGGGCACATCGGGTGTGTGTTGGCCCAAGCACTGGCCGAACAGGGTGCGAATTTAGTATTGTTAGATTTAAACCGGTCCGGTTGCGAGAAAACCGCACGTGCGTTGCAACAGCGATTTAAAGTCAAAGTACTCCCTTTAGTCCTGGATTTGGCTCAGGATGGCGCGAGCCAACTCGTTCCTAATATCGTCAGCAAAATGTTGGGTCGATTGGATGTGCTCATTAATTGCGCTGCCTTGGTGGGTACGTCCCAACTTAAAGGGTGGGCCGTGCCGTTTGCCAAACAGGATGTACATACCTGGCGCCAGGCACTGGAAGTTAATCTGACGGCGACGTTTTCTTTGATCCAAGCGTGTGAGCCTTTGCTTAAGAAATCCGGTCACGGCGCGATCATTAACATCGGTTCAATTTACGGAATGGTGGGACCGGATTTAAGTTTATACGCGGGAACTGGCTTGGGCAATCCCGCCGCCTACGCGGCCAGCAAAGGTGGACTATTGCAATTCACGCGTTGGTTATCGACGGCATTGGCTCCGCAGGTGCGCGCCAACATGATTTCCGTGGGTGGCGTTTTTCGTAATCAGCCTAAAAGTTTTTTGAAGAAATACGTCGCCCGTACCCCGTTACGCCGGATGGCCACGGAAGAAGATTTAAAAGGCGCGATTGTCTATTTGGCGAGCGATTTGTCCGCGTACGTGACGGGGCATAATCTCGTCGTGGATGGAGGTTGGACGGCATGGTAAAACCGGTCTGGCAGAAAGTCATTGATCCTGAACATTGTTTTGTCATTGCCGAGGCGGGGGTTAACCACAACGGCGAGTTAAAAATTGCCAAGAAGATGGTCGATGTGGCCGCGGAAGCTGGCGCGGACGCGATCAAATTTCAGAGTTTTCACGCTGAAGAACTGGTTACCGATGAGGCGCCCAAAGCGGCGTATCAAAAGAAAAACACCAAATCGGGTGGATCGCAGTTGTCGATGCTCAAGAAACTGGAACTGTCGGCGGCCGATCAATTTGAACTTTATGAATATTGTTTAGATAAGAAGATTAATTTTTTATCAACGCCGTTTGATATCAAAAGCGCGGATTTCTTGAATAAACTGGGATTGAAAGTTTTTAAAATTCCTTCCGGCGAAATCACCAACATTCCCTTTTTAATTCATGTTGCGAAAAAGGGAAAGCCCATGATTGTGTCAACCGGCATGGCCTTGATGGATGAGATTGAACTCGCGGTCAAATCAATTCGCGCCACGGGAAATAAGGACTTGGTCTTGCTTCACTGTGTGAGTGATTATCCGACAAGTCCCGAAGACGTGCACTTGTCGTTTATGCGCACGCTTGCCCAGAAATTTCATGTGCCGGTTGGATTTTCTGATCATACCTTGGGGTTGGAAGTGCCGTTGGCGGCGGTGGCGCTGGGGGCTTGCGTGATTGAAAAACATTTTACCTTGAACACCGATGAAGAAGGACCAGATCACAAGATTTCATTGGATCCCAAACAATTAAAAGAGTTGGTCCGGGGGATTCGTAATGTGCAGGTCGCGCTGGGCGTTGGAGAACGAAAGCCGACGGAAACGGAGATTCATACTGCGGCATTGGTACGTAAAAGTTTGGTGGCGGCCGTGGACATTAAAGCCGGAACGGTGGTGACTGAGGCGATGATCGCGGTGAAGCGTCCCGGAACCGGGCTACCGCCGGTGATGCGCTCTTCTTTATTAGGGAAAACCGCCAAGGTCAACATTGGTAAAGACAAATTATTATCTTTGGAGATGTTTACGTGAGAACCATCGGTGTCATCACAACGAGCCGCGCGGATTATGGGATTTATTTTCCGGTCCTCGCTGAAATCATGCGTCATTCGGACTTAACGTTACAGCTGTATGTCACCGGTTCGCATTTGTCCGCTGCGCATGGACAGACCATTAAATTTATTAAGCGGGATGGCTTTCCGATTCGTGCTCAAGTCAAGGTGTCGCTGGCTGATGATTCGGCGGCGGGGATAGCCGGGACGATGGGGGAAGTGACGCGTGGTTTCGCGCAGGTTTTTAAGAAGACACGGCCGGATATTGTACTGGTACTCGGGGATCGCTACGAAATGCACGCGGCGGCGCTGGCGGCGGTGCCGTTTAATATTCCTTTGGCGCATTTACATGGGGGAGAAACGACTTATGGAGCGATTGATGAATTGTTTCGACATTCGTTGACTAAATTAAGTCATTTGCATTTTCCCGCGACCCCAGAATTCGCTCGACGACTTTATTTAATGGGCGAGGAGCCTTGGCGCGTTTCGGTTAGCGGCGCGCCGGGTTTGGATAATTTACGGTTATTACCGCGGATGAGCCGAGATGAACTAGGTCGGCAATGGGGATTTAACACGGACCGACCTTTAGTGGTCGTTACGTTTCATCCCGTGACGTTAGAGTTATCCAAAACTGATGGTTATATCCGGAATTTACTTGCCGCGCTGTCTCGTTTTCGGGAATGTTCGCTGGTTTTTACGGCGCCTAATGCCGACCCGGCGGGGATTCAAATAAAAAAACATCTCCTTCGCTTTGTCAAATTGAATTCCAACGCGACTTTTGTGGCCAGTTTCGGTCAGCGTGGGTATGTTAGTCTGCTCGCTCAGGCCGCGGCGATGGTGGGAAATTCATCGAGCGGAATCATCGAGGCGGCGAGTTTTAAGTTGCCGGTGGTCAATGTAGGTAATCGTCAGGCCGGTCGACTGCGGGGACGCAACGTGATTGATGTGTTGCCGACCGCCGTAGCTATTGAACGGGGCATTAAGCAGGCGCTATCCGCTCGATTTAAGCAATCTTTGCGTGCGATGACTAATCCTTATGGGGATGGACACGCCGCGCGACGCATTGTTCAAAAGCTAGCAAACGTGGACTTAAAACAATTGTTGGCAAAAAAATTCTATGAAAAAATTGGCTAAACAGAAATCGCCAGCGGTCGCGCGCTCAGTCATCCTCTTGGGAGGTGGTGGGCACGCGCGGGTATTAAAAGATATTTTAGACCTAACGCCAGAATGTGAAATTCTCGGATACACCGATTTAAAACCTAATGAAGACCTTGGGTTGAAATATTTGGGAACGGATGATTCTTTACAGAAGTATTCTTCCCGGAAAGTAATTTTAGTTAATGGGATCGGATCGGTTCGATTACCTCAACAGCGTCAGCAGATCTTTGACACGTACGTAGAGCGTGGTTTTGAATTTTTGTCGGTCATTCATCCGCAGGCCATCATTTCGCGATCGGCAAAATTAGCGATGGGCGCGCAGGTCATGGCCGGGGCCGTCATCAATCCCGGGGCTCAGATTGGTGAAAACGTGATTATTAATACGCGCGCGACCATTGATCATGATTGCGTGATTGGCGCGCACACGCATATCGCGCCGGGAGTGACGCTATCCGGGAATGTCACTGTGGGCGCGGGATCGCATATTGGAACCGGAGCCACGGTCATTCAAGGGATTACCATTGGGGAAAAAACGCTGGTCGGAGCGGGAGCGGTGGTGGTAAAGCACTTGGCCGGCCACGTCACGGCGGTGGGGGTTCCGGCGGTAAAAGTGGATGAAGAATCAGCGCATAACTAAACGGTTAATGTTGACTAGGTTACCGAAGTACGAAAGGTTCTTTATTCAAAGCAACTTAAATAATGATGATACTTGCTGAGAATCTAGGAATTTCTACGAGAACTATTTTATGATCCGCGTCATTGTGCGATTAGATATAAAGGGGCCCAATTTGGTCAAGGGCGTGCATTTTGAAGGCCTCCGCGTCCTAGGTAAGCCGGAAGATTTTGCTTCCAAATATTATCAGGACGGCGCTGATGAATTAATTTATATCGATAGCGTGGCCAGCCTCTATGGTCGACAGAATTTATTGGATATTGTGAGACGCGCTGCCGCAGACAACTTTATTCCGCTGACAGCAGGTGGGGGGATTCGGTCGATCGATGATATCCGGCATTTATTGCGCGCTGGGGCGGATAAAGTCGCCATTAACACGGCGGCCATTCGTAACCCGGGATTTATTAAAGAAGCGGCCCGGGTCTTTGGTTCGCAGTGCATCGTTATTTCTATTCAGGCAAAAATGCGCGAGCCTGGTCGGTACGAAGCCATGACGGATAATTCCAGAGAAAAGAGTGGGAAGGATGTTTGGGATTGGGCTCGAGAAGCAGTGGATTTAGGCGCAGGAGAACTGTTGATCACTAGCGTTGACAAAGAAGGTACGGGACGGGGATTTGATCTGGCGTTGATTAAGAAAATAGCGCAAAGCGTGCCCGTGCCGGTCATTGCCTGTGGGGGCGCGGGAAAGCCGGAACATTTTAGCGAATTGGTTTTGGAAGCTCGTCCGGACGCGGTGTGCGCGGCTTCGATTTTTCATTATCACCGTTTAGCAGCACTGGCGAACGCGGATAAATTTCAAGCAGAAGGCAATGTCGAGTTTTTAAAGCGTAGTCGGGACACGATTGATTTTATGAAAAACAGAATTCAGGCTTCCAGCGTGATTCAAGTGAAGGAACAATTGTCATCCGCCGGTATTGCCTGTAGAATGACGGGCAACGTTGCCCACCAGATCGCGCTATGAAACCCGAAGTCGTCATCATCGATTATGGGATGGGGAATTTATTTAATTTAGAAAAGGTCGTCACTCATTGCGGCGGTCGTTCGGTCGTGACTCAGGAGCCCGAGCCGGTTCTTAAGGCTGATCGGGTCATTTTACCGGGCGTGGGGGCGTTTGGCGACGGCATGGTGAATCTAAAAGCGCGACATTTTGTGGAAGCGATTCAGCAGTTTGCTTTGACGGGAAAGCCTCTTTTGGGCATATGTTTGGGAATGCAGTTATTATTGTCGGATAGCGAAGAGTTTGGCTTGCATGAGGGATTGGATTTGATCCCCGGGCATGTGCGCCGCTTGCAGAATGCTAATGGGGGTACGGTTCATAAAATTCCGCACGTGGGTTGGAATCGTTTACGACTTGCAGAGAATGCTGCTATTTGGAAGGAGTCCGTTTTACGCGATGTGCCTGTGGAATCCTGTGTCTATTTCGTGCATTCCTTTATGGTCCAGCCCCAGGAGAGAAGTCATATTGTGGCCGAGACGGATTACGGTATCAATCGCTTTTGTTCGGTGGTGAAAAAAGAGAATTTAACGGGATGTCAGTTTCATCCGGAAGTGAGCGCGGATGTGGGCATGACCATTTTGAAAAATTTTATCCATTCAGTTTAGGAGGTTCATTATGTTGTTTCCCAATAAAACTCTAGATCGTCAGCAAGCTAATCGTCCGAAGGAGGTCAAGTATTGCCGTAAATGCGTCGTCTCAAATCAGCGTCCGCGGATTACCTTTGATGAGCACGGTGTCTGCAGTGCCTGTCAGTATGCCCATATGAAACACAACGTCATTGATTGGACCAAGCGCGAGGCCATGCTGGTTGAATTATTGGATAAATACCGTTCGAAAGATGGCAGTTATGATTGCGTTGTGCCCGGTAGCGGCGGGAAGGACAGCGCTTATGTCGCGCATCAGTTGAAATATCGCTACGGCATGCATCCTTTGACGATTACGTGGGCGCCCTTTATGTATACGGAAGTCGGTTGGGCGAATTATCTGGCGTTTAAGGATCATGGGTTTGATAATTTGTTGTGTTTTCCTAACGGCATTTATCATCGCAAACTCGCGCGCTTGGCGTTTGAATTGTTGGGGGATGCGTGGGAACCTTTCGCGTATGGCCAGAAGGCTTATGCATTTCATATCGCCTGTAAGTTTAAAATTCCGCTGATTTTTTATGGAGAAAGCGGTGAGATCGAATATGGCGGATCGATGAAGAACTGGGATAAGCCCGCGGAACCCATCGCCGATTGGAAAGATTTTTATTTTAAAGGGTCAGGTATTGACGAAATCTTGGAGCACGGTCTTAAATGCGGCTATTTTAAACCGGAAGAGTTGAAGGATAATAACTTTGAGCTGTATCGTCCGCCTAGCCCTAAGGATCTGCAGGATTTAAACCCCGCCATGCATTGGTTTTCTTTTTACAAAAAATGGGTTCCTCAGGAAAATTACTATTACGCCGTCGATCACACCGGTTTTCAGGCCAATTATGACGGCCGTTCAGAAGGGACGTACTCTAAGTACGCAAGTCTGGATGATAAGACGGATGGTTTTCATTTTTATCTGGCGTACATTAAGTTTGGCATCGCGCGCGCCACTTCGGACGCCGCGCATGAAATTCGCGATGGTCATTTGACTCGCGATGAAGGGGTCGCGTTGGTGCATCGCTATGACGGTGAATTTCCGCAAAAATACTATAAAGAATTTCTGGAATATTTAGGAATCACGGACGAGGAGTTCTGGCAGGTTATTAATTTTTATCGGGAAATGGGACCGCATTTGTGGGAACGACATAATGGAGAATGGCGGTTAAAGCATAAAGTGCAGTCTCTGACCCAGGAGACCGCGGCAACGGCCTAGTGAATCGAGCATGAAGAACATTAAGAAAATAATAATCGGTCTTAACACAACCCTCAAGAAAACCATTCTGACGTTACAAACGGGTGGGGTGGGAATTGCGCTAGTGGTGGATGATAAAAAGCGTCTGGTGGGAACCATTACCGATGGAGATATTCGTCGGGCGGTATTAAATAAAGTATCTTTAGGGACTCGGGTCAGCAAGGTTCTCAGTTTAAAGTCGCTGCATCATCCGCCGCCCACCGTGGCTTCGGTAGGGACAGCGCCAGAAGAATTATTACGTTTAATGAAAGAAAAAGTCCTGCGCCAGATTCCTTTGGTGGACGATCAAAGGCGGGTGCGGGAGTTAGCGCTGCTATCAGAATTGATTCCGGATGACCACCATCCGCTGCCGTTAACAGCCGTGGTCATGGCCGGGGGGAAAGGGCAGCGATTGATGCCGTTGACGCAAGAAGTGCCTAAACCTATGCTCCCGATCAATGATCGTCCGCTCATGGAGCACACCATTGAGCATTTAAAAAATTCCGGAATTCGTAAGGTCAATATCAGCACCAATTATAAGGCCGATGTTATCGTCAATCATTTTGGCGATGGTAATAAGTTCGGCGTTGACATCGGGTATATTAATGAAAGTGAACCGTTGGGAACCGCCGGGGCGCTTAGCCTGATGGAAAAGCCGACGGGGCCGGTGCTGATTATTAACGGTGATGTTTTGACTCAATTGGATTTTCGTACGATGTTGGATTTTCATCAAAGTCACTCGGCGATGATGACAGTGGGCGTGCGCAAATATGATTTGGAAATTCCTTACGGCGTGGTCGAGTCCGATGATATTTTGATTAAAGATTTGGTGGAAAAACCCCAACAGGCGTTTATGGTCAATGCGGGGGTTTATCTGCTGGAACCGCAAGCGTTTGAATATATTCCCCGCGGTAAGAGATTTGATATGCCGGATCTGGTACGTTGCCTGATTGACGCTACGCGTCGCGTGATTTGTTTTCCCATTCAGGAGTATTGGATTGATGTCGGGAAACCGGCGGATTATCAAAAGGTTCAGAAAGATTTAAAAATACCGAACGTTAAGAAGATATGATTTATTTTTCGAACAAGAATAAATCCATTGGTCTATGTGAACCTGAGGTCCGCGGTAATGAATGGGCCTACGTGAAGGAATGTCTGGACACTCGGTGGGTTTCATCGGTCGGAAAATTCGTAAATTTATTTGAAAGTAAAGTGGCGCAATATGTCGACGCGAAGCACGCGGTTGCTTGTGTTAACGGTACTTCGGCGCTCCATGTCGCGCTTCTGGTGTGTGGAGTCAAACCTGAGGATGAAGTGATTGTTCCTGCGATCAGTTTTGTGGCGCCCGCTAATGCGGTTCGTTATTGCGGGGCCTGGCCGGTATTTATTGATGTTGAAGATCGCTATTGGCAGTTGGATATGGCGAAGCTGGAAGATTTTCTTAAGAAAAAATGTCGCGTGCAGGCCGGTAAACTCATTAATACCGTTACTAAGCGAAACGTCTCGGCGCTATTGCCGGTCCACGTCATGGGGCACCCGGTTGAGATGGCGCCCTTATTGAAATTAGCGCGGCGCTATCGTTTGAAAGTTATCGAGGATGCCAGCGAAAGTCTGGGCTCTAAGTATGCGCAGCAACACACCGGAACGTTTGGCGACTGCGGTATTTTTAGTTTTAATGGCAACAAGATTATCACGACCGGCGGAGGAGGCATGGTGGTCACGTCATCCGCAAAATTGGCAGACCGGGTGCGGTATTTAACCACCCAGGCCAAGAACGATCCTGTAGAATATATTCATGAGGAAGTTGGTTATAATTACCGGTTGACAAATTTACAGGCGGCGGTGGGTGTTGCTCAAATGGAATTGCTCGAGGAGTTCGTTTTGGCAAAGCGACGTTTGGCCCAGCGTTATGACCGAGCTTTCCATGCTCGAGAAGGGATTCTGATTCCTTCCGATTCGCCTCAAGCGCGGTGGAATGCTTGGCTGTACACAATTCGCGTGAACGCTAAGAAATATAAAGAAACCAGCCGTCAGTTGATCCAGCGTTTGAAAGCGAACATGATCGAAGCCCGTCCGGTGTGGCATCCGCTTTCCGGGTTAAAAATATTTTCTTCCTGCTATGCGCACGCGATTGAGGTCGCGCCTCGGTTATACGCCGAGGCCGTGAGTTTGCCGTCATCCGTCGGGTTGACGGTGGAGCAACAAGATAAGGTTATTAAATTAATCACACACCCAAATTAATTTTATGAAAACTAGCGATTTGGCTTTTTCTTCCCGATTTATCAGTTTTGTCATTCCCGTTTACAATGAAGAAGCGACGATTGTGCCGCTTTTTGAGAAGATTTCCAACGTGGTTAAAGAAAATCAGGTGGGATTTTTTGAAGTTATTTTTGTCGATGATGGGA
Source organism: uncultured Planctomycetales bacterium (assembly GCA_964464475.1). Lineage (GTDB taxonomy): Bacteria > Omnitrophota > Gorgyraeia > Zapsychrales > JAHFFX01 > CAYXGG01. The sequence goes on along the minus strand of CAYXGG010000002.1, from coordinate 139,471 downwards.
GTCGCGACGGTTCGTGGGAAAATATCGCGGCGTTGGTGAAACATTTCCCGGGGATAGTCCGGGGGGTGAAGTTTCGCAAGAATTTTGGCAAGGCCCAAGCGTTGTCCACGGGATTTCATTTGGTGAGGGGGGAAGTGATTTTTACGATGGACGCGGATCTTCAGGATGACCCCCAGGAAATTCCTAATTTTCTGAACAAATTGAACGAAGGATTTGACCTGGTTTCTGGCTGGAAGTTCAAACGTCATGATCCGCTATCCAAAACCTTGCCGTCACGTCTTTTTAACGCCGTAGCCCGCGCCATGTCGGGGATGACCCTACATGATTTTAATTGCGGGTTTAAGGTCTACCGTGTAGACGTTCTGAAAGCGATTAAAGTTTATGGAGAATTGCATCGCTATATCCCTATTCTGGCGCATCATGAGGGCTTTCGAGTCGGGGAAATGGTTGTCAACCATCTCCCGCGCAAACACGGTAAATCCAAGTATGGTCTTGAACGCTATATTCGCGGATTTTTGGATTTATTGACGGTCATCGCCATCACGCGGTATTTGCGTCGGCCCGGTCATTTATTTGGTGGGGTGGGGCTCGCGTTCGCGGCGATCGGTGGCGGGATACTATTTTATTTGACGTTGGTTTGGTTCAGTGGGCATCACATTGGAACCAGACCCTTGTTGTCTTTTGGCATCATGATGACCATCATGGGCGTGCAGTTTATTTCACTCGGGTTGATTGCCGAACTGCTGGTCCGCAATTCTGAATCTCAAGCCGGTGACACTCAGGTCACCGAGAAAATCGGTTTTAATCCGGTCTCCTAAACCGATGGAATTCCAGGATATATTACTAAAACGTAAAAGCGTTCGTCATTTTTCCGATCAGTCGGTCTCGCGCGAATTGATCTATGACATCCTACGCGCGGGGGCTGCGGCACCCACTTCCTGCAACCAGCAGTTGTGGCGTTTTGTGGTGGTTGATGATCCGAAAGTCAAAGACGAACTCATTGCCCAGGCTTATTCTTCGACGCTGATTCGCCGCGCCGCGGCGATTATCATCGTTATGTATGATGGCTGGAATTATAAGGAAGCGATCCAAGCTGGATCTATGGCGATCATGAATATGCTCAACCGCTGTTGCGAATTGGGGTTGGGATCAACCGCCATGAATAGCTTTGGGAACGCGACGGTCATCAAAAAGCTATTGAACATTCCGCAACAATACGTCATCTGTGCTTTCGTGGCACTGGGCTACTCCCCGGATGTGACCAACGCCGATATTTCCGTTATTCCTCGTCGGCCCGTTGAAGAGATGGTTTCTTTTAACGGATTTAATGCAACACGCGAATACCGTAAATCCTATTCTCCGGCGGATTGGAGTTTGGAGCAGTTGGCCGATTACCAACAATATTTCTGTCGCAAAACGACCCTAGGTAAGGAAATGGATCTTAATGCGGCGGCGGAGTTGGCTAAAGTTGAAGCGGTGTTAAAAAAGGTGTCGGGTCCCGTGCTGGATGTGTTTTCTTATGACGGAAGTTATTTGAAGTATTTCGCAGGTCAGGAAGTGTATTCGCTGAACTTAAACGCGGCCACGGGTCAATACGTGGAAAGAGCGGCACAGCGCGTGGAGCCGGCCCTTAAATTAAGAATGTTGACGCTTTCGGATCTTGCGGCCGCAGAGGTTCCTTTATCATCGGTGCAAAGCGTCACCCTGGTCATGAAAGCGGAAAGAATCTCGGTAGTTGTTTTTGAGGATTTATTACGTAAGTTAACGGGCCAGCTTCTTCCCGGGACCAAGCTATATATCATCGCGCGCAAAAATAATCTGTTCTTAAATTGTTTTCACGCGCTGTTAAAAATGCTTTTTGGTAACGATATCCGTAAAACTGGAATTTATTCTTTTTGGGGTCCGTATGCGCCCATTGACCTGAATCAGTGGTCAGGCGTGTTGACCAGACACGGCTGGGGTGAGTTGTCACGGGAAGAATTCTTTCTCATTCCCGCTTTTTTTCAGCAGATCCTGCAGATGATGATTCAGTATTTTAAAAGTGGGAAGACCAGCTATTTGCATCGTGAACGCCATGAGAATTTTTTCACTCGTTGCCTGGACGCGATTTTGCGTTGGCAGGGAGATCGCGCTACTCGTTGGGGGTCGCTGGCCGTGTTAACTTTTGAGTTCAAACAAAAAAATCATGCGTAGACAGATTTATTTTGACGCTGTTTTAACGCAGTTGCCGCGTTTGCTAGGGCAGATCAACACGAATCCCGGGTTACCGACTTATGGCTGCGGGGACCGACACTACTGGCACAATAAAGTCGTGGGTTTTCCCAACGCGCGTTATCAGGAGGCGGTATTAACTCTGGCGTTGCTTTATGACAAGTGTTCAACCCCGTATCGAGGTCAGCCATTGCTGCTGGAGTTGATCAACGCGATGGTGGATTTCTGGATTGGCATGCAGGAAACCGACGGATCGTTTAATGAATGGTATGTTCACGAGGGAAGTTATGTGGCCACCGCGTTTTCTTCCTATGCCATTTCCGAAACGTTGTTATTGCTAGGTAAAGAGCGTATCCGAAATTATGCCGCGTCCGTGGCCGGGTTGCGTCGTTCGGCCACGTGGCTTAAGACGCGCCATCAGAAAAGTGTATGTAATCAGCAGACGGGTGCTTTGTTAGCCATTCATAATACGTTTGAGCTGACTCAGGATGAAGAGCTGCGCCAAGCCGCGTTTCATTATGAAGACTTGATTGCAAGCTGTCAGGATCCGGAGGGCTGGTTTAAGGAGTACGCCGGGGTTGATATTGGCTATCTGTCGCTCGCCATTGATTATTTGTCCAAATATGTCCAAAAAACAAAATCGGAGAAAATTACTCTCGTTGTTAATAAGGCCATGGCTTTTTTGGCTGAGTTCATTCTCTCCGATGGGACGGCAGGGGGAGTTTATACCAGCCGAGACACGGAATATTTGATCGCGCACGGATTTGAACTTTGGGCAGACCGAGATAAAAATGCCGCTTGGGTGGCCTGGAACATCCGGGATGGATTAGTTAATCAGCGCGGTGTTTCTTTACATTCGCTGGACGACCGCTATTTAATGTATGTGGGTTATACCTATTTGCAGGCGGGGTTGGATGGCGTGGAAGAATTAATACGACCTCAGAGGGTTTTTGCGGCGTTTCACTATTATCCCAACGCGGGGGTGGTTATTTATCGTCAGGATAAACTGGAATTAATTGCGAGCTTAAAGAAAGTTGGTGCTTTCGTCGCGTTAAAGTCGGGACATCGGATTTCTGACAGCGGGGTCTTGGTGGCCGCAAGAAAACTATGCACCGCGTTTTATCAATCCACCACGATTTTGAACGTCGATGCCAAGGGCTTTACGGTGGAAGGTGACTTTCTGAAATTCAAAACTAATTTGATGACGCCGTTTAACGTTATCTTACTCAATGTGTTTCAATTAACGTTGGGCCGTTTTGCTTTCATTAATAAATTGATCAAGGATTTCTTGAGAGAGAAATTGATTCTCGCTCAAAAATCTTCTGGCGCGCGTTTACGGCGAGCGGTGACCGTGACCGCGGGACGGGTCGTGATTCAGGATAGGATTTCCGGATTATCGCCGGAAGATCGCGTGACGATGGGGGCCAAATTGTCATTTGTGTATGTTCCTTCGTGTCGTTGGTTTGAACGCGAGAATTTGTCCGATGCTCCGGTGCAGAATTTTCTCCTCAAGGAAGGAAAACCCGATGCCGAGGCGTGGGTGATCACTCGGGAATTTACCTGATATGAATCGCGACGCGTCTTTAAACTTTATTCTCGGGGTCGTCATTGTTGCTTTTGCGGGAGCTTGGCTACTTTTAGCCCAGTCTCTCCCTTTGTGGGGAGATGAAGTATCGCATTTGCAGGCGGCCAAGGGGTTTATCGAAAAAGGCCGTCCGGTTTGTTGGAATTTTGATACGGGACGATTTGACGGACACGAATATACCCGCGCTTTGACCATGACGGGGATGACCGCGCAGGTTATGCGTGGGGGGGGAGAATCGCTGTTAGCGGTGCGCGCGATTCCGTTGGTGTTTACTGTGCTCCTGTTGGGGGCTTTTTTAATTTATGCCCGCGTGCGTCAACAATTGTCCGCTTTAGGATTGGCGTTAGTGGTTATCTTTTTTTTAGGTCAAGCGGTGGTGTTGGAGAAAGCTTTGTATCTTCGCTTTTATCCGCCGTTGGCGTGTTTGGCGCTGGTCGCTTTCCTCGCTTTTTGGGAAGCGTGGAACGGTTGGCTGCATGGTCCTCGGCGCAACGTTTTATTTTGCGGGTTACTGCTGGGCGCCGCTTTTCTCTTTCCAATACTTGATCACTGGCAAATTCAGCACGCTCAGATTTTGGTTTTTGCCATACTCATTGCCGCTGCTCTTAAAATATCACGCTGCCAAGAGTGGTTGGAACGCTATCGGGGCTTGGTGGCGGCCGGGGTCGGATTATTGTTGCTGGTGGCCCCGGTCATTGTGATGTTCAATGATGTCGCCATGAGTTCATTATCTATTGGCAATCGTGTCATCGGACGGACTTTCGTAACGTATTGGGATAATCTGCTGGGCCTGAGCAGATTTATATTAGAACTTAATGTGGTCTGTTTGGGTATGTTTTGGAAAGCGACGTCGGTTAAAGACGGACATCGCCAATTTTGGATTTGGTTGTACTGGACCGGGATAATTTCCGGAATCGCGACGGGTTTGTTTACGCCGCATAATCATGTTTTTTTCTCCAGGTTTTTTTATATTCCGATTATCCTCGCGGTCTTGGGGTTCGCGGGGAGGCTGGCCACGGAACCTTTACTTAGGGATCGTCAAAGGTTTCTCATCAGCGGGTATTTACTGATTAACACGCTGCTATCGGTCGGTAACTTTTATCTAGATCGAAATAATTTACGGGTGCCGATTCGCTGGTTGAAACAGAACGTGCAACCGACGGATACCATTCTGGTTTACATGACGCATTTGCAAATACAGGGAGGAGCGGCGTTAATCCCCCAGGTGGTTCCGATTAAGGCGGGGCAAGACTGGCAGGAAGTGGACCGATTAATCGCGCTATTGGAAGGAATATCGGTAGGGAAGATTTATTTTTTATATTCGGATGAATATCAATGGCGTGACCGTCTTTATCAATGGACGACGGGTGAAGACCGTTCGCCCCCCAGCGAGGTTTTTAGATTTTTGAAAGAAATGGTGCCTTCTGTTCAGATTCTGTCCAACTTAAGGGCGTGTGGTTTGGTTAGTTTTGACCGTGACGTAGTGTTATTCCATTTGCGTGAGTTGAAAGCGCGCGGTTTTGATCCGCTCTATAAAAGCCCGGAGAAAAGGTTGTTGAAGTCCTGGTGGGAAAAGCGGTCAAATAATTCAATTGAAGGAAGTAAAGAATGAACGCGGGAGATTCCAGCGAAGTTATTTTTGTTGAGTGGTTATCCGTGAACAATTGGCGGCAGGTGATTTTGCCGGAATTAATGAAGCGGCGAGTGAAGCGGTTACATGTGTTTGATGTGGCGACTGGGCAGTGGCCCGCGTTGAACACCCTGGCCACTGCCCAAGGCATCCAATTGGTGCAGTTGGATTTTAAGATTGTTGATTTACGGGATGAATTGGGCCAGTCGCTGCAATTTCGTTTACTTTATGAAGATTTGGCGCAGCTGCGGGCGAGCTTGGAGACATCGTCACACGTCAAAGAGTTCCTTGCGCACTATCCTTCCGATGACCGTTTGTCACTATTTCTCGCCAAGGGCGCGGTGTGCGACTATGATTTTAATGGGCCAGCTAAATTTAACCAACTCTGGCATGTGCTCACGCTCATTGCCGTGGTGCGCTGGCATTTAAGCTCGTGGCAGCAAGATAACGTGGCGGCGCGGCTATTTATTAATAACCGGCCGTGGTTTGACGAGTTGAGTCGTTACGCGCAGGCACAGCAGGTCACTTTACATCTTAGTGGTGCTTTTCAGTCACGAAAATCTCCTCTCCTGAAAATAAAACAGCTGCTTCCCAAATTAAAGAATTTCCGAGCTTGCCAGAAAGTAGTGTTGCATTACTTGAAGAAAATTTGGATATTGCCGTCGACTCCTTCCCCGGTTGTTTCTCCACCGCGATTGGCGACGGAATATTGGGGGTATTTGAACCTGGACCGGCCGGAATGCAACTCGGATTTATTGTTCCTGCAGGGAAGTCGCTTGCGAGGTGAAGAAGTTACGCTGTTGTTTAACTCTATGTTAGATCCTTTGGATGAAAGCAAATGGAGAGTGTTGCATCGACACGGCTTATCCGCAATCGCGCTTACTCCTCAGGCAAACTTATTATCCGCGACTGAGGCGGTGACCTTCACGCCACAAACTGCGAATCTTCCGGTGCTGAAGCTTGACAAGTCTACTCACGAATCCGTTTATTTATGGGAACAAACGCAAGCCTATTACCGTTTGAAGAATTATTGGAAACAGCTGTTTCGGGAAAATAATATTAAATTGACAACGAGCTGGTACAAATATGATGCCCAGCACATGGTGATGGCTGACGCTCTCAAGGAAGTTGGCGGGGTCGCCACACTGTATCAACGCGCTTACGAGTCTAACCCATCGGCGGGAACCGCGGTGTCCACCGATATCGTCTTTGGGTTCTCGCGGCGCAGCGCGGAGGTGGAGAAAGCCGGTGGGTCGCGTTTTAACTATTATGTGGTGGTTGGGTATGTGGGAGACTATCGTTTTGCTCCTTTAAAAGATTTGTGCGCGGGGCTTCGTCAGCGCTTGCGCCAGGCCGGAGCGAAAAAGATTGTCGCTTTCTTTGATGAAAACTCCCTGGATGATAGTCGCTGGTTTACGGGGCATGAATTTACTCAGGAAAATTATGAATTTGTCCTAGACGCGGTTTTGAGAGATTCAACGTTAGGCTTAATCATCAAGCCGAAGACTCCGCGTAATTTGATACAACGCTTAGGTCGCGTCAGTCAGAAATTATTAGAGGCTGAGGCCACCGGACGCTGTTATGTTTTTCGGGAAGGGGCTTTGCAGGGCGCATATTCTCCGGCAGCAGCAGCGTTGGCCGCGGACTTGGCTATTCATGAAAGTTTGGGGGCTGGGACGGCGGGGCTGGAGTCTGCGCTGTCTGGGGTTCCCACCTTTTTATTGGATCGCGAGGGTTGGGTCAAAAGTCCGTTATATCAATTAGGCATCGGTAAGTCAGTCTTTCTAACCTGGGAAGAGCTTTGGAATAATGTTGAGCGATTTTTTCATGATCCTCAGGAGCGCAAAATATTGGGCAATTGGTCAACGTTTTTGCCTGAACTGGACCCGTATCGTGATGGTCAGGCGGCGCAACGGATGGGAAACTTTCTGCAGCATTTATTGCATGAGTTAAAAAACGGGCAGACTCGTGAAGTGGCGATTCAAACCGTCGCAGAAAGCTTTGCTCGACAGTGGGGCGAGGACAAGATTATCCGAGGGGCGCTCGATGTCTAAAGTTGTTTTGGTGCAGGAAGGGGTCCTACTTACGATCGCGAAAAGAGTTGTTCCTCGTCACGCCACGCACAAGAAATATTTTTTGCCGCCCGCGCGGTCTTCAAAAATAAATGTTGCCGAGTGTTTGGGAGAAGAATGGCAGTGTCTTCATTTTGGTCCCATTAGCTTAGAAGAACGAGACCGATTTTGTAGCGAGTACGTGGATTTGCTGGGGGCGTTGAATCAACGGTTCTCCAGTCGACGCTGGTGGGCAACGGACCTCTCTTCCAAGAATCGTTTTTTATCGCGGTATTCTCACCTGCTGCAAGAATTCTGGATGATCCTCGAAGTGGCTCAGAAAGAAACCTATGATTGTTTGTTGGTGCCAGAGGTCCCCGGGGTATTACTGGAGACATTACGAGAAGCTTTGGTGAAGCGAGGCATCACGGTTGAACTCGTGACTGACGAACTGGCGCAGATAAGGGAGATGATCGCTGCTATTGTTCGACGGGCAGGATCATTACTAAAAGATGTTCTTACCATCTCCTGGAAGGGAATTCAGGCGAGAAGAGCTTTGCAAGATCGCTGGCAACAGGCCAGGACGTCGGCGGGGGATAACGCGCACGTCATCAAAACCTTTGTCTATAACCATTCTTTCCGTCCGGACGGCAGCTACGGCGATGTATTCTTTGGACAATTGCCGGAATTCTTGAAAAAGCAGCGATCCTGTTTGTTTTTGGCGTTTGTTTTTGGCGATTACGGTCCCTGCTTGGAGAAAATGCGTCAGTGTCCTAACGCCAACATCTTTCCCATCGAGTTTTTTCTAACTTTGGGGGAGCTGGTGGTTGCGGCCTGGGAATTATTTTTTTATCGAATTAAGCTGGATGAAAAGGTTGATTTCTACGGTTTTAATGTGCAAGCATTGATTAACGCGGAACTAAACCGCACCCGATATAAAGTCCAGTTGTATCAGTACGTGCACTATCAGGTGATGACGCGAGTGTTGCAAAATATCCCGGTCAGTCAGTTATTATTGACTTATGAAAATAATCCCTGGGAACGGATGTGTATTCTGGCTGCTCGAGATTCCGGTAAGCCAGTAGCTATTGCCGGGTACCAGCATACGGTGGTTCCGCAAGCGGCGGCCGGCATGTTTGTCAGCCGGCGGGATCGAGATATCACTCCGGGTCCTGATAAAATTTTAACCGTGGGTGAGGAGACCCGACGCATCATTCTTCAGTACAGTGCGGTCGCGCCTCAGAAAGTCGTGGCGGCCGGCGGACTGAGATTTGAATATTTGTTAAATCTTCCCGTGGAGCCTCGCAGGCCGATCTCTAGAATTCTTTTAATGTTGGAGGGTGTTGCTGATGTCGCGAAGCTGGTCAACTATTGCTTGCGCGGTCTGCGCGGTACGAAGGGATATGAGGTATTGTTGCGCACGCACCCGACGTTGCCTTTAAACGCTTTTGTCGGAAACTTGGACTCCGAATTTAAACTGGGAAAAGATTTTCGTTTGTCTCAAGAAACCTCTATTGTGGACGATATCAAGTGGTCCGATGTGGTGGTGTATTGGGGCAGTACGGGAGCGTTGGAAGCCTTATCTGTTGGTAAGCCGTTGATCAATTTTGACATGGGTCATATGCTTAGTTATGACCCATTGTTTCAATGCCCTGATTTGAAGTGGACGGTGACTGAGCGCGACGATTTTGTTCAGGTTTTACAAACGATTGATCAGTTGCCGGCGATCGAGTTTGAACGCCGCCGGGCCAACGCTAAAGCTTATCTGGGACGATATTTCCTACCGGTTACGGATGCGGCGATGGCCCAATTTTTAGTCTAGGGCCGAGTCGCTAGGCCAAATTTCTCCATTAAAATTTTCTTCCGGTAAGCAAAGATGTGGTTTAATTGCGGGCCGATCACCAAGCGGTTTAAAACCGGATCAAGCCACCCATAGCCAATTTCATAATAAACGATGTCTACCATTTCAACGCCGGACGGCAGCGGACGAAAGTGATGCTGATGGTGCCAGATTTTGTAAGGTCCGGACAGCTGATAATCGACAAAGTAGTCAGGCTTACGGCATTGCGTGATCTCTGTCGTCCAGGATAAGGGAATTCCAAAAAGGGGAGTCACGTGGTAAGTGATGATGAGGCCGGCATAAATTCCTTCGGGCAGTTCGCTGGTAATTTGAAAATTAAGTTTGGGTGGCGTAATCGTGGCCAAATTGGCCGGATTAGAGAAGAAATCCCAGGCCTTCTCTACAGAAAGGGAAAGATGTTGTTTTTGCCGAAAGCAATAGACCATGATTGAGGATAGTAATTTTAGGGAAAGGATAAGTCAATGGCCTTCTGCTTTTTTTGTTTAGTCCTATAGGGGGTGGAGCGAGGAGAGCTATTCCTGGCAGTAGTTCCCGCTTCGTTTTGAGTCTAACAAGGTCAATCAAAATATTTGAGAAATATCGAGCAAAGGGGAGTTCCTCTAGAAACGCGCATCAGGAAAGGCGGCTTGATTTGACCCTATCGATAAAGAATAAAAACTATTCCTTCCCCGAAAATTGTGTTAAAATGGCCCCCGTTTTTCTAAGAAAGATTAATCCCGGATTTTGCATTAGCAAAATCCGCCCAAAGGGCCGCCTTTGGCGGGGTAATCCCAAATTTTGGAAGCACTTTTTGTGCTAGCTTCTCAGGTTGAGAAAAGGGCTTCTATTGCAAAATTTGGGATAATCGTAGAGGCTTATGAATAAACAACTTAAATGCGGCATTATTGGGTACGGCTATATGGGCGAAATACGCCGTGGCGTTATTGAGCGCAATCCGGACCTTTCGTTGGTTGGTATTTGCGATACACAGTCAACTACGCTGCAAAAAATTTCTGGTTGTCCTGCCTTTGCTTCTTTTGATGAGCTTTTAGCCGCTTCTCCTGACATCATTTTTGTCTGTACCCCTAATCGATATTCTCCTGATTTCTGCATCAAGGCCATGCAGGCCGGCAAACATGTCTTTTGTGAAAAACCTCCGGGTTGCCACGTTGAAGATATCCGTAATATTATCAAGTACGAAACGTCTCGCACGCGGCTTATGTTCGGGTTCAATCATCGTTTTCATCCCGGAATTATTAAAGCTAAAGTCATTATCGAAAGCGGGCGTTTTGGCAAAATCATTAACGTTCGTGGGATTTACGGGAAATCCGGCGGCAAAAATTTTAATAAATCCTGGCGCAATGACAAGGACATCTCCGGCGGCGGGATTTTGTTGGATCAAGGAATTCACATGCTGGATTTGTTTCGCTATCTATGCGGTGATTTTGAGTTCGTTAAGTGTTTTACCGCGAATACTTACTGGAAATTTTCCATGGAAGATAATGCGTTCGTGATTTTGCATAATAAGAAATCGCAAAGCGCGTGCCTGCATTCCTCGGCGACGATGTGGAAACATACGTTTTCAATTTTTATTACGTTAGAGGAAGGCTATTTAGTTGTGGAAGGGTTGCTTTCCAAAACCGGCAGCTATGGACGGGAAAAACTGATCGTTGGCCGACGGCAATTTGAAGATGAAACGGAAGCAGTCGGAAATCCCTCCGAGGAAGTAACTTACTTTGACCGAGATCTGTCTTGGGATTTGGAAGTGGAAGAGTTTGTTAAATGTATTAAAGAAAAGAAGCCGGTCACCGTCAGCTCCTCAGAGGATGCCCTGCGCGTCATGGAACTCATCGATCGTGCTTACGCGGACGCCGCTCAACAGTCCCACACCCTAGGAAAAATTAATGAAGAACATTGTCGTCTTTGACGAGTATCGTGAGATTGATCTGAAGCCCTCCGGATTGATCAAGGAGTATATAGATTTAACCCGTGAGGACGTCGCTAAGTTTTTTCTGAAAAGTAAGAGTTTGGAAGAATGTTTGTGCCCTGCCTGTTTTTCGAATCGATTTGAACCGGCTTTTAAGAAATTAGGTTTGTCTTATTGTTCTTGCCAGAGTTGTCATACGTTATTTATTTCGCCCCGGCCGGATGAGAAAACCATTAATGAGTTTTATCATGCGGCGCCGTCACGCGTTTTTTGGCGAGAGGAGCTATCCAACGCGACCAAGAAAAAACGTGACGAGAAAATTATCAAACCTCGTTTTCAATGGATCGTTGAGTCGACTCAGGAATATTTTCCGGCCGCCAAGCATTTTGCGGATATCAATACCAATCAGTGGGGTTATCTCGAAGAGCTCGCTCACGCGGAGAATTTCTCCCGCAAGACGTTAATTAACCCTTTTGTTAAAATTCCGAAACTTAAAGATATTGACGGGGGTCATGTGTGGGAGGCTCCATGGTGGGAAGTGGATTTAAAAGACGCGGTGGATGTGATTTCTGTTTTTGAAGTCGCGGATCGCAGTGCCCAACCCGACGTATTATTTAAGAAAATTAAAGAAATGCTTCGTCCACAGGGCTTGGTTTTCTTGACGGCGATTGTGGCGACCGGTTTTGATATTCAAGTGTTATGGGACCAGGCGGAGAATCTTTATCCTCCGGATCGGATGAATGTTTTCTCTGTTGAAGGTTTGCGCGCTTTGGTTGACCGTCACGGTTTTGAATGTATTGAGTTGAGCACTCCGGGTGTGCTGGATGTTGAAATCGTGGCTCGGGCGGTTAAAGATGATTCTAAGATTGAATTGCCGCGTTTTGTCAAAAGTTTGTTGTCTCGCAAAGACGTCGAAGTGCGTCGGGCGTTTCAGGAGTTTTTACAAACAGGTTTAATGAGTTCGTATTGTCGGGTCGTGCTGCGTAAAAAGGGGTCATCAACATGAATCATGTGGAACAGTATTTGCAGGAGGCGGTCGCGATTATCCGCCAGATTGACCAGGCCGTGGTAGAAAAGATGATTAGGCTGTTGTTGGAAATTCGCGAGAAAAAGGGGCGTTTGTTTTTCTTGGGCGTGGGCGGAAGCGCCGGTAATTGCTCTCACGCCGTCAATGATTTTCGTAAGATAGCTGGTTTTGAAGCTTACTCCCCGGTGGATAACGTTTCCGAGTTGACTGCGCGTACGAATGATGAAGGGTGGGAAACCGTTTTTGCGGGCTGGCTTAAAACTTCCGGTCTCTGTGCCCAAGATGGCGTCATAGTTTTTTCTGTCGGTGGGGGTAGTAAGGAGAAGAATATTAGCGCCAACCTTGTTTACGCATTGGAATATGCGAAAGCGCAGCAGGCGAAAATCATGGGAGTGGTCGGCCGCGATGGGGGATTTACAGCTCAAGTGGCTGATGCCTGTGTTGTGGTTCCGACCGTGAATCCGGCGACCGTAACGCCGCACGCGGAAAGTTTTGCCGCGGTGATTTGGCATCTGATCGTCTGTGATCCCCGTATCATGCAGATGTCGAATAAATGGGAGCATGTCGCCCAGGAAAAAAGAGAGAGAATAAATTCTAAACCTTAAGGACTAAATTTTGTGTTTTTTAGAGTTTAGTCCTTAGAATTTTGTGATCAATCAGGAGAACCAATGGCTATTTTTTTAGACACCGGCAACTTGGATTTAATCAAAAAATATCATCGTATGGGCATCATTCGCGGGGTCACGACCAATCCTTCGATTCTCCTAAAAGAAGGGGTGACGGGGGGCATGAAGGGCATTAAGGCCCGTACCGTTGAGATTGCGGAATTCATTCATCCTTATCCGCTATCTGTGGAAGTCACAACTAATGATAAGAAAGAAATGCTTAAACAGGCTTTGGATATTGCCGGCTGGGCGAAAAATATTACCGTAAAAATTACGATTCACGGTCCCAAAGGCGAACTGGACAATCTGGAAGTCATTCATGAATTGGAAACCAAGCATGACGTGCGCATCAACGTGACCGCCATGATGAGTGCGCAGCAATGTTTTCTCGCCGCTCTTGCGGGAGCGTCGTATGTGTCCATGCTGGGTGGCCGTGTCAATAACATGGGTTATAACTGTATTGAGGAAATTCGCAAATTGCGTAAGTTATTGGACGCGTATGAGCTGAAATCGCAAATTATTCTTGCCTCCACTCGTGAGGTCATTAACGTTATTGAATGGCTGGAAGCCGGCTCGCATATTGTTACGGTCATTCCTTCTTTCCTGGATGGTATGATCGTGCACCCTTACTCGAAAGAGACCGTCCAAATGTTTTTAGATGACGCTGCCAAGGGAGAATCGCTAGCTCAGGCCTCGACACCCGCTCCCAAAAGAAAATAATGAAAGAATTAATATCCCGAAGACAACTACTTAAAAACAAAATGCGTAACCGTGAACGTGTGTTTGCGGGCTGGAACTCCTTCGCGCATCCTTCCATCACGGAAATCTTTACTCGGGCAGGTTTTGATTTTATCGGTATCGACCTTGAGCACAGCACGATTGATCAGGAACAATCCCAGCGGATTGTGGCAGCTTGCCAGGCCAATGGCTCCTTATGTTTGCCTCGGGTCGCGTCACATAATCCGGAAATGACGCGTCGGTTGCTGGATTCGGGGGCCGATGGTTTGATCGTCCCAATGGTTTCGTCGGCGGGCGAAGTCAAAGAGATCATTGACTGGTGCAAATATCCTCCGGTAGGGAAGCGAGGCTTTGGTATTTCCCGCGCGCAGGGATATGGATTTGATTTTGATAAGTATATTTCAACTTGGAATGAGACGTCGGTGGTCATCGTTCAGATTGAGTCGGTTAAGGCCGTGAAGAATATAGATAGTATTCTGGATTCTGAGGATATTGATGGCGTTATGATTGGTCCGTATGATATTTCCGGATCATTAGGGATCCCGGGACAGTTAACTCATCAGAAGGTGCAGGAAGCATCTGAGATCGTGTTGAAGGCTTGTCATCGTTATAAGAAATCGGTCGGGACGCATTTGATTGAGCCGGATACCGACGGGATTATAAAGGCTTTTGATAAGGGATATACGTTTACTGTCTTGGCTTCCGATGTTTTCGTTCTTTGGAAATGGACACAGCGACTTCAAGAATGCTTGCTGCAGGTCAAAGCCAACCGCGCTTAATGGATGCTCCGTTGCGGGCGATCGTGCTCGATTTCGACGGCGTCATTGTGGAATCGGTGGTCATTAAAGACCGGGCGTTTGAGGAATTGTATAAGGATTATCCGGCTCAGTTACCCGCCATCATGGCTTATCATCGAGCGCACAACGCCATCATCAGGTTTGAGAAATTTCGTTTTATTGCCGAACATATTTTAAAACAGCCGTACTCAGAGCATTTGCAGGCAGAATTAAGTCAGAAATTTTCTCAGCTGGTCGTACAGAAAACTATTGATTGCCCCTTAGTCCATGGCGTGAAAGAATTCTTGGAATTCTTTTTTCAAAGGGTCCCTCTTTACCTGGCCACGATTAATCCTGTCGGGGATTTGACGCGGATTCTAAAAAGAAAAGGGTTGGAAAAGTTCTTTAGCGGGATTTACGCTGTTCCCTGGAAGAAAACGGAAGCTCTTAGAGAGATAATGCGTCGCGGCGATCTGGATCCGGCCGAAGTTGCTTTTGTGGGTGATAGCCTCGAAGACTATCGGTCCGCTAGCGAAGCGGGGGTCGTTTTTGTCGGTCGTGACCCGAGTCATAGACTCAAAGGAGTTTCTGCTCCGGTGTTTGCGGATTTAGCCGATATTAAAGATTATTTTCAATCGCATGTCCCCAGTTTAACTCGTCGGCATGACGAGATCATCCACCGGTTGATTACCGATTACTACGAAGAAAATCAGACTCCCGAACATTTGGTCTCCTCTCATTGGAAGCAGTTTCATCAGCGGGTCAAGATTCACAAATCAGCGAATCGATTGGAACGTTTGCACGGCGAAGGGTTTGGCGATTTAGAAAATGCGTCCTGGGTTTATCGCGTTTGTTCGTGGGCTACGATGGGTTGTTATTTAGTCCAGCTATCCGATCGTCGGCGCCTTACGCGGCTCATGACTCAGGGGCGAGAGCTCGCACGCCGGATGGGATTAAATTTTACTTATGATTGTTTTCGTCAGCTATGCGCATTGGCGTTGATTCAAAAGAATTTTGCGAGGAATAGCCGGTTCAATGTTTTGAACATTGGCGACGGTTATGGTTTTTTTTCCGGGATGATTAAAATAGTTTTTCCCCAATCGCGCATTTTTATGGTTGATTTGGGGAAGACGTTGCTTTTTCAGGCGCGGCATTTAACGAGGGCTTTTCCCGGCAAAGAGCATCAGCTCTGGGAACAAAAAAGAAGTGTGGATGATGTTCGCACGGCGGATTTTGTCTTCGTTCCCGCGGAATTTCTGGACGCACTGGAGGGGCTTCGTTTTGATTTGGCGATCAACATTGCCTCGATGCAGGAAATGAACGCTGCGTCCGTTGCTCGCTATTTTGCGTTCTTGCGTCGCAATCTGAGTGAGGATCATCTGTTTTATTGCGGCAATCGGGAAGAAAAGATTATGCCTAGTGGTGAGGTTTCTCGGTTTAAGGAGTATCCTTGGAAGCCGAAAGATTTACATTTCGTGGATGGCCCAGTACCGTGGCACAAATATTTTTTTACTACTCAAAAGACGCAACGCGGTCTGATTCTCGGAGGGATGCGGGTTCCGTTTATCGGTTATTTTGACGGGGATAATTGGCATCGTTTGTCGCGCTTGGAATTAGCGACCGATGTATTGACTCAGGGTAGAACGTCGAAAGAAGGGAATATCTCGTGAATCAATTTTTATCTAAAATGTTTCAGCTCAAAAATAAGGTCGCGGTGGTGATCGGAGGCGGAGGGTATTTATGTAGTCAAATGGCGCTGGCCTTGGCGCGATCGGGAGCGGACATCGCGATTTTAGACCGTAACGAAAAGACCATGACTCAGATTGCCAAAGTCATCCGACGAAAAACTGGCGTCAAGGTCATGACTTTTGTGATCGATGTGACGCGTAAAGAGTATCATGAGATGGCGTTGCGGGCGATCTTGGCGGAATTAGGCAGGGTGGATATTCTGATTAATGGTGCGGGAATTAACGCGCCCACGCCTTTTTTTAAGATTACCGAAGAAGAGTGGACGGCTATTCTGGATAGTCATGTCAAAGCCACTTTTTTGGGCTGTCAGGTTTTTGGTGAGTATATGGTGAAAAGAAAAAGGGGCTGTATTATTAATCTTTCTTCGGTTTCCTCGGGTCCGCCTTTGCCGAAGGCTTTTTCCTATTCGGTCGCGAAAGCGGGCGTCAAAAACTTAACCGAGAATTTGGCTCGAGAATGGGCCCCGTTTAATGTCCGAGTCAACGCGTTGCGCCCAGGATTTTTTCCCACGGAATGGAGCATGAGGAATTTTATTACACCGGATCGCCAACGGGCGATTCTTAACCATACCCCCATGGGGCGTTTTGGCAAGCCGGAGGAGTTGGTCAGCACGGTTATTTGGTTATGTTCAGATGCTTCCGGATTCGTCACGGGGGCGGAAGTTCCGGTGGATGGCGGGTTTACGTGTATGTCTATTTAAAAGAAAATGAAGATAAGAAATTCTAAATAATTCTGAAATTCAAAACGAAATGATTTGCTAACCGATGTCAAAGGATATGAAAACCGCTGTCATTACAGGTGGAACGCAAGGGATTGGCGCGGCCGTGACGCAAGCTTTTGTGCAAGCGGGTTATTTTGTGGTCGTGGGCGCCCGTCAAGTTAAAGGGGTGCCCATCAGATCGGAAAAACAATGTGTCAGTTTGGCCATGGATGTTCGATATGAAAAAGATCATTTAAAATTGGTTCAACTGGCGATGAAGAAAACCGGACGCCTGGATGTTTATGTGAATTGCGCGGGTTTCTCGCAGTGGGCAGCGCTCGCGGACATCAGTGATCAGCTGTTGACCGATCTGCTGGATACTAATTTGAAGGGAACGTTATGGGGATGTAAAGCGGCCGCCGCTCACCTCAAAGAAGGCGGTTCTCTGATTAATCTGGCTAGTTTGGCCGGAAAGCGCGGCTCAGCGCATAATAGCGCTTACTGCGCATCCAAATTTGGCGTGGTGGGATTAACTCAGGCCCTGGCCAAGGAATTGGGACCCAAAGGAATTCGGGTCAATGCGGTGTGTCCTGTCTATGTGGAAACGGCGGGACTAAAATCGGCTTTAAAAGCGAAAGCGTCTCCCGCTCGAGGAAGAAATGTTGATTCGTATTTAAAAGATTTCGCGTTGTCCCAAAGCGCTTTGTTACGGTTGCCGTTGGCGACGGAAGTTGCGCAAACCTGTTTGTTTCTAGCGTCTGATGCGGCCAGTGCGATCACCGGTCAATCCATTAATGTAGACTGCGGCGTATTACCACAATAAATAGTGACCAGAGGAATAAGTTTAGTCCTTAATGAAAAATAAAGTATTCGCCATCATCGCGTTGATCATTTTGGAGATAAATTCATCAGCTTGTGCGGAGATCCATGTTGGTAAAAGTCTTGAATGGATGACGGTGGAGGCCCCGGTCATTATTCGTGGTGTCGTTGTCGATGTGAAAACGAGCTCGGGATTGGTTCCTCAGCAGCCCCTGTGGAGCACTCAGGAAGTGATGGTGCAAATTCAGGAAGTATTAAAAGGTGATATCAATCAACCCACTTTAACTTGGCTCTGGGACAATGTGGGTTTTGAATCGGCTGAACTTTGGAAAACAGATCAACAGGAGCGATTGTTTTTCTTGAAACGAGGCAGTAAAGATTATTACGGAACAGACTTTAGTCAGAAATGGGTTTTGTATGACGGCTATCCGTATGTTCCGGTTAATATAGAAACTTTTGACCGCCCACCCGTATTGGCAAACATGACTACTCCTAAAATGGCTGACGTGATTTTATCGGCAGTCAAAGCACGTTTAAGTAGTCTGAATGCTGCTGATCATGTTTTGCCTCAAGTGAGTCATCCAGAGATTGCCCTTGGCTTTGGAAGGACGCCCAATGGTGCCGTGACATTAAGAGTTCCTGAAGATTCGGAGGCTTATCGGGTTTTATGGAGTGGTAGCTCCTGTTTTCTTATTGTCCCTGCGGATAAGGAATACTTACAGAAGGCCCAAGTATTAAGTGGTTCTGAAAAATACGAAGATCGGATTCTAGCAGCACAGCTTTTGGCTAGTTATCCTGGGGAAGAAAGCGTCCGGAATCTAAAGAAACTATTAATGGATACGAGTACGCATACTGAACAAGTGATTTCTTCTGCAGGAAAAAGTGTTTGGGATGTTTATGGCGTTCGTCAGATGGCTTATCAGTCTCTGCAGCGATTGGGTGTTGTTATTTCTGAATTAACATTAAGGAATCAAAGAATAAGTGATGGTGATCAATGAATAAGAAGCGAATTGTAGCGGTGATTCCCGCGCGCATGGCGGCTTCGCGTTTTCCGGGGAAGCCTTTAGTTAAGATTTTGGATCTTCCCATGATTGAACATGTGAGGCGACGGGTCGCGTTATGCGAACTATTGGATGACGTGATTGTGGCGACTTGCGATGACGCCATTGTGAAGACCGTCAAAAGTTTTGGTGGTCGGGCGGTGATGACGGCGGACACTCATGAACGTTGTACCGACCGGGTAGAGGAAGCCGCGCAAAATTTGTCGGCGGATATTGTGGTCATCGTCCAGGGGGATGAACCACTTTTTGAGCCGCAAGTCATTAACCAGCTCGTAGCACCTATGCTGGCGGATTCGGCTATTAGATGTACGAATTTATTGTCCACCATCAAGGATGAGGAAGATGTTCCTGATATCAACGTGGTCAAGGCGGTTATTAACGCACGACAGGATGTTCTGTATTTTTCTCGCTCGCCGATTCCTTATGTGCGGACCAAAATTCGGCCAGTTTTTTATCGGCAGACCGGCCTGGCGGCGTTTTCCAAAGAATTTATTCATCAATTTTCAAAATTAACTCCGACACCGCTTGAAATTTCGGAGTCGATAGATTTGTTGCGAATTCTGGAGCATGGTTTTTCGATCCGCGGCGTGATTTATGATCAGAAGACCATTGGCGTTGATAACCCCGGAGATGTCGCCAAGATTGAAGCGGCGCTGGCAAAAGACGGTAGGCAAAAGAAATTATACGAGAGCATTTTACGCGCATGAAACCACAGGTTCTGGTCGCTTTATCAACTTTCGCGGAGTACGGGCAGGAACCTTTAAAACTGCTGAAGAAAAGCGGTTTTTCTTTTACCTTAAATTCAACCGGTAAGAGGCTGACATCAACTCAGATTCTGGATTTGGGTCGCAATTGTGCGGGAATCATTGCTGGCGTGGAAATTTATGACGCGACAGTATTAAGCCAATTATCCCAATTGCGATGCTTAAGTCGCTGTGGTGTTGGTGTGGATAATATTGATGCGTCATGGTGTTCCCGAAAAGGTATCAAAATTTTTAATACACCTGAGGTCGTTGTTCAGCCCGTGGCGGAAATGACGATCGGGATGATCTTTGACGTGTTGCGTCGATTGTCGTTGCATACGACTTGGATGAAGCGACGCGAATGGAAGAAAGAAGGCGGCTCTCTTTTAAAAGGTAAGCCGATTGGCATTGTCGGTTTGGGGCGCATTGGGCGCAAGGTGGCGGAAATGTTGGTCAAATTAGAAGCGAAGGTCAGTGGTTTTGATCCGAAAGCGGATCTCACTTGGGCCAGAAAGAATGGCGTAACGATGCTGACGCTGCCTCAATTATTGAAATCTTCTCAAGTTATCTCGTTGCATGTGGCTGATGATCCGCAACGTCCTTGGAAGTTGAGTCGCGCGCAATTGTCCCGTCTCCCAAAAGGTGCTTACGTGATTAATGTCTCCCGTGGTCACCAAATTGATGAAGATGCTTTAGTGGAATTATTGAACAACGGTCATTTGGCCGGTGCGGCGCTGGATGTTTTTCCCAGTGAACCGTATTCCGGAAAATTGACCGATTGTGCCAACGTGGTCTTAACGCCACATATCGCGACGCTAACGGCCGAATCTAGATTAGAAATGGAAATTCAGGCGACTCAAAATCTACTTCGTTATTTGCGAACGCTCTCATGAATTTATCCGGTTTAGATATGATCATGAAACTGCATTCTTGGTTGCGTCTACCCGCAATGACGGCGGTCGAGAGAAATGCTTTCAAGACGTTATTACTGAAATTATCACAACGCGGACAGCTGAATGTTTTTGAATATGGGTCGGGCTATTCAACGTTGTACTTTGCCAAATTTTTAAGCAAGAAAGGTATTCAGTTTAGTTGGGATTCCGTGGATAATAACCTCGATTGGTATCATCGGGTTCACCAGCTCATTGATCAATCGGGACTAGCCAAACACGTGTCGTTACACGTATTTCCTTTTCGACCTTGTTTTGAAAAGCCGCATTGGCGTTGGGAGGCGGCTCCTCGTTGCGGAGAATTTGCGCCTACGCAAAAAGAAGAACAGGATTATATTGAATTGCCTAGTAAGCTGGGCAAGAAATACGATTTGATATTTGTTGATGCGCGTTTTCGCCGTCGGTGTTTGGAAGTGGCTCTCAGATGCTTGCGGCCGGAGGGAGTCGTTTTCCTGCATGACGCACAGAAAGATCATTATCGGGTTAATTTGGCGCAATACCCTCACGGGCGATTGTTGGACAGCGGCAAATACTTCCCCGGACAGCGTCGTAAATTCAATTTTTGGGTGGGAAGTTTGTGCGCCCCAACGATTGCGCCTTTTGTCGAACAACTTGGTTATTGACCTTTCTACTACTAATGATTAATTTGAGGTAGTCAATACCGCCTTTTCTCGAAGAGAAGAAAGGTCTAATACCTGCCTCGCCGGCAGGCGGGCTGGCTTCCTTTACAATTGTTGGAAGAGAAAAGGCCAGTAAGGAGTCACAATGAGTAAATTAACGGTTCTCATGACGGTTTTTAACGGAGCCAAGTATCTGCCGGATACATTGCGCAGCCTGTTAAAACAAACGTATTCTGATTTTGAATTGTTGATTGTTAACGACGCGAGCAGTGACGCAACGTTAAAAGTCATTCGCTCATTCAAAGACGATCGCATTCGAGTGATTACGAATCAGGTGAATTGTGGACAAACCAAATCTTTGAATATTGGTTTGCACAACGCGCAGGGGCGATGGATTGCCCGCATGGATGCGGATGATTTAGCTTTTCCCGGATGGCTGGAAAAGCAGATTAGTTTTATTAATGAAAATCCGCATTATGCGGTGGTTAGCTGCCAGGCGGTGATTATTAATGGACAGGGTAAAATCAAAAAGCCGCTCAAACCCCCACAGGACATTCGCGATATCGTGCTGCGATCGTTGGTGGCTTCCCCTATTAATCATGTCGGTTGCCTGATGCAGAAGAAAATCATTCAAGAGGTGGGCGGTTATAACGAGAAATTCCGTATCGCTGCGGATTTTGAATTATGGTCTGAGTTGGTGCGGCGAGGATTTCTTATTACGACCCGTCCGGAGTGGGGTGTTGCCATCCGAGTTCATGAACAGTCGCAGAGCGTTATGGCGCGGGGGCAAAGGGATCTAGAAGAAATGTCGCAAATTATGCACCAGAATATTCTGCGGTTGACCACCGCGCCTTGCAGTTTGGAGACGGCGAAGTTGTTGTGGAAATGCGTTTACGCGGTAGAAAATCTTTCCGCGGTGGAATTTAAGGAAGGTAAAGATTTTTTGCGCCGTATTTATCAAAACGTTCGTCCGGAGTGGGGAATAGAAGTCGAACGAGCCCAGCGGGTGAGTCGCAAGACTTTAAAAACGATGGATGTCAAAAGGCTGTTTGCGTTAATTTCCCGAAAAGAATTGCCAGCGGTTCGGCAGTTGGCCCGAGAACATCAGAAGGAATTCGGCTCGGGTAAATTGTTTCAGACGGTTTTTTATTTGTCTTTCTTGGGCTCATTTTGTCTGGGAGCTTTACCGTTGGCCTATGAAATGGGTCTGAAAATGTCGACTCGTTTCAAATTGATGAAATCTTCTTTTCCTGGACTAAACGCGGCTCGTTAGTCAACAGCGGCCTTCTATTGACCAAATACACCCGGAGCACCGATCTATTTTGGATAGGGAATGATTTTTTTTAAGAAGATGGTATCCAAGTCTGCGTTCGCTCATTTAGCTATCTCGAGAAATCTATCGACCTTTTCGCTAGTGATTTTAGTAGGGAAAAGGCCAGGAATTAGAATTTTTCAGGCCAGCTTTTATCGTTGAAAGGTCAATCATCATGGAATCTGCTTTACCCAATCCGCTAGCTATTCTTTTAAACCGGATCGCTGGAATCACCTTATTGGTATTTACCGGTCTTTATTGGTGTTTAAAAAGTCAATTCGCGGAAAAACATTTTTACGTGGCCGCCATTGGCTTGCCCATTTTTGTTGGAGAATTATTGCTCTTTGGACTGTTCCTGTTGTGGCTATGGCGCCGGTTAGCTATGGCTGAAACGTGGCAACTCTGGCATTGGGCTTGGGTTGTTTTTGGGGTCTGGCTTATGATCAAGGCGCTGACTGGTGTTTCGGCCTATGGCGTTTTGGCCTTGCGCAACGCAGCGTTGTTTTATTACGCATTTTTCGTGTTGTTGGCTTTTGAATTTTTTAGAAATAAAGATAGGTCTAATGTTATTTTATTTGCGATCGCGGTCATTGTATCCGCGTTGTTGTGGGGAAAATGTCTGCAGGATTACGCGCAGCTGCCGGCTTTTTTGGTTCTGTTGGCCATTGCCTTACGGATGAGGCAGCCCGTTTTTCGGGCCGCGTTTATCGCTAACGGAGTAGCCATCCTGCTTAAGTATAAAGGTTTCTCCACGGGCACTCGCGCGCATATGATAGGTTATTTTTTAACGCTTAGTTTTCTCTCGGTGTATTTCTTGTTTGGCATGTGGCGCGCGAAAAGAATGGTGAAGCTGGGAGGCTGTTTGGCTTTTCTATTGGCGGGTTTGGTTTGCGTGCTGGTATTCGCAGACCGTAATGCCATTAACTCGTTTACACGGTGGGATTCTCTTAAAGCAAAATTTACTTATTACGATACGATTATCCGAGAAGGTGAAGCCTACTACATTTTTGAACCAGTCCAATACGAGGTTTTCACACCGGATCAATTTGATGGTCGTCTTAAGGGGGAAGTCCGTCTTAATAACGAGAGAGCTGTTCGTCAGGGGTTGGAGGCGGTTGTCCTTTCTAAATTACAGGGGCTTAATCCTCAAGATATCCATGACAAACAATTTGATAATCGGTTGCTGTCCACGATTAATTCTTCAATGGACTGGCGCTCGTTAGATACTGCGCAGATCAACGCCCTCTATAGAGTTTTTATCTGGCGCGACATGTGGCGAGACCTTTTAAAAGAGCGGGCTTGGTGGGGAATAAACTGGGGTATCCCGCAGCGATCAAAATCACTGGAAATCTTGGGTTGGAATGTCCGTGAAATCATTGATGCCGGATGGATTGTGCCGCATAATTCATTTTTTCACATGGTCTATCGCGCGGGTTGGGTGGGGATTGGATTGATCGGCGTGTTGATGGTCGCGTTAATAAAATTAACGAGCGGCTTTCTTGCCGCACGGTCATTTACCGGTGGATTGTTGCTGGCCATTCTTTGCTATTGGATCGGTTTAGCTTCGTTTTCTTTATTTTTGGAAGTTCCTTATACAGCCATACCTTTTTGGAGCTTGTTGGGATTTTTGTTCGCTTATTTTCGGAAAATGCCCGCCAGGTTGAATAACCCCGCCAATTCAGAGACCGTTGATGCCTAATCCTAAGAATTCGCAGCTGCAGCTACACTTAAACCGGCTGGGGTTAGCGCTGTTGGCTTTCTATGGATTTGGCGCGTCTGTCGCGAAAGTAAATTTCGCGGAATTGCATTTAGAATTTCCCGGCCTGCCCTTTCCTGTTTTTATTGGAGAGATCCTACTTTTTTGTTGCGCACTGCTGGCCTTACCTTGTTTCTTTCGTGAGGACCTTTTCTCCCGTCGTCAGAAATGGTTGTTGGGCATTTTTGCGGTTTGGATAGCGGCCAAAGCGCTGAGTGGTTACGCGACGGGAGGCGTGCTGGCTTTGCGTAACGCGGCGTTGTTTTACTATATTTTTGTCGCCGTTTTTGCTTTTGTTTTTGTTCGACAATCGCAGTCCTGGTCGTGGTTGGGGGTAGCATTGATTTTGGCTTTAAGTGGGGCCATCGCGTGGGCCACGGTTGATGGTTATTTCCGGTTAACTTATGTGTTTTTGTTGGCCATTTGGGTTTTGTTAACAAAGAATCCTTTTATGAAAGGGATCCTGATGCTGATAATGTTGGGTTTATCTTGGCAATGGCAGTGGCTTTTGCCGGGAAGCCGATCTCATTTGCTCGGATTACTTTTGGTAGGGGCGTGGCTGGCCATGTATTTTTGTTTGCAGGTGTTGACCTCCCGGTCTAAGAGGCTTTGGGCGCTGCTGGCGCTCCTATTGGTTGTTTTAATTGGCGGAGGGCTTAAGCGATTTAATGATATAAGCGCGATGAAGGCTATTACCTCCTGGCGTACTATCCAGACGCTTTTTACCGAGTATGACTTACAAGTTGCGATGGGGAAAGAAAATTATGCTCCGCGTGATATCCCCACGCAATCGTATAGTCCTCGGGACAAGGATGAACGGGATGCTCAAATGCGTCGCTACAACGATAACTATATTAATATTGCTCGACGTAGATTTGCTGTCACGGAGAGCCCGGCGGGGCAGGTCACTGCGGCCCCTAATCCCTTTGTTATTAATTTGGGGCAGGGGAAAAAAGTAGATTTGGGCGAAGTGGACGTCAAACAAGGGCAAAGGTCCTTAGCCACCACGCACATTAATACGTTGTTTAGACTTTTTGTTTGGCGAGACATGCTGCGAGAATTAAAAGACCAGCAAGCCTGGGGTGGTTTTTCTTTTGGTCACCCACAGCGGTCGATTTCTTTGGAAATTTTAGGCTGGGGTGATTCAGAATGGCTGCGGGACGGCTGGATCGCGCCACACAATTCCTTTTTACACATCCTGTACCGCGCGGGTCTGGTCGGTGTTATACTAATCGCCGTTTTAGTGGCTTTATTAGGTCGCATGATGATCAACGTGATTCAAGCGCGCTCGTTGGCGGGGTGTTTGTTTATCGCGATTGTTTTGTACTGGTGGGGCATGGCTAATTCGTTGGTAGTCTGGGAACTACCCTATTACGCGATTCCCTCTTGGAGTCTATTTGGGGCGGCGCTCGCTTACGCGGAAAAGGTCAGGAAAGGGGAGTTGTTTTTCCAGAAAAATTATTATGAACACACCTAAATCTTATCTGATTACCGGTGGTGCCGGTTTTATTGGCAGTAATTTTGTTCGTTATGTGTATGAGAAAGAAGGGCACCCGCGCGTGCGCGTGTTGGACAAAATGACTTACGCGGGCAACCCCGATAATCTTAAAGAATTTGAATCTCGTCGGGGTTTTGAATTTATCAAGGGAGATATTGGCGACGCTCGTCTCGTCAAGAAAGTGATGACCGACGTGGACGTCGTGGTCAACTTCGCCGCCGAAGTCGCTGTAGACCGTTCCATCAGCGATCCGGAAGCTTTTCTTAAGACTGATATCATGGGAGTCTATACGCTGTTGCAGGAGGCTCGTGAACAGAAAAAATTGAAACGATTTATCCAGATTTCAACGGATGAAGTGTATGGTCATATTCTCAGCGGCAGTTTTAAAGAAACGTCAGAATTGCGACCGCGTAACCCCTATGCCGCTTCAAAAGCCGGTGGCGATCGACTCGCTTACAGTTTTTTTGAAACGTACGGTTTACCGGTCATCATTACCCGTGCTTCTAATAATTATGGCCCGCGCGCTTATCCTGAAAAAGTCATTCCGCTTTTTATTACCAATTTGATCGACGGCTTGCCTGTACCGGTTTATGGTAGTGGCCAGCAGGTTCGGGATTGGCTGTATGTTGAAGATCATTGCGCCGCCATTCATTTGTTAATTGACAAGGGACGCGACGGCCAGGTTTATAATGTGGGTGGCAGCCAGGAATGTACCAACCTGCAGTTAACGCGGGATATTTTATTGGCCATGCGAAAAGACGAATCGTTTATTAAGTATGTTCAGGATCGGCCGGGTCATGATTTTCGGTATAGCTTGGATTGCACAAAATTGAAACGGTTAGGCTGGAAGCCTCGGGTCAATTTGAAAGAAGGATTGTCTAAAACGATCGAATGGTACCGGCAGAACGAAGCTTGGTGGCGACCACTAAAAAATAAAATGGAGCAACGCTACATTGCCGGGTATTGGGGGGCTAAAACATGAGGGGCGTTTTGCTCGCCGGGGGAACCGCGACTCGGCTTAAACCATTAACGAGCGTGACCAATAAACATTTGCTGCCGGTCTACAAAAAGCCGATGATTTACTATCCCTTGGAGACACTGTTAAACGCTGGGATTCGCGACATTATGATTGTGACGGGCGGTGAGTATGTCGGCGATTTTTTTCGGTTATTGGGTAGCGGTAAGCAGTGGGGGGCGCGATTTAGCTATGAAATACAGGACGGCCCCAGCGGGACAGGCGCGGCTCTGATGCTGGCAGAAGATTTCGTCAAGGACGAAGAATTTATGGTGGTGTTGGGGGATAATGTGGTCAGCGAAAACGTGAAAAGGTTCGTCGAAGAGTTTCAACGTGAGAAGACGACCTATAAAGCCAAAATTTTAATCGCTAAAGTCAAAGACCCGAGTAAATATGGGGTGGTGACGTTCAAAGGTAAGGCCATTACGGATATTGTTGAAAAGCCTCAGCGTCCGTCCTCGTCGTTTGTCAACACCGGTTTGTGGATGTTTCTCCCGGAAGTTTTTGATCATCTTAAAGAAATTAAAAAAAGCCCGCGCGGAGAATATGAAATGACCGACGTCCTCGCTCACTATGCCCGCTTAGGGCAACTAAGTTACTCGATCCTTAAATCTTCCTGGACCGACGCCGGAACATTTGAATCGCTGTATCGCGCTACGGTCTTAATGAAACAATGGGAAGATCGCGAGCGACGACGTCGCTTTCGCCATGCCAAATCCGCTTAATATTCTGGTTACTGGCGCCAATGGTTTTGTGGGTCGGCATCTCATCGCGCGTTTGCGCACTTACCCCCAATATGAAGTATTCGGTCTCGATCATCGTCCTGGCGCGGCGATTCCGCTACTTAAGCCCAACCATTTTTTTGAACAAAATATTGCGCAATCTTTCCAAATCCATCAAAATTTTGACGCGGTTATTCATTTGGCCGCACTGAATGTAACTCATGTTGGTCAGGCGGCGTATGAGGATTATGTTCGGGTCAATGTGGACGGGACGGCCAATCTGCTTAAGGCTGTTGCGTGTCGGCATTTCATTTTTGTTTCTACGGCTAAAGTTTATCTATCCAGCGGTCGCGATATTGATGAACAGTCTCCCTTGGATCCACAGGGAGATTATGCTCGAAGTAAATTGGCCGCCGAAGAGGTTGTGGAGCGTTTGGGCAAGAATCGGTGCGTGACCATCGTCAGGCCAGTGAATATCGTGGGGCCCGGCCAGGCGGAAAAAGCTTTGTTGCCGGTTTTATTCGCGCAGGCCTGGGCCGGTCAACCG
Organism: uncultured Planctomycetales bacterium; assembly: GCA_964464475.1. GTDB lineage: Bacteria > Omnitrophota > Gorgyraeia > Zapsychrales > JAHFFX01 > CAYXGG01. The sequence goes on along the minus strand of CAYXGG010000002.1, from coordinate 111,529 downwards.
CTCAATATTTTTGCGCCTCAGGAAACGCGTTTGCAATTGTTAGCTCTGTCTGACTTGCTGGAGGCGTTTGATGGCTTATTAAACATAACCCCCTCCAGGCTCGAGAAGATCAATCTCTCCGGGCTGGATGCGTGGACATTGTTTGATATCGCCTCTGAGGTGATCCGTTTGACGGGTTCAACATCGACAACGCAATTAAATACCGACCGGGCACCCGCTTTTTCGCGCGTTAGTTCGGCGAAAGCCAAGGCCTTATTGGGGTGGGAGGCCCGTCTAGGAATTAAAAACATCTTGCAGGACATTTATGAAGCCAGCCACAACCAGCGACACGCTTAAACCGAGGATTCTCATTTGCGGTATTCTGCCGCCGCCTTATTTTGGTCACAGCATGATGTATAAAATGTTGATGTCCTCGCGTTTTTTGCAGGAATTTGATGTGACTTTCCTTAATTTGCATTTCTGGACGTATGGTCAACATAAAAGGGTAACGCTGGGGAAACTTTGGAAGCTGGTCGTTTATCTGGGGCAGTACCTGTGGATATTGATTCGTCGTCGGCCGCAGTATGTTTTATATAACATGAGTTTTGATAAAATGCCTTTTTTGAAAGATGTTTTATTCTGTTTCTTAGGGCATTTATTTGGCGCTAAAATAATTCTTCACGATATGGGGCAGTATGCCCGTGACTTGTATGAATCTTTAGGAAAAACACAGGCCAAACTGTTTCGTTGGCTCATGAAGCATACCACTGCCAGCATTGTGCTCGGAGAAGCCACACGTCAGGTGTACGAAGGGTTGATGGATACCCGACGGGTTTTAGCTGTACCTGGGAGCGTGGAGGATTCTTATACTTTGCCAACTCCCAAAAGCGGTACGTTATCCGTCCACGCGGTCCCGACCGTAAAAGTTTTGTATTTTTCTTTTTTGAGTGTTTCTAAAGGCGTTTGGACGGCGTTAAAAGCTATTCCTCAGGTCGTGGCCCAGTATCCGCAGGTGCGCTTTTCTTTCGCTGGTCCCATGGAATCGGAGACGTTACGTGACGAAATACAGAGATATTTGGATGATCAAAAATTAAATGATTATGTCGATTATTTAGGCTATGTGGGGGACGACGCACGGCGTACGGAAATATTTCGCCAACATGATATTTTTATTTTTCCAACTCACCGTGATGTTTTTGGGTTAGTTTTGCTGCACGCGATGGCCGAAGGGCTGCCGGTGATTGCATCTAAAGAAGGTGCCATTCCCGAAATCGTAAAAGACTTGGAAAATGGATTTTTGTTTCCGAAAGGTGATTGGGAATCTTTGGCCACAAAAATTGTCACCCTTGCTCGTGATTCTGTCTTAAGAAGAAGAATGGGGCAAACCAGCCGGCAGCTGTATCTCGCCCATTTCACCCCGGAAGTATACGCCCAGCGTATGATTACCGCCTGTCAGTTGATTATTTCTGGGGAGCAACGCCATGGTAACCGATAGTCGTTGGCGACAGTTTTTGCGAAGTCACCGTGCGGACTTTTATTGGGTGCTGATCACCCTAGTGTATTTATTATGGAGATGCAAAACTCTCATCGAACGCGGATATTAAGTCCGGCGCATTTGCCCACGATCCTTTTGTGGATCGGGTATATCGCTTTCTGGCTGGAGTTATATGTCCTGCGTTGCCCGCATGGTCAGACGTCCTGGCTGGCTTGGATTTCTTTTTCGGCGTTGGCTATTAAAACTTTTTGGGAATGGCGGATTCCCTTGCGATCCGGTTTGGAAAGTTTCAAAGCGTGGTATAACTCCATCAACCTGGGAATGAAATGTTGGCTTTTATTGTTTAAAGTCCTGGTGTTGTTGATATTATTTATTTCTTTTTATGCGCACGTTTTGCCGCCTCATTTAGTCCAGGAGACGGATGTCCTCAATTACCATCTGACGGTACCGCGCCAACATTTGATTCAGGGTTCTTTTGCGTGGTTACCTTGGTCAACCGCGGATTTGTATTTGCTACCCGTAGATTTCGCGCTGGCACCCTACCAACTGTCAACTTTCCTCCCAAATAAATTCCCGCAATTCATTATTTTTCTGGGATTGCTGGGGATTGTGTGGAATTTAACGACGTTGTTAACCCGGGGGAATTTCACGGCTGGATTTTTGGCTATCGCCGGGGTTTTTGGGTCGCATGTTGTTGGAATTCAATTGGGAACAGGGATGTTGGATTTGACGCTGGCCTATTTATTTTTGGCGGCTATTGTAAGTTTTTTAACCGGCTCTGTGACGATGGCCGCTTTAGAATTGACTTTTTATCTTTGGGCCAAATCGTTTCATCCGCTACAAATTGGTTTGCTTGCCGTCTTCGTACCGGTAATCGTGTGGGCAATTAAGAAATTTCGATGCGGAGACATGACTCTGGGCTTTGCCGGAACCACCTTTACGGAATATTCTTCTCGTTGGGGGAATCGATTAAAGCAGCTGGTCTTCGCGTTGTTATCTTTTAGTCTTTTCATTGGGGGACCTTTTGTTCTAAAGTCAATTTTTTATACCGGAACGCCATTGTTTCCTTTTGCCGTCGGCATGACTGAACCTCTCGGGCTGGACACGAATTCTTCTGCATGGGATTCTTTGGTGGTCAAAGCTCAGCAAATTCGCGCCACGCGTGACCAGTACGGATCAGGGCGCAGTTGGCGCGATTTTATTGAACATTTTTGGTGGCTGGCGGTCCCCGAACAAGGAGTCAATAACCGCTATGATTATCCGGTGGGATTAGTATACCTCTTGACCCTGGGACCGTTTGGAGTGTATTTGGTACGCAGTATTTGGCGTCGTAGCGCACCGATATTACCTATTCTGGTTGTTGTCTTTTGGGCGGTCTGGTGGCTAGGTTCGCATCAAAGTCGTTTTCTGACGATTCCGTTGTTGCTGATGATGGTCTTGGTTTTTGCGTGTCAGCTGAAACCGTCCAAGGTGCTGTTGGGCTGCCTATTATTGTCTTTAGCGCTGGAAACTGTTTCAGTATATCGGGCACATCGCGATGATTTCTTTAAGCCGATTTCAGAAGTATTACGAGCTAAAGATCGTGAGTTGCTGATGCTGTCTCACAGTCAGTACGGAAAAGTTTTGGTTGTGGATTATCCCGATGCTGCCTTCGCCAGCGTCCCCATTGATGTTCGCGGTACAAATTCAGTGTTTGTGTTGAATCGGTGAGGGTTGATTCATGCAGAGGTTTGATTTATTGGGGGTTAAAGTAAGCGCCACGAATCTTGGCGAGGCCGCGCAAACGATTCAAGATTGGGCGCGCGATCGGACCAAGACGTATGTCTGTGTCGCTCCGGTATCGACCATCGTTGAAGCAAGAAGTAATCCGGATTACCTAAAAATTGTTAACGCCGCTCAGATGGTAACGCCCGACGGGATGCCTGTAGTTTGGTGGGGGCGTAGGCAGGGGTTTCCCCAGGTAGCGCGCGCGTATGGGCCTGATTTATTTCAGAGAATATGCTTGGACGGGTGCTCTTCGGGATTGAAACATTTTCTTTTCGGTGGAACGCCGGAAACGCTTTCCCTCCTGGTCGCGAGCTTGCAAAATCGTTATCCCACGATTAAGATAGTGGGCAGTTTTTCACCACCGTTTCGTGCTCAAATCGAACTTGAGTCCGCTGAGATTCTTAGGAAAATTGAGGACTCAGGGGCGGATATCCTTTGGGTGGGGCTGGGATCCCCAAAACAGGATTTCTGGATGGCGCGACATCGAGAATTATTGACGGTTCCGGTGATGGTGGGGGTGGGGGCGGCTTTTGATTTTGTCGCTGGTGTTAAAAAACAAGCGCCGCGTTGGATGCAGCAAAGCGGTTTCGAATGGCTATTTCGCTTGCTGTGTGAACCGCGTCGATTGTGGCGAAGGTATTTGGTGGGTAATTCAAAATTTATTTATTTTTTACTAACTGATCGTTTATTTAAGAAGCGCGTCTGATTTTATGACCCCTCGGCAACGCATTGTCACGATTCAAACCACTTACACGATATTTGACGTCATCTGCGTGTACTTTGCCATTTATTTGTCCTGCGCCTTAAACGTAGACAAGTTAAGCTTTCCGGTTTCTTTCACTCATCTGTTGTTGGAGCCCACCAATCCTTTTCGTTTCATTTTTGTTTTCTGGATTTTAACCACCATATTAATCAATCGGCTTTTTAATCTTTATGAAACCCGCCGGGAAGTTCTGGAAGGGGTAGAGATTTGGAATGTTATCCGTTCGGTGGGGATCGCGTCTTTGGCCGTGATCGCGTCGCTGTATGTTTTGAAAATCGGGCATTTCCCTCGATCAATCTTTGTGATGGCCACGGTCACAATGGTTGCGCTTTTGTCTATTTGGCGTGTTTTGAAACGTATTTTTGTCGAATACTTAGTCGTCAGTGGCTACAACAATTGGAACGCGTTGATTGTGGGAGCCGGTAAAGTCGGAGTCGCGCTTTCCCAAGAGTTAAGCAAGCGGCCGAATTTAGGAATTCGGGTTGTGGGATTCTTAGATGATTTCAAAACGGGCCTCGCGGATGACCATAAACACCGGGTGGTAGGTAAAATTTCCGATTTTACAGCACTCGCTCCCAAAGAATTTGTGAGTATGCTGTTCATTACGGTGCACCATGATAGCCAAGTGTTTATCAAGCTTTTGGAGGATGCCAGAGACATGAACGTGACAGTCCGGGTGATCCCACAAGGGTATGGCGTGACCGCGAGTGATTTTAGAAAATATAACATCGGGCTGATTCCTATTTTGGAATACTCCAATGTCGACGCTTATCGTCGTCAATTTGGTAAACGATTATTTGATATTTTATCTTCTTTGGTTTTGCTGATTCCGTTGTCGGTAGTTTTTCTGGCGATCGCTTTGGCCATCAAACTCGATAGTCCGGGGCCGATTTTTTATTATTCGCGACGATATGGCCGAAAGGGCCGGTTATTTAAAATGATTAAATTTCGCAGTATGGTGAGCAACGCGGAAGGTTTGCTGGATAATTTGAAGTGTCGGAATGAAGTGGACGGCCCGATTTTTAAAATTAAACGTGATCCGCGAATCACAAAATTCGGGCGTTTTTTGAGGAAATATAGTCTGGATGAATTACCGCAATTACTGAACGTTTTTTTGGGCGACATGAGTCTTGTCGGCCCTCGTCCCTTACCCATGGATCAAGTGGAAAAAGAAGATTTGCGGCAGTTAAAGCGTCTGGAGGTGCGTCCGGGCATTACCGGGCTTTGGCAAGTGCGCGGCCGCAGTGATATTTCTTTTTCGCGCCTGGTCCGTTGGGATGTCTGGTACATTAATAATTGGTCTTTTTGGCTGGACTTGAATATCCTTTGGCAAACTTTTCCTGTCGTCATTAAAGGAAAAGGGGCGTATTAAATTTTTGATCCCTAACCACCACCCTGCTTGCTTCTGATAAATTCATCAGAAAATAATTATCACGTTGCCATGCTTAACATAACTAATTGGCTAACCATTTTTCTTTGCCTACTCGTTTTCTGGTTGCCTTATAGTATTGCGGCTATTGAGATTTCAGTCTGCGTGGCTTTTGTGCTTTGGTTGATTCGCAATGGAAGCACCTTATTCAGGAATTTTCAGCCGCAGGCAGCGCGTTCAAATCCTTCGTGGCTTTCTACGTTCATCCCGGCAACCCCCCTTAACACAAGCATTGCGCTTTTTTTATTTTTGGGATTGATATCCTTATTGAATAGTACCGCTCCAGCCCATTCCTGGCATGGGTTTTGGACTAAAACCCTAGAATGGTTTATTATTTTCTTTTTGTTTGCCGGTGTTTTTGTTGAAAAACGTCAAGTGTTATGGGCCTTACGGGTTGGTGGCGTGACAATGGCGGCGGTGGTCTTGGACGCACTGTGGCAGTATTATGGCAATCAACGAGACATTTTTTCTGGCGTGGTGATTCACGATGGCAGGGTTACGGGGCCGTTTAATAATGCCAATCAGCTTGCGGGGTACTTGACGATTGGCATTCCGGTTTTGTTTTCGATGTTATTAAACGCTTCTGGCAAGCGGGACCGATGGCTGGCAGCGGTGTTTCTTTGTCTTTCGTGTTGGGTGCTGGTGTTGACTTTCTCCAGGGGAGGGATTCTGGCGACGGCAGTGGGGCTATTTTTCGTGGCCGTGGTATCGCGGCGTCGCTGGTGGCCTTGGCTGATTTGTGGTTTAACGGTGACGCTCATTGGAACGCTGATTTACTTTACAAGCTTTAAGAAAGTTATTACACTGGAAACATTTCAGCGTCAAAATTTATTGTCGACGCTGATTTGGCGTAGCGAACTGTGGGAAGACAGCTGGAGACTTGCGTTGAATCGACCGCTCTTGGGTCACGGTCCGAATACATTCATGCCGGTCTTTGCTGAGTTTGGTCGTGAATTGCGCGGAGAAACTTATTATGATCCTACGTACGCGCATAATTGCTATTTGCAGTTGGCGGTCGAGTACGGGTTGCTGGGGCTCGCCGCTTTTGTCTGGCTCTTGGTGCGTTTCTACGGCACTGTCAGGAGTTTTTTAAGAAGAGAAGGAAACGCTGTGAGTGATCAACCGGTGATTATCGGGTTGACGGGAGGTATCACGGCTTTTCTCGCGCACAGTTTTGTTGATACGCATTTCTTTTCTTTACAGTTATCGGCCCACTTATGGAGCGCTTTAGGTCTGGGGATGGCCATAGTTCTAGGGCATCGAGAATGTTTCCGTCAGAATCGCACATGACTTTGGTTTATATGAGTATGATGAGAATGATGCTTTTTGTCGCTTCTTACCATAGGATTGACCTATGCTGAATACCGAATTAGGTTCATCCCGAGCCTTGATGATATGTGATCGTATCATGGCCGTGGCCCTGAGTTTCGTGATTTATTTTATTCCTATTTCTATCGCCATCGTGGAATTCTCTTTCGGTGTTGCGATGGTTGCTTTTTTTGTTAAGCGCTGTTTTTTGTTTTCAATGAGAAGGGCAACGTTGGGAGCAAGGGCGGTGATGGTTTTTCTTCCGATTACGAATCCCCTTAATTGGCCTCTGGGCGCATTTATTCTGGCTGCGTTCCTTTCTTTTGTCTTTAGCGAGTATAAATCGCTTAGTTTTCGGGGTTTTATGCTGAAAGTTTGGGAATGGACGTTTTTTTATTTTATTTTTGTTGAGGCCATTAATTCCCGAAAACGTTTAAAAGTTTTTTTGTCGGTTTTTGCCATTTCGGCGGTTATCACGATAAGTAACGCCTATTGGCAGAAAATCATGGGAGAAGATTTTGTGTGGAACAATCCTCTGGGTGGAGGTCGGGTATCGGCATCTTTTCGACATCCTAATGATTTGGGTGGTTATCTGGTGGTGGCCCTCTCGCTAGCTTTTAGCTTTATTTATGTTTATCGTCGAGGAATTGGATCTTGGTTACGATATCAATTTAGTCAGGAAGGATGGCTGAAGGTAGCCAGAGTGCTTTCGCTCATCTTGCTGGTTGCTGGGGTCGTGTGTTTAGGGTTAACTTATTCCCGCGGCGCATGGTTGGCTTTTTTTGTCGCAATTCTTCTAATCGGTTTTCAACGAATCAAAGCTTTCGCCGTAGTCGTTGTCTTGATTGTTATTTTTGCCAGTTTTTTTTCCGTAGGCTTGTTAAAATATCGAAAAATTTCAATCTTTTCTGATTGTTTAGAGAGTCAAATGGCTTGCTCTTCGGTCGAAGAGATGGCTCAGTCGAAGGCCCAACATCCAGGTTGGGAGGAGTATGTGACTTCTTTTCTAAAGAAATATAGCGGTTCAGGACGGAGTCTTTATTGGCGGGACGCCGGGAGAATTATTCAGCGTTCCCCGATCTTCGGATCGGGCATTAACACCTATTCCCAAGTGGCCAAGGACCTGAAACTGGAATGGGGAGGTTATCCACATAACTGTTATTTACAATTAACTGCTGAGATGGGGTTAGTGGGGTTGGCCGCTTTTCTTTGGCTTGTGGGAAGAATTTTTCAATACGCTATGCGTACGATTAAATCCGTTCAGGATGATTTCTTGCTGTGTGTTAGCTGGGGTGCGTGGGGAGGCTTAACCGGATTCTTGATCCAGAGTGCCCTAGATACTAATTTTTATTCTGTGCAATTAGGCAATTTATTGTGGATAACGATAGGGTTGTGTATCGCGCCGATTATGATAAGCAAAGCCGAACATGTTCAAAGATAGCTCCCAGCGCTGGCTCGTCGTTTTTTGGGGAGGAGGGGTGATCATTATGGCGTTATTTATTGATCATCTCAGTAGTCGAGCGTTTCGACTTGAAAAAGAGCTTAAGACGTTACGCGGTGTCTCGCAGCGCGTTACAGCCTTGGAATCCCGCGCTCAAGAGACGGAAGATATTTTGGTCCGCAAGGATTTTTCAAAGTCAACCGGACCGCTTCAGGTGTATCGCACTGACTGGCTAAAGCCCGGTTCCGAGGACACGTTCATTGACAGTGGTGAATTTAAACAGGATTTGAACTATGGAGCTCTTTCTGTATTAAAGGTGGGTACGTTGACATCGGAACGAACGTTTCGCTCTTTGTTACGTTTTCAAGATTTTTTTAAGTTACCTAAGAAGCTTCAGGTTGTTGCCGCCAGGCTGCATGTAAGGCAAATAGACAACCAAAATGCTGATGACGATCTGCTTTCCGGGGAGCTGATCCTTTTAAGTGTTTTTCCGGCTTGGAAAGCGGGAAAAGGCAAAGGTGACCTTGCCCAAGTTCCCGAGGCTACCTGGCGGGAAGCTCAAAAAGGAACATTACCGTGGGGAATCCCCGGGGTCTCTCAATATCCCCACGATGTGAATGAAAATATCGTGGCGACCTCGGGCGTGGGGGTTCAGGGAGACCGTTCCGGAGCCATTATTTTGAATTTTACCCAATACGGTTTGGATCTTTTGGAGGATGAGGTTAATTGGGAGAAAATGCGCCGCGAAGGATTTCTGTTGCGGCTTGCCAAGGAGGGTGTTCCCAATACCGTGGTCCTGTTGGGTTCTTTGGATAATTCGGAACATCTCCAGCGACCTTTTTTGGAAATTTTTTACGTTATCCCGCAAGGTGAATAGTCTTTCTTGTTCAACCCCGCTAACCTCCGAAGTTAGAGGGGTTGGATCATTTTGAAACAGTCGAATCAATTGACAAACCCCGTCATTTCCATATAATGAAGCAGTTTTTCTGAGCCGATAAAGATAAAAAATAGACTAAATGGAGTTCTTGATGAATAAGAAGACCTTAAAAGATTTGACGATCCAAGGTAAAAGATTGATTATCCGAGCGGATTTTAATGTCCCTTTGGATGAAACCCTTCGCATCACAGATGATCGGCGTATTAGAGAAGCCCTACCCACTATTCGCTACGCTTTAGAGCAGGGAGCCAGTAAAGTCATTTTGATGAGCCATTTGGGGCGCCCGAAGGACAAGGTTGTTGAATCCATGCGGTTAAAACCGGTGGCCCAACGACTGGAAGAGTTGCTCAAAGAGAAAGTTCTGCGTTTGGATGATTGCGTTGGTCCGCAAGTAGAACAACAAGTCAAAGCAGCGAAAGAACGCGTTATTCTGCTCGAGAATTTACGTTTTCATAAAGAAGAGGAAGCTAACGATTCCGAGTTTGCTAAAAAACTCGCCCGGCTCGCTGACATTTATGTCAATGATGCTTTTGGAACCGCCCACCGCGCTCATGCTTCCACCGCTGGCGTGGCCGCGTACTTACCCGCTGTTGCGGGTTTTCTCATTGAAAAAGAAATTCAATATTTGGATAAAGCGATCAACAATCCCCAGCGTCCGCTGACAGTCATTTTTGGCGGAGCTAAGATTTCCGATAAAATTGGGTTAATCGAAAATTTGTTGAGTAAGGCCGACGCGGTCTTAATCGGTGGCGGAATGGCCTATACGTTCCTGAAGGCTCAAGGAAAAAGTATTGGGACTTCTCGCGTTGAGAATGACAAATTGGACTTGGCTAAACAGATTTTGGAAAAAGCTAAAGCGAAGAAAGTTAAAATCGGACTTTCGCAGGATTTTGTGATTGTCACCAAATTTGAATCCTCCTCCGACATGAAAGTGGTTAAAGAGAACATTCCTGACGGATGGATGGGTGTCGATATCGGTCCCGATACCCGAAAGGAATTTAAAGAAATTTTGCAGAATTCGAAGACTATTGTTTGGAACGGTCCGGTCGGCGTGTTTGAAAATGACGCTTTCGCCAAGGGCACTAAAGAAATCGCGGAGTTTATTGCCAATCTTAAGTCGGTCACTTCCATTATCGGTGGTGGGGACTCAGCAGCAGCGATTGCTAAATTCAATTTAGAAGATAAAATGACGCATATTTCTACGGGTGGCGGCGCTTCTATGGAATATATGGAAGGCAAAGAACTCCCCGGGATCGCGGCGTTAAATTCAAAATAGTGACGTTAAGGAAGGCCATAAGCTATGGGTACAAAAAGAAAATTAATTATCGCCGGTAATTGGAAAATGAACAAAACGTCGGTCGAGGCGATTGAGCTGGCGACGGCGTTAAATAGAGAGATCGGTGATGTGTCGGAAGTCGACATGGTGGTGTGTCCGGTTTTTACGGCGCTTTCGGATGTGCATGAAGTGCTGCTTGATTCCAACATCAAACTCGGCGCTCAAAATATGCATTGGGAAGTGTCCGGCGCTTTTACCGGTGAGATTTCCGGATCGATGCTGAAATCGATCGGTGTTGATTACGTGATTATTGGTCATTCCGAGCGCCGACAATATTTTGGCGAAACGAATGAATCTGTGAATAAGAAAATCAAATCGGCGTTGAAAGCAGGATTGTTGCCCATCCTGTGCGTGGGAGAGAATTTAAAGGAACGCGAAGAAAACCGTACCTTTGCCGTGGTACAAAATCATTTAGACGGCGGATTGGTCGGATTAACGGCGGAGGATATGCAGAAGTTGGTCATCGCGTATGAACCCGTTTGGGCTATCGGAACAGGTAAGACCGCCACCCCTGCCCAAGCCCAGGAAGTGCACGCGTTTATTCGACAACGGTTGGTGCAATTATTTTCTGAAGAAATTGCCGCGGGGGTGCGCATTCAATATGGCGGTAGCGTGACGCCGGAAAACATTACGGAGTTGGCCGCGCAGGAAGATATTGATGGCGCTTTGGTCGGGGGAGCGAGTTTGAAGCCCGAAAGTTTTGTGAAAATCGTCAAATCCGGTTGTGGGATTTGTAAATAAGCGAGGTTGATTGATGTCATTCATGATTTTTTTGCATTTAATGATTTGCGCGTTTCTTATTTTGACCATTCTGATGCAAGCGGGTCGGGGCGGTGGGTTAACCGAGCAGTTTGCTGCCGCGGAATCGGTATTTGGTGCGAAAGCCAACGTTTATTTGGTCAAAACGACGGCTGTCATCGCGACGCTATTTATTGTGTCCTGCGTGACGCTCGCCTATTTATCCAGCCGTCAGAACCAATCTCTGATGGATGCCAACGCGGCGGTTAAAAAACAATTGGATTCCGCGAAAGCCGTGGCAATTAATGCCGAAGCAAGTCTCCCGGCTGTGCCTTCATCCTCTGCAACGCAACCTGTGTCAGCGCCGAAAAACTCTGCCAACCCGCAGCCAACCCCGGCCGCAGATGCGCCAACGGCACAGTAACGTCCAAAATATTTTCAATCACGATTATTTTCTCAAACTGGCCCCGCTTGTTTTAAGCGGGGTCATGTTGTTTTATGGCATCGTTCCCGCTTGGGCAGGAACGCGTAGCGTCAAATACGGCGGTACGCTGGTGCGCGCCACCACGTCCGATCCGAAATCTTTTAATCCGCTTTTGGCTAAAGAAACCTCCACAACATCGGTGTTGTCTTTGCTTTTTGAAGGCTTAACTACGGTCGATCCGTTTACGTTAAAAGTGATACCCAGTCTGGCTGAATCGTGGGAGGTGAGCGAGGATGGATTGACGTGGGTGTTTCACCTGCGCCGGGACGTTCGCTGGTCGGATGGGGTGCCATTAACAGCCGACGATGTGCTCTTTACTTTTAATGATTTGATTTTTAATGAATTGATCCCCAGCTCTTCGCGCGATATTTTTATGGTTGATAATCAACCTTTTAAGATTGAAAAGGTGGACGCCTATACGGTTCGTTTTATTCTGCCTTTTAAATTTGCTCCATTTTTGCGGTCGCTTTCCGAAGACATCCTGCCTAAACATAAATTGGAGCCTGCATTGAAGGCGGGAAAGTTTAATTTTACCTGGGGCATTGACACCGACCCGCGTGAAATTGTGGGAACCGGGCCTTTCCGCATGGTCCAGTATCGTCCCGGCGAGCGCATTATGTTTGAAAAAAATCCTCACTATTGGAAAAAGTCAGCGGAAGGCGACCCGTTGCCTTACTTGGATCGGGTCATCTTGCTCATAGTACAAAGCGTTGACACCGTGATTTTGAAGTTTCTGGAAGGAGAAGTCGATGCTTGTGGTTTAAGAGGCGTTGACTATCCGTTATTAAAACCCAAAGAAGCCCAAGGTAATTTTACGGTTTACGATGCCGGTCCGGATTTCAGCACCAATTTTATTGCTTTTAATCAAAACTCCCGCATCAATTCGGAAACGAATAAACCGTTTGTGAATCCCATAAAATTAAAATGGTTTGCCAATCTTGATTTTCGCCGCGCGGTGGCGCATGCCATTGATAAAAAGAAGATGATTGAGATCGTTTTAAACGGGTTAGGTTACCCACAGTACGCGGCTATGAGTCCGAGCGCCGGATTCTTTTATAATCCCGACGTTAGTAAATACGAATATGATTTGAATGTCGCTCGGCAAATTCTTAACGATGCGGGATTTCAGGATCGCGATGGTGATGGTATTCGTGAGGATCCTGACGGTAATAAAGTAGAATTCTCTTTTATTACGAGTGCGAGTGATAGTGAGCGATTGCAGTTCGCGGGCATTATTCGTCATGATTTAGAGAAGCTGGGTTTGAAAATCAACTTTCAGGCGGTAGAATTTAACGCGCTGGTGGCAAAGCTGACTTCAAATTATGAATGGGAGTCAATGCTGTTAGGATTGACGGGTGGTGTTGAACCTCATTTTGGAAAGAATGTTTGGAGTTCAGACGGTCAATTGCATTTTTGGAATCCAGGCCACCCCAAACCTTCCTCGTCCTGGGAAGCGCGAGTTGATGAGTTGTTTAAGTTAGGCGTCCAAGAGCTGGATGAGAATAAACGAAAAATTTTTTATGATGAGCATCAGCTGTTAGTCTCTAAGGAATTACCATTGATATATACGGTTTTGGAAGCGAATTTGTTCGCGGTGCGCAATAAATTCGGCAATCTGAAACCTTCGGCTTCGGGCGGCGCGTTTCATAATCTTGAAGAGATTTATATAAAGGAAGAGTATCGCTAATGACCCGTTACATTATTAAAAGAATCCTGATCGCGATTCCGCTATTATTGGCGATGTCGTTGCTGACGTTCTTTTTGATGCATTTGACACCGGGGAATTTTTTCGACACGTTAAAAATGGATCCGCAGATATCCAAAGAGACCATTGCCCGTTACGAAGAATTTTATCATTTGAGCGATCCCTGGTGGCTGCAGTTTGGCCATTGGCTGAAGAATTTGGCCCGCCTGGAATTCGGGTATTCTTTTTTTTACAACGTACCGGTCGCGCATGTCATCGGAACGCGATTGGGTAATACGTTTATTTTGTCCCTGGCGAGTTTGATCGTGACCTGGGGGATCGCGATTCCTTTAGGCATTTGGGCGGCGTTACGACGAGATAAATTCGCGGATCGATTCGTTCAATTCTGTTCTTACGTGGCGCTTTCTACTCCTAGTTTTTTTCTGACGATGCTGCTATTGTACGCGGCGAGTCAGTTCGGTGGGTTGCCTTTGGGCGGGATGCATAGCGCCAATTATGATCAGCTCAATTTTTGGGGAAAGCTGGGAGATTTGTTGGCTCATTTGGTGATTCCCACAATCGCGATTTCGTTGGGATCTATCGGCGCTTTGCAGCGCATCATGCGTGGTAATTTGTTAGAAGTGTTGCGCCAGCAATATATACTGGCCGCGAGGGCGAAGGGACTCCCGGAACATCGCGTGATTTACCGCCACGCGTTACGCAACGCCATTAATCCGCTGATTACGCTTTTAGGTTATGAGTTCTCGGGTTTGTTAAGCGGTGCGGCCTTGACGGAAATTATTTGTTCTTGGCCGGGATTGGGATCGCTCATGCTGACGGCTGTGCGCGCGAAGGACGTGTATCTGGTCATGGCCAGTATGCTCATGGGAGGGGTCTTGTTGTTAATCGGTAATTTGTTATCGGATCTGTTGCTCGCCAAGGCGGATCCGCGGATACGGTTGGAGAAATAATTTAAGTGGAGGTACACATGAAAATCTTTCTGAACAAACATGGGATGTTGATTTTATTTCTGGGGTTAGTGAATCTTGCTATACCAACTAGTCTACTGGCTCAAGATCCGCTGACCGAATCACCTGAGATCAACAAAAAAGCACAGGAGATAAATGATGCACAGATACTTGTCGATAAGATTGAGATTACTCATTTTGGAACGCTGTCTCCTGAACTGGCTGCGTTGATGTCAGGTTTTAAGATGGATGCCCTTAATTGCGTATTTATGAACAATCCTTTAAGTGTTCAGACGGCGGATAAAATTCAAGCTGGGTTAGGGGTGACTTTCGGGGTTGGCTATAAAGTCGTAGGGAGTCCTTCGGGGAAACAAGTTGAACTGGGCATTGTCATTAAACATCCTCAGATCAACCGGCCTAATGAGAATAAATCTTATCAGGAGGATCATATAAAGAAGTATTCTTTAATAAACCAAGTTGATTCTGCGGCGTGGGTTTTTGCGGATTCTTGGGAAATTGTTCCGGGAGAATGGATTTTTGAAATTTATCATAAGGGGAACAAACTCGCCGAACAAAAATTTCTGGTTGAGAAAGGATCTGGTCAAGGAATTAGTGATCAATGGGCAAAACAATTAGCGGAATTTGATCAAATTTTAGCTAAGAATCCAAATGATGCCGGTACTTTAAATGGACGAGCCAACGCTTTTCTGGAAATGGGGGATTTAGAGAAAGCGATTGAGGAATATACTAAATCAATGGCAGCGGATCCCCAATTCCCCTCGCCTTATAATGGTCGATCGAGAGCCTATAGTTTAAAAGGTGACTTCCAAAAATCTCTTGAAGACGCAAATAAAGCGTTAGAATTGAATCCAAATTATGCCTTTGCTTTTATCAATCGTGGTAACACTTACGAGCAAATGCAGCAATATGAACTGGCCATTAAGGATTATGACAAGGCCATCGAATTAAATCCATCCTATGCGGATAGTTATTATGACCGAGGCATTTCCTTGGCTCATTCGGGCAAGATTCAGGAAGCCATCAATGATTATACAAAGGCCATTGAATTGGATCCTAATCACCGGTCTGCGTATAACAATCGAGCGTTGTTGTATCGCCAGCAGGGTAATTGGGCTAAAGCTATTGGAGATTTTCTAAAAGCAGCTGGGAAATAATGGTTCGAAACGAATTTATTGTTTCAATGTAGTAAGATTGAACTTAGGATCTCTATGAACGTTAATTTGAATGAATCCATAGCAGGGAATTCGCTCAGTCAATGGCAGCTGGCCATGCGGCAGTTTGGCCAAAGTCGTTCGGCGCGGGTCTGCCTGTGGATTCTAGGGATTTTTTATCTGTTGGCGATTTTTGCCGATTTTTTAGCGCCGTATTCTTTTAAAAATGAAAATCGAGACTTTTCTTATTGCCCGCCGATGGCGATCAACGTGGTCAACCAGAGCGGATTAACCTGGCCGTTTGTACGACAGTATCAATTGCGATTCGATCAGTATCACAAAAGAATTTACGAGCCCGTGGCGGATCGACAGTTTCCGATCAAGCTACTGGTCCAAGGGGATGAATACAAATTTTTAGGTCTCATTCCGCTCAAGGTCCATTTATTTGGCGTAGATGAACCTGGCAGAATTTATCTATTGGGCGCGGATTCTCGGGGACGGGATTTGTATTCCCGGATCTTACATGGCGCCAGGATTTCGTTATCCATTGGTTTGATTGGGGTCGCGATTTCATTTAGTCTGGGGCTATTGATTGGAGGACTTGCGGGTTATTATGGCGGGAAAATCGATAATGTGTTGATGCGTGTATGTGAGATGTTTATGATGGTTCCGGGTTTTTATCTTCTCTTGGCACTGCGTTCGGTCGTTCCGGATAATTTTAATTCAGTACAATTGTATTTCTCGATTGTGATTATTCTTTCGTTTATCGGCTGGGCGGGGCTAGCTCGGGTCATTCGCGGGATGAGCCTTTCATTAAAAGAACGGGAATACGTATTAGCCGCCAAGGCATTAGGGTATTCTGACTTGCAGATTATTGTACGGCATGTGTTACCGCATACGTTTTCCTACTCTATTATTGCCATTATGCTATCGATCCCCGGTTATATTCTGGGAGAATCAGCGCTGAGTTTATTGGGCATGGGCATTCAAGATCCCTATGCCAGCTGGGGGAATTTATTATCAGAAGCGATCGGTATCGTGCAGATTCAGTTTGCGCCTTGGATATTGATTCCCGGGGGATTGATATTAGTGACCGTGATTTGTTTTAACGTGATCGGCGACGCGCTACGCGACGCCGTGGATCCGCGTTTTCGCGCGGAAGAAATTCATTCCTAATGACTAAATCAATGATTTTAGTTGTAAATAATTTATCGATCAGCGTTACGCTGGAAAAACAGGAAAAATTTATTCTGCGCGATACGTCGCTGGCCGTTAGACAAGGTGAGATGACCGCGCTGGTAGGAGGATCGGGCAGCGGTAAAACAACGCTGGGGTTGGCGGTTATGAATTTATTGGCTCCGGCGTTGAAGATAAAATCCGGAGAAATTATTTTAGAAGGAAAGAACATCTTGCCATTGGCGGAAGCGCAATGGCCGCACATCCGAGGTCGGAAAGTCGGTATGATTTTTCAAGAACCGTTAAATGCGTTTAATCCGGTATTTACTATTGGTTCTCAGATCGAGGAAGTGTTATGCTTTCATTCCAGTTTACGTTCTGTTGAGAGAAAAGAACGTGTTTTGGATTTGTTGCGGCAAGTGGAAATTTTGGATCCAGCGCGAATAGCCGGACAGTACCCGCACCAGTTAAGCGGTGGCTTGCGTCAGCGCGCGATGATCGCTCAGGCCATTGCGGCGTCGCCCCAGCTCATCATTGCCGATGAGCCAACCAGTAATTTAGACGTGACGATTCAGGCCAAAATTATGGAATTATTCCGCAAGCTTTGTACCGATTTGAAATTAACGCTGCTGTTGATCACACATGATTTAGGCATGGTCAAGCACCTGGCTCAGCAGGTTTATGTCCTTAATACGGGGCAAGTCGTTGAGCATGGCCCTGTGGCGCAAGTGATGGGGGCTCCCCGGCACGAATATACGGGCCGGTTATTGCAAGCGGCGTTGGTATAACGATGACACTTCTAGCTTTACAGAACATCAAAAAATATTTTCCGGTTAAGAAAAACTTTGTCGGTAAAACGACCGAGCAGGTCCGGGCCGTGGATGATGTTAGTCTACAGGTTCGGGCCGGAGAGCATGTCGGCATCGTCGGTGAATCCGGTAGCGGTAAAACGACGCTGGGTCGAATCATGGTGCGTCTGCTTAAAGAGGACGCCGGAACCCTTAGCTGGGAAGGTCAACAGATCCAGTCCTTATCTGACCGGCAATTAAAACCTTATCGGAAACATTTTCAAATGATTTTCCAGGATCCCATGAGCAGCTTGGATCCGCGATTTACCATTGACGCCATTTTAGAAGAGGCTTTTAATTTATTGCCGGAGGTTTTTGCGGATGAACGGCGTGTTCGTAAAACGGACGTCCTGACCGCGGTGGGGCTGCCGGAAAAAGTGCTAGCTCGTTTTCCCCATGAGTTTAGTGGCGGCGAACGCCAGCGTATTGCGATCGCCCGTAGTCTGCTGGTCCGACCCAAGTTGCTGATTCTGGATGAGGCTGTCTCTTCGCTTGATATGCTGGTCCAGGCGCAAATATTGGATTTGCTGAATTCAATTGAAAAGAAATATGCATTGACCTACGTCTTTATTTCGCATAATTTAAAAGTCATTCGTAAAATTTGTAAGCGAACGGTGGTCATGTACCGTGGCAAAATCGTGGAAGCTGCGGGGACCGAACGTTTGTTCGCGGGGCCTCGGCATACGTATACACAGGGGCTTCTGGAGGCGGCGATCAACTATCAAGTGTCCGCCACAAGTGGAGATATTCTTTTACCGGAGAACGGACAACTGAAAGAAGTGGCGCCGGAACATTTGGTTTATACTTAATCATTATGCTTAGCGAAAAAATCTGGAAAAATATATTTTACGCTTTTGGGTTTTTGTCCCTGGCGGCAGTCTTTGTCTTGATGGCGTTTTGCACGCAAATTGAGATCAAAGACTTGGATTTATGGCTCCATTTAAAAATGGGCGAGCTCATCGTTCATAATGGCTACGTGCCCGAGCACGACATCCTTTCGTGCAGTATTGCCGGTAAATATTGGAACAATCATGAGTGGCTCTTTCAAATATTATTATTTTACGTAAATGCGTTGTGGGGGCCGGATGGGTTATTGACGATGCAGTCGGTGGTGGTCGGCATAACTTTTCTGTTGTTGCTTTTGCTTGGCTATGGGCGGCAGCGTCTCTTGGGCGTGAGTTTCTTGCTGCTGCTGGTCTTACTCGTTTATGAATTTCGTTTTACGATCCGTCCGGACATATTTAGCTTACTATTCTTTACGATTTACATCGTAACGCTCTCACTTCATATTGACCGCCCGTGGTCGGTGCTGGCTTTAACCATCACTCAGGTTCTGTGGACCAACATGCACGGATTTTTCTTTTTAGGACCTTTGACGGTGCTGATCGCCTTGTTTGCTGAATATACCAAGCGCTGTGTCAAATTACCCGCAGAGTGGGGGCAGGCGGGACGGCTGACGGACGATGAGTTTCGCCGTTTAAAATGGATTTTGCTGTTGGTGATTTTGGCTTGCTTAGTCAATCCTCAAACATTTAAAGGGGCGTGGTATCCGATTAGCGTTATGCTCACGCTTCCCGCAGAATCCAAAATATTCTTTGAAAATATTATTGAATTGGCCCGTCCGATTTCCATGAATACGTTGTTTACCGAGGAGTATTCTTTTTACAAGCTTTTTATCTTTTTATCTTTTATCAGTTTTGTTTTTAACCGTCGCCGGATTGACTTAGGCGGATTGATCCTATGGATATTCTTTCTGTTTTTTTCCTTAGCGGCGGTGCGTAACATTGTGTTTTTTGCTTTTGTCGGCTATTTCGTTTGCCTTTCTAATTTTTCTGGTCGACCGACCGAAGACTACCTTCCGTTTCAGTTTAGCGATCGCAAGTTTTTGTACATGACGGGAATCATTCTGAATATCGTGTTGATTTACTGGATCATGAATTATGGAGAGAATATTTCTTGGCGAGGTTATTTTGATTACGAAAAGTATGAACGTAAATCCGAATATGGGGGAGTCTCTCAGCGCAGCTTTCCGCATAAGGCCGCGGATTTTATGGTGGCTAACCAGCTCAAGGGAAACTTCTTTAATGATTTTAACTCCGGGGCTTATTTAATTGGTCGGACCGCGCCGAACATCAAAGTTTTTATCGATGGCCGTACGGAAGTTTATGGAGCGGAATTTTTCCGCAACTACCGTACCATGTGGCGAGATGAGAATATTGAATTGTTAGAAAAGGCGCTGATCCAATATAACATAACGGGCGCTTTCCTGAATTCGAACAATAAAGAAGTGCCTGAGAAGGTGATTGAATATTTCTGGAAACATAAGGAGTGGGTTCCGGTTTATTTTGACTACGACGGGATCATTTTGTTAAAGGATATCCCGCAAAACCAAGAACATATTGCCAAGTTAAGATTAGATCTGACGACCTATCGCGCTCCGCGCGTGGATTTGTTACGGTTGGGTCCGATTATGGCTACGCCTTATCAGGAAATCAACCGAGCGTATTCCTATAAATCGATGGGGTTGTTGGATCTGGCGATTGAAGAAGCGGAGCACGCTAGAACAATTTCTCCCGGTTATATTGAGGCTTACAAAATTTTGGGAGAAATCGCGGGTAAGAAGAAAGAACACTGGAAAGCCTTTGAGAATTTCCGGGCGGCCACGATGATCAATGGTTCGGACACGGAAAGCCGCTATAATTTGGCCTTGGCTTACGAAAATTTAGGAGAATACAAATACGCAATCAAACAGTATAAGAAATTGGTGGCCGAGTCACCTCGTCAGCCTAAAGCAATTTTCATGCTCGCCAAAGGCTACGCGCTCGATCGGCAATATCAGAACGCTTTTCTGGCGACAGAAGATGCCTGGGGGCTGGATAAAAATGCGGTGAAAGATGTTTTGGCCATCGCGGACATTATTTTTGACCAGAAAGAATATCCGACGGCGCTAAAAATATATTTATTATTAAAAGACGCCCCCAAGAACCAGGCGGAGATACTCTTAAAGTTGGGGCAGGTTTCGCGAGCTTTAGGGCAGGAAGAGCAGGCCCGAAATTATTTTCAACAGGGATTAAAGATCGATCCTCAGAATGAAGTATTAAAGAAGAGCCTGTCGATTTTCTAAATGGGTTTTGTTCCAGGCGTTTGGATACTAAACACTCACGAAACTCCGCTATTGAAAATCAGAAAGTCTCAACGTATAATAACGAAAATTTTAAGAACCATCATTCCTCATGCGTGAAGCACTGACATTTATTTTAGCCGGTGGTAAAGGCGAGCGTTTGGACCCGCTAACTCGGGATCGCGCCAAACCAGCCGTTCCTTTTGGCGGTATTTATCGCATCATCGATTTTACGCTCAGCAATTGTATCAATTCCGGATTGCGGCGTATCTACGTTCTTATCCAGTACAAATCTTTCTCCCTGCAAAAACATATCCTTTCCGGATGGAACATTTTCTCTAATCAGTTAGGCGAATTTATTGACGTTATTCCTGCCCAGCAGCGTATTGGCTCTGACTGGTATAAGGGAACGGCGGACGCTATCCATCAGAATATGTACGCGTTACGCGACGCGGACCCGAGCATGGTGTTGGTGCTGGCTGGAGACCATATTTATAAGATGGATTACCGCAAGATGATGGATTTTCATAATTCAAAGGACGCGGATATGACCGTAGCCTGTCTTGAAATGCCTAAAGAATCGGCGGTTAATTTTGGGGTGATTGAAGTGGATGCGCAAAAGCGCGTAGAAGGTTTCCAGGAAAAACCTTCCCATCCTAAAACAATTCCGGGGCACGACGATAAAATATTTGCCTCTATGGGGATTTATTTGTTTAAGCCTGATGTGTTAATGGAAGAGCTTGAGGCCGACGCTAAAAATGCTTTTTCAGAGCATGATTTCGGGAAAAATGTTATTCCCCAGATGTTGAAGAATAAACGTCGTGTTTTTGTTTATAATTTTGTTGATGACAACGGTCAAGCCAAATATTGGCGGGATATTGGAACTCGGGATGCTTACTACCAAGCCAATATGGATTTAGTTAAGCCTTCTTCAGAATTCAACTTGTATGATAAGCAGTGGCCGGTACGGACTTACCACGAACAGTATCCACCGATTAAAACGTTAAGTGTTGTTTCGGAAAAAGGCACGGAGACAGGAGTTATCGTGGATTCCATTGTTTCCGGTGGGTGTGTGATTAGAGGGGGCAAGGTCATTCGGTCGGTGTTGTCTTCTGCCGTCAGGGTTGAACCGCAAGCGGTGGTTACGGATTCTATTTTGATGGAAGGTGTGACGGTAGGAGAAGGGGCCCAGATTCAAAATGCCATTATTGATAAGCAGGTTGTAATCCCGCCGAATGCTAAAGTTGGTTTTGATCTCGAACTTGATCGCAAACGTTTCGCTGTCACAACTTCCGGAATCGTGATGGTGGCCAAGAGAGCAACGATATGATCGTCCAACCGAAAATAAGAGGATATATTTGCACGACCGCTCATCCAGTGGGCTGCGCTCGGCACGTTCAGGAACAGATTGATTTTGTTAAATCGCGTCCCGCGCTCAGCCAGGGACCCAAAAAAGTTTTGGTGATTGGCGCCTCGACGGGATATGGTTTGGCGTCTCGGATTGTCCCCGCTTTTGCTTCGGGCGCAGCGACGTTAGGTGTTTTTTACGAACGGCCAGCCGAAAATAAGCGAACAGCAACGGCCGGTTGGTATAATTCCGTAGCTTTTGAGAATGCCGCCCGGAAGGCGGGCCTCTACGCGAGAAGTATTAATGGCGATGCGTTTGCCGATGAGTTAAAGTCGCAGGTCATCGAAACCATTCGTCAAGATTTGGGTAAGATTGACCTGGTGGTTTATAGTTTGGCTTCTCCGCGTCGAACGGATCCTAAGACTGGGCAGATTTATAAATCAGTTTTAAGGCCTAAGGATAAACCGTATACCAATAAATCTATGGATTTTGAAGCAGGCAAAGTCGTTGAAGTTACCTTGCCGCCAGCCACTCCCGAAGAAATTGAGGGGACTATTGGCGTGATGGGAGGCGATGATTGGGAGCTTTGGATAGAGGCTTTATTAAAAGCGGGCGTGTTAAGTCCTGGCGCAATAAGCGTGGCGTATTCGTATATTGGTCCGGATGTGACCACGCCAGTTTATCGCAACGGAACGATTGGTGCTGCCAAAGATCATATTGAAGCGACTGCACACAAATTGCATGCGCGCTTACAGCAAGCTATTGGCGGGCAGGCTTTTATTTCTGTTAATAAAGCGTTGGTGACGCAATCTAGTTCCGCGATTCCATTTATTCCATTATATTTTGTGATCTTAAAGAAAGTGATGAAGGCTAAGGGCCTTGAAGAAAATTGTATTCAGCAAATTCAGCGTTTGTTTGCCCAAAGGTTATACACGGGCCAAGCGGTATTAGTAGATGCTAAAGGACGAATTCGTGTGGATGATTTAGAAATGCGGGAAGACGTTCAGCGAGAAGTTAAAACGCTGTGGGAGCAAATTGATACCGCGAACGTTCGGCAGTTAGCCGACGTGGCTGGCTACGAAGAGGATTTCTTGAAGCTTTTTGGTTTTGGTTTTGCTGATGTGAATTACGAAGCGGATGTGGAAGTGGATGTGTCTTTAAGTCAGTAACCCTGCCGGAAAAATAACTCTCGCTGAAATCGTTCTAACCTGTTGCAATAAAATATTCTGAAATCTCGTTGACAACAAATTAGGGGCGCCTTAAAGTGGATTCAAGCTTTTGTCGCCGACCACAAGCGGTTGTGCTTCTTGTAAGACCGTGCGCATTCCCTTGTAGGTGTGAACGGAGACCGACAACTAAGGATAAGGAGTCTGTATGGCTGATGGTGCGAGAAACGTAGAAGATGATATTCGTAAATTAGTTGCCGAAGTGTTGGAAACAGAGCCCTCCAGTATTGACGGAGAGGCCAGTTTTGTGAAGGATTTAGGCATGGATTCCATGATGGCTTTGGAAATACTTGCTGGCATTGAGAAAAAATACCGTATTGCTATCCCTGAAGACACGCTTCCCAAATTTACATCGTTGAATCAGACCGTAGCCATCGTTAAAGGCATTCTTGACAAAAGATAGTATTAGTTGGGATAGCCCACTCACCAGGAGCCCTTATGTATTTTAAGAAGCTGGAAATTTTTGGCTTCAAATCATTCGCCGACAAAACGACGCTTAATTTTGGGTCCGGCATTACCGCGGTCGTTGGTCCCAACGGTTGCGGCAAAAGTAATATCTTTGATTCCATCCGCTGGGTGCTAGGCGAGCAGAGCGTGAAAGAGTTGCGCGGTTCTTCCATGGAAGATGTTATCTTTAATGGAACGGACAAGAAATCCGGCTTGGGTTTCGCTGAAGTTAGCCTTACCTTTTCAAACGAAAAACGATTCTTCCCTGTAGATTTTAATGAGGTCACGATTACCCGACGGTTGTTTCGTTCCGGGGAAAGTGAGTATTTGCTCAATAAGTCTGTCGTCCGACTAAAAGATATTAACGAATTATTGATGGGAACCGGGATCGGTGCCGAAGCTTATTCGTTGGTTCAGCAGGGCAAAGTCGATTTGGTCGTCAGCGCTCGCCCGGAAGAACGACGGGTGATTTTTGATGAAGCCTCGGGCATTACGAAGTATAAGTCCAAGCGCAAGGAAGCTCTTAATAAGCTTAAGGACACCGAAAATAATTTATTGCGCATCAATGATATCGTCATTGAAGTCAAACGTCAGATTGCGTCCATCGAACGTCAGGCCAACAAAGCCCGGCGCTATAAAGAAGAGTATGAAAAGCTTAAGGCTTATGAAATCCACTTGGCTAAATTACAGCTGCGTGCTCAAGAGCAGGAGCGAGGAAGACTTAAGTCTGAAGTTCAGGAAATGCTGGCCAAAGAAGCGCGTCTTAACGCCGAGATGGCGGAATTAAACAACTTGATTGAGCATGAAGAAGGAATTTTGGTTGATATTGAGCAGAAAATTAATGAAGTCCATTCCGAAGAAATTAAATTTGATAACCAAATAGATATTGAACAGCGGCAGATTAGTTTTAACGACGAGCGTTTGGCTAATTTAACGGCTAATGAAGACCGCTTGAACCAGCAGAAGAATTTGTTGAGCGAACGTTGCCGACAGCAAGAAGAAAAAGTCGCAGAGTTGAGAACCGCTTTAGGGGCCCTGCAGCAATCTTTGGAAGCCAATAAAACCGCCTTAGCGTCAAGTCGTGAAAATCTTCATGCCATTGCGACGTTAATTCAGCAACATAAAGATACCATTCGCCAGGATGAAGAAAAAATTATGGAGCTCACCAGCCGTCAGGTTAAGGTGAAGAATGAATTGACGGAAATCATGAAGGAAGTTCAGGGGGCTCTGGCGCGCAAGCGGCGATTAGAAATGGAAGCGGCCAAAGTCACGGCGGAAAAACAGGAAATTGATTTAAAATTGCAGAACATTAACCGGCAGATTGAAGAATATTCTGCGAAGCTGACCGAGGTTAGAAACCAGCAAGAAGTAAAGTCGCAAACGCTACAGACATTGAAAACCAGGTTGGGCGAACTGCAGCATTCTTTGGGAGAATTGGAAAAGACAAAGCTGCTCCTTATATCCCAAAAGGAATTTATTGAAAAATTGCGGGTGCAGTATGAAGACATCCCCGATCCGGTTGTGGAGGGGCGTTTGATTACGCATGTTCCTCCGTTGGAGCGGCACACGGGGATTATCGGTAAAGTTCGTCAGGTTCAGCCGGTTTCCGAGGCGCAACGGGAATTATTCCGTCAGGCGGGTCATTTGGCGCAGGGACCTTTATATGAAATCGTTTGTGAGAGTAAATTTATCGAGTTAGACCCGCAAGAAGTCCTTGCCAAAATTAACGAAGTGACCTTGCAGATTGATTTGGAAACAACCCAGCGTGAAGAGACCATCACTCGTGTCGGTGAAGAGCAAGCGCAGATCGATACCCTGATGGAGGACTTGCGGTCTTATGAAAAGTCCATGTCGGTTTTTGAATCACAAAAAAGTGATGTGTTAAAAGACGTCAATAAATTAAAGGGTGAATTAGATTTGGTTGATTTGGAGTTGGCTGAGGCCACTGAGCTTTTGGCCGGATTAAAACTGAGGGAAGATCGTTTAAGCGTCGATTTGTCCACTAGTTCGCAGGAAATTCAATTGTGTCAACAAGGAATAAAAGATAAGCAGTCAGCCATTGAATCTAAATCAAAGGAGCGTGAAACGGTTAGTGTCGCTATCGCGCAAATGGAAACGGAAATTAGTTCTCATCAGGGTAAAGAAAACAGCCTGATGGATAGTTTAAAAGTCTTTACAGATTCGTTGGGGACTTCGCGGGAGGAAATCACGCAGATTGACGAGGATTTGAATGAGTCTGCTCTTAAAAAAACGAAGCTCGAAGAAGAAACACTGCAGTTGATTGAGAAAATTGAAAGTATCAAAAGAGAAAAGTCTTCATTGGTAGATGCTTTAGCGCAGCAAGAGCGTGAACGCGCTGATGCCTCGCAGCGTCTCAATAGTAAGCGTCGTCAAGTTAATAGTATGGAAAGCGAAATTATTGAGATTAAAACGCAGATGCATAACCAAGAAATGAAAGAGCAAGAGCTCAGTTTTGGTGAAAAAGCGATAAAAGATAAATTGCAGCAAAGTTATAAGGTGAATTTCGATGAATTAGTTAAGGAGTCCGACTCTTCG
>CAYXGG010000002.1:0-85206 GCA_964464475.1 uncultured Planctomycetales bacterium | reverse complement strand
ATTTATTTTCGTATGCTGTTTGGCGGAGGCGAAGCTCAGTTGGTCTTGATGGATCCCGAAAATGTTTTGGAGTCTGGTATTGAAATCATCGCACGTCCTCCGGGCAAGAAATTGCAAAATATCAGCTTGTTGTCCGGTGGTGAGAAAACCTTGACCGCCATCGCGCTTATTTTTGGTGTTTTTAAAGTTCGGCCGAGTCCGTTTTGCGTGCTCGATGAAATTGATGCCGCTTTGGATGAATCTAACGTGGGGCGTTTTGGGTATTTGTTAAAAGAGTTTTCTTCCATCGCCCAATTTATTGTTATCACCCACAATAAGAAAACAATCGCTCAAGCCGACGTCATGTATGGAATTACCATGCAAGAGACCGGGGTTTCTAAAATTGTGTCCGTCAAGTTTGGGGATGGCGAGAAAAAAGACGTACCCAACGAAGAAGTTTCTGTTACCGTTTAATCTTCCTGAAATATCAACTTTGAATTAATTGTCTTCCTGTTCCATCGCGTAGGTACGGTTTTTGCCGCCGAATTTTGCGATGTACATCGCTTTATCCGCTTTGGCGATGAGCTCTTCTTTGATTTGTGCGTCTTGAGGGAAACTGGCCAGCCCAATGCTTACGGAAAAGCGCAGATCTTTAAAATTGGGATATTTGGGGAATTGATGCTGGGCAATACGTTCTCGAATTCGTTCAGCAATAACAAAGCCTTGCTCTTTAGTGGTTTGAGTCAGGATGATAGCAAATTCTTCGCCGCCATAGCGACAGACATAATCAATCTCTCGCGAGGATTCTTTTAAAATAGTTGCCAATTCTAAGAGCAGAATGTCGCCATTTTGGTGTCCCCAGGTGTCATTGAGCTTCTTGAAATTATCAATATCAATCATGAGCAGGCACAGCGAGAGGTGATGGCTGCGGGATTTCTCTACTTCTAGCGATAGCGTGTGCTGAAAGAATCCATGGTTCCAAACATTGGTCAAAGAGTCCGTGTGGCTGCGGTGCACGACGAGCTCGTAGAGCTGAGAGTTCTCGATCGCGAGTCCCGCTTGGTTGGCTAGCATCATAAAAATTTTTAAGTCATCGCCGGTGATAGGTTTTTGAGTAAATAAATTGTCGGCAATGATCAACCCATTGACTTTATCTTTGGCTTTAAGCGGCATGACGACTAGTTCAGACGTCTTAAAGATTTTTAACAGGGGATCATTTAAATATTCGTCGATTAATTCTTTGCGAATGTGCAGCGGGGAGCCATTGTAAAATGCCGATGCCAGAAGGTTGTTTTCCGCAACCAGAGGAATTTTTAATTTCTTGAGAGTTTCATAGAGCGATGATTGCGCGGTGCTTTCCGTGATGCGGTCCGTTGAGATAAGGTCGTCTAGGTTTTGATTGGCATTTTTAATATATTTCCAAATTTTGTCCGCGTGCTCCGCGGAATCCGGGCCAATAGCTATTTTGCATTCAAGGCAACGCTCTTTTTTGTTAACCAGAAATAGGGCCGCGCGGTTAAAGCCTAAGCCTGTGTGGGACGTAACCCCGGTCAAGATAATATAAAGAATATGGTTGAGCTCTAGAGTCGTGCGCATCGCGTTGCTAACGTTATACAGGATGCTTAACTCCCGGTTGGCTCGGGCCAATTGTTCTTGCAGGCGTTTTTCTTCGGCGTTACTTGAAATTGCCATGGCTTGAAAGATACCACTCTTGAGAATTCTTGTCAAGTCGAAGGTCATGGAGTGGATTTAGGCGTAGGAATGTAAAGTATTGTTAAGAATAAGCTTATAGAAGGAACCTGGATTGAAAGCGCTTTCTTGACACTGGAATTGACCGTGTGATATACTTGAGCAACTTTAGCCCCAAAATTTATGACTGAAATTTTTAGCCAGATCAACATTATTGATATCTTGATGCTCGCGATCTTGGCGAGGGTCGTTTTTATTGGTTATAAGAATGGGGTAGGAGTTGAATTTTATAAGGTGATCGCTACGTTAGTGGCCAGCTTTGTGGTGCTGCATTATTTTACCGCATTGGCTAAGTTTTTTATTGATTGGGCGCGTTTTACCAAGCCATTAGCGGAATTTGTTTCTTTTATCCTGTTGTGGTTGGTCATCACGGCATTGTTTGCTTTGATTAGAGATGGACTGCTGACTATTTTTAAAATAAAGATCAGCCCGGTCATTGATAAAGGTGGTGGATTGCTGCTTGGCTTAGGCCGTGCTTTTCTGACGTGTAGCTTAGCGCTGATATTGATTTATGTTTCAGGTATTGGGTATTTCATTAAGCAAGCTAAATATTCTTTGAGTGCTGGATATTTGAAAGAAGTTGCTCCAAATGTCTATGAGATCACGTTTAATCAGTTGATCAAACCTTTTTTTCCTGCAGAGAAAATTAATCGACGCATTGGGACCTTGGAACGTGCGATGCCCGATGTTGAAACAGCTGAGCCTAAATCTGAGGCGTCGCATCAGGATTCAGAAAAGAGTCTAGGATTCTTTGGCCGAGGTCAAGAATAAGTCATGGCCAGTCTTAAAGAGATTTATGAGTTGTTGGTGCGGGAGGGAATCAACGTTGATCCGCGCCATCCGAAGCAAATTCAAGATAAGCTGAATCGGTCCCGGCAGGAATTCCGTCGGGCCAAAAAAATTTACAAAAAGTTCTTTGATAAAGAGCGTTTGACCAATCCGTACGCGGACACGCGTATTTTAAACGGTGCTTTAAATCAGCACGTCAAACGTTTGTTAGTAGGTATTGACATGGAAGTGGCGGAGGTTCTTTTGGCTCAGAGGCTTTCCGAAAACGGCCAAACAATCGATCTAGTCTTGGCGCACCATCCGGAAGGATTGGCTCTGGCTTCGTTGGATGACGTGATGGACATGCAGACGGATATGTTGGTCAATTTAGGGTTTATTCCGGAGGTGGCTAAAGAATTGATGGAAAGTCGCGTTGCTGAAGTAACCCGCCGGTTGCATTCCACTAATCATTCCCGCGCGGTTGATGCGGCTAAGCTAATCGGAATGTCGTTGATGTGCTGTCATACGCCGGCGGACAATCATGTCGTGCATTATTTGGAAAACTTGGTAACACGGCAAAAACCAAAGAAATTAAAGAATCTCGTAGAGTTATTACTTGCTGAGCCGGAATACCAAGAGGCCATGAAGCTTAACGCCGGTCCACGAATTTTAGTGGGTAAGCCGGATGATTTGGTGGGGAAAATGTTAGTGGATATGACGGGTGGGACGGAAGGCTCAAAGAATATTTACGCGCGTTTATCCCAATTGGGATTTAATACGCAATTAAGTATGCATTTGTCGGAAGATCATTACACGCGGATTAAATCCGAGCATATTCGGGTCGTTAATGCTGGGCATATGGCTAGTGATAATTTAGGGATGAATTTACTTTTGGATAAATTGGAAAAGAAATTCAAAGTTGAGATTTTGGAATGTTCGGGGTTCCGAAGGGTAAAGCGATTATGATTCCAGAACACGTGATTCAGCAGGTCTTGGAACGCAATGATATCGTACCGACGATTCAAGGGTATATCCCTTTGAAACGCGCGGGGAGAAACTTTAAGGCGAATTGTCCATTTCATAACGAAAAATCTCCGTCATTTGTAGTCAATCCGGACAAGCAAATCTTTCATTGTTTTGGGTGTGGGGTGGGCGGTAATGTTTTTGCTTTTGTGATGCGTCAGGAGCATTTGACGTTTCCGGAAGCTGTAGAAATGCTCGCGAAGAAAGTGGGCATTGAGATCCCGCGGGAAAACGATGAGCAATTTAAAGCTCGGGCCAGCATTCGTCAGCAGATTTTGGATGCCAATGAAAAGGCGACCACGTTTTTCCATCAACAACTGATGACTTCTTTGGCTCCGGCGGCTAAGAATGCCCGAGAATATTTGAAGTCTCGGCGAGTGACGCTGGAGTTAGTGAAGCAATTTAGGTTGGGTTTCGCTCCGGAAGCTTGGGATGGATTATTGAATTATTTGCGACAGCAGGATGTTCCTTTACATTTGATGGAAAAGGCAGGTCTCATCATTGCCCGAGAAGGAAAAGAAGGATATTACGATCGGTTTCGTAACCGAATCACTTTTCCGATCTTTGATCAGCGTGGACATTGTGTTGCGTTTGGCGCTCGCGCTTTAGAGAAAGATGCCAGCGCTAAGTACATTAATTCTCCGGAAACTCCGGTGTACACCAAAGGCCAGCATTTATATGGATTTCATTTATCTAAGGAATTTGTTGGTCGTCAGGACGCAGCGGTAGTCGTGGAAGGTTATATGGATTTCTTGATGCCTTTTCAATCTGGCGTCTCAAACATAGTGGCTTCTCTGGGAACCGCGCTGACGGTTGAGCAAATTCGATTGGTACACCGGTTTACTGAAAATGTAGTTATGCTCTTTGATGCTGATCCGGCGGGCGAAGCGGCGATGATTCGTAGCTTGGATTTGCTTATTGAAGAAGGGATGAATGTTAAGGTGGCTACGTTGGCCCCAGGGGAGGATCCAGATTCTTTTGTGGGTAAATGGGGTGGTGACGCTTTGGCTGAACGCGTAGCGCAGGCGCAATCGCTTTTTGATTATAAATTAGCCTATTTGCAAAATAAATTTACCGGGCAATCCGTAGAAAGCAAAGCAAAAGTTTCAAAAGAGATGCTTGCCACGATTGCCAAATTCCCTAATGAAGTCGTCCGGGCAGGATATTTAAAGCGTTTATCCGAGGAATTGGGAATTCCGCAAGCGGCATTATTTGCTGAGTTGCAAAAAGCGGGTGGGATCGCATCCGGAAAATCAGATGAAGTTATCAAACGTCAGCCAGCCGTAGGATCGGTCGCGATTCGGGCTGTTGAACATAATATATTAAAGCTTTTGTTGCATGAAGAGGAGTTGATTTCTTTGACCCGAACTGAGGTATCTGTTGAAGATTTCCAGGATGAACGTATCCGTCGGGTGATGAATCAGATTTTTTCGTTATTTGATGCGGGGCAGCGCGTCAATGTTTCCGCGCTACTGAATTCTGTTGAAGAAGAGGGCGTGCGGAACATGTTGTCGCAGGTCGCTGCTGAGGAATTCGGCCAAGACGGCCTGGAAGTTGATAAGGCGAGATTGCACCGAGATTGTTTGCTTCGTTTGCGGACGGATAAGTTAAAGTCGGTCCGGCAGGATTTAATTGAGAAAATTCGGCAAGCCGAGGGTCAGGGGGACCTAAAGCGGTTGGAAGAGCTTAAAGCGCAGTTTAATTCTCTACTAAAGAAAGCGATCGCATGAAAAATCGAGACAAAGAAAAGGATTTTAAAGAAGACGTCGATAAGCTGGTTAATATCGGTAAGAAAAAAGGTTATTTGACTTATGACGAAGTCAACGAGACACTCTCTAACTCGTTGGATTCTACCGAAGAAATTGATCAGGTGTTTGATATTTTAGATGGAAAAGACATCAAGGTCATCGATTCCGATGAGGAGGAGGATTTTGATCCGGCCGATACAGATGAGTCCCGCGAGCAGGAAGTGCGTCGAGTTCGGGAAGAGGCCGCGAAAGAAGAAAATGAGTATTCCGATAAATTTATTCCTTTGGATGACCCGGTCAAAATGTATTTGAAGCAGATGGGATCGATTCCGCTATTGTCGCGTGAAAAAGAAATCGAACTCGCCAAAAGAATTGAAGAGGCGGAGCATAAATTCGCGGAAGCGCTCTTTGTTAATCATTTCGCGCGCCGTGACGCGTTGGATGTCGTGGAAAAAGTATTACGTGAAGAGATCAACGTGGAGGATGTGATTAAGGACGAGTTAGAGCGTCGCCCTAAGTTAATTAAGGACTTGAAAAAGATTGTGGAAAAAGTTAAGAAAATCAAGCCTGGCACCGAAGAGTCCGCCAAAGCGATTGCTTCTTTTAAATTAACGTCAACGGTTAATGAAGAAACGGTTAGTCGGATTGAAGATATGGTCTACAACGCGGACCGCATTAACCGAACTCTCGAAGGCCGCAAGAAAATCCTTAACGCGCCTCAGCTTAAGAAGCAACGTCAGGATATTTTGAAAGAATTAGGGGAGCCGATTCCGGTCCTCAAAGAGCAATTACGCGTTATTAAGATGCGCCAGGCCAAGTTTAATAAGGCCAAGAAGCTTTTGGTGGAAGCAAATTTGCGTTTGGTGGTCAGTATTGCCAAGAAATACATTAACCGTGGATTGTCTTTTCTTGATCTCATTCAGGAAGGCAATATGGGGTTGATTCGCGCGGTGGAAAAGTTTGAGTATCAGCGCGGGTATAAATTTTCAACCTACGCCACGTGGTGGATTAGACAGGCGATCACCCGATCAATCGCGGATCAAGCGCGTACGATCCGGATTCCGGTTCACATGACCGAAACGATCAATAAAATCATTCGCGTGTCGCGTATGTTTGTTCAGGAGTATGGTCGAGAACCACTGGCACAGGAAATTGCCAAGCAGATGCGTATCCCGATTGGTAAGGTTAAGGAAATCCTGAAGATTTCTCAGATCCCGATTTCGTTGCAAACTCCTATTGGGGATGAAGGCGATACGCATTTCGGTGATTTTATCGAAGATAAAAAAGCTGTTTCGCCAGCTAATGCCACATTTCACGCGATGCTGAAAGAAGAAATAGGCGGAGTTTTGCAAACCCTGGATGAACGCGAGCGTAAGATTTTGGAGTTACGTTTCGGGATCCATGATGGTTCGAGCCGAACGTTGGAAGAAGTGGGGAGCGAATTTAATGTGACCCGTGAACGCGTTCGGCAAATAGAATCAAAGGCGCTGCGGAAGTTGCGGCACCCGACGCGGTCACGCCGTATCAAGACTTTTTTGGATATGGCCTATAAGGATGGCGAAAGTTTCTCATAATTAGAGTATACTTAGAGGGTCTATTGGGTTAATCTCAATAGACCCTTCTTGCTATGAAAAAAATATTACTGACATTGGTATTGTTGGGTGTCCTGAGCACGGGCCTATGGGCGCAGGAAGAAGTCATTTTGGATGACGCGACCAAAGAACTGTGCAATAAGGTCATGATGGACATTTTTACGGACATCCAAGCCTCTCGTGACCGTTTCCCTGAGCTTAAATACTTCGATGAATCCGTCATTTCCAAGAATAAAGATGGTC
Source organism: uncultured Planctomycetales bacterium (assembly GCA_964464475.1). Taxonomy (GTDB): domain Bacteria; phylum Omnitrophota; class Gorgyraeia; order Zapsychrales; family JAHFFX01; genus CAYXGG01. Next base: position 78,104 of record CAYXGG010000002.1, on the reverse strand, counting down.
TGATTCAATTAATGTATGAGAATCCTGAGTATTTGAGTCCTCGCGGTGATTATCATTATCGTTTCGCGCTGACGGTAACACGGGCTGACGATAAATCCCTGGTCGATCCTAACGGGACACCCATTAGTTTTGGTTTTCCAGTTATAGGTTTAAAGTTTGCTGGTTATCAGACCACTCGCATTCGAGGTCGACGGTATGACCTGATGCGCCCGATTGATAAATTCGGCCCAGACATCTATTATCATCAGCAAAAGTATTTAAAGTTAAAGTTGATCATTGAACCCGAGAAAAGGGTTTATAAAGTGGATGAACGGATTAGTTTTAAGGTAACACTTAAGAATTTGACCAGCCAGAATCTGAAAGTGAAGCCATTTAACGAAAGAACTCTTTTTTTCACGATTAATGATAAGGTCTGGGGAACTCAGCCAGAGTCTGCTAAGCCCGGACAGTTCATTAAAGATGAAATTCTATACCCTACCTACTCGCTCACTCGTGGGTTTAAGGGGGATAGTTTCAGCACTCCTGGGGAAGTGGAAATCCGCTGCACGTTTAATATGGCTTTTAAAGGGGTTCTTCCCATTGCCACGCTTAAGCTTAAAATTGTCCCGCAGTAAGCTCCGCCGTTTCCCTCTAGTTAGTTTGCAACTGATTTTTGCCCAAAGGTTTTAGCGCTTCTCAAGAGGCGAGAACTAGCCCTTTTTGATCGTTAATTCAGTTGAAAAGAAAATCCCCTTATGATATGCTTAAGCACAAATTTTTTGACTTTTTGTGAATTGAGCTATGCGGGCCCATAGCTCAGTCGGTTAGAGCAGGAGACTCATAATCTCTTGGTCCCTGGTTCGAGTCCAGGTGGGCCCAGATAAAAATTATTGTTAGAAAAATATCCTGGTTCTCCCGCCTTTTTTTAAAATATTTAGAGCGAAGGCGGGACCCCGCCGCCCGAATATATTAGACCGGCGGGGGAGTCCAGGTGGGCCCAGAATTAGCCGGACTGAATGAATTGGACTCATAGCTCAGTTGGTTAGAGCGCTGCCCTCACATGGCAGAGGTCGCAGGTTCGATCCCTGCTGAGTCCATGAATTGATATGGCATGGGTTTATATTATTAAAAGTGATGCAAGCGACCGGTATTATATCGGTAGTACAAATGACTTGTCTCAAAGGATAGAGCGCCATAATAAGGGACTAGTAGTATCAACAAAAAGTTTTATCCCATGGAAGTTAGTTTTTAAACAAAAATTCGACACATTTGGATTAGCTAGAAAATCTGAAATAAGAATAAAGAAGTTAAAAAGAAGAGATTATATTGAAAGAATAATTCAGGATGGAATATTAAAAAGCTCAGTTGGCCCCGACGTTTTGTAAAAAAATTATAGAAAAAGTCGGGGTCCCGACCGAGTAGAAACGAGCGTCGGGATTAGAGCGCTGCCCTCACATGGCAGAGGTCGCAGGTTCGATCCCTGCTGAGTCCATGAAAATAGTTACCAATAGTTAACCTAGGAAATTATTTTGCCACCTGCTTCGGTCAAAGACCAAATCAAAAAACTTGTTGAACTGCAGTCCTACGATGCTGAAATATATAATTTCAATGTCGTTTTGAAGGAAAAACCGCTGGAGTTAGAAGCGTTAAAAAACGCGTTTGAGTCCTCCAAGATCAAGCTGAAAGGTTTGGAAGATAAACTTAAAACCGTTCAGGTGGAACGAAAAGGCAAGGAGTTGGAGATGCAGTCAAAAGAAGAAGCCATTGCCAAGGCCTCCGCCCAATTGTCTACCTTAAAAACTAATAAAGAATATCACGCTAAGCAGTCTGAAATTGAAAGCATCAAGGCTGACAAGTCATTGATTGAAGAGGCGATTTTAAGAAATTATGATGAAGCGGATGCTGTGACGGCGCTTATTGACAAAGAAAAAAGCGCTTTAGCCAACGCCGAGCAAGTTTACTTGAGCCAGAAAAAAGAAATTGAGAACGATGTCAAAGAACTTCAGGAAAAGTTGGCTCAGTTAGATGTTAAACGTAAAGTCATTATTCCGGAAATAGACAAAAATAGTTTGTCGCGCTACGAACGAATTTTGGAACATAGTGAAGGGCTGGCTATTGTTCCGATTAAATCCAATGCTTGTGGTGGCTGTTACATGAATATCCCTCAGCAAGCCGTCAATGAGTTGAAAATGCACGACCATTTGGTGTATTGCGAAATGTGCGCGCGGATTATTTATCTAGAGGACGATCTTTGAAACGGCATTTGCAGATTTTTACTGACGGGGCCTGCAGTGGTAACCCGGGGCCTGCCGGTGTCGGTGTTGTCATTAAAGAGGGTGATAAAACTTTAAAGGAATTATCGATAGCTATTGGAGATGCGACCAACAATATCGCTGAGTATACGGCGTTGTTGTATGGCCTTCAAGAGGCCCTTGTTCTAAAAGCAACTCAGGTGGAATTTTTTACCGATAGTGAGCTCATGTGCCGCCAGCTGCAGGGCGCTTATAAAGTTAAGGAGCCCGCTATTAAGTTTTTGTTTGATCTTTGCCAGCATGCGCGGGAGGGGATTAAGGGATTTTCGATTACTCATATCCCGCGGGAGAAAAATAAACAAGCTGACCGTTTGGCTACGTCAGCGATAAAATCTGTTCAGCAGGCCAAGATGGTTACCCCGCTGTTTGAGCCTTCGGCAAATCTTTAGCCGAAGAGGTTAACAGGGGGGAGGAAAGTCCGAGCTCCAAGAAGGATACTGCATCCCGATAATGCGGGACGATTACAGTGAAAAGTTGAAAGTGTTAAGTGTCAAGATTTTCTTAACACCTAACATTTCACTCTTAACACGGTGATCAGGATTAGAGCTACAGTGACGATACTTCGACTCGCTGCGCTCGCTCAGTATAAATTCTCGAAAGGGGGTTTACCCTGAGCGACGCGCGAAGCAAGGAGTCGAAGGGTGAAACGAGCAATCTCTGCAGGGAGTAAGGCCAAATAGGGACAGAGACAGGGAAACCTGGCGCGGGATGATCCGTCCCGTTACGATGTCCGGGTAGGCTGCAAGAGTCCGGAAAGTAATTTCCGGAGTTAGTCGAATGACCATCCATCTCGCCTATAATAAAATCGAGATCGACACAACTCGGCTTATTGGCCTGCTGGCAAATATTATTCATATTAATAAAGGACGGCGTATAAACCTCGACGTGTCGTGCAACGTGGGTTTTTGCCATTAGTGTTAACCATCAGTAACAAGTTAGTGGAGGACGTTTAAATGTCAGGGCATTCTAAATGGGCAAAAATTAAACATAAAAAAGCTGGTACCGACGCCAAGCGTGGTGCGGCGTTTACCAAAATTATTCGTGAAATCACGGCCGCAGCCAAAGACGGCGGCGGTAATCCCGATACTAATCCTCGCTTGCGAACCGCTGTCGCGAGGGCTAGAGGTATCAATATGCAGAAGGACAATATTGAAAACGCGATTAAAAAGGGAACGGGTGAGTTACCAGGAGTTGTGTATGAAACGGCTATTTTTGATGCTTATGGCCCGGGTGGGGTCGCAATTTTAATCGATTGCTTGACTGATAATAAGAACCGCACAACGGCAGAAATTCGCAATATTCTCAACAAGAAGAATGGGAACATGGCAGGTGCCGGTGCGACGGCTTACAATTTTGAGAAAAAAGGTTACATCACGGTAGAAAAGAATAAAATTGGGGAAGACGATCTCTACGGGTTGGCTATTGATGTCGGGGCCGATGAGTTTAAAGCGGAAGGCGACACTTACGAGATTTTCTGTGAACCAAGTAATTTTGAAGCGATCAAAACGGCAATTTCCGGGAAAATTGCGGTGACGTCGGCAGAAATTACCATGCTGCCCAAGTCTACCGTCAAGGTTGCGGGAAACGATGCTAAAAACGTGTTAGAGCTTATGGAAACACTGGAAGATCATGAAGACGTTCAAAATGTCTACGCCAACTTCGACATTTCTGAAGAAGACATGGCTAAAATGGCAGGAGAATAATTCTTGGCATGCGAATCCTTGGGATTGATCCGGGATTAAAATCAACAGGTTATGGGGTTATTGATTGGGTTGATGGAAAAGTAAAGTTTGTGGAAGCAGGGTCTGTTGATCCTCGACCTCGGGACACGTTGGAAAAGAAGTTAGACGTTCTTTATAGAAATTTAAGCGATTTGCTTGATCAGCATCGGCCCCAGGTATTGGTGCTGGAAAAGCTTTATGCTCATTATAAGCATCCTTTGACCGCCTGCATTATGGGGCACGCGCGCGGTGTAATTTGTTTGTTATGCGCTCATAAGAAAATTGCTTTAAAGGAATTCAGCGTTAAGAAAATTCGTCAAGTGGTCGTCGGTAACGGTAATGCGACAAAACAACAAACGCAGCGCGTTGTGGCTTACGCTTTGAAAATCGACGGTACTCAATTGACTTTGGACGCATCTGACGCGCTAGCGTTAGCGCTGGGATACGTTCATTTCGGACGACAGCCATTATGATTGTGCGTATTAAAGGGAAACTGCTGGAACAGGGTGTTTCCTCATTGTTCCTTGAGGTTCAGGGGCTTGTGTATGAAGTGTTGGTCCCGGTCGCCGTTCTTAGTCAGGCCAGTGAGCAGGCGAGCCCTACGGGAGAGTTACAGTTGGTCACCTATCATTATTATCAGTTAGAACCCTCGCGCGCGGTTCCGGTAATGATTGGGTTTTTTAACGATCTGGAGAAAGATTTTTTTCTACAGTTTATTACGGTTTCGGGAATCGGCCCTCGGGCCGCAGTCAGAGCGCTCAATAAACCTATTGCCGAAATCACTCGCGCGATTGAAGCCGGGGACACCGGGTTTCTTAAAACGCTTCCGGGTATCGGAGCGCAGCGCGCTAAAGAGATCGTCGCTAAACTGCAGGGCAAGATCGGACGCTTTGGCTTGATTCCGGAGCGAACGATGGAAAATAAAAAGATTCTTACTGAACCTGATTGGCAGCAGGAAGCCTTGGCTGTTTTGATGCAATTGCAATATAAACGTCCGGAAGCGCAGGAAATGATTCACAAGGCGTTAGAGAGATCAACAACAATTCAGTCGACAGAAGAATTGTTAAACGAAATCTACAAACAAAAGGTGAAAAACTAAATGGAGTCTGAACTCAATCCCCATTTGCGCGGTATGATTGAAGCTCTCCTGTTCGTAAGTGAGAAGCCTTTAACCCTTGAGCAAATCAGGGAAGTTGTGGAAGGCGTTGATGGAGCTACCGTCAAAGAAACCATTGTTGCGTTGCAAAAGGAATATGATGATCGACAAAGCGGTATGGTCATTGTTGACATCGCCGGTGGTTATCAAATGCTTTCTAGCTCTAATTTTGCGTTGGCTATTCGCAAATTTTTTAAAACCCGCCACAAAGAAAAGTTGTCCAAACCCGCTTTAGAAACACTGGCGATTATTGCCTATAAACAGCCGGTTTCCCGCATGGACATTGAACTGATTCGAGGTGTTAATTCGGACGGCGTCACGGATCACTTGCTGGCTAAAGGTTTGATTAAGATTGTGGGTAGAAAAGATGTCCCAGGTCGTCCTTTTCTTTATGGAACGACGAAGCAGTTTTTGGAATATTTTGGTTTGAAATCATTGGATGACTTGCCTAAGCTTGAAGATTTTTCCAGTTTGCAGCAGAACGTGCAAGAGATTGAAGCGGGAGGCCGGGGGCAAATAGAAGATAATTTGCGTAAGGAAGAGAGCGAACGGATTGGTTCCGAATCAGAAATGCTTTCACAAGAAACCAATTTGGATCAGTTTAGCCGGCCGAATATTTCTCGAATGGAAACTTCCGAATCTGAAGAGTCGGCAGCTGCGGAGGCTTCCGACGCACCTACCATGGACGCGAATGACCCTAAACAAGACGCTTCTAGTTAAGAAAAATATGCCATTATCAGGATTAAGAAAAAATATTGATGCGCTTGATGCCAAAATCGTTGGGCTTTTAAACGAACGGGCGCTGATTAGCAAGCGTATCGGCGCTGAAAAATTAAAGAACAATCAGCAGGTTTACGCGCCGGATCGAGAAAAACAGGTGTTAACGCGCATCAAGTCTTTGAATCCGGGAGCCGTGCCCAACGAGGCGCTGCAAGCCGTTTACCGTGAAATTATGTCGTGTTCGTTATCTGTTGAAAAGCCGTTAAAGATTGCGGTGCTGGGAACCATGGGCGCTTATACCTATACGGCGGCGCGCAAAATTTTTGGCGCGCAGATGAATTATGTTTCCTGCCATAAAATTCCGGAAGTATTTAGTGTGGTGGAACAACAGGAATGTGATTATGGCGTCGTACCGATCGAGAATTCAACGGAAGGGGCGGTGACCCCGACGTTTGATATGTTAGTGGAATCGGATTTGAAGATTTGCCGGCAGAGCCTGTTGGAGATTTCTCATAACCTTCTGTCACACACCAAAGATTTACGAAAGATCAAAAAGGTTTATTCCAATTCTCAGGTGTTCGACCAGTGTCGAAACTGGTTGGCCACTAATTTGCCTTGGGCGGAGGATATTATTGTGGCGTCTACGACCGAGGCGGCGGAAATTGCTTCAAAGAATAGCAAAGTCGCTGCGCTCGCATCTAAAGAGGCGGCGGAAGTATTCCGCGTGCCTATTGTGCGCAAAGCCGTGCATGATATTGCCCATAACACGACCCGCTTTTTGGTCATTGGGCAAACCGATGCCGCTCCAACCGGCAAGGACCGAACCTCAATTTTGTTTTCTATCAAGGATAAGGTGGGCGCGTTGTACGGGATGCTCGCGCCGTTTTCTCGGGCAAAAATTAATCTGACGAAAATTGAATCCCGCCCATCCAAAAAGAAAGCCTGGGACTATTATTTCTTCGTGGATTTTGAAGGGCATCGCACGGATCCTCGTGTAGAGAAAGCTTTGGCTCAATTGGAAGATATGTGTAAATATTTAAAAGTGCTCGGGTCTTACCCGGTTTTAGAATGAGTGTCGTTTTTAAATCACAGATTTTTGATGTCGCGCCTTACGTTCCGGGAAAACCTATTGAAGAAGTTAAACGGGAATTGGGTTTAAACGACGTTGTCAAACTTGCTTCTAACGAGAGCCCATTTGTCCCTTCTCCTCGAGTGTTGCGCGCGATCGCCAAGGCGGCACTTACCCTTAACCGTTACCCGGAGGGTGGGTGTTTTTATTTGCGGGAGACTTTGGCTAAGAAATTACGGATTAAACCGGATCAGTTAATTTTTGGGAACGGGTCGGATGAAATTATCGTAATGGCCATTCGCGCGATTGTCGGTCCACAGGACGAAGTCATTATCGCTCAGCCTTCATTCTTGATTTATGATATTGCCGCGCGTTTAGAAGGAGCTCGCGTGCGTGCTGTTCCCTTGAAAGGTTTTTATTACGATTTGCCGGCGATGCAATCGGCCATCAATGAGAATACCAAGGTTATTTTTATTGGTAATCCGGACAATCCTTGCGGCACCTACATCCCGAAAACGGCGTTATTAAAATTCTTAAATTCGGTCCCGAGTCATATTTTGGTTTTTCTCGATGAGGCCTATTATGAGTTTGTGGATGAAAAAGATTACCCGGATTCATTAAGTTTGATCAAAAAATTTTCTAACGTTTTGGTGACGCGGACTTTTTCAAAAATGTACGGCTTAGCGGGATTGCGGGTTGGGTATGGTATTGCTCGTCCGGAGATAATCGCGGCGCTCAACCGTTTGCGGGAGCCTTTTAATGTGAATTCTTTGGCTCAGGCGGCTGCCGTGGCCTGTTTGAATGACACGATGTATTATGGGCGTGTCGCGAAAGTCATCAAAGCTGAGAAGGCTTTTTTGTATACGCAGTTAACCAAGCGCGGTTGGACTTTTGAAAAAAGTTATACCAATTTTATCTTGGTAAAAGTGAATGGTGATGCGACAGCGGTCACTCGGGATTTGATGAAAAAGGGAGTTATCGTACGGGATATGAGTCACTGGGGATTAAAAAATTATATTCGCGTCACGATTGGATCGCGAAAGGAAAATAATAAGTTTATTAACGTGCTGGAGGACGTTTTATGATTATCGTTTTACGTGCGGATGCTACTGAAGCGCAAATCAAGCATATTTTGGATAAAACCGAGAAGTTAGGTCTTAAGGCGCATATTTCCCGTGGCGTGGAACGCACGATTATGGGATTTATTGGTCCGGAAGACGCGTTGCGAGCGATTCCGCTCGAAGTTTTTCCTGGTGTCGAATCGGTCATGCCGGTGTTGGCCCCTTACAAATTGGTTTCGCGAGAATTTAGAAAAGAAGGGTCGGTCATTAAGCTTGGCAGAGATGTGGCTGTGGGGGGGAAGAAAATTGTGATGATGGCTGGCCCCTGTTCGATTGAAAGCTATGAACAAATGTCCTCATTGGCTAAAAGTATTAAAGCCGCTGGTGCGTCGGTCTTGCGTGGCGGTGCCTTTAAACCCCGAACGTCCCCGTATGATTTTCAGGGTATGGGCGAAGAAGGTTTGAAAATTTTGCAGGCCGTTGGCAAAGAATCCGGCATGGTTACCATCACAGAAGTTATGGATCCCCGTCAGGTCGCTCTAGTCGCCAAGTACGCGGATGTGTTTCAAATTGGGGCCAGAAATATGCAGAATTTCAGTTTGCTTAAAGAAGTCGGTCAGACCCGAAAGCCGGTTTTCTTAAAACGGGGCATGAGCGCGACCATCAAAGATTTATTGATGTCTGCAGAGTATGTTCTTTCCGAAGGTAACTTTGATGTCATGCTTTGCGAACGCGGCATTCGTACTTTTGAGACCGCAACGCGCAATACGTTGGACATTAACGCCGTGCCGGTAGTCAAGAAATTATCGCATTTACCGATGATGGTGGATCCTAGTCACGGCACGGGATTGTGGGGTTATGTTGGTAGCGGCGCGAAAGCGGCCGTGGCGGCGGGATGTGACGGGTTGATGATTGAAGTACATGATAATCCTGAAGAGGCTCTGTCCGATGGCGCGCAATCATTAACTTCAGAAAAATTTACGTTGCTCATGAAAGATTTGCGGCTCATCGCGCAAGCGGTCGGTCGCGAATTCTAACGAGGATAATATGCCGGAGAAAATTTATTTTCGAAAAGTCACCATTATCGGTGTTGGACTAATGGGAGGCTCGTTAGGTTTGGCGATTAAGAACCATCGTCTGGCAGGAGAAGTTGCCGGTGTTTCGCAACGGCAAACGACTTTGGTGTCGGCTTTAAAAGTAAAAGCCATTGACCACGCGTATCATGATTTGCGCAAAGCGTTGTTTAACTCGGATCTGGTGATCCTTGCCACACCGGTTAATGCCATTGTTAATTTGTTAAATCAAATTGGCCCGATGTTAAAGCGTGGTTGCATCGTGACAGATGTGGGGAGCACTAAAACAACTATTGTCGATACAGCGGAGAAAGTTTTGCCGCCCCACGTTTTCTTTGTGGGGTCTCATCCTATGGCCGGATCCGAAAAGCAGGGTCCTGATTTTGCGAGTGCGCGGCTTTATGAAAATTCGCTCTGCTGGATGACGCCAACGGAAAAGTCTAATCGTGGCGCTGTCGAGCGTGTTAAACAGTTCTGGACCCATATCGGGGCGCAGGTTAAGTCACTCTCGCCCTCGGAACACGATAAGATCTTGGCGAATATTAGTCATTTACCGCATGTGATGGCGTACGCACTTATGGACGCGATTCCGCAACAGCATTTAGAATTTGCCGCGCAAGGATTGAAAGATACGACGCGTATTGCCGGCAGCTCACCGCAAATGTGGAATGACATTTGCATGGCTAATTCCAAAAATCTCATAGAGGTTTTGGATCAGGCGGTCAAAATTCTTTCCGGTTACCGCAAAATGATTGTCTCCCGCGATGAAAGCAACCTTCTCGAAGGCTTTAAGCGCGCCAAAGTCAAACGTGATGGTCTTGAACGAACCGAGTAAGGCGGTGGTTATTACCATTGACGGCCCGGCCGGGGCCGGCAAGAGTACCATTGCCAAGTCCTTATCCCGTAAACTCGGCTATTCCTATTTAGATACGGGAGCCATGTATCGGGCGTTAACACTTAAGGCCATCCGACAGAAAATTAATTTGGAAGATGAGATGGCTTTGGTTCAGTTGGCCAAGCGAACGTCGTTGGATTTAGTGAATGATAGGGAAGGAAAGTTAATAATCCTCTTGGATGGGGAAAATGTTTCTGCGGAAATCCGTACGTCGGAAGTGACTAACAATACCTTTTACATTGCTCGGGCTCCAAGGGTTCGAGAAATCATGGTAGATTGGCAGCGAGCGATTGGGTTGCGGACCAATGTGGTGGTTGAGGGGCGGGATGTGGGTACGGTCGTTTTTCCTCAGGCTCAATTTAAATTTTATTTAGACGCGGATTTTGAGGTTCGTGCGCGCCGTCGGATGCGGGAATTGCAAGAACAGGGAAAATCCGTTGAAGAAGCCCAGTTGAAAGTCGAGATGCAGGATCGCGACTATAAAGATTTTAACCGTACGACGGGCCCTTTACGTCAGGCGGCCGACGCTATTCGCATCGATGGGACTGATTTGACGGTCGATGAGACGGCGGAATTGATGCTGACTTATATAAGGAAACATGGATAAAAAGTTCATTAGAAATTTCTCAATTATTGCTCACATCGATCACGGTAAATCAACGTTGGCCGACCGATTCTTGCTTTTTACCGGCGCGATTGATGAAAGGAAATTCCATAATCAGCACTTGGATGATATGGATTTGGAACGAGAGCGCGGGATTACCATCAAAGCGTCAGCGGTGAAAATCAATTACCGAGCTAAAGATGGCAATGAGTATGTTTTTAATTTGATTGATACTCCAGGGCATGTGGATTTTACCTACGAAGTGGAAAAGTCTTTGCGCGCGTGCGAAGGGGCGCTATTGGTGACGGACGTCACTCAGGGGGTTGAATCGCAAACCGTGGCTAATTATTTTCTCGCTATAGATAATAATTTGGAAATTTTACCGGTATTAAACAAGATTGATATCGCCAATATCGACATTGATCACGCCAAATTGCAATTAATGGAAGTTTTTAGTTTTAAAGAAGAAGACATTCAGCAAGTTTCGGCTAAACAGGGAATTGGCATTCGTGAGCTTTTTGAAAAGATTATTGATTTCATTCCTTGCCCGGAAGGAGATGATGAAGCTCCGTTAAAAGCGTTGATTTTTGATATGAAGTACGATATTTACAAAGGGATTATCATTTATATTCGGGTTATTCAGGGTAAAGTTCAGCCGGGGTTGGCGATCAAGATGATGAATTCCGGTAAAGAATTTAATGTGGAAGAGGTCGGTGTTTTTACTCCGGAAGCGGTCAAGTTTAAGGAATTAGGTAGTGGAGAAGTAGGCTATATCACCTGCAGTGTTCATGATCCTCGCGAGGTTCGTGTCGGGGACACGGTGACCGAACTTAAGCGACCCGCGTCAGAACCTCTGCCAGGGTACCGTCAGTTAAAACCCTTAGTTTTTTGCGGGGTTTATCCGGTTAACGCCAAAGATTTTAACGACTTGCGGGAAGCGATTGATAAATTGCGTTTAAGCGATCCTAGTTTTGTGTATGAAAACGAAACGTCGCAGTCTTTTGGTTTTGGTTTTCGTTGTGGCTTCTTAGGCTTGCTGCACATGGAGATTGTTCAGGAACGTCTCGAACGAGAATATAATTTGAATCTAATTTTGACGACGCCCAACGTCAGCTATCGGGTCAAGACCAAAGATGGTAAGACCATTGATATCGAAAGCCCAACGCAAATTGATAATATTTCCAATGTTCAGCAGATTGAAGAGCCTTGCGTGACCATGTCGATCTTGACGCCGGTGACCTCGATGGACGCGGTGATGGAATTGTCTAAATCCAAACGCGGTACGTATGTTAAGAGTGATTATGTATCTGATCGCATGCGGGTTGTTTTCGATATGCCTCTTTCTGAGATCATTGTTGATTTTAACGATATGGTCAAGTCCGCGACGCGTGGTTACGGATCCATCGATTATGAATTTAAGGGATATATGCCTGCCCAAATTTCTCGTTTGGACATCATGATCAATGATAAGATTTGTGACGCGTTTTCTTGCCTGGTGCACCGCGAGCGAGCTTATGAAAAAGGTCTGGCATTGGTTACTAAATTGAAAGATTTGATCCCACAGCAATTATTCGAAGTCCGGGTTCAAGCCACATGTGACGGTCGCATTGTTTCTAGCGCGCGTGTTAAAGCGGCGGGAAAGAATGTGACAGCCAAGTGTTATGGTGGAGATATTACCCGCAAGCGAAAGCTTTGGGAAAAACAAAAAGAAGGCAAAAAGAAATTAAAGCAGATTGGTAATGTTGAAATTCCCCAGGAAGCATTTTTGGCGGTTTTAAAATTATGAGGGATTCTTCTATGGAGCAGAAGATTAAACAGAAAAAACAGTCACCACCGAAATCCGTATTACGGGATTGGGTTGAGTCAATCGTCATTGCCCTGGTCCTGGCGCTATTCATTCGGGCTTTTTTCTTTCAGGCGTTTAAAATTCCGACCGGATCCATGCGCATGACCCTGATTGAAGGCGATCGGATTATCGTTAATAAATTGCGTTACGGTCCCCTCATTCCTTTTAGCAAAAAGCGGATTCCGGGATTTTCTGAGCCTAAGCGTGGTGATGTGATTGTTTTTGTTTACCCGGAAGACCCCAAACGGGATTTTATTAAACGATTAGTTGCGGTAGGGGGTGAGACGGTTGAAATCAAAGAGGGCAAAATTGTGGTTAACGGAAAAGCTATCGAAGATTTACCCATGGGAAGCATTTATTATTACAATCGTGGAGATTATGCCAAAGTCAGTAAGAAAATTAAAGTGCCGGAAGGTCATTATTTTGTTCTTGGCGATAATAGTGGATCCAGCCGGGACAGCCGTTACTGGGGATTTGTTCCCAAAGAACTGGTGATCGGCCGGGCGGAGTTAATTTATTGGCCGCTCAATCGTATTCGCGTGATTCAATGATGAAGCTAAAGAAATACATTTTGCATGGTAGTTTTTTGACGTTGTCAGTGGCGATGTTAGGCCTGATGGGGTGCGGCTCCAGGGCATATCACAAACCTGACCTACTGAATAAAGCGGAAGCGGAATCGATGCAGGACGTGCAAGAAGCCTTAGGGTCGGTTACCGAAGTATTAAGCGGTCAGCCTGTTTCACCAGAAGATCTGCGTCGTCTTGCCGTCGATATACAACAAGATGGCTCCACGCGAACGGCTGTAGATTCAGTGACGACGGCTATTCGACATCAGGGACCGGTTGCCAAGTATTGCCCGACGTGTGGGCAGCGTTTTAGTGTTGATCGAGAACGATGCCCGCAGGATAGTTCGGTTCTCAATCCTGTCGAAGAATAATATGGCGCTCAATGTAGCTAATAGAATAACCGTGGGACGCATTCTGGCGGTCCCTGTTTTTATTTACACCCTATTGTATTACGCGCCGCAACGTAGCTACTTAAGATGGGTGGCGCTATCGGTTTTTTTGCTTGCTGTGCTTTCTGATGTCATTGACGGCTATATCGCCAGAGTGTATCGGCAAAATACCCGGGCAGGGGCTATTCTTGATCCTTTGGCCGACAAACTTTTGCTGATTAGTGGTTTTGTCTGCCTGTCTTTTGTGGCCCATGCCTGGGGTCCGGTTGTATTTCCTTTATGGTTTGTGGTGGCTGTGGTCAGTCGCGACATCATTTTGCTGATTGGGGCGATGATCATTTTTTTGGTACGGGGAGACTTGGATGTGAAACCCAGTATTTGGGGAAAGGCGACGGCTTTTTTGCAGGTAATGTGCATTTTAGGGATATTCTGGCAGTGGCCATTTTCATTATATCTGTGCGATGTCACCTTGATTTTAGTCATTATTTCTTCGCTAGACTACATTCGAGATGGGATTAAGCTTATCAATGAGCCAACCAATTAATATTATTTTGGCTTTTGTGGCCGCCTACGTCATTGGATCGGTGCCGACAGCCTATATCTTTGGACGCTGGCTAAAAGGGATTGATATTCGGACACAGGGGTCGGGAAATGTTGGTGCGACTAATGCTTTTCGGGTTTTAGGTAAGGGGCCGGGAACAGCAGTTTTATTGATCGATATTATTAAAGGAATTGTGCCAACGGCTGTGGTTCCGGAGGTACTGGGGCTTGAGGGAACACTCATTCGAGTGGTTCTTGGTATTGTGGCGGTTTGTGGGCACAATTGGACCATTTTTTTGCAATTTAAAGGCGGTAAGGGGATTGCAACGGGCCTGGGTGTCCTCCTTGGCCTCATGATTGGGATTGCTGGATTTCGTCCGGTGGTTTGGCTGACCCTGGCCAGCTGGATTATTGTTTTTGGGCTTTCGGGTTATGTTTCTTTGGCTTCTTTGGTTGCGGTGACCATTTTACCCGTCCTTATGGTCTTGACTCAGCAGCCTTGGGAATTGCAAGGGCTGGGGGTACTTTTAAGTGTTTTTGTCTGGATTCGCCATCGGGCCAACCTAAAAAGATTACTTTCTCATCAGGAAAATCGCGTTAAAATCCTACCTTTTCATCACAAAAAGACGTCGTCATAATATCATAAGTATTTAATATCAAATAACTTAAGATATGCTAGCTCGGCTGGGGCTGGTTCTCAGCTAAAGTGTTTCTTGAGGCTCCTGCGGAGGGCTTTTTCCAGGAAACCGCTTCCTTTTTTTTATGGACTCCACCTTGCCTCTAGAAGGTCAGATGTTATACTTCGGACGTAATCGGACCTGAGTTGAGATGGGAGACATAAAACTAATGAAGAATGAGGTGCTGGAGAACATGCGGAAAATTCTCTATAAAAAGCTAACTTCACTGCACAACCGAAGCAAGGCCATTTCGGTCGCGGAAACTTCCGAAGACAAGGAATGTAAAACTTATGTAAAAAAGAGCTTTGTTTACGTGGTCACTCCCGAACCTGCCCAGGCCAGCACGGCTCAGGCCCCAGACATTTTTATTAAGAAATCATACGATACCCGCACTAAAGAAGAGAAGTTTTCCTTTCGCGTGAAGGGCATTTTCTTTATTAATCGCGAGCAAAGCGTTTTTCGAGTGGATTTTTGTCACACCCTGAATATTCATATTACCTGGAAGCCCAAGGTGATCTCCCCGAAGTCAGTAACATTAACTTAAGTCAGAACAAGCGTGATTTTGGCGCTTGGCAAAAAGCGAAAGGATCTAGGCCTTTCGCTTTTTTGTTGTGTTTATTTGGAATAATTAGCCACCCCTTGGCAGAAAACATCCTTGCCTTCCACCGTAAAATCATTTAAAACTATTATTGTCAGATTTAATATTTTGTCTGAATTCCCATAAGAATTTACCGTTGGTCAATTTAATGTCATTATGAAATTTTGCTATTGGTTAATCATGTTGCTGGTTTTCTCGGGTTGCGCCCGGGTCAATCACCCGTTGCCATCGCCAACAGTTGTTGACAATCCTATACCTGAACCCGCCGTTGAGGTACCCGTTGAGGTTCCGGCCCCGGCTCCGGCTATTGAGACAGCGCCTCCTGTTGATGAGCTTGGGAAATTGCAGGGTATTGTTTTCGGAAAAACTATTTTTTCCGGTGTGTTAAAGGCGGATTACGTCAAATTGTCGATGACTAAATTGGAGGATGAGAGTGTTAAATTTTATTTGATCATTGGTGATAAGTTAGGGCCTGCGCTTTTGCCTTGGAATTCAAAATCGGTCGAGCCAGGATATTTTTTCTTGGAGATGCCCGCAGGTGGCTACCGTATTGATGCCATTTCGATACCGGTTGGTTCCACCTTGGCCACAGAGGAAACGGATTTATTTTTCTACGTAACTCCTAACGGAGTGACTTACATTGGGACGCTAGCTGTCGTTGGCACAGGAGAGAAGGTCAAATTCGGTGGTTTGCCGTTGTTGGTGCCGGGATTTGATTACCAAATTGATATTTGGGATGAACGCGCAGAAGCCAACCGGCAGTTCCATATTAAATATCCGTTAGTGAATAAACCCATTGAAGTGCGGTTGCTGCAAGATCGCGGTGCCAGTGCTTTATTGAATCCATCCATTTCTCCATGAGCAAATTCAAATTCGGGCTATTGAGCTTTGCATCACTAAATCCGCAAAGGAGAGGGGTAGTCCTAAGAAAAGCAAAGCTCAGTATCGGCTACCTTAATATGCTTTTATTCAGGAAAACGGCAATAACGTTAAGCGGGTTGATTTGGCTGCTAGGTAGCGTTGTCAACTGCGCGGCGTTTGCTGAATCATCGGCTACGAGCGCAAATACTAAAGTTGAATTGCTGGCATCGGCGCCTGTCCTTTCTCCTGGGAAGAAAATTACGTTGGCGATCAAGATGACGATGGATCCAGGTTGGCACGTATACTGGAAAAATCCCGGTGATTCCGGAATTCCGGTGCGGGTTAATTGGATTCTTCCGTCAGCTATGAGTGCCGGTCCCATTCAGTGGCCCACTCCCAAATTATTACCGTTAGATCCTTTGATGAGTTATGGATATGAGGGAGAGGTTACTTTTTTGGCTGAGGCTCAGGTTCCAACCAATTTAACCGTGGGGCAGGATCAACGATTGGGAGCGAAGGTAATTTTCTTAGCTTGCCAGATAGAATGTGTTCCCGGAGAAGTTGATGTTTTTTTGAATCTACCCGTTGTTCCTGCAACGTTGACTCAGCGACCGGATGTTTTCGCGAGTGAGCGGCGCAGAATTCCTGTCCTCAATGAGCTGTTTGACATAAATTTGAAAGTTGATAGCCGGGAACTTAAATTGAATTTGCGGCCGTTGAATTCGGTTGCCGAGAAGTTGGTTCCGTCCTATTTTTATCCTGAGCGTTCGGACCTTATTAATCATGCTGAAGTTCAACGTTTTCAGAAACAAGGCAAGGGTTATGTGGTGGCCATCGCCAGGTCGACGTTGAATACCAAACCGGTGGCAGAGTTAACGGGTGTGCTGACTTTTTTGGAAAAACCAGGCGGAGCTTCTCTGGCGGCGGTGGATGTTAAGGTCATGGCAAAAGAAATTTTGCCTGGTTTCTCTCTATTTCAAGGGGTGGCGGGGATCGGGTGGCTTTTGGTTTATGCGTTGATAGGTGGATTGATTCTTAATTTAATGCCCTGTGTTTTTCCTGTCTTGGGGTTGAAGGTCTTGAGTTTAGTTGAGGAAAAATCGAATGAGCCAACTGCCCCCAATGTAAAAGGCGGCTGGTTTGCTTTGGGAATCGTAATTTCTTTTTGGATGCTGGCGGCCGTTTTGGTGTGCCTCCAGGCGGCTGGAAAGCAAATTGGTTGGGGTTTTCAATTTCAATCTCCGGTTTTTATTTTTTTGTTGTCGGCGGTATTTATGTTATTGGCCTTTAGTCTTTGGGGCTGGGTGGAATTAGGGAATTCGTTGGCCATGGCGGCGGGGACCAAACAGAGCGTTCGCTCGGGCGCGCGCGAGGCTTTGATCAATGGCCTGCTTGCCACACTGGCAGCAACGCCTTGCACGGCACCATTTATGGGCGCGGCCATAGGGTTTGCGGTAACGCAGTCGCCAATGATTATTTTTTTAGTGTTTACCTCGCTGGGAATCGGGATGGCCTTGCCTTATTGGTTGTTAGCGCGCAATCCGGGATGGCTTAAGTGGCTTCCGCGTCCGGGGAAGTGGATGGTTGTTCTCAAAAAAATTATGGCAATACCCCTTTGGGCGACGGTTGGGTGGCTGGGGTGGGTCCTTTGGGTTGCTCGCGGCTGGAACGCGGTTACGTTTTGGAGCGTAGGATTATTGATTATATTAATCAGTATTCGCCTGTGGGGTTTAACACAGCGCGCTGATTTTCCGGAAGCGACGCGAAAAGTGACGCGTTCGCTCGCGGTGTTAATGGCTGCATTAGGGATTTTTAGTGCCTCATTATTATTGGTTTTTACCCAAACAAAAGTATCTGGCCTGAATCACCCGACGCAGGGGATTTATTGGAAACCTTTTTCCGTTGATGCCGTGAATGAGGCTCGCGGGAAAAATATTCCGGTTCTGGTGGATTTTACAGCCGCCTGGTGCCTGACTTGTCAGGTAAATGACCGGGTTTCTTTAAGTGATCCGAGGGTTGTAGCACGGATTAAGGAGAAGGGAATCGTCGCTTTTAAGGCGGATTGGACCAATTATGATGCTGAGATCACGCAGGCGTTGGCCAGTTTAGGGAAAAATAGTATTCCCGTTTACGCGTATTATGCTCCTGGCGTGTCAACCCCTCAGCTGTTGCCGGAACTGTTGACGCCGGATTTGGTGTTGGAAGCGCTTAAAGATTAAGTTCGAATGCTAAATCCAGGCGGTGAAGAAAGAGCTTGCACGCCTTTTTTTTAGGGATATACTAACGCATCGTTTGAGATTTCTTACTGTGGTCAATCTTGTCGGAAATAATAACATCATAATTTTAAGGAGAAGGACATGCGTAAAACAGTATTGATTTTGAGTTTAGTTGCGGGGATGGTTTTCTTTACTCATTTAAAAGCCCAGAGTGATGTCACGGTCGGTCAGGCAGCTCCGGATTTTAAATTGAAAGATGTGACGGGGGCGGAACGCTCGCTGTCCGAATTCAAGGGCAAATTTGTTGTTTTGGAATGGTTTAATCATGATTGTCCGTTTGTGGTGAAGCATTATCAAAGCGGTAATATGCAGGCTTTACAAAAATCGTATACCCAAAAAGATGTCGTTTGGCTTTCCATTAATTCATCCGCTGAAGGTAAAGAAGGCAATTATCCTGCCGCCGAACACGCTCAGATGATGGAATCAAAGGGCGGTGTTCCCACAGCCATTTTATTGGATCCGGATGGCATAGTCGGCAAGCTGTACGCGGCTAAGACCACGCCCCATATGTACGTGATTAATCCGGAAGGAAATCTGATTTATCAGGGTGCGATTGACGATAAATCTTCTTTTGACGTCGCTGATGTCGCGGTAGCTAAGAATTATGTTAAAGCAGCTTTGGATGAAGCTATGGCTGGTAATCCGGTTTCGGAACCGTCTACGAAATCCTACGGTTGTTCGGTTAAATACGCTAAATAAAAATTCTTTTTATTGAACCAATAGCCATTAACAGTCGTTAATGGCTATTGGTTTTCTCCCGCACCATGATTAACGCTTCTAATTTAGGTTTAAGATACGGAAAACGCGCTTTGTTTGAGGACGTAAATGTCAAATTTACGGCCGGAAATTGCTATGGCCTCATTGGAGCCAATGGAACCGGTAAGTCTACGTTTTTGAAAATCCTTTCCGGTGAAGTGGAATCGACTTCAGGTCGAGTGGACATCGTCCCCGGAAAACGTCTTTCGGTCCTCAAGCAGAATCATTTTGAGTTTGATGAATTTGAAACACTGACGACCGTAATCATGGGGCATAAACAGCTTTATGAGATCATGAAAGAAAAAGACGCGTTGTATGCGAAGCCGGATTTTAGCGATGCTGACGGCGTGCGCGCTTCAGAGCTAGAAGCGCAATTTGAACATTTGCATGGCTGGGATGCTGAGACGGAAGCGGCCCAGCTTTTGAGCGGCTTAGGTGTAGGAGAACAGTGGCATCGTAAGCTCATGAAAGAGTTGGACGGCAACATGAAGGTTCGGGTGCTATTGGCGCAGGCCCTCTTTGGTAATCCAGATATTTTGCTTTTAGATGAACCGACCAACCACTTGGATGTAGAAACGGTGATGTGGCTTGAGGAATTCTTGAGCGGTTACCCGAATACCGTTATTGTGGTTTCGCATGACCGCCATTTTCTTGATCAAGTGTGTACGCACATCGCGGACATTGATTTTGGTAAAATTCAATTGTATTCCGGTAACTACAGCTTTTGGTATGAAGCCAGCCAGCTAGCATTACGGCAAAAACGCGATGATAATAAGAAAAAAGAAGAAAAGATTAAGGAGTTGAAAGAATTTATCGCGCGCTTTAGCGCTAACGCGTCAAAGTCTCGCCAGGCAACCTCGCGCAAGAATTTGTTGGATAAGCTCTCCCTGGATGAGATCCGTCCTTCCAGCCGTCGATACCCGCATGTTGTTTTCAAATCTGAACGAGAAGTGGGTAATGATATTCTGACCGTGGAGCATTTGAGCAAGAAGTCGCCGGAAGGAACCCCTTTGTTTTCGGATGTTAACTTTTCCATCCATGGCGGAGACAAGATCGCCTTGGTCAGTCGCGATGGAAACGCGCTCACCGCGCTGTATGACATTCTCATGGGCGAAGCTGAGGCAGACTCAGGTCGGGTCAAATGGGGAACGACGACGAATCGCGCGTATTTTCCTAAAGACAATTCCAAATTTTTCCAGACGGATCTAAATCTAATCGATTGGTTAAGGCAGTTTTCCGTAGAACGCGATGAAAATTTTATTCGGGGCTTTTTGGGTAAAATGCTTTTTTCGGGAGAAGAGACTCTAAAGAAGGCTAACGTTCTTTCGGGAGGTGAGAAAGTGCGCTGTATGCTCTCGCGGATGATGCTGCAAAGCGCCAATGTTGTCATCTTGGATGAACCCACTAACCACCTTGATTTGGAATCCATCATTGCTTTGAATAACGCCTTAAAGGATTTTGCCGGCATTGTGTTGTTTACTTCCCATGATCATCAGTTTGTGCAAACCGTTGCCAATCGAATTATCGAGATTGGCCCTAACGGGATGATTGATAAGCTGATCCCCTATGATTCTTACCTAGCCGATGAAACGCTTAAAGTTCGGCGCAATGGTCTTTATTCCTGACCCTATCTGGCGTAATCTTTATTTTGAAAAAAATGGAAACATCGTAGGCAGCCAGAAAGTTTGTTGCTAAAATGATTTCGTTTTTTAGGGATTTTTTGTTTATGGATGGGCTGTCCTGCGAAGCCTTGGTTGGCCGTAGCAATAATGAGTCTCTCCCTTTCGGAAGACGTTAAGGAAAACAAGCCTAGCTACATTAATCATCTTTATCGTTGAAAGGTCATAACAATAACACATCAATCAGGAGGGTGACGGTGGTGAGAGTTCTACTAACGATATTGTTAATGGTCACGGTTTCAGGATGTGCGACAGCGCGGAAAAGTGCGGATATCAACAGTGTTCAGTCCCGAATGGTCGCTTTGGAGCAAGAGTTAGACGGTAAAGATTCTGAGATCGAGAAATTGCGAGACGAAGTGGATAGTCTTTCCTCAGAATTAAAAGACCGACAAACTGATCAGCTCCGCTCGGCTATTCATTCAACGACGACAACCAATTACACGACGAATTCTTCACGAGAGGGAATTATCCGGGTCAATGTTAGCGCCGAGCAGGTTCAAACGGCATTGGCTGGCGCGGGTTATTATTCCGGCCCGATTGATGGAAAAATCGGTCGTAAGACTAAACAGGCAATCGCGGAGTTTCAGCGAGGGCATCGATTGAAGGCAGATGGCATCGTAGGCCAGAAAACTTGGGTCGAGCTGGAAGCCTATTTAAATTAATAATAAAGATTAAGCATGGCACGAAAAACGGTTAGCGTATTAGGGTGCGGGTGGCTTGGCTTTCCCTTGGCCAAAAATTTGTTGAAGCAAGGCTATAAGGTTAAAGGATCAACGACGACACCTGAAAAGCTGATGACTTTGCGAGCTGCTGGGATTGAGCCTTATTTGGTGAATTGTGAGCCTCAAATCAACGCCGATGATATCGAAGGTTTTCTTGATGCCGACGTGCTTTTTTTGAATATTCCCTTCAAGAAAAATCTGGCCGACCCACAAATGTATCGAGATCAGATTGAGGCGGTTTTGCTGAATTTGGCGGTGTCACCGGTAAGTCTTTTGGTTTTTGCCAGTTCGACATCCATTTACCCTGAGACCAACGGTACGGTTACGGAAAAAGATGAGGTTGTCGGTCATAATGCGCGGTCTAAGGCTTTGGTTGATATCGAGGACCGCTTGATGATGGAGTTGCAGTTTGAGTCTACCGTTGTTCGTTTTGCGGGAATGTATGGAGAAGGTCGTTGGCCAGGCAGTACACGCGGGCCGGTTGTTAAAGAGCATGCTGATGCGCCTATGAATTTAATTCACCTTGATGACTGCGTGAAGATTATTAGTGAAATTATTCAGGTGGATTGCCGTGGAGAAGTCTTTAATGCTTGTGCCGATGAACATCCGAAACGTAAAGATGTCTACGTTGCCTGGTCCCAAAAACGCGGAGAAGAACCACCACAGTTTTCTAACGAAGAACCATTAAGTTATAAGGTTGTTTCTAACGAAAAGTTTAAGCGGCGCTTTAGTTATAATTTCTTGCATCCAAATCCGCTGTTAGATTAAATTTTTATTTTTACTGGCCTTTTCTCTTCCAGCGATTGTAAGGAAGCCCGCCTGCCGGACGGGCAGGTATTAGACCTTTCTTCTCTTCGAGAAAAGGCGGTGCCTGCCTCGCCGGTCCGCCTCGGCTCGCCATCAGCGAGACGGGCAGGCGGGTTGACTACCGCAAATCCATCATTAGTAGTAGAAAGGTCAATAGATTTCCTATTCATGACTCCTGCCATCGTGACGATTACGTTGAATCCTGCTCTGGACAAATTTAGCGTGCTGCCTAGATGGCGCCAAGGACAGGATGTCCGTTCGCAAGCGGAATGGGTCAGCGCCGGGGGAAAAGGCATTAATGTCGTAAGAACGCTTAAGCAGTTGAAGGTGTCTGCTCTAGCGGTAGGGATTGCCGGCGGAAAGTCTGGAGAATGGTTGAGGGAAGAATTGCGTCGGGAGGAAATAGGAGCTCGATGCGTTGAGGTTTCCGGGGCGACCCGGATTAATGAAAGTTTGGTTGATGTTTCTCTCGGCCAAGTGACTCGCGTATTAGGGCATGGCCCGCGACTTTCATCGCGAGAGTCACAACGGGTGCTTAAAGAATTGGTCAGGATTACTCGGGGGAGGTCTTGGGTGGCTTTTTGTGGCAGTTTACCTGAGGGGTTTTCTGAAACCTTATTGCGCCAACTGATCAAAAAAGCAAAACAGTCCGCTAAAATTATTTTAGATTTAAGCGGTTCGGCGTTGACAGCCGCGATAAAAGAAAAACCGTTTTGTGTTAAGCCTAATCGAGAAGAGGCGGAGCGCTGGTTGGGGTATTCTTTAAGTACCTCATCGCGGTTAAAGAAAGCGATTGAATCATTTTGGCGGCAGGGAGTGACGATTCCGGTTATTTCTTTGGGGAAAGCCGGTTTTGTGGCTGGATTTGCCGGGGAAGTGTATCAAGTCACGCGTCCATCGATTCCGAAGCGTTTGCACGAGGTGGGTTGCGGGGACGGCTTAGTGGCGGGATTGCTGGCTGGATGGTCGCGCCATTTGTCCTTGGCGCAAACGCTGACACTGGCTATGGCCGCTGCCTCGGCGAATGGTTATGAATGGGTCCCGGGAAAATTGAATTATAAAGTTTTTGACCGAGTTGTGCGTAATGTGACTATTAAACGGATATAAATTATGACGAGAAAAAAAGACGAAACGCAGTGGGACATTCTGCCTAAGGCTATGTCTAAAGATGGCATCATGAATTCTTTTAAGATGCATCGATTCTTTACCATGGCCAAAACCGATTATACAGCCACTAAATTTGACGATTATCTCGCGTTGTCGCTGGCGGTGCGGGAACGCCTCGTGGAGCGGTGGATTAAAACTCAACAGCGTTATCATAAAGAGAATCTCAAGCGGGTTTATTATTTATCCATGGAGTTTCTCATCGGGCGATTGCTGGGGACCAATGTTTTTAACTTAGGGCTTCATGAAGAAGTTAAAAATGCTATGGGTTCGCTGGGGATTGATTTGGATGATTTACGAGAAGCAGAAGTGGACGCGGGATTAGGGAATGGCGGGCTGGGTCGGCTGGCCGCCTGTTATCTGGATTCAATGGCGACGCTGGGAATTCCGGCGCACGGCTATGGTATTCGATATGATTACGGGATTTTTCGTCAGCAAATTGAAAATGGGTATCAGATTGAACATCCTGATGAATGGCTCGTTAAAGGGAACCCTTGGGAAATTGTTCGACCAGAATATACGGTTCGGGTTCAGTTTTATGGTCGACCCCACATGTATCAAGATGAAGAAGGGCGATTATGTTTTAAATGGATTGAAAGCCAGGACGTTCTGGCCGTCGCGTATGATATTCCTATCCCCGGATACCAGAATGACGTGGTGAACACCTTAAGGCTTTGGGCAGCGCGAAGCACGTCCGAATTTGATTTTGATTATTTTAATGACGGGGATTATGAACAGGCCGTTTACCAGAAAATGTTCTCGGAGAATATTTCCAAAGTGCTTTATCCTAATGATGACGTGAGTCAGGGAAAAGAGCTTCGCCTCAAACAGGAATATTTTTTTACCGCCGCATCTATTGCCGATATTATCCGCCGATTCAAAACGGAGAATGAGGATATCCGTGACTTACCTAAAAAGGCCGCGATTCAGCTTAATGATACCCATCCGTCACTCGCTATCGTGGAATTGATGCGTGTGTTGCTGGATGATTATATTTTGACCTGGGAAGAAGCCTGGAAGATCGTGACCGAGACGTTCGCTTATACTAACCATACGATCATGCCGGAAGCGCTTGAGTGCTGGCCGGTCCCGCTGTTGGATCGCGTGCTGCCGAGGCATTTGCAGATTATTTATGAAATTAATTTGCGCTTTCTACAGGAGGTGGCTAATCGTTTTCCCGGAGATGCCGGGCGTTTGCGTCGGATGTCGATCATCGATGAAAGTGATCCTAAAAAGATTAGGATGGCGTATTTATGCATTATCGGCAGCCATTCGGTCAACGGTGTTTCAACGTTACACTCGGAACTATTGCAAACAAGGTTGTTTAAGGATTTTTTTGAGTTGTCTCCGCAGAAGTTCAATTCTAAGACAAATGGGATCGCCCCACGTCGGTGGTTACTAAAAGCCAATCGGCAGTTGTCCAAGTTGATTACCGAAACAATAGGCGACCGTTGGCCGGTAGATTTAAATCAACTCAAAGGGCTGGCCGCGTTTAAGAATAACGCCGCATTTGTCAAACAATGGATTAAAGCTAAAAGGAGCAATAAGGAATTTTTGGCCAAGTATTTGGAGATGGTATCCGATCAGAAGATCGATCCTTCGTCTATGTTTGATGTTCAGGTAAAACGCATTCATGAATATAAACGGCAGTTGTTATTCGCTTTTTTTATGATCGCTCAATACCTTAAAGTAAAGAATAATCCCCGGGCGGTTTTTCCGCCGCGTACCTTTTTCGTTGGAGGTAAGGCGGCTCCGGGGTATTACACGGCAAAATTGATCATTAAGTTTATTAATAGCGTGGGCGAGGTCATCAATAACGATAAGTCCCTTAAAGGAAAATTAAAAGTTGTTTTCCTGGAGAATTATCGGGTTTCCTTGGCGGAGAAAATATTTCCGGCGGCGGATTTGTCCGAGCAAATTTCGACGGCCGGAACCGAGGCCTCTGGTACCGGAAATATGAAGTTTATGGTCAATGGCGCTTTGACGATCGGCACGTGGGACGGGGCGAATATTGAGATCGCCCAAGCCGTCGGTCAAGATAACATTTTTATTTTTGGATTGAGGACCGATGAAATTGAACGGCTGCGCCAGCGTGGATATGATCCCAAGGTCTATATTCAGAAATCACCGGTCTTGAGTGAAATTTTTAATTTGATTAATGCGAATCATTTTGCTCCGTATGAGCCAGGTATTTTTAATCCGCTGGTGCATTCGGTGTATAATTACGATCCTTTTTTGGTCTGTGCGGATTTCGAAAGTTATTGCGCAACGCAGGAATTGGTGGATGAGGCCTATGACGATGAAGCGCAATGGGCCCAGAAGTCAATTCTCAATGTTGCGCATTCTGGACGGTTTTCCAGCGATCGTGCTATTCAAGAGTACGCCCGCGAGATTTGGAAAGTTTAGGTTCTGTCTTAGTGGTATTTCAGAAAGAGAAAGGTTATGGGTATGTCGAGCCTGCAGCGTCCGTCATTAAAGTCGGTAATAGATGAAGTCGAAAAGAAAGATTTATCAACTCAGAATGATACTGCGATCCGTCAGATGGCGCAGGAGAGTTCTAAGGATTTCAAGCTGTCCTGGGTGAATCTCGGGCGGGTTCTTTATACTGTTTGGAAAGATAAATTATTTAAAGTGTGGGGATATGAAAAATTTGAGACGTACATTACGAAGGAAGTCGGTATTCGCAAAGCGACTGCCGTGAAATTGCTGAGATCCTATTTCTTTTTGGAGAAAGAGGAGCCACGCTATTTAAGTGATAATTATGGAGCTGAAGAACCCGCTGCCAAAATCGCAGAATACGAGACCGTCAACGTATTACGTAACGCCAAAGAAAAGAAAGACATTACGCGTAGCGATTACCAGAATTTAAAAGAGGCCGTTTTTCAAAAAGGCAAAGATGCGACGCTGGTCCGTAAAGATTTGACGCAGCTGATGAAGCAGCGAAAAGAAGTCGATCCTGAAGTTGAACGAGATAAGCGCGCGGAAGCATCGGTCCGACGATTTGTGAACGCTTTTAGATCGTTTAAGCATGATATGGAAGTTTTAAAGCTTATTCCGGCTCATTTGGTTCGTCAGGCCGAAGAGGTTGTCCAACAAATCGAGCGAGAATCGCTCTAAGGGAGCATGTCCTCAAGCGTTATTGATTGGCAAGCTATTTCAGAAGAACAGTTGCTTGATATTCGGCTTTGCGATTTGCCGATTGCAATTCCCGGAACTTGGCTCGAAGCGTGCGTGCGCCAGGTTCATGATGAACTGGCCGCACGGTCTATTGTGTTTCGCCCTACGTGTTATTTGGCCGACGAATGGCTCACTCCCCAGTATGAAACCTGCATCGGCATTCCTTTTTATTTGGCACATCCGCGCTTGATCGCGTTGGAAAAGAAAATGTTGCTGGAGGCGGAAGGCGATTCAACGGACGAGTGTCTGAAATTGTTAAGACATGAGGCCGGACATGCTTTGTGTTATGCCTATCGGTTACAGCACAAACCTGGTTGGAAAAAAATGTTTGGCGATTCTAATCAGCATTATCCTGATACCTATCGATTCCGTCCCTACAGTAAGAGTTATGTCCGCCATCTGGCCAATGGGTATGCGCAATACCATCCCGACGAAGATTTTGTGGAGACTTTTGCAGTCTGGTTGACACCGGGAATGGATTGGCGCAAAAATTACGCTGGATGGAAAGCGTTGCAGAAACTGGAATTTGTAGACAAACTAATGCGGCAAATTGCCGATCGTCCCGTTGTGAATAAAAGCCAAAAAAAATATTGGCGATTGGCGACACTCAAAATGACGTTACGAAGTTTTTATAAGCGCAAGAAAGATTTATGGGCGGAAGAATTGCCGGATTTTCATGACTGGCAGCTGCTGACGATGTTTAAAAGTTTAAAGGATGAGCAGGCAGTCGTTGCCAAAGAGATCGCTAGTTGGCAGGCGGCCGCTAAGATTATCGAGAAATATCGCGAAATGATTCAACGTGATGTTTCCCGCTGCACGGGGGAGAAGCAATATATTGTGGCGGGTTTATTAGATAAAATTTCTGGGCGGTGCCGGCAATTGTCGTTGGTTACCGGTGAGGGAGAGCCATTAGCGATGATGAGGGTGGTTGCGTACTTAACGACGTTGGTCATGAATTATCAATATACCGGACGCTATCGGGGCAAGGAGCGTCAGCGATGAAACCAGCTCTTAAAGTATTGTTACTTTTTAACGCGCCCTATTTTTGTCCGCGGGGTTATGAATTTAAACAGGAGTTTGCTGACCCGAATAACATGTACACAGAAAAAGATGTTTACCAGGCGCTCTTGGATAACGGTTATGGGGTCAGGGTGCTGGGATTATATAACGATTTATCCATTTTGTTAGAAGAGGTGAAGGAGAATCGGCCCGATGTGATTTTTAACATGGTTGATATGTTTGCCGAGAAAACCCGCTGGGATAAGAACGCCGCGGCCTTTATTGAGATGCTGGGGATTCCTTTCACGGGATGTTCTCCGGCCGCATTGATGATATGCAATGATAAGGCGCTGACCAAAAAAATTTTGACCTTCCACCGGATCCGGACTCCGCATTTTCATGTATTTCTTAGAAATGAACGAATTCGTGTGCCAGCTAAGTTTCGCTTGCCAGCTATTGTTAAGCCGTTAAGCGAGGAGGCGTCTCGGGGGATTTCTCAGGCTTCCGTGGTCGATGATCCGGCGGCATTAGTGGAACGAGTCAGATTTATTCATCAAAAAATGGAGTTAGATGCGATTGTTGAAGAGTATGTGGATGGTCGCGAAATGTATGTCAGCGTGATGGGTCGCAAAAAACTTGACGTATTACCGTTACGTGAATTGAATTTTGGGCAATTACCTGAGGATGAGCCGAGAATCGCGACCTACAAAGCTAAGTGGGACGATATTTATCGCGATCGTTGGGGAATTAAAAGTGTTGCAGTAGGACGTTTGGCAGAAGGGCTTGAATCTAAGATCCATGATGTTGCCAAAAGGGCTTATCGGGCGCTGGGGTTAGATGCCTACGCGCGTTTTGATATCCGCGTGACGGCACAGGGAGAGGTTTTTATTATTGAAGCGAACGCTAATCCTTGCGTGGCGAAAGTGGATGAATTGGCGCTATCCGCGGAGAAGTCGGAAATACCTTATGCGCAATTAATTGCAAGAATAGTCGAGCAAGGGATAAACCATGCGCGAGGCGCGTAGAATAATTTTTAAGATGTCGTGGCTTTCAAAATACCTTGTGCTATAATTTTTTTGTTTATTATCCGACGGGAATTATTTAGGAAAATTAAATGGCCAAAAAGATTTTGATTATTGACGACGATCAACTAAACGTAAAATTGGTAAAAGCCAGATTGGAAACTAATGGTTATGAGGTGGTTACGGCTGGAGATGGGGCGGAAGGTTTACAAAAAGTCGTCAAAGATAAACCCGACCTTATTATTTTAGATGTTCAAATGCCCAGTATGAACGGGTATACTTTTATGCTCGAGTTTCGTAAATTGCCTGATTTTACCCGAGTGCCAGTCGTGGTCTTAACGGCTCATGAAGAAATGCAGCCCATTTTTAGTCTCAAGGGGGTGCGGGGTTATTTAGTCAAGCCGATAAAATTTGAATTGTTATTCGAAAAGTTAAATACGCTTCTGGGCGCAGCGCCGTCATCATAAATTTATATTTCATCTAGACGAAAGGTGGTTTATGCCGGATCCTGATCAATTGCCTGCCCTGATTAGTTTGCTGGATGACGATACCCCTGCCGTAGTTCAAGCGGTAACGCAAGCTTTGTTAGCTTTCGGATTACCTTTAAGAAATATTCTAGCGGAAAGAAATTTTTCTCTTACGGGAGCGCACAAGGCTCGCTTGGCGCATATTCTGGAACCATTAAATCGGCAGTGGTTAAAAGCTAATTGGTCAAGTTGGTTTTATATCAAAAACGATCTTGATAAGATTGAGAAAGCTTTGGGGTTGTTGGCGGAATTTCAAGAGGGGTTGCCTTTAGCGATTTCGGTAAAAGAATTACTTGATCAGCTAGCCAAAGATTTTGCGGCAACAAATATCAAGAAAGACGCTTATGGAGTCGCATATTATTTATTTGAAGTGTTGGGTTTAAAAGGAGCTAAAACGGATTACTACAATCCCAGTAATAGTAATTTAGCCTATGTATTAAAAAGAAAGCAGGGCATTCCGATTAGTTTAGTATGTGTCTATATGCTTACCGCTAGACGTTTGGGGTTGGAAGTTGTGGGGTGCAGTTTTCCTGGGCATTTCCTGGCACGGATTGATCTGAACGGAAGAAAAGTTTTTGTTGATTGCTTTAACGGCGGGAAGATTATGTCAGAAAATGATTTAAAGGAGCTAGCCAAATCAAATCAAGAATCTTGGCAAGAGGTAATTCATGAGGTGCCTTCCGCAGAAACGATTATGAGTCGAGTGTTAGCCAATTTGATTCAGGCCTATGAGCAAGAGGGAAGTGCGGATAACAGTCATTTGATGTTTGAGTTGTTGAACCAGTTGCAATTTGAGACGTTGCCGGTAAAAAGTTTGAAGTAATATTTAGAAAGATGGGAAAAAGAGGGCGGGCCGCGTGAAAATGCGGTCCGCCCTTAAATTTTTCTAAACTTTTGTTGACATCCACACAGGAGAGTGGTAGAAAGTGATCATGACAAATAAACCTACCCTTACTGAAAAGCAAAAAGAAGTTCTTAAATTTATTTACGATCGTATTCGTTCGCAGAGCCTTCCTCCCACAATTAGGGAAATTGGGGCGCATTTTGGCTTTGCGTCAACAGGGACAACGCGAGATCATCTGCGGGCTCTGGTCAAAAAGGGCTATTTGCGTATCACCGCCAACAAATCGCGAGCCTTGGAGTTAGTGCGCGAAGCCTTGTTTTCTTTTCCTATCGTTGGCAAAGTTCAGGCGGGGTTGCCCTCCTTGGCCGTAGAAGATATTGAAGGCTATTTGGATTTGCATTCGTTAGCTTTTTCTGATGACACTATTTTCGCTTTAAAGGTCCGGGGTGACAGTATGATTGACGCAGGCATTATGCCGGATGATTTGGTTTTGGTCAGGCGCCAATCGGTTGCTCAAGTGGGTGAGACCGTTGTCGCGCTGGTCGGTGAGGACGCCACTGTGAAATATCTTAAGCGAAAAGGCGAAAAGTTTTTTCTTGAACCTGCCAATACGAAGTATGAACCAATTCCGGTTAATCCTGATGTATCTATTATTGGCAAAGTCATCAGTGTTGTCCGTCGCATGCTTTAAGAATTATCCTTCTTTGACCCCCGGATATTTCTCAGAATAGTCGCTGACTTTTAGCTTGTGATTCGTCGCTGTTCAAGCTAAAATCGTTGCCTATGCAGCGATTACTTTGGTTTATTATTCTGGTTTTGAGCTTGTTCCCTCGTCCCACTTTGGCCGCTCAAACCAACGGAAGTATTTCCTATGTTGCTTTGGGAGATTCTTACTCAGTTGGGGAAGGCTCTTCCATTCAGGAAAGTTGGCCGGTTATTCTTACCTTGCATCTACGGCAAATCGATGTTCCTATTGAATTAAAGAAAATTTTGGCCCGCACAGGGTGGTCAACAGCGGAATTGAACCTGTATGCTATCCCTCTCTTAAAAGAGATGCGTCCGGATTTTGTCACGCTCATGGTAGGCGTCAATGATTGGGTAAGAGGCGTGACTGCTGATCAATTTCAAGAACGCTTTAGTCAATTATTGGATGCTACGCTGAGTTGCCTTACTGATCCGCGGCGTCTTCTGATTATTAATATTCCGGATTTTTCTGTCACCCCCAAAGCCCAGGACTACGCGCAAGGTCGAGATATAGAGGAAGGACTTAAAATATTTAACCGAATTATAGAAGCAGAAGCCAAGTCTCGTGGCTTAAAAGTGGTAGATATTTTTTCCGTATCTAAAGAAATGGCAACGGACGCGTCTTTGTTGTCGAGTGATAATCTTCACCCCTCCGCCAAAGCCTACGCGCGTTGGGAACAATGGATTTTTGGGGAAGTTTGGAACTTGTTGGGTGACAATTAATCATGGCCGTTAACCGTCAAAAAGTCGCGACGCGCATTCTCGAACCCAAAAAGCGACCATTTTACTATCTTGTCCTGGCAACGTTTACCAACGCGGCTTTGGCCGTGGCCGTGATCTGGGCCAGTGTGTTAATTTGGGAAGGCTATAAAGATTACCACCAGAAGCAATTATTGCTCAATATCCTTCCCGGCACAGAGTGGGTCAAAGAAAAGGCCTCGATTTATGTGGTTAATTACAAGCAACTTGTTAGGATCAACCTAGATGGCACAGGGACTGAAAAGATTTATGACGCTAAACGACCGATTACAGATGCGTTGTTTTCCCCGGACGGAAAGAAATTGTTGGTGTTTTTTCCCGATGAGTTGATCGTGTATCAACTTTATCCAAAGGCCAAAGAGTTATTTTCTGAGAAGCTAGACATTCCGGTTCAAAAGGACGTTCGTGGTTCCTTTAATGATTTTGTTTGGAATCGGCAATCGGACAAATTCTTTTATCGCATTAGTCGTTGGTCAGCGGTATCATCCCAAAATCAGGCGTACGTTTTTGATTTAGCAACGAATAAAAAATCTTTGCTCTTGGGTTTTCCACCCAATGTTTCAGAAATTGTTTGGGATTGGGAAGGAACAGGGTTAGTTTTTGCAAAAAAAATAGAGACTTCAGCATATTATCGGGAAGGAAAAGTAAAATTATTTCGGGTCGCTTTAGATAATTCAGTAGCCCAGGAGATTGGGGAAGTATCTGCCCCGGCGGCGGAGTTGGCTAAATTGGATTTAAGCCAATCAACCGTAAAATTATTTTTAGGGACACCTGACCAGCGATTTAAGAAATATCGAGCCTTTGGATTGGTGGCTACGGCGTCAGATGGCAGAACAGTGGCTGGTTTGGATGAAAGAAATTATGTTTATTTGTTGGATGAAGAAAAGAAAAAGCAGAGGATGGTTGAGCTGCCTAGAGTTTCACGAGATAATTCCAAGTCTTTGTATCATGTCGAATGGTCACCAGGTCGCCAGAATTTAGTGTTGTTTCATCGCTCGCAGGGTATTTTGGTCTTGGATATTAAATCTCAGCAAATCGGTCGTTTGATTCATATGGAAGCCGATGGTTTGGCTTGGCCGCGGCCTTAAATTTTAAGTTTTATGAAACTATTGAGAATGACTGATTTAAATTTTGGGCCTTTTGGGTGGCTGATTCATTATTCCCAAAAAGAAGATAAATCGAAGGATAGAAATCTGTGGCGGATTGTTCTTAAAGAAACTGAGCCGGTTGGCTGGCGGGTTGCTTATTTAGTTTTGCGAGATCGAAAAATTCGTCGATTGGAGCGACATCCCGGTTCCTTTGAGACATTTGAGCCGGTTCGGGGGAAGGCGATTCTTTATGTTTGTCCCGGGGAAGACTTCGATTCTCTCCAGGCTTTCCATTTAGACCGACCGGTGATTCTTAAAAAGAATCTTTGGCATGGGTTGGTGGCGTTGACAACGGAGGCAGAAATTAAGATTTGCGAGAACCTTCGGGTCGAGTGCCGCTATCGATCGCTGGGTTTTTGGTTGGATTATCGCCAAAAGAAGTTGCATTTGAGACATAAAACGATACTGTGCTGAACAGAACTCACTAAAGGAGGGCGTATGGATTTTCAGGATTTCAAAATTATTGGGGTGGAGCGCGAACATATCGAACGCGACGCAACCCAGGCCAACGCTTATAAATATCCGCTGGTTCTTTCAGGAAAACCCGATGATCTTTGGATCAAATTCCTGCATCAGGCGTATCGGCTCAGTTCTTTTAGTAAGAAGCGTCAGTATGTGGTTGTCGGCAATATGATTACCCTTATTATTTACACCGATGACGTGATGCAAGTACAATTGGATTTCTTTAAAGAGTTGGTTAGCTTGGCTAATGATGAGTATCGGAAAATGATTCAGCGGAAAGAAGAAGAGCGACGCGCTGAAGAAGAGCGCAAGCGCAAAGAATCTGAAACCATTGATCGTTTTCGTAGTGAAGTTGATCAGCTAAAATTTTAAGAAAAGGATAATCATGATGAGGAAGGTTTTCCTAGTTATTTTTCTTCTTAGCACCGTTACTTTTTGTGGAGAAAAGAGATTTTCTTGGGCTCAGGATACGGACGCTTGTGGACCCCAGGGAGGTTGCGATCAAAAACCCCAGGTTTCCGTTACTCAAGAGAATGCCCAATTTGTGCCGGAAATTACCTATGACGAATTCATCACCTTAAGGAAGGGGAACAAGAATTATATTTTGTTGGATGCTCGCCCCGCCAACGTTTTTATTAATGGTCATATTGAAGGCGCGTTGTCGTTTCCCCTATCGGATATGAATGAAGAGAAAATTAAAGAATTGATTCCGCAAGGTGTCAAAGTCGTTGTTTATTGCCAAAGCGCTTCCTGTCAGACCAGTCGTCTGGCCGCGCAGCTACTGCGTAGTTTTAATTATGATGCGATTGATTATCACGGTGGCGTTATGGAATGGACTCAAAAAGGAAACGCGCTGGTGAAAGAATAGGATTGAACTATGGAAAGTGCCACGGTAGAACTAGATTTTCAAAAATTAGCTCGCTACGCGCAGCGAAGATTTGTGCCCGACCAAGCCGGTTTAGGAAATGTTGATGAGGTGGTCGCTTTGTATCGACGTTTGCTAAACACTTTTATTGGAAGCGCCCAGAATCTTGAGACTTGGTTGCAAGATCGTTCTGAACTGGAGGCTGCGCTGGAACAGCATGGGACGCTTTTGTACATTCGGATGACTTGTCAGACTGATGATGAAGCTCGAGCTAAGGCCTACCGCGATTTTATAGAGCAAGTTGTTCCCGCGGTTAAGCCTTTGGCGGATCAATTAAATTTAAAGTATTTAGGGGAGCGGCGTCGATTTCCGGCGGGTCATAGTTTTTATGCCCTGTATGATCGCAAAATTGAGTCGGACACGAAATTGTTTTGTGAAGAAAATGTCCCATTGCAAACGAAAGAATCTTTGTTGGCTCAGGATTATCAGACGGTTTGTGGGGCCATGACCGTAACCTTTGACGGTGCCGAGAAGACGTTGCCGCAAATGGGAAAGTATTTATTTGAGACGGATCGCGCTGTGCGTGAAGCGGCGTGGCGCGCGACGGTGCAGCGAAGATTTCTCGAAAAAGATAAACTAGATGATATTTTTGACCAAATGTTGTTGCTGCGTCAGGATATCGCGAAAAATGCCGGTTCCCCTAATTTTGTTGATTATCAATTTAAAGCGCTGCATCGATTTGATTACTCGCCGGTCGAGTGCCGGCAGTATCATGCCGCGATCGAAGAGTTGGTGCTGCCCGTCTGGCAGAAAATTCTGGAGAAAAGAAAACGAGATTTGAAATTGGATAAGCTTCGCCCTTGGGATTTACAGGTTGATGCCTTAGGTCGGCCGGCGCTGCTCCCGTTTGCTGACGCGGCAGAATTGATTAAAGGGGTTGGTCTTATCATGCAGCGTAATGACCCGGAGTTAGGTAAACAATTTACTGACATGTCCGATCTGGGTCTTTTAGATTTGGCGAGTCGGAAGGGCAAGGCTCCCGGTGGATATCAAAGCACGCTGACCGAGGCCCGGCAGCCGTTTATTTTTATGAACGCGGTAGGTATTGATGATGATGTGTACACGTTGTTGCATGAAGCGGGCCATGCGTTTCACGCATTGGCATGCGCCAGTCAGCCGTTATTTGACTATCGACACGCCCCTATGGAATTCTGCGAAGTCGCGTCCATGTCCATGGAACTGTTGGGAAAAGAATTCTTAGATGTATTTTATAGTCGTGAAGATTTGGAGCGCTCAAAATTCTCTCACTATGAAGATATTGTTTCCACGTTGGTTTGGGTGGCGACCATTGATGCTTTTCAACTATGGATTTACGAACATCCGAATCAAACCCGGGAAACGCGACGCCAAGCTTGGCTTAGCATTCGCCAGCGGTTCGGAGGAGATTTGGTTGATTGGGAAGGGCTAGAGGCCATTCATGGCACGCTTTGGCATCGCCAACTACATATTTTTGAGGTCCCATTTTATTATATTGAATACGGGATCGCGCAATTGGGGGCTTTGCAACTATGGCAGAATGCCCGTCGAGACCGAAAAGCCGCTTTGGAGGCTTACAAAAAAGCGTTAAGTTTTGGAGGTGCTCGGCCGTTGCCGGAATTATTTCAAGCGGCGGGGCTTCGATTTGAATTTTCGGCGAAAACGATCGCGCCTTTGATGAACGCTTTACGTGCGGAATTAAAAATTTAATTTCATTATGCAATTTTACAGTCTTGCCAGCGTTCCGCCTATTAATGCCCAGGAAAAAATCTTTCGTTATCCTATCTTGCCGCATGTGGTGGCGGTGATCATCTTTGGCGGTTTAATGATATGTTCATTGTGGTTTAGTTTGAAAATAGACAGTTATCCCTACTGGGACGGATTTCCTAAACCCTTACTGTGGCTGATTGCTTTCTTTATGATGGTTTTTACATTAATGGCCGCGCGGATGCTGAAAGCCTGCGCTTCGTCGGGTAATTGGCTGGTTCGGGTGTCCTCAGATCGCGTGCTGGTCAAATTCCGTTCGGTCTACAACTTTCATTTTCAAAATCGAGATCTGCAGGCATTCTCCCTTTCTGTGCGGGACATTTCTTCAGTTCGCGTGGTTCGTCATAAATTCACCCCCACCAATTTGGATCGGGAAGTTCGAATAACTAATTTTTTGGAGTTGAAGATTGCTCAGGAGAACCTGACGGAGTTAGAAAAATTGTTGGCTCAGGAACGGGTCACCCAGGATCCTCGTCGAGGTAATTACCGCTATAGGTCGTTGCATTATCCCGTGGAAGTTCTTTTGCCTGATTTAGTACGATTGGACTGGACCGGAATTCGACCGGGGATCAAAGAGGCGGTGGCGGTATTCTCTAAGTACTGTTCTGTCGCGGCAGAAACGCGATCAGAGTTTAATACCGCACAGTTTGGCAGGTTATCTCGAGCTGAGCAAGAGCAACGAATTTTGGAATTGGCCCAACGAGGCGATCAAATCTTGGCTGCGGAACTCGCGAGGCAAATGTTGGGAGGAACTTTAGGGCAAGCCAAACAATGGGTCGATGAGTTATTACTGGCCTTTTTGACCAAAGACAATAAAGGAAGCCAGTATTAGACCTTTCTTTTCTTCGGGGAAAGGCCGTATTGACTTCCATATACCAGTCTTTTGTAGTAGAAAGGTCAATAAAAAAAGATAGCTTACGCAAAACATGAATTCGTCTCGGAGCAGGTCAGGGGGTTGGACTTTACGGATCATTAAAATTTGTCTTGTCTTGGGGCTCGCGGTCTTCTTGGGGCAACTGGGACAGTTTTTGGTTTTAAGTTCTCGGGGGGATTATAGCTTGCAGCCTTTTCGGCGCAACGTACCTGATGCGAAGTTGAAAGTGCTCTTTGTCGGAGACAGTACGGCCGTCGGTACCGGAGCTGCGACCAATGCCCAGTCGATCGCCGGGTGGCTAGCTCAGGATTTTCCTCAGGCGCACATTGATAACCGTAGTCGCAACGGTTTAAAATTGGAAGGATTGCTAAAAGAATTTTATCCGGGACTTGATCGCTATGATTTGGTGGTCATGCAAATTGGCGCTAATGATATTTTGCGCTTCACCCGGGTATTCAGAATTGAACAGCGACTCGCGATATTGATTGATCGCGCTAAAGTCGTTGGGCGACAGGTGGTGTTGCTTCATTCCGGTAATGTTGGATTAGCTCCGATATTTCATTGGCCGTTTACGGTCATTTATCAAGAACGTTCGCGCTCGGTACGTGAGATCTATCAGCGGCTTGCCCGGGAAAAAGGCGTTTGGTATGTTGATCTTTTCTCCGAGCGTGATCAAGATCCTTTTGGCAAAAATATGAACCGCTATTACAGTCCAGACCGTTTGCATCTTTCTGGGGAGGGCTACCGGCACTGGTACGAACGTCTGCGTTGGACGCTGAGTCAGGCGCAGGTCAACTTAGCGGATTAATGTTTGATTGAAAAAATATGAAGTCAAAAACGTTAAATCCCATCATTAAACCAGGCATCTACCGTCATTATAAGGGGAAATTCTATCGCGTGGTGGCTGTCGCTAGACACAGTGAGGATTTAACGGAAATGGTCGTTTATCAGGCGTTGTATCGAACAAAATTTGGATTAAATTCATGGTGGGTCCGACCTAAGAAAATGTTTGAAGAAAAAGTCGTTATTAACCAACAGCGTGTCCCGCGATTCAAATATGTGGGGCTTCAGTTAACCAGAGTTAAAAGAGCCTCGCACTGAAAGTTCTCCTGGGGGATTAGCCTTCGGTGATCTTGGACGGTTTGACTCATAATCAATAAGGAGAGAGAGGCATGGCTAACGTTATTAATTTTCATTATACGCTAACGGATAAGGATGGAAAATTATTGGATACGTCCCGCAAGGGCGAAGCCTTTGCTTTTTTGCAAGGATCAGGCCAAATTATTCCTGGACTGGAATCCGCTTTAGCGGCACTGAATATGGGAGATCGTAAGACCATAGAGGTCCCTTATTTACAGGCGTATGGCGCGTATGATCAAAAATTAATTTTTCAAGTGGCGAGGGAACGGTTGCCGGCCGAGAAGGTGAACATTGGTGATATGTTCGAAGTGGGGGAAGGCGCTGCTTTTCGGGTGGTCACGGTTGTCCAGGTTAACGAAAAGGAAGTGGTTTTGGATGGAAATCATCCTTTGGCAGGAAAAGATTTGACATTTGATGTGGAGATTATGGGGGTTCGTCCGGCAACGGCAGAAGAGATCGCACATGGGCACGCCCACGGCGAAGGGGGACATCATCATTAAGGAGAAATTATGAAAAAAATTCTTTTGATTGTAGGGCTGGCCATTTTAACATCGGGATGCGCTTGCAAAAATATGAGCGCGCCCAGCAAGTCGACGGGCTTAAATGGTAAGTGGCAATTTAAGGACAGTTTTCAAGGCAATGATCATTTGACTTTTCGTTCGGGAGATCAGTTTGAGTTTGATTACGATGGGAATGGTCAGCGAGATGTTTGGGGAACATACTCTTTAGATTGGAACAATATTGCTTTCTTAAATAAAGGAGGAGCGATTTCTTCTGATTGCGAGGCCGAGGGTAAGTATAAATATATTCTTGCGCAGAATGAACTTCGATTTGAGTTGCAATCCGATGCCTGTAACGCCCGTACTCGGTCGTTGGAAATGATTTGGGTCAGAAAATAACACAAAAGATTAACGAAAGGATCTTAGGATGGCGAAGAAAATATTAAATCCAAAAACGGCTCCCCAGCCGGTAGGGCCCTATAATCAGTGTGTGGTGATTGATCACCTAATCTATACGGCAGGGCAGATCCCGTTGGATCCGCTAACCGGCCAGATAGTGTCAGGCGATGTGAAAGCGCAAGCCCGACAGGTTTTAACTAATTTAAAAAATATTATTGAAGGTGCTGGGTCTTCGCTTGATAAACTGGTGAAGACGACGGTGTTCTTGAAAAATATGAATGATTTTGCGGCGATGAATGAAGTTTACGCTGAATTTATCAAACCCGAGTGGGCCCCGGCCCGATCGACGATTGAAGTCGCTCGGTTGCCTAAAGATGCTTTGGTTGAGATAGAAGCAGTCGGTAGTTTATAAAAAAAGGTTAAAGCCATGAACTATTTGAACATACTGTTGGGAGCCGCCTTGCTGATGGTCGGACGGAGGTTTTTTTGGTTATACGTCGGATCGGTTGGTTTTGCGATTGGTTATGAAATCTGCCGAAATTTGATGGTCGAGAAAGGCCCCTTGATTATTACCGGAGGGGCGCTATTGGTCGCGTTGGCGTTGATCGTTTTGGCTTATTCCTTTCAAAAAGTAGTCATTTTTATGGCCGGATTCTTGTCGGGGGGCTATTTAGGATTTAATCTGATTCAGGCCATAAATTTGATGCAGGCTGATTACGCCTGGCTACTCATCATGCTGGGTGGTTTAATCGGCGTGGCGCTGGCGCACTGGTTATATGATTGGGCCATGATTGTGTTCTCTTCTTTTTTGGG
This sequence comes from uncultured Planctomycetales bacterium, assembly GCA_964464475.1. Classification (GTDB taxonomy): domain Bacteria; phylum Omnitrophota; class Gorgyraeia; order Zapsychrales; family JAHFFX01; genus CAYXGG01. The sequence continues at coordinate 38,557 of CAYXGG010000002.1, read as the reverse complement.
AGGGGTTTTGATTGCCGAAGCGGTTAAGTCTCAGCCGCCCGCTCGATCCATGGTGATTCTTTCCTTGGCCGCGATCGGTACGATCATTCAAGTTTTGCAGTTTGTCAAAAAGAAGGATAAGAAATAGTATTTTTGTTTTAAGAATAAGGAGCTTTCTATGCCGACGATATTTACCAAGATTCTTTCCGGGGAGATTGCTTGCCAAAAAATAATGGAGAATGATCATTTTTTGGCGTTTCTGGATATCCGACCCATTACGGCCGGCCACACCTTGGTTATTCCCAAGAAAGAAGTTGATTATATTTTTGATATTGCTGATCACGATCTTGGGGAGATGATGGCTTTTGCCAAGAAGGTCGCGCTCAAAATCAAGAAAGCTTTTCCTTGCAAAAAAGTTGGTATTCTTGTGGCTGGTATTGAAGTGCCACACGCGCATATTCATCTAATTCCCATAAACGCGGTCGCTGATCTTAGTTTTGCTCATGCCAAGCCGGCGTCAGCGCAAGCGCTGGCCGAGGCCGCCGATAAAATCCGTCAAGCGTAACGATTTGCTTATGAAACGATGGGTGATGTTCGTTTCATTATTTTTGTGGTTGGCTATTCCTTCCGGGGTTTATGCTTCCGATGAAGTCCGTCATTTTTTAGATAAAACGTATGTCGATGGACAACTTCCTGAACAACTGATCCGTATTATCGGTGCCTGCAACGTACCGGATGAGATGCAGGCAGGTCTATCTTTTTCGAGATGTCGAACGCCGCAGCAGCGTAAAGTCATGGCTGGTTTAATCCAAGAATATTTTGAAATGGCGCTTGATGACGAAATTTCAGGTCGCGTCAGCGCCCTGGAAGCCGCCTATTTAAATCTTCCGCGAGTGCATCCTGCGCGAGACGCGCGCGCTCTTTTGCTTGCGGAAATTGATCAGGTGGCGCAACCGGATTCACCGTTATGGCCGATGGTGCTTCCGTCCTTAACGTGGTTGTTATCCGAGGAGAGAAGTCACGATCTTAAAATTAAGGCGTTGCGGTTAGTGGCCAAAATTCCTGGTGAGCTCGCCGATGATATTGTTCAGCGACAACTAAGTTTTCCTGATCCATCGGTAAGCGTGCTCGTGACCGCTATTCAGTTAGCGGCAGATCGAGGGCTTAAAAATTCCGCTTTAGCCTTGCGAGGGCTTTTGAGCCATCCGCGGCAGAAAGTAAGGGCCGCTTCCCAAGAGGCGTTGCGTATTCTGGGATTTAATTTAACCGCCGACCGCGTTGACGCCATGCCGGAATATTGGAAAGAAGAGTTTAAGAAATTTTTCCGACTTGGTTTGTTTGTCCCAGAGGAAAGCAGTCGTCGGATCATGGTTGCGGTTCCTGGAGAAGAAAGATTGCCGGATTTCTTCTGGGAAAAAGAAGTAAAGGAGGAAAAAACAGTGGCCTTGGCCAAGGATGGTCAGTTCTGGGAATTGGTTGCCTCGGCAGAGGGGGTTAAAGCGACCAGTCCTCAAGGGGACACGTTATTTTATCCTGGCGCCACTATTGAGTTATCGACCCTTATCAAAGAAGCTCAATACTTGACGCAGGCGATTCAGCAGCATCAAACCAATTTTTTGGAAGAGACGAATGGTCTTCAGGAAGGTTGGGCCTATCCAATGTTTGTAGCCTGTTGGGTTCTCCGTGCCGGTGAGGAAGTTGTTGCCATGGATTTAGTCCAAGTCGTTCTGGATGCCGCTTTCGATGTAGATGATCAGGCGTTTGCTTTGGCTCGAGAGGAATTGGCCTGGAGAAAATACCGAGATGCCATTTGGAATTATACTCAAGGAAATTTAGTGCCGGCACAGCTTCTTTTCGATTTTATTGTCAAACGCATTCCGGGGTATCGGCATGCGAGTGATTGCGAGAAACTTAGTCAACAGCTATTAAAAGACAGCGTTCATCCTCCCGCCCAGCTTATGACTGTCGCGCAATGGAAAAAAGAAGTGGAAAATCTAAGCGCTTCTGGGCAGGCTAAGAAAGCGGCTATGCTTTTGGCGAGTCTGCGCTCTCCCATGGGGTGGCATAGGGCGGAAGTTCCACAAGATGATTCTCAGCTGATGAATCCTGCCGCTATTTTATATCATATCGGATTTGAAGCCGTGCCCGCGCTGATTCCGCAGCTACGCAATGGCAAGTTTGTTCCCCTCGTCAAAATAACGGACCGGAATCAGAAACACCCTAAATTGTTGAGAGTTTGCGAAGTTGCGGCGGATATTTTAGCGGATTTAACCTTGCTGCAAATGCCGACGGAGTGTTTAGCCGACGCGTCGCTAGTTCAACAAGAGCTAGAAGAAAATCGGGTCAGGGACTGGTTTGAACAGAATCGTCTTTATCCCGAAGCCGAGCGACTACAGCGTTTGGCCAAGGCTTCGCTCACGTGGAGCGATGTACGCAATAAAGTTGCTCGTTTGATTGAGTTGAAGGTGGCGGATGCGGTACCGATTTTATGGAAGATGATGTCATTACCGTCCACAACGGATTTTGATCGGGCCGAAATCCTGAAAGCCTGCTTGCAGATTGATGGGGCGCAGATTTGGCAGGAGGCGGTTGGATATTTACACGATGCTGATCCATCGATTCAGATTTATGCCGGGATTGTCACGGTGCTCTATGGTCATCGTCACAAAGGAATTGAAGCTATTGGGAACGCGTTAAGGCGCGGAACCCAGGCTAACTTAAAAATGGGGCCGGTCTTAGACGCTGTTCAGGTCTTGTTGTCTACTGAACACAAGGAAGATTTTGATTTAGCTGCAACGGTGTTCGTTAAAGATTACACGTCTCACGCCTGGGGAGAGGATCTCAACGCGTTGGTGACTAAATTTTGGGAACACGATCCGGATGGAACTCTTCGAATATTGTTGGAGAATTTGCGTGATGTCCGAGACGCCGCAGTGATGTCTCCTGAAGGCGCTGCTCAGCGGGAGTGTGATTTATGGGCTAAATACTTAGCCGATTTCCGAATGCAAAAATCAGGAATACGTTTTTATCCATCGGATTCTGTGGAGCAGCGGGATGAGCAAATCCGCAAAATTCGCATGCATTTAAACGACGAGTTGCAGAAGATGGCGGAGCCTGGATAACCGAGAGGATGACATGGTCAAATTGATTTCCTGGAACGTGAATGGGTTGCGAGCGACTCTTAAAAAAGGGTTTATAGATTTTGTCAAAGCGCATAAGCCTGATGTGTTATGTCTGCAGGAAACTAAAACCGCCAAGGAAGCGATTCCGATTGAGCTCCCGGGTTATGAGCAATTTTGGAATCACGCCCAGAAACCGGGTTATTCAGGAACCGCCATTTTTACCAAAATAAAACCGCTGGCTGTCAAAAACGGTTTGGGCATCAGCAAACATGATACCGAAGGCCGTGTGCTCACCGTAGAGTTTTCCGATTTTTACGTCGTCAATGTGTATGTCCCGAATTCAAAAAGAGATCTGTCTCGTTTGGGATATCGGCAGCGGGAGTGGGATGTTGATTTTTTGGCATATTGTTTAGACTTACAGAAGAAAAAACCGGTTATTTTTTGCGGAGACCTGAATGTCGCACATACTGAAATTGATTTGACCTATCCTAAAGCTAATGTGAAGAATCATGGTTTCACGCCAGAAGAGCGGGCGGGTTTTGATAATATCGTAAAAGCTGGCTTTATTGATACCTTCCGGGAGTTTGAGAAGGCCGGTGGTCACTATACCTGGTGGAGTCAGATGAGTAACTGCCGTCAGAAAAATATCGGATGGCGCATAGATTACTTTTGTATGAGTTCGTCATTACGTAAACGATTAAAGCAGGCAATGATCCTTAAAGAGGTAATGGGATCCGACCATTGCCCGGTGGCCATTGTGCTGCAGGTGGAGTCAGCGCGCTGATTGCCCGCACGTGTTTTGTCAAATTCTTTTCTTTCCTTTCTATAAAATCACGCGATGAATTTTTAATTTCACCGACGTTAAATCAGTTTGCCTTGGCTGAGAAGCGTTATCTGGCAAGGCTGGATTCCTTTCAATACCTCTTGGAGGATGATCTTTGGAAGCCGGCTAGGCTTTTGGATCGTTCCTGGCGCGATTTTGACGATTTGCTTCGTCGGGCGGAATTTTCTGGAGTATTAAAAGGTAGCGTTGTTTCTGCGGCGATAGCACAGTATCGGCAGGAATTGCTGGTCGGTCACGCGAAAATACTAAAGCCCACCCATCAATGGCTTAAGCAATCTCTTGCTTCAGATTGCGGTACCTCGTTGATTTCAAAGTTAATATATTGGCGAAGAAATAAGTTTTTAGAGCGCATTCGTCGTCAGCTGACACATTCGGCTTGTTTTCGGGATCACAGTCAAGTTCTCGATGCTATCGCGGTTTGTGAGGATCAGGCTGTTTTGAAAAAGCGTGCAGGCGTGGCGACTAAAGAGGTAATTAATTTCTTACCGGCACGGCTTAAAGGAGAGCTGTTTGCGCGGTTGGGTGTTTTTCCAGACGCGGAATTGGCTAGGGATTGGGCTAGAGGGTACTATCCATTGGACGAAACAGCACTAAGTCAAGCGCGGATTAAATTTAGGGGTGGGGTTGTCCGCGTGCTGAACAAATATGAACATAGTTTTTCTGTTGCGCGGTTTATCCGTTTAATCTCTGTCGCAGTTGGAAGTTTGGCGGTGTTGTTCTTTGTTCTTGCTTCCGCAGGCTCAAAATCCTCTTGGGGACAGATGGTAAATGGTTTGTGGGATTTAGTCGTGATGGATTTGAGAGGCGCGGTGGATCGGGAAAAGGAAACGATTTTTACTAAGCAATTCGATGATTATGCTGCTCGTTATGACGCCAGCAAAGTACTTCAGGATAATCAGGAATATTTGACGGCATTACCCACGCTGCGTTCTTTTCGGTATCTCACTTTTGCTGAACGTGTCTTACCAGGATTTCTTTTTTTGGTGTCTACCGGGAGCTCGACGTCCACTCTCAACCAGAAGGTGTTGGCGACGGCGGGATTGCTTAATCCCAATTTGGCGTTTATTTTGCAAGCGATCGTTGAACTTTATGAACAACGTGAGTTTAAGGAATCAGAATTGCGCAAGCACCTTTTGGCTCTACGGCGTCATCTAGTCCGTCGGAATGTTTACCCATTCATTTTTTGGGTGATGAAGGGGGATACTCCGGCGCTCTTGCTTTTCGCTGAGCGTGTTGAGGCCAAAATGATCATGACGGCTCGCGATTTTGAGCGATTAGGGCTTCCGGTGACCACGTATCCGCAGGGAAATCAATTGATGGCCCAGGCTATTTTTGTCAATGGTCAGAAATATCCCCTTAAAGACGCGGCCGGTTATTTTGAGGGGGAATTTGCTCTTGTTTTTTTGAGTCTTTCTCGACATCCTGACTGGACGGCGTTTCATGAGTTGGGTCATGTGGTTGATGTTTTACGTCAGAAACAAGAGTTGCGGAAGATTCCCGAGAATAGTGAACTTAATGCCCTGTTATTTCCGGTAATGTTCGCTCCGGATAATCAAGATTATGTTCAGAATCATCTAGGTCGTTTATTAAAATCTTCTGAGAAAAATAATGTTTATGTTCGAGCCGCATGGGGTGTTTGGAGAGGCTTACGGAAAGCTATAAGTGAAGAGGTCGGTCTTTCCGTAGCGATGAGTATGGCTGATCAAGTTGAACCGGAGAAGGTCGATGCTGAATTAAATTTAGTCCACCAACTTACTTCTAAGCAGTTAAGCCAACTGGCTTTTAAGGTGTATCGAGATCCTGGACGTTATTTAAGTTCTGTTCCCGCCGGACGTAGTCGGGAAGGTCGATTTTCTGGTGAGGAATTGTTGTATGGTACGCATGCTTCTCCAGAAGCCGGGATCGTCTTTAGTGGGCTATCGCTTTTTACGGAGAATTCCGGCGGGCCCAAAATGATCCGTGATCAACAGCGAGGGGACGGTGAGGGCGGTGTTCGACCTCAAGCGCTGCTGGAAGCGGTGTTGGCGTTTGTCGCGGTGGAAATTATTATTCTATTGGTGCACTGGGTCGCTCGACCGGTGCGGCGACGATATTGGTTCGGAAAACCGGTCGCTGATCTTTTTTCTCCAGCGGATCATAACAGCGGTCTGTATTCAGGAGCTCGAACGGCGCCATCTTACGGTTGGTACTTAAGTCGCCGGTGGACGCAAAGAGACGTTGGCCGATTGATTATCGCGGAGTCTGTTCCGATTCAATCAGCGGTTCGTCATCAGGCCCACGCGCTACTGTTTTTTGTGCCTTGGCTGGGGCCTTGGCTGGCGCGATGCGAGTGGATTTTTCCAGCGCAAAAATCTTTTAACGATCGAGAACGCTATCATCGAAAATTATTGACCTTTCTACTCCAAAAGACAGATATAAGGAAGTCAATACGGCCTTTCCCCGAAGAGAAGAAAGGTCTAACACTGGCTTCCTTACTGCCTGTGGTAACAAAAAGGCCAGTAACTCAATTATTGATTAAAGGTTCTGCTGGAGAGATTTCAGGTGATTGGAGGGGGGACTTATTGGAATCACTGGAGCCACATTTAATTCGCGGCGCTGATGTTGTCGTGACCCAAAAGGCCGCGCAACAACGGCTGCAAGAATTGGAAAGTATGCTGAAGTCGCAGCGAAGCCAGAGTAGGTCAAGAAAAGTGTGGCCGACAACAACAGCGTTAAGCATTAAGGCTAATGCGTCAGCGAATCGGCAATCTCGGGGGTTTGACTTTGATCGTTTTGAGAAATACACTCCCGAAGAGGATGTGCGCGATATCGATTGGAAGGCGACCGCTCGCTCGGTGGATCAAGAAGCGATTGTTCGTCGGAGTTTGGCCGAAGACTCCGGTGAATTGGGTTTGTTGATTGACTTTCGGTGTGTTTGGAACAGCGCTGAGCCGCTTGCTTGGTTGGAGGGCTTTCAGCGCGCGGTTCAATTGATCATTCGACAGAAGAAATTGAATTTTCTGATTAGCCTTTGGCCGGGGGGAAGCGTTGGGTTTACTCGGGTTAGGGGTGTGTTGAGTTATCGGGAAGAAGAGTTGCAGAGTCGTATTTTTGAACTATTGCGAACTCAATCACTACCGAGGCGAAGGATAAGTTTGCTTGGCGAGGTGGCGGGGTTTAAATTTTATTCTGATGCGGAGAATGAGTCGGTACAAAGAAAATTTTTAGTCATGCTGAATGGGCTGGAGCAGGAAGTCGTGTTGAGTCAACGATTAGCTTTGTCAAAGGGGATTGTTGTCTCGGTCGGGGTGGGGCCGCCAGACCACGGCGTGGTTCAGAAGTTATGTGGATTAACCAATAAAATACTGTGGTATTGAGGAGAGATGATGAATAGGTTATGGGTAAGATTATTGTTGGTCGGGGTTTTGGTCTTGGAGGGATTTTTCCCTGCCTTCGTGATGGCTGCCTCCGGGGGAAAATTCCAAGGAGTCATTAAAGAGTTTACTTATTTGAATGTTTTGGTTGAAGAAGAGCAGCGTCAACATTTGGCAGAAATTGAGGTGGAAGATGGACTCGGTGAGCGGAGAATCTTTGTCATTGATCGGGATACCCAAATTAAGTCTCCCGAATTCGGTGATGGAAAAATTTATTACTTGAAGGTTGGAATGAAGGTTAAGGTTGCTTATCGCTTTGCTGAAGAAAAGGAAGGCGAGGAAATCTTTATAGCGAATAGTATATTAGTGAAGCGTTGATGTCTGGGTGTGTTAGGGCCCCTTGGTGCCGCCAAAAGGCGGCGCCAAGGGGCTTTTTTGTCAAATATTGGGTTCTGCGCAACACTTTGATGAGAAAAATAAACTAATCTTACTGATTACCTGGCAATGGTTTACGATGCAGGAATGAATACGAATCAACCGTTTCCTTACCGATTGTGCGGTGGTGTATTTGAGATTTGATAAATTTTTTCCATTAATGTAAGTATATGAAAATAAATAAGATATTGCTCTGAGTTTGGTCTTCTAATGTAATTTATGGCATGGAATTTGCTAATAGCTATGGTGAACCTAAGGGAGGAAATTATGAGAAAAATTCTAGCGCTATGTTTGGTAAGTTTAACGTTCGCAGTAGGTTCTGCTAATGCCTACATTGTTGATGGCTTGGTGGATGATTGGGGTGTTCACCTCAATGCCGCTTCTCAGGCGATGCCTTATCTGAACACAAATCTCCCTTCTGGAGGTAACAATATAGATTATGTAGTTGAAGACAATACTGACAGCTCTCGTGGTTGGCAGTATGTTAACCCTGGCTGGGCTATTGGGAATGTTTATGACGCGGAAGCCATGTATTTTGATAACGATCAGGATTATGCTTACATTGCGGTCATTACCGGAACTCCGCAAAGTAATGTCCAATTCTTGCCTGGAGATATTTTTATTGATGTGGGTAAATATCAAAGCCTATCTTCGTCAACTTACAATGCCAAAAAGTATGCATACGGCATTGATATCGCGACCTCAAAGCTCTATGCCGTAGATAGCTGGACTGACGTGGTATACCCTTCCCATTCTGACGCGAACCCTTGGAAAATCGGTGATCAAAAATCATATATTGGCGATATCGAATTTGTGTACAGCGGCAACCAGTATTCCCATTACGTCATGGAAGCTAAGGTGCCGTTAGCTTGGCTTAATTTGAACGGTACTCAAAATTCTGATGCCTACCTTAGCTGGACCATGCATTGCGGTAACGATAGCCTAAAATTAAAAGGAGATGTCAACGCTGTTCCGGAACCTTCCACGATGGCTTTATTATCGAGCGGATTAATCTTCGGAGCTTTTAAGCGTTTACGTAAAAATAAAGTCTAAAACTGTTCACCAAACTCCCCCTCCGCTCAAGGGGGAGGCCCCTCGCCCCCGCACCTTTTGAAACAACAACCAGTGACTGACAACGGTGCGGGGGCTTCGTTTTTTTTTAACTCTCCGTGATTCCTCCGTAGTAATCTAATCTCGTCTGTACTATAATGACCTCGTTTCTAATTCCTGTTTTTATGATGACAGCGCGGTAGTCCGTAAAGGATTTGGTTTTTCTTGTCAGCCCATATCGCGGGGCATAGCGATCGCTCTTCTTGCTAGAAGGGTTCCTAATTATTCATAACGATGACGTCAACTTCCTCCGTAAAATTTCAATTTCCAGAAGTTAGGATTGTCGAAGCCTCAGCGGGATCCGGTAAAACTTTTGCCCTAGCTAAGCGGTACGTGCAGTTGTTGTTAGGGGCCGGAGTAAGTCCCGAAACGTTACCCATTCGGCAAATCCTCGCGATTACGTTTACCAATAAGTCGGCGGTAGAAATGAAGCAGCGCATTTTGACTTTTTTGAAAAATCTGGCGCTAAACAAGGCCCCGGCCGCGCAGCAAGAAGAGATCCTTTCCGGCTTGACGCTGACCGAGACGGAAGCTCAAGAAAAATCCCACGTGTTGATGGACGCCATCATCGGACACTATAATTTCTTTCAAGTGCAGACCATCGACAGTTTCATCAATTCCATTCTTTCCGGGTGTGCTTTCCGTATCAATTTGTCTGCCAATTTCAAAATTCGCCGCAATGAGAAAGATTATTTAGAGCAGAGTTTGGACCAATTAATTGAGCAAGCATCCGGAAACGCGGTCGTAAAAAAGCGTTTTGAGGATTTTTTGCACCAGTATTTATTTTTAGAGCAAAAGACGGGCTGGTTTCCCAAAAAAGATATCCTCATTGTGTTGCAGCAACTTTTTAAAACGCAGAATGATTTGGGTGGTATTTTTGTGCCGGCGACGCATGATATGCGGTACTTAGCTAAAGCGCGTCAGCAAACCCGGGACGATATCAGCCTGTTGTATGAAGTTTTCCCGGAAGATGGTCATGGACAGTTTCGCAATTCTTTGGAGAATTTTGTAAATAATTATGGGCACCAATTTCCGATAGATAAAATTTCCGACTATTTCTATCGACCAGAATTCCCGATAAAAAAAGGAGGAGATGTCCCTGCGAGCCTTGCGGCGCTTTGGGAGCGTATCGGTCGGGGGCTGCGCGACATTTGTGAAACAGAAAGCTTTGCTATTTTTAACTGCTATTTGAATTTATTTGCGGCCATGCTGGTCGAATTGGACACGGTCGTTCGTAAAGAAGACATCCTTTTTTTGAGTCAGCTTAACAATAAGGCCCGAGCGCTTTTTGATGATGAGAACATCACGGTCGAAGAACTTTACTATCGTTTGGCCAGCCGCTTTCGGCATTATTTGATTGATGAATTTCAGGATACGTCTTTGCTGCAATGGCGTAATCTTGAGCCTATGGTGGAAGAGGCCTTAGCTACCGGAGGAACGCTCTATTACGTTGGAGACAAAAAACAGGCGATTTATGGGTTTCGGGGCGGGGAGGCCGCGTTATTTGATGGCGTTAAGGCTCGTTTTTCGTCATTTCCAACGCACACGGAAGTCTTGTCTCAGAATTGGCGTAGCCGCGAAAACATCGTCGAATTTAATAATCTTATTTTTTCAAAAGATAATTTAATCCAATTCATGAATCATATTGGAGCGAGTGCGGACAAAAAGTCTGGGGGGAGCGGTGAGTCCTTATTAAGACTTGAGGATCGAGAAGAGATTCTTAGTGTTTTTAAAGATTCTCAACAGGCTTTCAAGAAAGATTTAAGAGGCGGATACGTGAGCGTCGAACGAATTGCTGCTAAAAATCAGGAAGAATTACATCTTCAGGCGAAAGATAAGTTGTTGTCTTTGGTTCGGGATTTGCGTTTACGCTTCCGAGGTGGGGAAATTGCGGTTTTGGCCCGGGACAATAGTGAAGTAGAACTTATTACATCCTGGCTTCTGGAGGCGGGAATTCTGATTGATTCTGAACGCACATCCAATGTTAAAGAGAACCCCTACATAAAAGAAATCATTTCTTTCCTCAAGTTCTTAGACTCACCGGTTGATAACCTAAGCTTTGCGTCTTTTTTGTTGGGAGACATTTTTCAGAAAGCTTCTGGTTTAGCTCTGATTGATATTCGGCAGTTTCTCTTTGAATGTCGATTGTTGTCAGCACACCAAAAAGATGTTTATCTTTATAAAGAATTTCGTGATCGTTACCCTCTGGTCTGGGAGAAATTATTGGAAGATTTCTTCCGCAATGCCGGCATCTATCCGATGTATGAGTTAGTCGTTAGTTTTTATTTTCGGTTTGGTTGCGTGGCGGCATTTCCGCAACAGCAGGGATTTTTTATGCGATTTCTGGAAATCATCCGCATCCGAGAGGAAGAAAGCGTGGATCTCTTGTCGTTTCTGGAGTATTTGGAGGTGGCACCAGATGAAGAATTGTATGTCAATATTGCTCGTGCTGACAATGTCCGAGTTCAGACCGTACATAAGTCAAAGGGGCTGGAGTATCCGGTCGTCATTTTGCCGTTTCTGCAGATGGATATTTCAATCGGTCGATCCAGCGGGACTTTAAAAAACTTGGTCATCGCGCGTGATGGCCATGAGTTGAGGTTGGCTCTCCTCAGAAAAAAATACACTCGATTTTCTCTTCCGTTGTTGCAGCTTTATCGCGAAGAATTCAAAAGTTCTTTTCTAACGGAGTTGAACAATGTCTATGTCGGGTTGACTCGCGCTAAAGAAGAGTTGTATATTTTTGTTCCTGAGAAGAGTGGTTTGACTGCAAATTGGATTAATCTACTGTTACCGGAAGATATAAGGGAGTTTGGTGATAAGGACGCTGGTCGTAAGGCCGTCGCAACAGGTAAATTGGAACCGCCTTTGCTGCCCACCGCTCGGTGTCGTGATTGGATGGATTATTTGCGGGAAGAATTTGTGTCCCCCCAGCAAATACAGCAGCGCGAAGAAGTTCGGGAAGGGGAAATCATTCATTATTTGTTATCTTGGGTGGGGGATTGTTCTCAGGGAGGGATGGAGGAGGCGTTGTTCGCGGGAGAGGCGGCCCTTTTAGAAAAGTTTCCATATTTAACAGATGGTCAGCATTATCGAAATTTTGTGGAAAAAGTGCTGCAGGCGGAAAGCTATCGCCAATTTTTTCAGGTACCGACCGCGCAGATTTTTAGAGAGCAGGAAATGGTGGATGTTCATGGCTTGACTAAGCGAATTGATCGGTTAATGGTGTGGGAAAAGGAAGTTTGGGTTGTTGATTATAAGATGCACAGAGGAGTCTCCGGTCCCAGCGCAGAATCAAATTCGCTTGTTTCATCCGAGCATGTTCGGCAGGTCGAAGAATATATGGCCTTAGTTAAAGAATTATATCCGCGCCAGCAAGTCCGGGGATTTCTGTTATACTTAACGGGCTTGGATTGGGAAGAAGTTTCTTCTATTGAAACCAAGCTTGGCGTCAAACCCAATTGATTTTGTGGTAGTTGTAAAAATATAATTGGTACTAACTTTAGGGAGGAAAAATGATTGTTTTATTTATTGTGTTATTGTTGGGCCTAGTCCCGGTGGACGCGGTCTGGGCGCAGCAAACGAAACCAACCGTTGCCCAACGAGTCAATGACGTGAACGTTTTTAATAAAGTTAGTGATTTTGCGGCTACTGTCGGTAAATCTAAGAAAGAAAAAGCGCAGATACTGGAAATTCGTAAGGAAGAACGTCGACTGCAACGCTTGCGTGATTTGCAGGCCAAGAAACAAAAACGGGTTAGTGACTGGGAAAAGCAGTTAATTGATGAACAAAAAAACGTTAAGGGGCTAAGAGAAGGCTATTACACTGATCAATAATCTTTTTGATAATTCATTTGTGCTATGACTAAGATAAGTAATTCTAGTGAGAATAGTGAAGGTCGCTATGATTTAATCCAGGTCGATTTGCAAGGACTGGATCCGACCTTGGAAGATTTTCCTGTTGCCAGCCAGCGAGTCGTTAAACAAGGAACCAATCTCGCGGAAATTCTGGTTTTTGCTATCTATGAATTCAAGAAAAACAATAATCTTTCTAAGACCAAAATGTCTTATCGAGACTGGCTATCGCATGCTCAGCAAGGCGGTATGGAATATCTTATTTACTCCTCTTACGGGCGGGAAATTTTTAGAGTCAGTACTATTTTCAACCCGGTTACGGAATACGCGCTTTATCTGGCGATGAATTATCATAAGGAGCAGATCGTCCGCCTTCATGGCCGTTCTTATATGGAACATTTGCTGGAAGTGGCCAATACGCTGCGAAAAACTTACCTCGATTCTACGTTAAAGGATGAAATCATTGCTGCTGCGCTCTGTAAAGATTTGCTGGCGAAGACCGCTTGCAAATCAAATGAGATTGAGCAAGCCTGCGGGCCTGAAGCTTTAAACCTGGTCCAAACTATTTCTGATGATTCTGAAGGGGCGCTGGCCAGCGAATGGGAACAGCGAAAACAACGATTGTTAGGCTCTCTGAAGGAGAGCGATGTCGAAGCGGTTGTGATTGCCGTGGCCGATAAAGTCACACAACTTAATACCATCCTGGCGCAATTAAAGCTCGATGGGCCTGCGGTCTGGGATAAAATCGGTGCCGATAAGAATAAGGAGCTTTGGTATAACCGCGAATTGTTAAAGCTAGCTAAGCGCCGCTGGCGACATCCGTTGGTTTTTGAGTTTGAAACATTATTGAAGCATTTCGACGATAACCCTTCCTCCGGCTAAGATTGCCTATGGAGCGCGTTCTCACCCTTGGGCTCGCTGAGCCATTTGTTCAACGCTTGACCGCTCTTTTAGGGGCGGAAGCCACGGCCCATCCTGAAGGATTAAAAAAAACGGCTGTTGTCTTCGGCGGTAAACGTCCGGCGTTGTTTGTCAAACGCGAGCTGGCTCGGTTTTTTAAGAAATCCTACTTCCCACCGACATTCTTTACCATCGATGAATTGATTGATTACTTATTAGGTCTGCGATCTCCGTTTGCCAGGTTATCTGATTTGGACGCGTGTTTTCTGATCTATCGTTCGGCGCAATCAGCCTGTCCCGATATCTTACGTCATCGCGAATCCTTCGCGCAATTCTTACCCTGGGCCAGAGAGATTTTGGCTTTTATTGAGCAACTAGATCTTGACCTGGTCTCTTCTGAGGCTTTAAAAAATATTGAATCTAATGCGGTCATCGGTTATCCCATTCCGGCTGCGGTGAATCAGCTGCTAGGACGAATCGTGACGTTGCGTGAAATGTTTCATACCCAAATGAGGCAACAGCGGACGTTCACGCGCGGCTTTCGCTATCTGCGGGTCGCAGAGGAAGTGGGTTCCTATCCGATACCGGAATTCGCACAGATTGTCTTTTGTCAGTTCTATGCGTTGCATCGCAGTGAAGAGAAATTATTAAAAAGCTTGTCGGAACAAGGGGTTGCCAGATTTATTTTTCAGGGAAGTTCGGCTCAATGGCCCGCCTTACAGCGCAACGCGCGTGTACTGAGATTAGCGATCGATCCGTCAGTGAGTTCAGAATCGTCTAAGGAACCTGTGCTGAAATTGTACTCAGGTTTTGATGTCCATTCTCAGGTTGGATTGGTGAGTGAAATATTAAAAGGTATTCTGGCCCGGCAAGGTTCGCTGGCAAGTACGGTGGTGGTTTTGCCGGATAGCGACCATTTGATCCCATTGATTTCTGAAGTCGCTGACATTACAGAAGATTTTAATGTTTCTTTAGGATATCCGTTAAAACGCAGTTCTTTTCATAGTTTGCTACAAGCCATCTTTAAGGCGCAATTAACCCGTCGAGACACGCAGTATTACGCCAAAGATTTATTAAAAGTATTAAGGCATCCTTTAGTGAAGAATTTTCGATGGGGAGCGTCCAGTTCAGCAACCCGCGTGCTCATTCATAAGGTGGAAGAATTATTGAGTGGTCAGGTCGAAGGTTCAGCGAGTGGAAAAATATTCGTGACGTTGGCGGAAATTTTTGAAGCGCCCGAATTGTATGAATCCTCTCGCGAAGTGCTGCGGCGTATGGGTGAGAGCGCTGATCGCCAGAAATTGGAAGCGATTATGGCAGAAATTGGGCAATTAGTTTTTGCGGGGTGGGAACATTTGACAACCCTCGAGGGCTTTGCGACGCAGGCGGAAATTTTTGTGACTGTTTTTATCGAGCATAGCTTTGCCAGCGCATACCCGCTGAATATGAAAATCGCGCAGCGCATTTTGGAATTAACGACAGAAATGCGGTCTGCGGAATTTTGCCGAGAGCCTTTTAGTAACGAAGAAATATTCAAAATCTTTTTTAATCGTATTGAACACGATAGTGTGGCTTTTATCGGATCGCCGCTAAAGGGATTACAAATTTTGGGGCTGATGGAAACTCGGGCGCTGAATTTTGATCACGTGATCATCATGGATGCCAACGAAGGCACGCTACCTAAACTGCGAATTTATGATCCTCTGATTCCTCGGGAGGTCATGGTGTCTTTGAGCCTAGATCGCCTAGAAGAGGAAGAGGAGATTCAGCGTTATCAGTTTCGTCGTTTGTTGGCAGGAGCAAAAGAAGCACATTTGGTTTTTGCGGAAGCGGCCGATAAAGAAAAAAGTCGTTTTTTGGAAGAGTTAATTTGGGAACGACAGAAGGCGACACAACAACTGGACGGTTTGGTGATCCATCGGGCGGGTTATGATGTGGCGCTGAATCCTAAACGAACCGACATTCCCAAGACCCCGGAAGTATTGGCTTTTTTAACGGAGCATCGTTTTTCAGCCTCGAGCCTGAATACGTATACGCGTTGTCCATTACGATTTTATTATAAATATGTTCTTGGCTTGGAAGAGAAAGAAGATTTACTGGAAGAGCCGGAAAATCGACAGGTCGGTACGTTTGTGCATGAGCTATTAGAAGAGACTTGGGGAAGATTCTTAAAGAAGAAACCGGTTTTGGACCGGGCTTTTGAAGAATATTTTTTTAAGGTCTTTGAGAATAAATTCAATGACAGTTTTGGTCGATCAATGAAATCGGACGCGTTTTTGCTGAAATCGGTTTTAGAATTTAGGATGCGGGCTTTTTTGGAGGCCGAGCGGGAGCGCCTGCAGTCTGAGGGGGTGGAGGAGATAGTGGAATTGGAAAAACGTTTTGAGGAGCGCGTGAATCTCGCGGGTCGACAGATACGACTGGTTTATCAGTTGGATCGCATTGATCGACTTGCGGATGGGACGATGGTTTTGTTGGATTACAAAACCGGGAGTGAGGATCCTTTGCCGAAAGATTTGCCGACGATTGCCGCCATGCCAATGACGCGGGAAGAGATTAAGAAAAATGTGCGATCATTTCAAATGCCCATGTATGTGGATTTGCTAAATCGACAGTTTCCTAACAATGAGCTTAATGCGGTATTTTATAATTTGCGTTCCTTAGAACGCAAAGCTTTCTTAAAAGAAGACGGCGCTTCTATCGCTGAGGTGATAAAAGTTTTTTCGCGTCCTTTGGAGTTTATTGTGAATGAAATTCTTGACGCTTCAGTGAATTTTCGGCCGGATGATAAAGACCCGCGTTATTGTGGGACGTGTCCCTTTTATGATGCTTGCAGATAAAAATATAAGATTTTGTGTTGGGCAAATATTAAGGAGTGCGTTGAAATGTTAAAACCAAAATTATTCACTACCTTATCCGAATATTCCTGGACGCAATTGGGTAAGGATTTGTTAGCCGGAGTCATTGTCGGGATTGTGGCGTTTCCTTTGGCGATTGCTTTTGCCATTGCTTCTGGTGTGTCTCCGGAAAGGGGTTTGACAACCGCTATTGTCGCGGGATTTCTAATTTCTGTTCTGGGAGGTAGTCGGGTGCAGATTGGTGGCCCCACGGGTGCGTTTGTGGTGATTGTTTATGGTGTTGTGAGTAAATATGGATTGGAAGGTTTGTGGTTGGCCACTATGATGGCCGGAGTCATGCTGATCGTCATGGGGGTCGCTGGTTTTGGCTCTATGATAAAATTCATTCCTTATCCGGTGACGGTTGGATTCACCAGTGGAATTGCTTTGATTATTTTTATTTCTCAGATTAAAGATTTTTTTGGCTTAGATATGGCGGCGTTGCCGGCAGAATTTCTAGCCAAGCTGACAGCTTATTATGAGCATGTGGGTTCGGTTAATGGGCACGCATTGGCCGTTAGCGTTCTTTGTGTGGGTACCATTCTATTATGGAAGAAAATTCCCTTTCGCCTGTTCCGTTTTATTCCCGGGCCTCTGGTGGCCCTGATGGGGGCAACGGTTCTGGTTTACGTGCTGCATTGGCCGGTGGAAACCATAGGGTCTCGTTTTGGCGAAATTCCACATGCCTTTCCTGCGCCTAAGATACCACTGATGTCGGTTAAATTGTTGCAGGAATTGACGCCTGCCGCGATTAGTATCGCTTTGTTGGCGGGAATTGAATCGTTATTATCAGCTGTTGTTGCCGATGGCATGATTGGGAGTCGGCATCGTTCCAATATGGAGCTCGTGGCGCAGGGTGTTGCCAATATCTTTTCACCACTATTTGGAGGAATTCCCGCAACCGGGGCGATCGCCCGAACGGCAACTAATATCCAAAATGGCGGTCGCACCCCTATCGCGGGAATTGTTCATGCGGCGATGCTCTTGTTATTGATGCTTTTTTTCGGTCAATGGGTGAAGTTCATTCCTTTGGCCGCGTTGGCCGCGATTTTAGTGATTGTGGCGTATAACATGAGTGAGTGGAATTCTTTTTTGATGGTGTTGCGGTCTCCCAAAAGCGATGTGCTGGTATTGTTGACCACCTTTTTTCTGACCGTTGCCGTTGACTTGACGGTAGCTTTGCAGGCGGGAATTGTTTTGTCTGCTTTTTTATTCATGCGTCGAATGGCGTTGGTGGCTAATGTGGGGGTTATTACTAGGGAAATGCGTGATGGCGAGGAGGTTGACCGATCTTTGAGAATCGCGAAAGACGCGTTGCCTCCGGGTGTTGAAATTTATGATATCAACGGTCCATTTTTCTTTGGGGCAGCTTATAAATTTCTGGAGGCGATGCGGATTTCCGGTAAAAAACCAAAGGTGCGTATTGTGGATTTGGCGGGAGTTCCCGCCATTGACGCGACCGCTTTGCATGCCATTAAAGAGCAATGCCGTCAATCCAAAAAACAAGGTGTCGCGTACATCATTTCCGGAATTCATACGCAGCCTTTTATGGCGATGGAGCAGTCGGGATTAATTGAGGAAATAGGGGAGAATAACGTTTTTCGCGATATTACGGAGGCGTTGCCACGGGCTCGCGAACTTACGGGAGCTTGATCGTGGCCCAAAATTTTCTTGTAGAAATCCCCCAGTTTGCAAATTGACGTTAGAGACCTTTTGTGTTAGCTTACTGCAATGATTTCGGACAATGTAAGACGAGTTTTTGACAAAATCACGGATACCTGCCGTAAAATTGGCCGCGACCCAAAGGAAATTACTTTAGTCGGCGTGACCAAATTCGCGCCGGTGGAGGCGATTAATGAGGCCATTCTCGCCGGTATTTCTCATGTCGCGGAAAATAAAGTCCAGGAAGGGGAAAGTAAATATCCCCAGTTGACTTCCGCTAAGCCGGTTACCCGCCATTTAATTGGTCATTTGCAATCGAATAAGGCCAAAGACGCTCTGCAAGCTTTTGATCTCATTCAGTCGGTTGATTCGGTAAAGCTCGTTAAGGAGATTGAAAAGCAAGCTGTAAAACTCAACCGCGTGGCCGACATTTTGGTGCAAATTAACACCGCTCGCGAAGAACAGAAATATGGCTTGGCGCCCGAAGACGTGACGGCTTTCTTTGATCAAGTCGTCACCTTGCCCCACATAAGAGTTCTGGGGGTGATGGCCATGGCCCCGTTTACTGACGATAAGCAAGTTGTGGCGCAATGTTTTAAGGATTTGCGTAAATTTAAAGAGCAACTTGCCAGTCAATATAAAGGTTCTTCTCAAATCCAAATGCGCACCATTTCTATGGGAATGTCTCAGGATCTGGAAATTGCGCTGCAGGAAGGCTCCAACATGGTGCGCATCGGAAGCGCCATATTCAAAGAGTAATCTCCAACAACGATATTATGATTAAGATCGGCATTATTGGCGGCGGCAACATGGGAGAAGCGATTTTGGCCAGCCTTCGGCGTCAATATCAGGTCTCCGTATCGGAAAAGGAGGCAGCCCGAGTTGCTTTCTTAAAGAAAAAATATCGAGTGAAGGCTTATGATATTTTTTCAACCGTTCGACAATCGGATATTGTTTTACTCGCGGTTAAGCCTCAGGACGCGGGTGAAGCGTTGCAGGAAATCCGTTCCGCCTGGAGCAAAAATAAAGTCTTGCTTTCCATCGCAGCGGGATTGACGACTTCTTATTTAGAGAAAGCATTACCACCTGGTGCGCGGGTTATTCGCACGATGCCTAACCTGCCGGCGTTGATTGGAGAGGGGATGACGGCTGTTTCACAAGGCAAGTTTGCCAAATTGGGTGATTTAAAGAAAGCGGTAAAACTATTAGAGCATATCGGCCAAGTGATCGTACTTCCGGAAAAAATGCTGGATGGGGTTACGGCGATATCCGGAAGCGGGCCGGCGTATGTATTTTTGTTTATGGAGTGTTTGGCGAAGGCCGCGCGAGAATTGGGTTTTGATGAAGGAACAACCGATCAGCTTGTTCGGCAAACTTTTTTGGGCAGCATTCATTTGCTAGCCCAGCGTAACGAAAATCCGGCAGCCCTGCGCGTCAAAGTCACGTCCAAAGGCGGTACTACCCAAGCAGCGACTGAAGTTTTTATGAAAAATAACATTGAGGCAATCATCGTTCAGGCGGTCGCGGCGGCACATCATCGGGCCGCACAACTTTCTTTATCCTAACCCGAGGTGAATTATGGCTAAGGTCGGCATTATCGGTGGAAGTGGACTCTATAACATTGAAGGATTAGAGAAAAAAGATGCTGTGGCCATTGGTACTCCTTTTGGGATGCCTTCGGATAAATTTCAGATTGGAAATTTGGCTGGCACGGAAGTGGTTTTTCTTCCGCGGCACGGCCACGGGCATACGATTTCTCCAACCAAAATTAATTATCGAGCCAATATCTTTGGTATGAAGAAATTGGGTGTTGAAGCGATCGTCTCCGTTTCAGCATGTGGCAGCTTGCGTGAAGACATGAAGCCCATGGATTTTGTTGTTCCCGACCAATTTGTGGATCGAACTCATCAGGCCCGGCCGAGTACTTTTTTTGATAATGGGATTGTGGCTCACGTGGCGCTCGCTGATCCGGTAAGTCCGGAAATCGCTAAGATTTTGTACGAAAGCGCTAAAGAATTAAAGTTGAATGTTCATCCCAAGGGAACCTATATCAACATGGAAGGTCCGCAGTTTTCGACCAAAGCGGAATCGCGGTTATATCGTAGCTGGGGGATGGACATCATTGGGATGACCAACATGGTGGAGGCCAAGTTAGCCCGCGAGGCGGAAATTTCTTACGCCACTCTCGCGGCTGTCACCGATTATGATTGTTGGCACGAAGCGCATGAATCCGTCACGGTAGAAATGATTATTGATTATTTGCGGCGTAATGTTGAAAACGCCAAAATGATTTTAAAGACTGCCATCCCACGTATTGGCGCATTGACTGCTTTTAGTGCTGCCGACGCTTTAAAATACGCCATTATTACTCAAAAAGAACATATGGCCGAGGAAGCCAGAAAAGATTTGCAGCTGCTTATCAGTAAGTACATCAAATAAATTATTCCCAGATCCCCCATGAGTTATCAGCATACTTTAAATTTACCCAAAACCGACTTTGCCATGAAAGCCAATTTGGCACAGCGTGAACCCCAGCTGTTGGCGTTTTGGGAGAACCTGCGGTTATATCAGGAAATTCGTCGGGCTCGGGCTGGTAAGCCCACGTATGTTTTGCACGATGGCCCACCCTATGCCAACGGACACATTCATATTGGTCATGCGCTCAATAAAATTTTGAAAGACATGGTGGTCAAATATAAAACCATGCAGGGATTTGACGCACCCTATGTTCCCGGATGGGATTGCCATGGATTGCCGATTGAGCATCAGCTTTTTAAGGATTTAAAGACGGATAAATCTAAAGTTGAAGTGGGAAATTTTCGTCGACAAGCCCATGATTACGCAATGAAATTTGTGGGGATCCAGCGAGAAGAATTTAAACGTTTGGGAGTTTTAGGGGATTGGGAGCAGCCGTATCTGACCCTGGCCAAGGATTACGAGTACTGGATTTTAAAATCATTGGCGGCGTTGAATCGTAAAGGGTTTATTTATCGTGGGCTTAAGCCGGTAAACTGGTGTTTTACGTGCGAAACGGCTTTGGCCGAGGCGGAAGTCGAATATGAGAACCATACTTCCCCGTCGGTATATGTGAAATTTAAAGTCAATAATCCCCAAGCTTTGGCAAAATTGCCGTCAGGGAAACCCGTATTTTTGTTAATTTGGACCACGACGCCATGGACATTGTTGGCGAATGTCGCGGTGGCAGTGCATCCTGAGTTTACATACGTTTTTGTCGAAGAAAAAGAAGGGGATAAGATTCTCGTCATAGAGAAATCTAGATTTCAATTGAATCTAAAAAATACGGGTTTCTTAAAGGAAACACCATTGTTTGAAGTGATGGGTAGCGAGCTGGCGAATTTTACTTATAAGCATCCCTTTGATGTTCTTGAAAAATGTACGGTTGTTCTCGTCGATTACGTAACTAGAGAAGATGGAACTGGATTGGTGCACACCGCCCCAGGGCATGGGCAAGATGATTTTCGGGCTGGACTTGCCAATCATTTGCCGGTCCTGATGCCGGTCAATGATCGGGGAGTTTATACTGAAAAAGCAGGTCCCTACGCCGGGCAACATGTGTTTAAAGCTAACGAACGCATTCTAGCGGATTTGACGGAACGGGGTACTTTATTTGCTCAGGCAGCCATTACCCATTCTTATCCGCACTGCTGGCGCTGTAAAAAACCGATTATTTTTCGCGCGACGGAGCAGTGGTTTTTAAATGTGGAGCACGAAGAGTTACGTTCACGCTTGATGACTGCGGCGCAGAAAGAAGTAGAATGGATACCCGCGGAAGGTCAGGAAAGAATTTTGGGGATGCTGACGACACGCCCGGATTGGTGCCTTTCTCGGCAACGGCTCTGGGGCGTACCCATTCCGGCCGTCGAATGTGTTGGTTGTGGGGGAGCGCATAAATTGTTTGCCGACGTGATTGAGTCCTTTGCGCAGAGAGCCAAGGCGGAGGGAAGTGATGTTTGGTTTAGCGCCGATTTGCAGGAGTTACTCCCACGGGAGTTTAAATGTCCAGATTGTGGACAGAATGAATTTAAGAAAACGGCGGACATTTTGGATGTATGGTTTGATTCGGGGGTCAGTCACCAGGCGGTCTTTCATACCTTATTGAAAGTTCCTTTGCCGGCGGATCTTTATTTGGAAGGATCTGATCAGCATCGCGGATGGTTTCAATCTTCGATTATTCCTTCTTTGGCCATTGACGAGCGTCCGCCTTATAAGGCGGTTTTGACACATGGTTTTGTTGTGGACGGTCAGGGAAGAAAGATGTCTAAGTCTTTAGGTAATGTCGTTGCCCCCCAAGATATTATTAAGGATAGTGGCGCTGAGATTCTGAGATTGTGGGTGGCTTCTAGTAGTTATAATGAAGATATCAGAGTCTCGAAAGAAATCTTGGATCGCTTGATCGACGCTTACCGTAAGATTCGTAATACGTTTCGTTTCATGTTAGGGAATCTCGATGGGTTTAAACCCGGCCAGGATGAGGTGGCTTATCAGGATTTGTGGCCGATTGACCGGTGGGCGTTATATCGCTTGGCGATGCTGACGGATGAAGTAAAGGCCGGGTATGAGGCGTATGATTTTTCTAGGGTCTACAAAGCGATTTATTTGTTCTGTAATGAGGACCTCTCCAGCATTTATCTTGACATCCTAAAAGATCGACTGTATACTGCCCCCGTTTTTTCCCAGAATAGAAAATCCGCGCAGACAGTACTATATTATTTGGTCGACGGATTAGTCAGGCTCGTCGCTCCGATTTTAAGTTTTACAGCGGAAGAGATTTTTCAAGTGATGCCCAAGCCGGCCTCTCTGGTAAAAATCCTCAGCGTTCATCTCCTGGAGTGGCCTAATATCCCCATGGCGTTTCGCGCTGTTGCCGCGCATGAAGAGTTGCAGTTATTGTTGGAGTTAAGGCCGTTTGTTTTAAAAGCTTTGGAAGAAAAGCGTCGCGCTGGTGAAATCGGGGGAGCGCTGGAGGCAAAAGTCATTCTGCGCACTACCTCTGACCGTGATTGGGAAGAATTTCAGAAGCATCGAGATTTTTTGGCGTTCTTTTTTATAGTGTCGCAAGTAGACGCGCAGCATGTATCCGGCGTTACTCATCCGATTGGTGAAGCTTTTTCGCAAACGGAGCTTGTGATTGAGAAGGCGGACGGACATAAGTGCGCCCGTTGTTGGAATTATGTTTCAGATGTTGGCCAGCACGCAGAGCACCCTACGCTTTGTGGCCGGTGTGTTGCTAGTGTAAAGGAGATAATGAATGCCAGATAAGAAATTAGACAAGAAGACGTTGGATCAATTTAAAAAATTACTGCTTAAGATCAAAGAAGATCTTTCTTACGATATTAAGCAGATGGCTTCGGAAAACTCCGACAAAGGCAACAACCAGGGGGATGTGTCTGGGCACGCTTTACACATGGCGGATGTGGCTAGTGACATGTATGATCGTGAATTCGCGTTAGGACTTGCGTCCAATGATCGTGAGTTACTACAAAAAGTGGAGATGGCCCTTAAGCGTATCGAAGATAAAACGTTTGGGTTATGTTCCGAATGTCAAAAGTTGATTGCTCAGATCAGGCTAAAAGCGATTCCGTATACCGAAACATGCCTTAAGTGCCAGGAGAAGTTAGAAGCTCGCCGATGAAAGAATCGGTCCGCACGCAATTCGATATTTTTCTTTCCCTTTTTTCCGTCGCGTTCGTCACGATTTTAGATCGTCTTACCAAAATTTATTTTTCCCAAGCGTTGGAAATCGGAGAATCCTGGCCGATCATTCGTAATGTTTTGCACATGACGCTCGTGCATAACACGGGGATCGCGTTCGGGTTATTTAAAGACAAGGGGATTGTCTTTATCATTATTCCGTTGATCGCCATCGTTTTGTTGGTTTTTAATATTTACTACTATCATAATCATAAAGCGCTAAGCCGTACTTACATTGTTGCGTTTTCGCTTATCCTCGGCGGGGCTATCGGCAATCTTATTGATCGGATCAATTTTGGGTACGTCATTGATTTTATTGATTTCCGCATCTGGCCGGTGTTCAACATCGCGGACAGCGCGATTACCATCGGAGCCATTATTATCCTCCTAAAATGTATCCCGTACTCTGCCAAATAGGCCCGGTGACGGTTTATTCCTACGGTTTGATGTTAGCCGTCGCGGTCTTGGTGTGCGTGTATTTTTTGCGTCGAGAAGCGCCAGCAAGAAATTTAGATCCGGATGTCCTGGCGGATTTTGTTTTTTGGGTGGTTATTCTGGGAATCGCCGGAGCTAGGGTTTTTTATATTTTCTTAAATTTAAAATTTTTTATTAATAACCCCAGTGAGATTGTCATGCTGCAGCACGGAGGTTTGGCGTTTCAGGGAGGCTTGATCAGTGGATTCTTGACGGCGGTGATATTCATCCGTCAGAAACGGTTACCCGTGGGAAAGGTTTTGGATACGGTCGCCCCATATATCGCCTTAGGGCACGCGATCGGGAGGATTGGCTGTTTTTTGAACGGTTGCTGTTATGGTCGGCCAGTTGCTTGGGGAATTTACTTCCCATCGTTGCAGCAACATGTTCATCCTACACAATTGTATGAATCTTTCGCGTTGGTTGCGCTTTTTTTCTTGTTAAAGAAAAGTTTTCGTGTGGTGAAATACGAAGGGCAAGTTTTTATTAATTATGTAAAATTCGCGGCCCTGATTCGCTTTGGTAACGAATTTTTTCGCGGTGATCATGGTGATCCGGCGAGCGGAATCAGTATATTTCAATGGGTGTGTTTGTTTCTTTTTGCAGGGGCTTTTTATGCCGAAATTATCTTACAACGTCGCCAGCGAGTTTCACGGTAAGCGACTCGACATTTTTCTCGCCCAATCAATTCCGGACGTCCCGTCTCGGAATTTTGTTCAAGATTTGATTAAGGAAGGGAAAGTTTTGGTCAATGGGCAGATCAAGAAGCCGAATCAAAAGGTTTATGGGCAAGACCGGATCGACGTTGATTTTCCTGATGAGATCGAGCAGCCTTGGGATGACTTGGCTGCCGAGAACATTCCATTGGATATTTTTTTTGAAGATGACGACTTGTTAGTCATTAATAAACCCGTTGGAATGATCGTTCATCCTGCTTCCGGAACTTATTCTGGGACACTGGTCAACGCTTTACTCTATCACTGTCGTGATCAGCTATCCCAAGTAAACTCAGCCATTAGGCCTGGCATTGTTCATCGGCTCGATCGCGAAACTTCTGGGTTGATGGTGGTGGCTAAAAATGACAAAACGCATGTCAATTTAAGCCGGCAGTTTGAAAAAAGAATTGTTCGCAAAAAATATATTGCGTTGGTGGAAGGTCACGTTCAGTTTGATGAAGGGGTGATTGATGCGTCTTTGGGCAAACATCCCCGTTATCACGATAAGGTCGCTATCGCGGCCGAGGGGGAGGCCCGCAAAGCGAAAACATTTTACGCCGTTGACAAACGCTATAAACATTGCACCTTGGTTTCACTTTTTCCCAAAACGGGGCGCACGCATCAGTTGCGAGTCCACATGGCGTACCTGGGCCATCCTATTTTGGGTGATGACAAATATGGACGTAAGGAAACTTTTCCTAGATTAGCCCTGCATGCCCAGGGGTTAGGGTTTTTTCATCCCGGAACAACCCGGTATCTTGAGTTTTCTTGCCGTCCACCGTCCGAATTCTTCCTGCCGGAATAAAGTTAAAGGTTAAATAATTAGAATTTAGCTTTACTCGTCTGTTAATTAAAATATAATTTGATTAACTTACGATAACAGGTGCGTCTTTACTCACAAAGGAGAACATTCATGAGTAAAAGCGGGAAGACTCTCACGATTTTCCTCGTCTTAATTTCCATCCTATTGCTGGCTTTATCGGTCATCGCCGTATTTTATTTTCATAAAGAGAGTGAGCTGCGTAAGTTGGCGGAGATGAATTTAGAACAAAGTCGTGCTACGGAAGCAAAATTGCAAGCTGAGTTAAAAGAGGCTAAGAAACAGCAATTTTTGGTTGAAGAAAAATTGAAAGAGGCCGATGAGGCGATGAATGATTTGCGTGCGGAGAAAGAACTGGCCGATGGAGTTAGAGACCAGATCAAAGAAGAAAATGCTACGCTCAAAGAGGCTTTGGAAAGTGAAACTCAGGCCAAAGAAAAAATACGTCAGGAAGTGGGAGAACAGTTAGAAGCCGCCAAGAAGCGCGTGGCAGAATTGGAATCTCAAGTCGCCAGTGAAAAAAAGTTGCGGGATGAAATTGAATCCAAATTGCGCTCTTTGGAAGAGCAGGCACGGCAGCCCGGTGCGTCTGCTCCTTCGACGGTTCCTGTGGATTCAGCACCCGCCGGAGCCTCCGGTGGAGAGCTTCCTTCTTCCGAGCTTTTTTCAGCTCCTTCAACACAGTCCGTGCCGCAGTCTTCGCGCGTTGATTATAATCGTCGAGAAACATTGGCCAGCTCCTCGCCGGCTATTCAACTTGAGAAAATTTTTGTTGGGAATGCCGTTGCCAGTGACATCGAGGGGCGCATTCTGAGTGTTGATAAAGAAAATGATTTCATTATTTTTGATTTGGGAAAGAAAGACGGAGTTGACGCGGGAACCGTCATGTCGATCTACCGAGATCAAAATTATCTTGGGGATGTGAAAGTTTCTAAAGTCCAGTCGGATATGGCGGCCGCCGATTTTATTCCACCTTTTTCCAGTCAAAAAGTCCGCAAGAACGATATTATCTCCATAAAAAAATGAATTTAGTTGTTCGTCCGGTGGAAGCTTTGTGCGGTTCCATCGTCTTGCCTGCTTCAAAATCTTATTCCATCCGAGCTTTTATGATCGCCGCTTGCGGTGGATCGTCGCAATTAATTAACCCATCCAATTGCGATGACGCGCTGGTCGCCCAGCGAATGGCGCAAGCCTTGGGAGCGAAAGTAACTGCCCGAGGAAAGAGGAACTTTGCGATTCGTGCTCATGCCTCTCAGGTTAGATTAAAACGACTTAACGTTAAAGAATCGGGTACGGTATTAAGATTTCTTTTGCCGCTTTTGGCGTTGGAGGAGCGTAGAGCTACTGTTTTTGGGGAAGGGTCGCTTAAAGGTCGACCGAATACCTTTCTGATTGAGGCGTTGCGTAAGCAAGGAGTGCAGATTGAAGGCACTGGTCCTAATCAAAGTGTGCCGATTTATTTGCGGGGAGGGCGCTTGCAGGGAGGGGAAATTCGTATTGACGGTAGTTTAAGTTCTCAATTTATATCGGCACTTTTAATCGCGTGTCCGCAGTTGCCACAAAATACGCGACTGACCATCATTGGGAAGAGCCTTGTGTCAGAGACGTATATCACGATGACGCGACAGATCTTAGCCAGGGCAGGAGTTAAGGTAATGTTACGAGATAAGAAACATATCTTGATACCAGGTGGTCAGATTTTTGGTGGATTAAAAAATTATGTTGTGCCAAGCGATTATGGTCTAGCGGCTTTCTTTATGGTTGCGGCGGCTCTGCTGGATTCCAGAGTGACGCTCGGTGGTAGTTTGCAGGACAATGCGGTTCAAGCCGATGGGGCTATTTTGGGTTTTTTGCGTTCTATGGGAATGCGTTGGAAGAAAACTTCCCGGAGTTTAGTGCTATGCGGGCCTTTTAACTTAAGAGGGGGCGATTTTTCTTTAAAGGATTGTCCGGATTTGGTGCCGATCATGGCGGTCGCCGCGATGTTTGCCAAAGGGAAAACGCGCTTAAAGGACATTGCTCATGCCCGAGTCAAAGAGTCCGATCGGATTGGTGATCTAACAAGAGAACTAAAAAAAGTCGGCGCCAGGATTGAAACGCAACGAAGTTCTATGACTATTTATCCACAGTCGGAATATCTTCATCATCAGTCGCTGGATCCTCATAATGATCACCGTTTGGCCATGGCTTTTAGTATTTTAGGCTTAAAACTTGGTGTAAAGATTAAAGATATAGATTGTACCCACAAATCTTACCCGGATTTTGTCGACGATATGCAATGCCTTCTGCCGCCCGGTTCCTGCCGAAAAATACGTTGACATTATTCTGCCTTTTCACTAATATAGCGACCAATACAAAACCACCCTGATTATTCAAACAATAGGATTTTATGGAATTACTTAAAGGGTCGCGCCACCTGCCAAGATTTAGCAAAGTTGGCAAGCAAATCATTGATTATTTTCTCGGTCTTTTCTCTAATGACATGGGGATTGATTTAGGAACGGCCAATACCTTGGTTTATGTCAAAGGAGAAGGGGTCGTCCTGCGGGAACCTTCCGTTGTTGCCATTCATAAAGACACTCGCCAGGTCATCGCCGTAGGCGAAGACGCAAAGAAAATGTTAGGTCGTACTCCCGGAAATATTATTGCCATTCGTCCTATGAAGGATGGTGTTATTTCGGATTTTGATATCACGGAACAGATGCTTAAGCATTTTATTAAGAAAGTGCATAACCGGAGGGTCTTGGTTCGCCCGGCGATGGTTATTGGTATTCCTTCCGGAATTACTGAGGTAGAAAAGCGCGCGGTGCGTGATTCTGCTGAGCGTGCCGGAGCTAGATCGGTCGATCTTATTGAACAGCCTAAAGCAGCTGCGGTGGGAGTTGGGCTACCGGTGGAAGAGGCTGCTGGCAATATGATTATTGATATCGGTGGTGGGACGACCGATTTCGCGGTGATTTCATTAGGGGATCTTGTCTATGCTAAATCAATCCGAATCGCCGGGGATGAGATGGATAATTCCATCATGGAGTACCTACGTAAGACTTATAATTTATTGATTGGTGAACGTACCGCTGAGGAAATTAAAATACGAATCGGATCGGCTTATCCTCTAGAAGAAGAATTAAACATGGATGTCCGAGGGCGAGATTTGATTTCCGGTTTGCCGAAAACAGTCACAATTACTTCGGTCGAATTACGGGAAGCTTTGTCTGAACCAGTTCAAGCTATCGTGGACGGAACAAAAACTTGTTTGGAACATACTCCTCCGGAATTAGCATCGGATTTGATTGATCGTGGTATTGTTCTGGCAGGAGGTGGAGCGCTATTGCGAGGTTTGGATCGGCGACTCGCGGATGAAACTGGCCTGCCCGTGCATATTGCTGATGACCCGCTGACAGCAGTTGCTTTGGGGACCGGTCAAACGCTCAACATGCCTGCCCGACTTCGTCGTAGACTGGTGGTTCCTACGAAATTAGATTTTTAGTTAACTTTCCTTTCGTGTGTCAAAATCATTTCGTAAGCTTTTAATTTATATCGCGCTGGCGGTTCTTCCGCTTTTTTTCATCTTTTCTCCCCAAGAAAAATTTTACAACCTCAAGTCCTCTTTTTCCGGTATCGCCCTTAGTCCTTGGAAGATTATTCAATGGCCTTTCTTGGAATTCAAAAAGATTTTCCATTATCACCAAACGTACAGTAATTTTCTTAAACTTCAGGGAGAAATTGGTACCCTCAAAAGTAAATTAGTCGGTTATGAAGAGGTGATTCGTGAAAATAACCGATACAAGAAATTGCTGAATTTTAAAAATGAGCTGGTGTTTAGTTCGGTCGCGGCCAATGTGACCGGCCGAGATCCTTCCAATTGGAATTCCGCATTTATTATCGATAAAGGGGAAGACCATGATTTAAAAGTTGGCATGCCTGTTGTGGGGCCTCAGGGTGTCATTGGCAAGATCGCCGAAGTCAGCGCTCGGGCTGCTAAAGTGATTTTACTCAACGATCCGGCGTTTTCAGCAGCAGCGCTGGTCCAGCGCAGCCGGGAAGGTTGCTTGATTTCCGGAACGCTCAAAGGTAGGTGTCGATTACGTTATTTGCCCGAACAAGCAGACGTGGAAGTGGGGGATATCGTCATTACCTCAAAATTAAGTTCATCTTTTCCTGAGGGGTTGATATTGGGTACAGTAACGGGGTTGGAAGAAAATCCGAGTTCTTCCGAGATGGAGTGGGTGGTTGAGCCTGCTGTAAATTTTTCGCAAATTGAAGAAGTATTGGTTTTGCAAAAATAGTCCGCGAGTACGGGAGTGCCATGCGAAAAATCTTGACGACGATTCTACTGACCTTCCTATTGCTGATTCTTGAAATCATCTGCAGCAATGTGTTAGGTCGATTTGGCAAAGTCAATTTTTTATTGTTGGGCGTCATTTACTTTAATTTGGTCTGGGGCGTACGCTATAGTTTATTAGCTGCTGTCGTTGCCGGAGTTTTTTTAGATTCCCTTGCGGTGACTCCCTGGGGACTAAACATTTTTTGTTTCGTTGTGGTCGCTTATTTGACGACGTTTATCAAACGTTATCTATTTCACATGGGCTATGGAACCTTGCGGGTCGCGCTAGTGTTGTTTTTGTACTTGGTTAATGTCAGTCTGCTGTTTTTGTTAAATTCATTATGGATGGAATTGAACGCTTGGCATCTGTTTAAGTTTGTACTACTGCCGGAAATTTTGGTCACCACTATGTTAGCCGAACCCGTTTTTAGGAGCCTTAAGGGATGCGTATTAAAATTGTCCGCTTAGTGGCAGTAGGGTTATTTTTTGTCCTCATCGTTCATCTCATCAATCTGCAAATTGTTCAGAATCGTTTTTATTTTGATCTCAGCCGCAATAATCGCATTCGGGTTGTTCCTTTGGAGGGGCAGCGCGGCCGGATTTTAGATCGGAATGGAACGGTGTTGGCTCACAATCAATTAAGCTTTGATCTTTCGGTGATTCCTCAGGAAATTAAGAATGAGGCGGAGTTGTTTGCTTTTCTCGGTGAAGTTTTGCGTATGGATCCAGACCGATTGGAAAGTCGATTTGAGGCGCGTCGTTTTGCTCCTTTCGCTCCGGTCGTATTGGAAGAGAATATTGCGCGTTCATTGGCGATCCAAATTGAGGAGAATAAATTTCGATTCCCAGGACTTTTGGTCGAGGAGAACTTCCGTCGATCTTATCCATACGGTGGGTTATACGCCCATGCCATCGGATACGTGGGAAAAATCAACCGATTAGAAATGGAGAAAATGAAAGATTATGGGTATACGCCGCAAAGCCTGGTTGGAAAATCTGGCGTGGAAGAATATTACGATAGTTTTTTACAGGCGGAAGATGGTGGTTTGCAAGTGGAAGTCAACAGTCGCGGGCAGCAGGTACGGATGTTAGGGTACAAACGGCCATCGGTTGGAAAAGATTTGATTTTGAGCCTCGATCATCGTATTCAGCATGCGGCGGGAGAATTGATGGCGGGACGCAAAGGCGCCATTGTAGTGATGGAAGAAGATTCCGGGGAGATTTTGAGTCTGGTCAGCGCTCCTGACTTTGATCCAAATATTTTCTCTCGTAAAATGACAGAAGAAGAGTCTGCCTATGTGTTTAATAATCCTGAATATCCGTTGTTGAATCGCGCTATTAGCGGTCAGTATCCGCCAGGATCTGTCTATAAGATTGTGGTTGGACTAGCTGCGCTAGAAGCGGGTAAAATTTCTGAGAACACCTCTTTTACTTGCCCGGGATATTTAATGCTCGGCAAGCAACAGTTTCGCTGCGCCCACACTCATGGATTGCAAAATCTTCCGCAAGCGATTGCGCATTCATGTAACGTTTATTTTTTTCATGTCGGCAGCATTCTGGGGCCCGATTTAATGGCGAAGTACGCCCGCCTTTTAGGGTTGGGCGCCCCGACACATGTCGATTTGCCTTATGAAATGTCGGGGGCGATTCCCACGCCACTGCAACGAAAATTATCGCAAGGACGGGGGTGGTTTAAGGGAGATACATTAAATGTTTCCATTGGGCAGGGGGATGTATTAACGACTCCATTGCAATTAGTCAACATGATGGCCATCGTGGCAAATGAGGGGAAAGAAGTTTACCCGCATCTCATTAAGTGGATCGGCGGTCAAGAAATCAATAAATACAATTTGAAAAATTATGTAAGTTTAAAGGAACTAAATTTGCAAAAGATTTTGCGTGGGGTGAAGTCGGTTGTCTCCGAAGATTCCGGAACCGCGTCCTTGTTGAATTTGCCCGGAGTCTCAATTTCAGGAAAGACCGGAACGGCTCAGTCCTATGGGGGAAAAGATCATCATGCTTGGTTTGTCGGTTTTGCGCAAAGCGAAAAATCCCGGATGGTTTTTTGCGTTTTCTTGGAATTCGGTGGCGCAAGTTCGAATGCCGTTCAAATCGCCAAAGATTTACTGGCGCGGCTTCAGGAAGAAGAAGTTTTATGACCCCGAAATTGATCAGTCGGCATATCTGGATACACACCATAGTGATTATGGTTTTTGGTTTGGTGTGTCTTTACAGCGCGTCATTTAACAACGTCCGGGTCAGTCAAAAAGTGTTTTATGATCAAATGACTTTTGCCGGTATGGCGTTGGTTCTTATGTATCTTTTAAGCCGCTTTCACTATCGCAAACTTTATGACTGGGCGTATATTTTGTTAGCTTTGAATTTATTGTTGTTAATTGGCGTGCATATGATGGGTCGTCACGCGTTAGGGGCCCGTCGGTGGATTGAGGTGGGGGGTATCAGTTTTCAGCCATCAGAGTTGACGAAATTATCGCTTATTTTTGCTTTGGCCCGGTATTTTGTGGACCGCAAACCATCGTTATCTTTTGGAAATCGCAGTCGCTGGCAGGTGCTGTGGCGAGATTTGGTCTTGCCGCTATTGCTTATTGCGATTCCGACGTTCCTGGTATTTAAACAGCCGGATTTAGGGACGGCCATATTGTTGTTTGGTATATTTTTGGTGATGTTATACGTGAGTGGAATCGATGGTAAATATTATATTGGTTTTGTGGGAATCGTGGCAGCCTGCGCGCCATTGTTATGGCATGTCATGAAACCCTATCAGCGGTCCAGACTGTTGGTTTTTTTGAATCCGAATATTGATCCTCTGGGGGCGGGTTATACCATAATTCAGTCAAAGATTGCTGTTGGGTCGGGTGGAGTTTGGGGAAAAGGATGGCTTTCGGGAACCCAGAATCAATTGAATTTTTTACCGGAAAGACATACGGATTTCATTTTTTCGGTGTTGGGCGAGGAATGGGGACTGCTGGGCGCGCTGGCCCTTTTATATTGCTATTTTATGCTTATTTATGCCGGTACGTTGATTGCTGAGAAGACCCGGGATCAGTTTGCCATGCTCGTTGCTGCCGGAATGGTGGGCATTTTGATCCTACAGGTATTTATCAACATTGGTATGGTTACGGGACTTTGCCCGGTGGTTGGTATTACTTTGCCTTTTTTAAGCTATGGGCGTACGTCATTTTTGATTTTTGCGGTCATCATGGGATTTTTTCTTAGTCTTAACCGGAAAAGGACCGTTTTTTAAGACCTGTCGTCTTGAAATTGATGAATCTCTCGTTGTTTCTTCGAGTTTTGTATAGTAAAATGCCTCCACTTTGTTAGAGAAGACGAGGAAATTTATGAAAATTGCCATTGGAAAGAAGATTTTGTCGACGAAGGGCTTAAAGAATGAAATGACCGTAGCCTTTGGTCTGATTGCTCTTTGCTTGTTGGCTTTTGCGGGATATCTTTTCCCGGGAGTTTCTTCATACTTTCAAGCTAAGGGATCGTTGTTTTTTGTGGTGGTTATTGTCTGTTTTATTTTGGCCATCGTTTTCCATATTATTTATCAGTGGGTGGAGCCTGTCATCCGTCTAAATTTTGAAACGAAGAAAATCGCTGAAGGCGATTATGATCGGGAAATCCATCTGTTTCGCGATGATGAATTGGGCCAGTTGGGTGAGTCTATCAACCGGATGACGAAGAGAATGCGCGAGAATGTCGAGGAACTCAAAAAGTTCAGTCAGACCACGGAGCATATTAACGCTGAAATCAATAAGCGAATCGTCACGTTGTCCAATATGTTGCAAATCAGCAATCTCATCGCGCAGAATGTTTCTTTTAAAGAGATTGTTGATGTGGGGGTTGGAAAATGTTTGGGGTCAGGCTCCATGAACTTTGCGTGTTTGATATTAAAGGATTTTGACTCGAGCGAATATTTAGTCCATTTTCTGACGGGGCCTAATAAAAAAGAATTACTCGATCAGGGAATGGGGGATGCTAAATTTCGTTTAGGCGAAGGTTATATTGGACGTGTACTGCTTAAGCACTCTCCCGTGGTTATTGAAAAAGAAACACCCATTGATCCGGATATGGAACGCTTTCGTAAGCAATTCGGCGTTCAAAATGTCGTTATTTCGCCTATCACTTCTAAAGGCAATGCTTTTGGTGTGCTGATTTCCGGTAATGATCAATTAGATTTTGTTTTTACCAAATCTGAGCAGGAACTGGTGCAGCTGGTGGCTCGACAAATTGGCATCGCCTACGCGAATGAAATCTTACATAAAGAAATTCAGAAATTAGAAGTGAAAGATCGATTGACGGGATTGTTCAATGAAAATTATTTGCGAAACAGGCTGGCGGAAGAGATCAAGCGGGCCATGAGTTTTCAGCGACCTTGCTCGTTGGTATTGTTGAATTTGGATAATTTTCGGGATTATCATTCCGCGTTTGGCCATATCTCCGCGGAGAATGTGCTGATTAAGATTGGTCACGTGATTCAAGAATGTATCTCCGAGACCGACAAGGCGTCCCGTTCTGGAGATCATGAATTTGCCGTGATTCTGCCGGAGAAAAATAAAAAACAGTCAATTGTTGTGGCCGATAATATCCGTCGCCGTATTGAAGCACTTTTTGTCGCGGAAACCGATTTAAATAAGAAAATCACCTGTACCGGTGCCGTGACCGAAAATCCTCTGGATGGGGTTCAGGCCTTGGAGTTGATCGATAAGGGGCGGGAGATTCTTAAAGAAGCTCAAACTCAGGGCGGCAATCGAATTTGCTATAAGGTGTAAAGATTTTAAGACGTAATCCGGCGGCATTGAACTTATGAAACATTTTAAAAAAGCAACAAATAAGCATCTCGGCGAGCTTTTAATTGAGCGCGGAGTCATCAATCGGGACCAGCTAGAAATGGCGTTGAATTATCAGCGCGAAAAGGGTGGCTTATTTGGGGAAGTGCTCGTGATCCTGAAATTTGCCACGGAGGAAGATATTGCTCAGGCGTTGACTTCTCAATATGGGTTCCCGTATCTTCCGCTGGCCAACTATGAAATAGATCAGGAGGTCATTAAATCCGTTCCCGAGAATGTTTGCCGTCAGTTTTGTTTGGTCCCAATTGATAAAATTGGAAAAAGTTTGACCCTGGCTATGGCTGATCCCCTCAACGTTCAGGCGGTGGAGGATGTGGAGTTAATCACCGGTTGCGTCGTGCAGACATTCGTCAGTACCGCTACCGATATCCGCAGCACCGTTAATAAATTTTATGGAAAAACTAAATAATGTTTTCCTTAAAAGACCGACTTAAGGAAATATTGATTCGGGATAATATTATTAAACCCGAAGATCTTGAACGGGCCCTCGAAGAACAAAAACGCACCGGCCAACCATTAAGTAAAATATTAGTTAATTTGAAACTCATCAACGAGGATGAGCTGACGTTGCTTTTAAGTCAGAGTTTAGGGCTGCCGCCCATTGATATTACCCGACTTAAGATTGATCCCGCCGTTGTCAAAATCATTTCTCAGGAAGTAGCTGCTAAATACCAAGTCATTCCAGTCTCCAAAATGGGGGACCAGCTGACGCTGGCGATGGCTGACCCGCTTAATATTTT
Organism: uncultured Planctomycetales bacterium; assembly: GCA_964464475.1. Classification (GTDB taxonomy): domain Bacteria; phylum Omnitrophota; class Gorgyraeia; order Zapsychrales; family JAHFFX01; genus CAYXGG01. The sequence goes on along the minus strand of CAYXGG010000002.1, from coordinate 2,744 downwards.
TGCGATTGATAACATTGTGGCATTGACGGGATTGAGGATCACGCCGATCATCGGTCGCGTGCGGGACATTACGAACGCCATTCAGACGCATTATGCTTCCGCCGCATCGGCGCAAGATACTACCGAAAAGTTTGAAGATATTATCAAAGATATTAAAGACGCCGAAGAAGTTGAGTTGATTAAAGAGCAGGCGGCGGATCTTGACAAAGCGACGATCGAGAATTTAAGTCAGGAAGCCCCGATCATTAAATTAACGGACGTCATAATACGGCAGGCTGTGCAGGCAAAAGCCAGCGACGTCTTTATCGAACCCTTGGAAAAGTCTTTACGCATCCGTTATCGCGTGGATGGCATTATTCGCGAGATTGATCAAATGTCCAAGGTGTTGCATTTTCCGATTGTTTCCCGCATTAAAGTTATTTCCGGGTTGGATATTTCTGAACATCGCTTGCCACAAGACGGTCGATTTAAAACGATTCTCGAAGGGGAGAAAGAAGTTGATTTTCGTGTCAATGTGTTGCCCACGATTCTCGGAGAAAAAGTCGTCCTGAGAGTTCTGGATAAAAATGCCGGAGTGCTCGATGTGGCCAAATTGGGGTATTCCAAGGAAGCCTTAGAACGTCTGAAGGAATGTTCTTTCCGCCCACATGGCATGATTTTGACTTGTGGACCAACGGGGTCAGGGAAAACCACGACGCTTTACTCCATTTTGAAATTTATTGATACGCCGGGGAAAAACATCGTCACCGTTGAAGATCCGGTAGAGTTCCAGATGAAAGGAATCAATCAGGTTAATGTTCGCCCGGGAGTTGGATTGACGTTTGCGGCAGCTCTGCGTTCCATTTTGCGTCAGGATCCGGATGTGATTCTGGTTGGTGAAATTCGTGACTCGGAGACGTTGGATATTGCCGTCAAAGCGGCTTTGACCGGGCATTTGGTATTAAGTTCGTTACACACGACGACGGCCTCGGGGTCGGTCACTCGGATGTTGAACATGGGGGTTGAGCCCTTTTTGTTGTGTTCATCGGTGATTGCCATTGTGGCCCAGCGATTGGTGCGCCGGGTATGTGCCGTTTGCAAAGAACCCCAGGTGATTTCTAAGGAAGTGGCAGAAAAATTGGGATTGGGTAAATTTGTGGTCAAGGGAGAGCTACGTTTGTTTAAAGGCAAAGGGTGTAAACAGTGCTTTAATACAGGCTATTCGGGACGCGTCGGTATCAATGAAATTTTGGTGTTAACTCCGGCGGTGAAGGAGCAAATTTTGATCAGCGCGGGGGAATTTAAGATTAAAGAAGTCGGTCGCCGGGAAGGCATGATTACCATGCGTGAGGATGCTTTGAGTAAAGCTTTAGAAGGACAGACGACATTGGAAGAGGTCTTGAGAGTGACCGCTCCCGATGAAAAGGTTTAGCCATGAATGAAACGCATCAAGAAAAGATTATCAAAGCGTTGATGGAGCTTAAGAGCATCAACCGAGCTGATATTGATGCGGCTTTGGCTTTTCAGAAAACAAAAGGACTCAGTTTCGACAAAGCTTTATTAGAAAAAGGGTTGATTACAGAAAAGGAATTACTGGTGTTGTTGGTTAAAGTGTTGCATATCCCGTCCATTAATTTGACGAAATATAAAATTGATCCCGCTTTGCAAGAGATCGTGCCTGAGAAAGTGGCTCGACAGTATCATCTGGTGCCCATTTCCCGTTTAGGAAATACGATTACCGTGGCCGTCTCGGACCCATTTAATGTGTTTGCCATTGATGACGTCAAAAGCATTACGGGAAAAGACATTGATATGGTGATGGCAACAGAAAGCGAAATATTTAAAGCGATCGACAGCTATTATGGCACCAGGCAAGTCAGTTCGGTGACCGATATCAGCAAAGATATTTCATTGGAAGAATTAGAAATTGTTTCAGACCAGGATCAAGAGAACGCTGAAACATCCTCTGAAGATGGAAACCAGGCCCCGATTATTCGTATGGTCGATTTGGTTATTAAAGAAGCCTTAAAACAACGCGCTTCCGATATTCATATGGAGCCAACGGTAGATGGTTTGCGTGTTCGGTATCGCATTGATGGGGTCTTACAAGATATCTTAAACATCCCTAAAGAAAACATGAATGCGGTTACGGCTCGCATTAAAATTATGGCTAGATTAGACATCACCACGAACCGAATCCCTCAGGATGGACGCTTTAAGATGCGAACCAGTACGCAAGAGGTTGATTTTCGTGTTTCACTTTTGCCGACGACTTTTGGCCAGAAGACGGTTATGCGCGTTCTGGATAAAAAAAATTTGCGATTGGGGTTGCAAGGATTGGGTTTCTCCAAAAAAGATTTTGATACACTACAGAAAGGAATCGCCTCACCATTTGGAATGATTCTGGTGACTGGGCCGACGGGAAGCGGAAAATCAACCACGCTGTATTCGATCATTAATCAGTTGAATTCGGTGGATCGGAATATTATTACGGCCGAGGATCCAGTGGAATATTTAGTGGATGGATTAACGCAGATTCAGGTTCGCGCCGAAATAGGTTTGACTTTTGCTTCCGGATTGCGCGCGATGCTGCGGCAAAGCCCTGATGTGGTTATGGTGGGGGAGATTCGTGACAATGAAACCGCTGACATCGCGATAAAAGCTTCGTTAACGGGGCAGTTGGTTCTTTCGACATTGCACACCAACGATGCCGCTGGGGCGTTGGCGCGTTTGGTTGATAGGGGGGTGGCGTGCCTCCTAGTGGC
>CAYXGG010000001.1:0-167347 GCA_964464475.1 uncultured Planctomycetales bacterium | reverse complement strand
ATGTGCCATTTTTTACCCTAGAAGGGTTTAAAGTGACCAGTGAAAAACGTCATGACGGCAAAATATTTGCCGAAGCGACGATTCGCTTACTGGTTAAAGGTAAGGAAGAATTCTGTGCCGCCGAAGGAGAAGGGCCAGTCGATGCTCTCGATAAAGCCCTGCGTAAAGCCCTGACTCATTTTTATCCGACCCTGGCCAAAATGCATCTGACCGACTACAAAGTTCGCGTCCTCGACTCCAAAGCCGGGACAGCGGCCAAGGTGAGGGTTCTTATCGAATCCCAAGATAACACCGATGCCTGGACAACAGTAGGGGTTCACGAAAACCTCATTGAAGCCAGTTGGGAAGCCCTCATTGATGCCATTGAGTACAAACTGCTCAAAGACAAAGATGGCATTGCTCGTTCCAGAAAAATTTCAGCAAGACAATGATTGAACTACCATCTCGCTACAACCCTCACGATGTTGAGGATAAGTGGCTGAAGGAATGGGACGAGAATAACGCCTTTCACGCCCAACCTCATTCCGACAAGAAGCCCTTTACCATAGTGATCCCACCCCCAAATGTGACCGGCATTCTTCACATGGGGCATGCTCTTAACAATACGCTTCAAGATATCATGATCCGCATGAAGCGTATGCAAGGGTTTGAAACGTGCTGGATGCCGGGGACCGATCACGCTGGGATTGCTACCCAAAATGTGGTGGAGAAACAGCTGGCCAAAGAAGGCAAGAAACGCGCCGACCTAGGACGAGAAAAATTCATCGCCAAAACCTGGGAATGGAAACAGCAATATGGCGACACCATCATTCATCAGCTCAAAAAAATAGGGGCTTCCTGTGATTGGCCACGTACGCGCTTTACCATGGACCCGAATTATAGCGCCGCCGTCACTTATGTTTTTTTCGAACTTTTCAAAAAGGGACTTATTTATCAAGGACACCGTATCATCAACTGGTGCACTCGCTGCCAAACGGCACTGTCGGATGAAGAAGCGGAACATAAAGAACTCCCTGGGAATCTTTACCATATTCGTTATCCGTTAAAAAGCGACCTGACAAAATTCATCATCGTTGCCACGACTCGCCCAGAAACCATGTTGGGCGACACGGCCGTTGCCGTTAATCCTAAAGACAAGCGTTACAAGAAATTAATCGGTCAAATAATTCTGTTGCCTCTAGTGAACCGAGAAATATCCATCATCAGCGATGAGTTTGTCGACCCTAAATTTGGGACTGGCTGCGTTAAAGTAACACCGTCTCACGATCCCAACGACTTTGCCATGGGTAAGCGGCACAACCTGCAATTCATCAACATTATGCATCCGGATGGCAAACTCAATGACAACGCCGGCAGATTCGCAGGACAAGACCGATTCGCGGGACGCAAAGCGGTCATTGAAGCCTTACAAGCGGAAGGGTTGCTTGAGAAAATTGAACCGCACCAACACGCGGTGGGACATTGCTACCGTTGCAACACCATTGTGGAACCGTATTTATCAAAACAATGGTTTGTCAAAATGGCGCCGTTGGCCAAACCCGCGGCCGAAGCGGTCCGCAAAGGTAAAATAAAATTTTATCCTAATCGTTGGAAAAAAGTTTACCTCAATTGGATGGACAATATCCAAGATTGGTGTATTTCTCGGCAAATTTGGTGGGGGCATTCGATACCGGTTTGGCATAAACGAATCAATTTAACCGAAGAAAATTGGACTAAAGAACTTCTCGGATGGGGGTGGGACTCCTATTTAAAAGGAAATTGGAAAAATGACAATATCGTTGTCCGGATCCTCAATGCCCAAACGGGACAAGAAGTTGATCCTCAAAAAGACCCCTTAATGCCAGTAAGCCATGACACTGTCGGTGAATACGATATTTATATCTGTTGCCTGGACGGAAAATCTTTTGAACAAGCAGGTTTTAAACAAGATCCGGATGTTCTGGACACCTGGTTTTCTTCATGGCTTTGGCCTTTTGCCACTTTTAACTGGCCCCAAAAAAATAACGATCTTAACTATTTTTATCCTTCCGCGACGCTACTGACTGCGGCGGAAATTATCTTCTTCTGGGTGGCGCGCATGATCATGGCCGGTTACGAATTCATGGGAGAACCGCCTTTTAAAGAAGTCTTTATTCATGGGACGGTTAGAGACGCGCAAGGGAGGAAGATGTCAAAATCACTGGGGAATTCGATTGATCCTCTGGAGATCATCAAAGAATACGGAACCGACGCGCTGCGCTTTAGTCTGATCATGAATTCGGGGATGGATCTTTATATCTCCAAGGAAAAATTTGAGATTGGTCGTAATTTCGCCAACAAAATATGGAATGCGTCACGCCTAGTATTACTTAACTGTGACCTAAAAAACCTTGCCCATAAACCCCTGAACAAAAAAGACATTAAAGATTTAGATATTTTTTCTCGTTGGATCGTGTCCCGTTTTCATTCTACGTTGCAACAGGTCACCAAAGCCATAGAGACCTACCGATTTTCAGAAGCGGAAACGCTCATTTATGATTTCTTCTGGAAGAATTTCTGCGACTGGTACTTAGAAATTCGCAAGGACTCCTTCACTAAACCAGAGAACCAAATGATCGCGCTCTACATCCTAGAGCAATCAACCAAGCTCATGCATCCGTTCATGCCCTTCGTTACGGAAGAACTGTTTCATGTCCTTAACCCTCAACAGGCCTCGGTGTCACGAGCCACTTGGCCAGAATTCAAAAAAGAATTACTGGATCACAAAACTGAAGTCATGATGAGTCACTTAATGGATGTGGTTACCGCGATTCGTAATCTTCGCTCCCAATGGAACATTAATCCGGGAGAAGAAATTTCTCTAACCTTATCAACGACCAACCAAGCTGACTTCAATTTTCTTAATGATACCAAACTTGTAATTGCCAAGCTGGTTAAAGCTAATAACATTACTTTTGCGGATAAAATCGAGAGAACAACTGAAAGCGCTACCAGCATTATCGGGCAAACGAAAATAGTTCTTCCCCTAAAAGGAATTATTGATTTAGAAAAGGAAAAACAACGCCTAGAAACCACTTTAAAAGAACAGACCACTGCCCGAGAGAACCTCTCTAAGCGCTTACAAAATAAAGAGTTCCTAAACAAAGCCCCAGCGGACATCATTAGCAAGGAACAATCACGTATGGAAGCTTTCTCTCTCAAAATTCGTGAATTAGAAAGCCTTCTAAAAAACCTCAACTAGCTATCCATCTGAATTCAAAAATAAATAAAACAGATAGAATTAATAAATTCTGCAAGTGCTATACTCAAAGTGAAGACCAACAGGGTCTCCTAAGCATTCGACCCTCATGCATTAATCGGTAATTGACCGACATCCCATTATTTAAGGGAGATCCTGTTCATAAAAAGTACAGGATTTTTTTATGTTCAAAAATCTAAAAAAACCAACATTTGACGGGTTCACCATGGTGGAACTATTAATCGCCGTTTTCTTATTATCCGTTGGCATTGTCGCGAGCTTGCTTTTCTTTACCAACGCCATGAACGCTTCAGAATTTGCCCGAGAAATGACTGTAGCAACCACCCATGGAGAGTATATCTTGGAAGAAATGAAAACTCGACCTACGTTAGCCAATATTACCGCCACGAACTGGACCAGCTGGGCGAGCGCGCAATCGCTCAACAGCCTTAACGCGGAATCCGTTTCAGTAACTTACACCAATGCGTCCGCAGATCCGTTAGATACCACGGTTGCGGTTAGCTGGGTTCGCCGGGGGAGAACCAATAACGTTACGTTAAAAACCGAAATTCATAAATAACATGCGAACAATACTACTCAACAATCAAGGTATGTCTTTTGTAGAAATCATGATCACCTCGCTCCTTTTTGCAGTCATGCTCGCAGGGGTTTATACAGCTTTTCTGGCCGGAAACCGCTCCTGGGCCAATTACGATAATCAAATGAAATTACAACGCGACGCCCGCGGCTCTCTCATCGCCATGATGCCGGATCTGCGCGAAGCTGAAAACATCAGTCTGACCCAAAGCACCGGAAACACTAATCTTACGTTCACGACGCCAACCTTAGGAAGTGTTACCTATGTTTGGTCCAATTCAGGTGGAAGCGCGAACCAAATTATTCGCACTACAGGTACTACCACCCGAACGCTGGCCCGAAACATCTCTGCGCTAAGTTTTACCAGCGCTACTTCATATATTGACATCGATTTGACCGCTACCGCGACTTCATCCTTGGGCACCAGTAATAGCTTTAATCTTAAGCATCGGGTAGCGTTACGTTAGTTTTTTCCAGCTGGAAAAACCGGCAAAGGGGGTAACTCAATGAAAAGATTAAACAATCATGGAGCAGCATTAATCTTTGGATACTTCATTCTTTCTGCACTGCTAACACTTTCGGCCGGGTATTCGTTGGCGACTGTCAATGAGCTCAATAACGCCAAGCGTCACCGCGATGAGACCGTCGCTTTTTGGGCGGCGGAGGGAGGCTTAAATCGTTTTTGGCAGAATACCAGTTTACTTAATACCACGAACCCCCAAACCATAACGGTGGGGGGACAAAGCGTTACGGTGACTAAAAGCGACACTTCCACCAAAAGGATTATAACGGCCACGACAACAGTAAACGGAAGCACGCGCTCCTTGCAGATGGAATTTGCTGCCAGCACTCCACCCATCTTTGCGAACACGATGTCTACAGGAGGCAATATTTACCTAGGCGGGTTGTTGGCCAAAATGGATGTCTATGGAAAAACTCGCTTGACTGGAACATTTTCCAAAGCCTGGGGAACGACCGCGTACTTTGAAGACAAAGTGGAAGGACAATCTAGTGCATCAACAACTATGACCTATCCAGATGCCAATAACAACGGAACGGCTGACGAATTCAATGACTTCAAAGCATTTAATCAAGCTTTACTCTCGACTTATAATTCCAGCGAGGTTATTTACGTTCAAACCAACTCGACCACGACCATTACGCCCAGCAGTGCAAATACAGGCAAAAAAATAATTTACGTGGAAGGGACGACGGCCGGATCAGGAGATGTCAATGTCATTTTTGGTTCAACCTGGGCCGATAATCAAAATTTAACTATCATTTCCACCGGGACGGTGACCTATTTGCAACCGCTACAATCCATTGTTTCAAATTCTAAAATGAATACGATTTCCTGGGACGATTATTACGAACCTTCATTCTTGCTTTCCGCACATGATGGTGTAAATTATGCCCACGATCAGGCTGAATTCTTGGAAATCATTGACTATTCCTGGAGCGAAGGGGCAACCATTGCCAAAACTGGCATCACGGCCAACGAAGCCCTAGCTTGGAAACGGTTTTATCATGACAGCAGCTTGACTTCGAGCGCTGTCCCTCCGGGTTTTGAAGGTTTAGTCTCAACAACAGGCGGCGGGTATTCCTCAACCCCCTCCAGCTGGAAAGAAATTTAAACTTTTCTTACTCATGAGAAATCGTAACCCGATTCTTTTATTGTTTGGAATCATGTTCGTTATTTTCTTAAGCACCACGATCTTTAGCGTGCTCCTTAATAAAGATTTGAACGACGGCCACGCTCCTGTTGCCAGGTTCCCCTCGGTACCGATTCAGCAACCTACATCTAATGTGCCTTTGCCGCCACCACCTATTTTACACACGCTAACCCCCGAAAAAAATCCAGAAAAATACGGTATCATTGTTCATGATGATTGGACGACCCCACAGAAGCAGGAGGACTGGGATCAATATATGAAACAAGTGATTGTTGATCGTAAGATTCTTGAAGAACCAGCGGCCCAAGCTTCGTTAGAAGCCGTAAAAAAATCTCCCGATGATTACCAGAAGAAAATCAAAGAAATTGATGAGCGGATTGCGACATTTGAAGAACGTAAACGCAACAACCCCAGTGATACAGAAGCCGAAGAGCGACTAAGACTGTTATACATGCTAAAGGCCATGGGAAAAGTCATGGTGAAAAAAGTTACGGAACCTCTTCGCCCTGAGTCAAATTTTAAACCCAGTCGTTTTCCTCATTCTGAGTTCAGTTTACCAAATAACGCGGAATTACCGTGATTTTCAACGCGTAATCGGCAAGATTTAACTTGCTGCCGTTTTACTCCACGTCTATAATTTGAGCATTCTTATGTCATCCAATAATATTACCCATTTAGTGAAACAAGCCCTGACCGAAGACTTGAGGGCCGGCGACATTACTTCAGAATTATTGATTCCCAAAGAGCACCAATCAACGGCCTATATTTTAGCCAAACAAACGGGAATTATTTGCGGGCTAGCTTTTGTCCATGAAACGTTTAGACAACTTTCTTCTAAAATCATGTTTAAGAATTCCTTCCGTGATGGGCAAAAAATTAAAGCAGGGCAGAAGCTGATCAGCATGACCGGACCCACTCGCGCCATTTTAAGCGGCGAACGGACAGCCCTCAATTTTCTAAGCTATTTATCAGGTATCGCGACGACCACTCAACGCTTTGTTCAGGCCATTAAACCGTATAAGGCCAAAATTTGCGATACTCGAAAAACCACCCCAACATTGCGCTGGGTTGAAAAATGGGCCGTTAAAACCGGAGGAGGGACCAATCACCGTTTTGACTTAAGTTCCATGGTCATGATTAAAGATAATCATCACGTGGCCCGTTCAAAAGGGACGTCCCTCGTGGATGTGACTCAATTAATTCGTCATCGGACCTCTGTTCCTTTATGCATTGAGGTAACAACTTTTAACCAATTTAAAAGCGCCTTTTCAGCCAAGCCGGACATTATTCTCTTAGACAACATGACCTTAACCTTGATGAGAAAATGCGTTCAATTTTCTCGCCAGTTTAGTCGTAACAGCCGGTCAGCCCTAGAAGCATCGGGTGGCATTACGCTGGCTAACGCCAAAAAAGTAGCCCAAACAGGAGTCGATCGTCTATCAATTGGATCCCTAACCCACAGTCGAGCCGCACTCGATTTTTCTTTAGAATTGGTGAACTAATATGTTTTTGTTAACGTTAAAAGGAATTAAGTTTTGGATTATCCTATCAAGCATTCTATTTGTGACTACGTTGGCATTGGTTCCTTTGATCTGGGCGCAGGACGATGACTCCTCGTCAACAATTTCCACTATCCCCGATCCCGCACTATTTGATGACACCATGCAGCTAGACGGCCATAGCCGCCAATTAGCTGAAGAACCCATGGATATTTTACTAGCCATGATCAAAGATGACACCCTTATGCCTTATCAGACGGCAGCTGCGGTCAGAGTTTTTCGAGAAAAATTTAGCCAGGAAATATTCTCGCGAGATAAAATTCTGGCGGAAAAAAGTCTGTTAAGACGCTTAAACCTTTCCGACTCTAGCTTTGTTCAAGTAGAGATCATGCACACGCTTTGTCTCATGAACCGATATAAATATTTTAACAGCATGGTTCCGGCTCTATTTCAGAAGCTAGATCATTACAACAAAACCGTCAATGATCTCGCGTTTAGCAGTCTTTCCGAAATTCTGGAGAAAGGCAGCAATAAAACCTCCGAGGCGCGAGTGGTCTTTAATACTTTAAGAAAGATGCTGTTTCTCTCCCGCAAGCGTCTGGCGGAAGTCAAAGAGCCTGATGCTCGGCTTCGTCAAAAGATTGAACTTCTGCGCTGGTCCATAAAAATTCTTGGCACGGAAGAATTAAAAAGACTTCCTTCCGAGGTCATTCGGTTATTATAAAAATCAATCCCGTGCCTCACAAAAAATCCTCCTGGTTAGTTCTCATTATTCTTTGCGCTCTCTGCGTCTTTGTCTGGTTTAAGTTCAGTTTCCCCAATTATTCTTTAATTAATCTGCAAATCACTCGCGAGCAAGCGCTCACTATCGCCCGCGATTATTTGAGCACTTCCCAACGCTCTAACCCCGATGACTTTCGTTCTGCGGTCATTTTCTTATTTGATGACGAATCAGACCGTTACTTACAAAAATCTTTGGGTTTTAAAAAGGAAGTGGCCTTTCTCAAATCTCAAGATTTCGAGCTTTATTTCTGGTTGATCCGTTTCTTTAAAGAAGGAAAAAAAGAGGAATTCCGTTTTTCCATAAGTGCCGCAACCGGAGAAATTGCCGCCTTTGCCCATATTGTGGATGAAGAAGAGACCCGCGCTGAGACCACTCAAGAACAAGCCCGAGAGTTAGCTAGCCAATTCTTACAAAAACGATTTAACATTAACTTTAATGACTATATTCTTGCCGCTGAACTTCAAAAAAAGCTCGAAAAGCGCGTAGACTATTCTTTCACCTGGCAGAAAAAGGGGGTCCTGGTGGAATGGGACACCAAAAACGAATTTCCCGACAGCGAACCGGGAGGGAAGGGAGGGGCCGCCGAACTACTGATGGGCGCCACGGTATCGGGCCAAGATATTCTATCTTTCTCTAAAAACAAACTCGACATTCCCGAAAACTTTTACCGTTACCTTGCGTTCCACTCGAACCTCAACCAAACCTTTGCTCTAGTCGTCAAAATCTTCAACGTCCTCATCTTAGTCATGGCAACCATGCTGGTCGTACTTCGTCGCCACCATGTCGTCATGTATCTGACCAAACCCTTTTACGTTTCCCTGTTGCTAATCATCATGGCTGTGATCCTACTCGACAATCTCAATGATTTTCAGGTCGTAATGTATCAATACGTCACGACGTCGCTTATGGAAAACTATCTGAGTCAATACCTGATCTCCTTACTCATTCAGACCTTTTTTATTTCCATCGGGTTTATTCTTCCTTGCCTCGCGGCGGAGTCCATACGTCACGAACAGCTACCCGAATACAAAACCGGATCTTTTCTTTATTATTTGCAAACCGGATTCTTCAATCGAAGTGTGGCAGAGAAAATCATGGTCGGCTATACCCTCATGGTCATCATGCTGGGTCTGCAATCGGTCATCAAAGAAATTGGCTTAAACTACTTCGGCGTCTGGATGGAGCATACCCGGCGCACGCAATTTAACGCTTCTTACTTTCCATTTTTCTCGGCCCTAGCCGTAGGGTTACAGGCAAGCTTATTTGAAGAAACCACCTTTAGAATGTTTGGCATTTCCCTCGGAAAGAAGTACTTAAAGAACTTAGCATTGGCTTGCGTGATCAGTTCGTTAGTTTGGGCAGGAGGGCATTCACACTATCAAGTTTTTCCTATGTGGTTTAAGGTGATGGAAGTCGCCATCATGGGCATTCTACTTTCCTTTTTTTATTTACGTTTTGGCATCTTAACAGTCATCATCGCGCATTTTTCTTTTAACGTTTTCTGGAGCAGTGCTGGGTACTTTATTGGTCATTCTAACCCAATCTATTTCTATCCCGCCATTCTAGTATTGCTTTTACCAGGTTTCTGGGCGGTAGCCGCGTATGCGATCAATCGAACCGGCGAAGAAAGTCCTCTGAGATGGAGATTAAATAAGCATCAACTATTCCACTTGGCTGTTTTTAAATGTTTTCTTAAAGATGCCCAAGCCAAAAACCAAAACTTGTCCGGACTTAAGAAAGAAGCTCTCAATCATGGGTGGGATCAAGCTGTTGTTGATGCCGCGTTAGAAGAAACAGAAAATGATAAAAAATCTGATAGCAACTCCAACACTAGTAAAATTTGACTATATTATTTCTTGTCAATTAATTTTTTTCTGATATAGTAGCTGCGTTATTTTCACACAACATTAATAATTGGAATGCATTATGCTTCTTAACCAGTTCACGTTTCATGCTCCGGATTCCCTTTCTGAAGCGGTCAAGCTTTATGCTTCTTTCTCAGATGCACGACTTTTGGCAGGGGGGACTTTTCTATTAAACAGCCTAAAATTACTCAAACGAAAAGGAATCAAAACGCCGCAAAACATTATCAGCCTCAAAAAAATCGCTGAACTAAAGAAAATCTCAGCCGACAATCAGGAACTACGCATTGGATCCATGGTCGTCATCAATGAACTTTTTGCCTCTTCCCACTTAACTGATAATTTCGCCATTCTCAAAACCGTATGCCGCAACATTTCCACCAATCCTATTCGTAATATGGCGACGGTCGGAGGGAATCTGACCAGCCGCTATACCTGGACCGAGCTGGGGGCGCCACTCATCGCGCTCGAAGCTCAGATGCATTTCGTTGGCCCTAATCAAGAAACTGAAAACATAACGGTTGAAGATTTCTTTAAGAATGCCGCTAAAACCAACAAAATATTAAGCCATCTTACGATCAAACGTAACCCCAGCGTCCGTCTTGGGTATTATCGTGTTAAGAAGCTTTCGGATGTGGACATCCCCCTGTTAGCTGTTTGCGCTCGAACCACTTTTCAAAACGATAAGCTAACCGATTCCCGCGTCAGCGTGAACAATACCGTTGGGTTTGCTCGACGAGATTTTATTTTGGAAAAATATTTGGATTCCGCCAGCATTAGTTCTGACCTACCAGAGCAAGCGCTCAACCATTTAGATACTGGTATTTATGATGAACGAGGCGACGACTATAAGAAAGCCATGTTTCGTGTGGCTATTAAAAGGGCTTTGGAAGATCTCATCCGACAGGGGAGGGGAGCATGAACTTACATATTAATAACAAAGATTACTCCGTTGTTCTCAAAGGCCACGAAACCTTGCTGGAGGTGCTTCGCGACCAGCTTGGCATGACGGGGACCAAAACCAGCTGCAATGAATCTGAATGCGGCGCTTGCACGGTTATCATTGACAATAAAGCCGTCCTATCCTGCATCACCTTAGCGGCAAATGTTGAAGGCTTAAACGTGACCACCATTGAAGGGTTAGCTGAAGGAGAAAAACTGCATCCGGTTCAGCAGGCCTTTTTAGACAAAGGCGCAGCGCAGTGTGGATTTTGTATACCTGGAATGATCATGTCCTGCACAGCCTTACTGCAAGATAATCCGAATCCCACCCAACAAGAGATTGAATACGCGTTGGATGGAAATATTTGCCGCTGCACCGGATATCTTAAAGTATTTGATGCAGTACGGGAAGCTGGCCCCCAGATGGCCACACGGCAAACATCTCAGGTCTCTGGACTATATCAATACAACCCGCAAACCACTTCATCACGCTAAGGACGATCTATGGTGCAAAGCATCAATAAAGATTACGTTAATCCTGTTGGCAAAAGTGTTCCCAAAATTGATGGCAAGGGTATTGTAACCGGCCAGGCCAAGTATGTATTCGATGTTAGTTTCCCGAATATGTTGGTTGCGAAAATGATTCGCTCTCCACACGCGCACGCCAAAATTTTAAGCATTGATACCTCGAAGGCCGAGAAACTTCCTGGAGTGAAAGCGATCGTAACCTCCAAAGACACCCATCTGATTAAATTTGGATCAAATGAATATTTCTTCCCGCACACGGTAGATCAGCTGCCGCTTGAGGACGATAAAGTGCGCTACATTGGTGATGAAATTGGGGCCATTGCGGCCGTTGACGAAGAAACGGTCGATGAGGCCCTAAAATTGATTGATGTTAAATACGAGCCTTTACCGGCTGTTTTTGACATGGTGGAAGCCATGAAGCCAGGCGCTCCGGCCATTCACGATGCGATGAACAACATTGCAGTTATTTTACCCGTCAATTTTGGCAACGTGGATCGAGCGCTAAAAGAATCCGATTACGTCCGTGAAGATATTTTTACCACGCAAGCCGCTTCTCACTGCTCTATGGAACCGCATGTGTGCATTGGTCAATGGGAAGAGTTCTCCAATAAAGTTACCTTATGGACGTCCACCCAGGCCCCTTTCAAATGCCGAGAAGCGTTAGCCAAATGTCTCAAAATGGATCTAAATGACGTCCGCGTCATCAAATTAGCAGTAGGGGGGGGCTTTGGCAGCAAACTCGAAATGCTTCCCATGGATTTCGCCGCCTGCCTGTTATCCCAAAAGTGCGGAGGACTTCCGGTTAAAATTACCTACACCCGTGAAGAAGAATTTTCTTTTTCTCGCCGCAAACATCCGATGATTTACAAAGTTAAATCCGGTGTCAAAAAGGATGGCACCTTAATGGCTATATCCGGAGAAGTCATTGCCGATGGCGGGGCTTACTGCAGCTATGGGCCAACGGTCATCGCGGCGGCTATTATGCGAACCTTTATGGTTTATAAAATCAAGAATTTTCGCATCAATGGCTATCGGGTTTATACCAACACCCCCATTAGTGGCGCGATACGCGGGTTTGGCGGCGTGCAGTCAGGATTTGCAATCGAATCGCACATTGACCTGCTGGCCAAAGGAATCGGCATGGATCCGGTTGAGTTCCGACTAAAAAATATCACGGAACCAAATATGGTTACCGTGAATAAAATGTATTTAACTTCCAATGGTTTAAAGGAATGTATCGAGAAAGGTATTGCGGCCTGTGACTGGCAAAACAAGTACGGTAAAATGAAAAATCTATCTCGAGGAATCGGAATTGGCATCGCCGCTGACGTGATGGGTTCTAAAATGTATAAATCGCACGAATCCGCCGGTGCGATTGTTAAAGTAGAAGAGGATGGTTCAGTCTATTTATTTACCGGAGCCGCAGATACGGGACAAGGATCCAATACCGCTTTAGCACAAATTGCCGCTCAGGAACTAGGTGTCAGCTATAGCCGTATTCGTATCAAAGCGGGGGACACCGAAATTACTCCCTTTGATACCGGTAGCTTCGCCAGTCGAGTCACATTTATCTCTGGAAATGCTGCCAAAAGGGGAGCGGCTGACGCGAAAAATCAAATCTTGTCTATAGTTGCTGAAGAACACAAATTAAACATCACCGATCTTGACATCTTGGCGGAAAAAGTGGTTAACAAAACAACCAACGCCATCTTAATGACGTTTGACAAAGCCTTGGAACTTTGCTATTCATTTAATTACGGTCGACAAATTATTGGACGCGGCAGCTACAATCCTAAAACAACACCCATTGACTTTCGCACCGCGGAAGGCAATGTTTCAGGAAGCTACGGTTTTGAAGCGCAAATCGTTGAAGTTGAAGTCGACAAAGAAACGGGACAGGTCACCGTGCTCAAGGTGTGGGACTCACATGATATCGGCAAAGCCATCAATCCCCAAGCCGTTGAAGGACAAATTGAGGGATCCATCATGATGGGCATAGGCTACACGCTTTACGAGGATCTGAAGTATAAAAATGGCCGGGTCGCCAATCCTAATTTTGCTGGATATCGACTACCTAAATCCATAGGAACGGTTCCTGTTGAAACCATCATGATTGAAACTAACGATCCCGAAGGACCATTTGGCGCCAAAGGAATGGGCGAAGCGTCTTTACTGCCCACCGCAGCTGCCATAGCAAACGCGATAGAAGACGCGGTTGGAGTAAGAATAAAAGATCTTCCCATCACCCCGGATAAAGTATTAAAAGCTTTAAAAGAGAAAAAATTGGCTGAAACGCGCCAAAAAGAAACATAACCTCAAACCAAAGGCATTAACAATGAAAAGCCCATTAAAACTATTATTTCTTTTCCTGTCTTTGACGTTTGCCTCAGGCTGCACGTTATACACAATTGATTCTTATGAAAAAGCATCACAATTTTATCCTTCCAAAGCTTCTACCAATGACGTAGCTTATGAAGAAGTTGTAACCCGCCAGCATGAAATTGTGGGCACGGTTACCGTCAACGCAGAACGCCACCAAGATCTCTCTAAAGTTGTGGAACAAATCAAATTCGAAGCGGCTATTTTAGGGGGAGACGCCATTACAAATATTCGCAGCAATTCTGGAACAGGTAAATGGGCCAAAGTAAAACCGCAAAAATTGTTTGGCAACGCTAACGTACGTACGAACTACATTGCGGATGTCGTAGTTTACAAAGAATAATTCATCGGTAGGACTTTTGCAGCGAGGCAAGTTCCTCTGGCGTATTAAAGGTTGCCAAAATTCGTGCGTCAGAAACTTCCAACAAATCAATCTTTTCTGACATCTGCGACAACACAGAATTGATTCCTAGAGAAACAGGCAATTGCTCCAAATGAACTAATAATTCTTTATTGAATAAGGGTGGATGACCTTTACGTCCAAGATATGTAGGGACAATTGAACGAGATGACTTAAGAAAGGCTTCGATCAATTCCTCATATGTTTGAGGTTGAATACATGGACAATCCACTGGCACTAAGAAAGCAGCCGCAGATTGAGGCAACAACATTTTAAGCCCACATTGAAATGAGCTGGTTTGACCCAAAAGATAATCATTATTATGCACTAAGGTAATTTTGGGATGGGGTTTAAGTGATGCTTCGATATCCTTACCCCAAGCCCCTAGAACAAGAACAATTTGATCAACTTTTGAGACCAATAAAACGTCAATAATTTTATCAATCACTGTCGTTGCTCCCCAAGAGGCTAGCGCCTTAGGGGCCCCGAAACGAGTGCTGAGACCAGCCGCCAATACAACGGAAGAAATCATCATGGGCGCTATTATATCGAGTCCGGTAGCCTTGTCAAACAAATGGGCCCCCCTGCCTCAAAAAAACACAAAAATTAAGTAGGGAGGAGGCTAAACACCATGAATTTATACATTTGGGCGGCGATCATCTGGTGCAGTATCCTAGTTGGCCTTATAATTCTTTTTTTGATGACAAAATTTAAGTCGCAGCCCCACGGAACCAGATCCAAAAGAACAACGACCCACAAGACCAACATTGTCCCAGTCCAACCGGAAGAACTCTTACCAAATCATCCTTCTCAAGCCATTTTGAATCGTCTTGGCATAGATTCTGAAACGCGAGAACAACCTCGCCAATCCTCAACCGCCACAAAAAATTCAATTGAAACCGCGCTCACGGTAACGCCACCGGATGAAACTATCGTTATTACGCAAAGCGCGGCAGATTCTCCAGAATTTCTAGAATTGAAAGAGAAATACCTCCGTTTAGAAACAATTTTTAAAGAAAAGAGCTCTGAGTTAGAAAAAAAGGAAGCCTCGTTAGCTAATGAGCTTAAAATCCGGAAAGATTTTAATAAAGTAAAGGACATCCTAGAAAAAGAACTAAAAGAAGTTAAGGAGAAGAATCACAAAACTTCGGTTGAAATGTCTTCAGCTAAGCAAGAAATTAGCAATCAAAAACATCGATTAGAGCAACTAGAAGAACGACTTGAGCGACGAAACAAAGACATTAATGAACGCGACAATAAAATCAATGAATTAACAAAACAATTAACCAATTTAACCGGCAAATTACCCCTGACAGAAAAAAATGGAAACTCACCGACATCGATAGAACCATCTTCTCCAATATCCGTTTCTTCTGACTCTGCTGAACCATCCGCACCAGCAGACAGTATGGATATGCACATACTGCCGGCTTCTTCTCAAGACCCAGCAATTCCTGCTAGCCTTCTTCAGGAACCCGTTATCCTGCCTGCGAACGACCTCAAACAGCCCGCTGAAGCCGCGCAGGCAACTCCAGATCAAGATAACGCAAAAGAAAGCTCGCAGACAATAGGTACTCAGGAAACCATCACGGCCACTAAGGACACCGTTGACAATCAACCTTTACCCCAAACTGAACCCTCTGCACCTCAAAAAGAACCTTCAGCGAATCCAAGTTAAAATCATACGCTATGGAAGACTTATTTCTAAAAGCCTATGAAGCTGCCCAAAAAGGACAAAGCTATGCTTTTGCCACTATTGTAGACTCTACGCTAAAAGGTACTCCACGCAAAACTGGCGCCAAAATGGTTGTTTTGGAAGATGGCTCTATTTGGGGCTCCATCGGGGGGGGAAGAAACGAGCGAAATGCTCAGCTGGAATGTCTTAAAGCTATCAAAACCTTAAAACCACAAACATTCACCTACAAATTTGACGAAAAACCAGGAAACTCGATTTGCGGAGGTCAAATCAAAGTTTTCATTGAACCCTTTATCGGCAAACGGCATCTGGTGCTATGTGGCGCGGGACATATTGCTTTGCCCCTGTCGTTTCTAGGAAAAATATTGAATTATAAAGTGACCATCATCGACAACCGTCCTGAGCTAGCCAATACTAGCCGATTTCCCCATGTCGATTCAATCATGGTTGGAGAACACGCAGAAAAACTTAAGAAAATAAGCATTAATAACAATACTTTGATCGTCATACTAACCCAAGGCTTTGAACATGATTTCAACGCCTTAAAAATAGCATTACAAACAAAAGCTAGCTATATAGGATTCATTTCTAGTAAAGTCAAGAAAATAAAATTCATCAGAAAATTAAGAGAACTTAAGCTATCTGAAAAAAAAATCAACAAAATTAGGGCTCCCATGGGACTCGATATTGGAGCCCAAACACCAGAAGAAATAGCCATTTCAATTGCGGCTGAGTTAGTTAAACTAAACAACCATCAAGCTTTAAATACTTCAAAATTCAATATACAGCATTAGTATTTAAACCAAACAGGAGAGAATAGATCATGGAAGACCCCCAATTGGCCTTAAAAAGAAACTGGATTATTGACCTCATAAAGGACGCTGGATTCGGCTGCCTAGCAACAGTAGAAAATGATCAACCCCGAGTGAGACCCATGATGCCGCATTTGGCTGATGATGGTACATTATTATTGGCAATTTTAAGCCATTCCAGGACCATTCAGCAAGTCAAAATAAACCCCAAAATTGAACTTTGCTACATTGACCGGAAAATGTCCTACTGCAGGATAACCGGGATAGGAAGGATTAGCGAAAACTTAGAAAACAAGGAGCTGGTCTGGAACAACATTCCCATGCTTAGGCAATACTTTTCCAGCCCTTCAGACCC
Organism: uncultured Planctomycetales bacterium; assembly: GCA_964464475.1. GTDB lineage: Bacteria > Omnitrophota > Gorgyraeia > Zapsychrales > JAHFFX01 > CAYXGG01. Next base: position 150,603 of record CAYXGG010000001.1, on the reverse strand, counting down.
TAAATTTGTCCTCATTGAAATTGAACCAAACTCTATCGAAAGTATGACCCCAACCCAGAAGACCCCAGATATCAATAACTTTAAGTTAATTAGCGACTAACAACTACCAAGGATGCCAAGGAAAAACCTCCTCTCCTAATCACATAGTTAACATAACATATATTATGGGAAGTAAAGATGGGCGCTAATTAATATCCCCAAAAAAGACTTGTGATTAGAGCCATACGCAATTCCTAAGCAATTTGATTAGGCGGCGCTGTCTCAATTTTCTGCTGAATATTAAGCAATGCGGATGCGGTTAAACTAACTAGGTGGGAAACTGCTTGAAAAGTTTGTTCTGAAGAAATACTGATCTCCTTTGAATACGTACTCAAATTTAGAACTCCCAAAATGGTATTTTGTACAGCTAACGGAATTACCAACGATTGCCTAATTTCTGGCCTTTTCAGAAGATGCTTAATTCGGTTATTTTCAGTTTCACCAGAGATTACAAGAGGTTTTTTATGTTGAACTACCCAACCTGCCAAGCCTTGCCCCAATGGAATGATTGAACTCTCCGTATAACTCTTAGAAACCCCCCTAGAAGCTTTAATACTCAAGCCTTTTCCTTCTTTATCAACAAGCATGACTGAACCGGTATCAGCTTTAGACATACTTAATGCCGCATCTAAAAGCGACACTAGCAACTCATCAAAATATATAGAAGAATATATATCTTTGAGCTCTTGAGAAGCTTTAACAGAAAGCAGACCCATATTTAGCTTTAGATGCTCCAACTCTTGTTTTTGAGAATTCATTTGAACGCCATATTCAAGCACTTCAGCCAAAAGATCCAGGGTTGCTTTTAGCGACAGATGAGACAAAACTTTTACTTCATCAACTACTTCCAGAAATTCTTCCTCATCAAGACCCATATTGCGCGCAGCACTACGATAATCTTGTTTGTCCAATCTCTGTCCAATAATTACGGGGCCAACAATCAAATACGCTAGAATCTCACTATCCTTCCCAATAATCGGAATTGCATAGGAATAAAAGCCAGCAGGCATTTTATTTTCTAGGTAATGTCCGCTACTGCTTACGAATTTCTTTAGAAAATTTCCGGGATTTGAGACCAAATCACCAGCGAAAGCCGAATTTGCCAGCAAAGAGCTGCCAAAACGGCCCTTAGAGGACGGTAAAACGATCCTCCCTTCACAATCCATTAAGAATAAATTAATTCTTAAAGCCTCGGTAAAATGAGCCAGCAATCCGGCCCACCGATCCTTAACAATTAACTCAGTTGCCATATTTTTGAAATCTTCGGGCATCATAAGAAAAATGTTTGCAAATTATTATTTATCAAAAGATATATTGTACTTCTTCATTTTGTTATACAACGTGGTCCGATTAATTCCTAACCTTTCAGCAGCCTTATTTCTATTCCAGCGACATTCTTCTAACACTGCAAGAATAAGTTCTTTCTCAGGTGTTTCTAAATTTTTCTTCAGAGATTGATCCAAATCTGAACTCGAACCAACCATCGCCGAGCGAGCGCCATACCCCTCCAACATCCGATTAACAGATGGAATATCCTCTTTTTGAATTATTTCTTTTTTGGCCATAATAACAGCACCCTCAATAGCATTTTCGAGCTCTCGAACATTTCCAGGCCAATGGTACCCCTTAAAAAGATCCAAAGCTTCCAATGAAAGCCCAGACACAGACTTACGATTAATTTTACTGTATTTCTCAATAAAGAATTTGGCTAAAAACTCAATATCATCCCGACGCTCTCTTAAGGGTGGCAAAGGAATGGCAATGACATTAATGCGATAATACAAATCCTCTCGAAACTTCCCCTTCGCGACCAATTCATTTAGATTTTGGTTAGTAGCCACAATAATTCGCACATCCGCGTGGCGCGTTTTATTATCCCCCACTCTTTCAAAAACCCCATCTTGAAGAACCCTCAATAACTTAACCTGCAAATTAGGCGAAAAGGCGTCAATTTCATCGAGAAAGATGGTACCCCCTTTGGCAAATTCAAAACGCCCCTCCTTATCCTTAATTGCACCCGTAAACGCCCCTTTCACATGACCAAACAGCTCACTTTCCAACAAAGTTTCCGATAAAGCCCCACAACTAACCTCTACAAATGGCTTATCGCCGCGGAGTCGATCGCTTTGATGAATAGCGTTAGCCGTCATTCCTTTACCCGTGCCACTCTCCCCATTAATTAATATAGTCGCATTTGTGCTCGCCACTGATTCAATGATCTGATAAACTTTCTGCATTTTCTCGCTGCGACCGACTAAACTACAAAATGAATTAGGCGTCGTTCTATCAATAATTTTCTTTAAATCTTGGTTTTCTTGCAGAATCTGTTTCTTTTCCACAATTTTCTGCAAAATCAAACGCACCTCTTGGTCATTTATTGGCTTAGTAATATAGTCGTAAGCGCCTTTACGCATCGCTTCAACAGCCGTCTCGATCGTTCCAAATCCCGTAATCAAAATCACCTCAATTTGCGGGTAGTCTTTTTTAACTTTCTCTAACAATTGAATACCGGACATTTTGGGCAACTTTAAATCAGTTAATAGAATATCTACTTTGTTATTTCTTAACTTTTCCAAGGCATCTTCGCCATTACTCGACATCGTGGCTTGAAAACCTTCAATCCTCAGACTTTCAAACAATGATTGACGTATCAAAGGCTCATCATCGACAATCAAAATATGAAGATGATTGTTAGTGTTTTTTTGCATAAGTAGATACCTTCGCTGGTAATGTGATCGTAAAAGCCGTTCCTTTATCCGGCGCACTCTCCAAATGGATACGCCCGCCATAACTTTTGACAATCTCATCTACAATTGTTAAACCCAAACCGCACCCCTTCTCGATATCCTTAGTGGTGAAGAATGGTTCAAATATCTGCTCCATCATTTCGGAGGGAATCCCGCATCCATTATCCTCAACTCGGATAGTAAGAACTTCTTGAGCAAACCTTGTAGATATTTTTATAGTACCGCCTGATTTTACCGCATCAATAGCATTTCTTAGTAAATTAGAGAAAATCAAGTCTAACCCTAAATCAACGACCAGCGGAATATCTTTAGAGAAATCCTTCCGCAAATTAATTCCCTTCATAAAAAAATCTGACTGCAGTCCATTCACGACCTGCTCAATTCGATGATTCACATCAACCTTTTGCATACTTGCCTGAGTATTTCGGGAACAAGCCAATAAATTCCTAACAATATTGGCCATTCGATGCAATCCTTGCCTTATTTCCAACAGATACCCACGAACAACATCATCATTCTTCAGATGTTCTAAAGAAAGATTCGTGTATCGAATAACCCCGTCAAGTGGATTATTAAACTCATGCGCGATTCCACCCGCCAATTTACCAATAGAAGCAAACTTTTCTTGAACAACGATCTGTTTTCTGAGCTGATTAGCCTCATCGGACTTTTTTCCCAAAGCGTTCTTTAAACTTTGCGCCTCTTTAATAACATTTCTGAATTTCTTATATAACTTTATCCGTTTATAATTCAAGGCTATCTGACTCGACAAAAAGTCGAGCAAAAGCAATTCATCTTTACTAAACCTCTGTCCAGATACTTTGTCTGCGATACTAATGACTCCCAACAACTGATCTTTTAACAACAAAGGAGCACAAATGAAAGAAGGTGAACGATAACTTCCCCGAGCATGATAATTATGAAACCGATCGTCCTTAGAGATATCATCAACCACAATTGGCTGCTTCAATTCTGCAACTTTCCCAACCACTCCCTCCCCCATACGCTTGACCAAATGTTTCTGTTCAGCTGTAGCCATTCCTTTAGATACCTTAAGATCCAACTCTTTTCGCCGGGCATTAAAAATAAATATCGAGCCCCTCCTGGCTGAGAATAGCTCTAAGAGTTGACCCAGATTCTGAGTCAGCAACTCGTTTTCGTCTTTGACCGAATTAACACCGGAACAAATGTCGCTGACTTTTTGAAAAGCATTGGGCTTTCCCAAAAGCATCTCTTCAGAATGTTGAGCAGAAGTAGTTTTCATGGCACAAAACTCTTTGGAGTAAACTCCGCCTTCTGAGATTTCAAAGCAGTCAAAGCTTTAATCAATTCCTTCATGAGGCGACTAAGACCGTGGTTAGGGTAACTGGCAATAAATTCTTCGTAGATTTTAATCGGCAAATCATAATTCTTCAATTCAGTAATTGAGATAGCGTTTATTGATCTTATAAGAACATTTGCCTCTTGTGGAGTCAATTGGCTTGAAGCCATTGACTGCAATAATATATCTCCCAAGACAGATACGGCGGCATCCCATTTCTCTTGCTGCAAATAAGCGTTTGTTAACATACGTAATGATTTAATCTCTAAGGCTGACCCCTTGTGCTTACTAGCTAAATTTCGATAATGCGGCTCAACTTGAATCAAAAACTCCTCAAGATCCTCATCTTTCTTTAGTTTCTTCAAAAAGTTTATTACATACAGCGGAGCCATTAGCCCAGAGTCAGTCTCCGAAAACTGGTTAATCACCATTTTATAAATTCTCAATGCCTCCTGCGAGTTCTCCTCCAGCTCAAAACTCTGCCCCATCGCGATCCAAGCCTCAGATGTCAGGATCCGATTTTGAGGAAAATTTCTTATTATCTCCTGATACTTCTCTCTAGCTAGTCGATAATCTCGTTTATAGACATACATTCTTCCAATATTAAGATACGCCTGATTAATTAAATACGAGTTCGGGTACCGATTAATTACTTTTCGATAAACCTTTTCTAATCTAATAAATTCCTGATCTGGAGTATTAGCCGGATCCAGAGTAATTAATTTAAATTTCTTGTTAGCTATCCACATTTCTTGTTCTGCGCCATAATCACCATCTTGACCCAAAACAGTAAATAAAAGAAACATCCCGCCCAAAACAAGAACCATAAAAACAATGCACTTCTTCATTTCTGCTCTTTCAGAAAAAGAAAATAACTTGTTAGACTCGAATAGATAACGCAATCAATAAAGGCTTGAACGATAATACTGATTACAATAATCCAAACCCTTAGACTTGGAAAGTAATCATCGGCCCACAGGCCGACGTTATTCCGAAAAAATAAAATGGGCAAATACAGCATTGTTGCCAGAATAACCGTGACTAAAACCATCCAAAATGATTTACTTAATAAACGAAAATTCTCCCATATTGCTACAAATACTTTTTTCCTGTCAATCACGATAAAAGGAACCACAAATGCATATAGGGCGGTCGCCAAGGCTCCTACAAAAAGGTTGACATAAGGCGTGGCAACAACAATTATTTCCTTTATTAAGAAGAAAACCCCTGCTTCAGATCTAATCATTCTCGCTCGCTGCAACAAAACATCATAAGAACTAAAGAATAAATAAAACGTTACGTACATGACTACTGCCGCCATCAATAAATGTACGTATCTAGACAAGACGCTACGAAAAACAGCTCTTAGGGTAAATTTCTTTTCGGCATTAATAAGGTAAATAATTTCAACACATACCCCAATTAAATAACTAGCAAAGAAAATGTACGTCCCCATTTGCACATATTGAAAAAGTTTAGGTATTAATATAAAGTTGTTTGGGTAATGTAAAAAAGCTTCTCCATATAAAGTGCGAATCAATGGGGAGAAAAATATTGACAAAGGATAGCGCGGAGAAAAAAATAAAACCTCTAGAAGCAACAATTGAATAAATACCAAAATCAAAAAAGGAAACAAAATTATTGGATGCTCGACTATCGCAACAATAGCAGTTTTCAGTAAGGATATGACGTGTTTACTACTTCGAGAAGGCATGATTCTTTATCTATAATAGTTTATAAATTATTTATTTATCAACGACTTGTGATTAATTCTATCATTTGACATGTGGCTGTCAATTCCAGTTCAGATTAATTTGCCTATTCAAAAAAAAGGCGACAGGTGAATATCTCACCCGCCGCCTCTTTAAACAATAAGCTCAACAGCAATCAAATCACTATTTCTTAAACTTTCGATAAAGCGCCATGGCAGCCATCCCTGTTCCTAATAATGCCATTGATGTGGGTTCTGGATTATGAAATGTCGCAACACCAATACCACCACTGCCACCCCCACTGTCTAACGCTAAAGAACCACCTCCACCAAAAGCTGAAGCAACACCTCCACCCACTGCACCAAAAAGAGCCCCTAAAGCCCCACCACCAGCCCCACAACCATAAATTGCAGGCATAAATCCTAACAAAGATAAAATTTTTAACTTTGAAAATGTACTTTTCATTTGAATTTTCTCCTTAATACTTTCTTGTTTACTTTTTTCGTTTTCTAAAATTTACTACATCTCCTGAAATACGCGTACAATACAAATTTATTGAGCGCCTTGACCAGTAATAACAACTCGAAATGTTCTAAAAAATATTCCTAAATCAGTCCACAAATTGACTTTTTTAATATAAACCAAATCATAACGAATTTTCTTTTTAACATCCTCAATCGTTTCATCATATTTATGCCACACTTGAGCTAATCCCGTAATCCCAGGTTTGACGGCCAGACGCTTCTCGTAGTCAGGAATAACTTCTTTAAATTTCTCAACAAAAACAGGTCGCTCCGGACGAGGCCCGATCAAGCTCATATCACCTTTTAGAACATTAATAAATTGAGGTAATTCATCAATTCGGGTTTTTCTTAAAAATTTTCCCGGCGGGATGAGACGATTATCGTTGGCTTTAGCCCAAACAGGGCCACTATCTTTTTCAGCATCCGTACGCATTGAACGAAATTTATAAATTTCAAAAAGCTTACCGTTTTTTCCAACTCTAACTTGCTTATAAATAATTGGCCCTTTTGAAGTAAATTTTATCAAGAAAGCGGCAATAACAAAAAGCGGCGCCAAGAACAGCAAACCTAGGATCGCAGCAAAAACATCAAATGCTCTCTTTATCAAAATATAGGTACGACGAAAGAAACTGACAACCATCCCCAATATACCACTCCCAAAAAGCGCCATGGACGTGGGCTCCGGAGCTCTAGACTTCGAATCTGTTGGCAACTGAGCCGGAATTTGAGAAATCCTTGCCTCTTCTATGACTTCCCTAGCGTCATCAGATTTAACCGGTATAGCAAAAACAGTACTTACCACGGTCAAAATTGCTAATATGCTCAAAAATATTAATTTAGTATATCGACTCATTTTTATCCTTTGTGTTAACCTGGTTGCGTACGGTTACCTGTACATGAGCAAATTTTGTGCCAAAATATAATCTTATTTAAATTTAGGGCAATTTTATTTTTATTTCACAAACAATTGGAATCATTATACTTGCGGCACAATATTAGCCCCCAAGATGCAAAACAATCAAATACATGACTGTCCTAGACAAACACCCCATTACCAGTGTTTATCCGACACAACACATGTTTAAAAAAAGCAGCAAATTCCTAAACCTAGTCAATTAGCACTCTGCAGCGCGAAGAATTACGGCAGATACTGCTTTACGGCAGGAAAAACAAGATCGGCGAACTTCTCCGCAGTAGCAACGGCTTCGATTTTGTCATCCAGTTTTATTTCTAATGTCAACCTTATCAAGGCGCTACTATGCGGTTGCCCAGAAAAAATCTTTAAAGCAATCAAAAATTGTTGCCTCCAGTAGTTAGAGGTTACAGAATTACCGACTTTAAACCAATAGAAGGAATACAGCGGCGTTCCCTTCAAATCCATAAGCAGCCGCACCGCTTCTAACCCTCGGCCGTTCTTATCTAGATTTAAGACTGCGCGCTTACTTTCCAGAATAGACAACCCACCACCCGTAAAACAAATCTCGGGAGGATGAGACACTTTACGATTATGCTCTGAATAAACAATAAGTAAATCTATTTGTCGACCCGTACCAGCCTGAGTGTATCTTCGAGCCAGAACATTTCTGGTTTCCAAAATAGCATAGTCTTCTTCGCTAATAACTTGATCTACCCCGCTCCAGTCAGCTATAGCCTTCGGGAAAACTTGAATATTAACCGTATCTTGTTGGTTCTGATCTTTAAAATACAACAACCAAGAAATGAACCCGACCCCCAAAAATGAAACCAAAATTACTACATAAGCTGATTTTTTTATCAACATTTTATTCTATTAGCTTTGAAACTGCAAATAATAATAAGAAGGCCAATCCAAAAACCAAAAACCCCGAAAGATCATGCAAAAATCCAGAAGCGTATTGTGGCCCCCAAATCTCACTCACTGCGGAAAGAAAGATAATCCGAACGACATTGGTAATAATGGCAATGGGGATCGTTGAAGCAAATAGAAGCAACCTCTTCCACCAAGCGCCCTTTAACCAGTAAGCAAAAACACTACCCAAAGCAGTCAATGAAATAAGCGATCTTAAACCACTACACACATCATCCACCATGACATAGGCACTGCGCATTTTAATAAGACTCCCCTCGCGTACCGCTGGCATTCTTAGATTATTATTTAAAACATGCGTGGCAATTTGCGCCGCAAATATTTTCATATTAAAACTAATATTGGTAATAACGACCTCTGGCAATGGGATCATGAATAATGTGAACGCCAGCGGGAACGAAAGAGCCTTCAATAAACTATTTCCCCCAAAAAGCATCACCAGCCCAACTAAAACTATGGGCATACTAAACGCCGCTGAAAAGTATATTCTTAACGTCGAACTAACCACTAAAACAAATAGACCGATAAAAATCAATATCAGCCCACGATAATCTGGAACTCTCTGAATTTTAGTTAATTCATCCCGATTTTGCCAGATTAAAAAAGCGGCCACAAAAGGAACCAATATCCCGTGACTATAGTAAGAGTCTCTCGCAAACCAACGACTAAACATCCATAATAAAATAGGAAAATAGGCTAACAAAAAAAGCCCACCGACCAACAACTCTGCGGCATATTTTCTAATAATTGGCATAACGAATTAGCAATTGGCGGCTTCCCTAGCCGAACGCGCCTTTTGCCAGGCAACGGCCTGATCCCTTTTAACAAATCGAACGAAACCAATAAAAGCAGAATAATTTAACAAACAAAAAACATAAGGGATAGCAGAAAGTTTATTAATATACTTATCCAGAAAAGAACTATTTTTTCTAGACCACCATCCTAAAAGCGCTAATCCATAAAATAAAATTTGCCCTAGCATAACCGAGAAAAAGAACCAACCATGAGGAATCAAAAAAATATTAGTTGCAAAAAACGCAATCATTAAGAACGGCACCACGACTCTTAGAAACTTATGAAACAACAACTGCAAGGCCACCGGACTTTTCCGAAGATCAAACAATTCAGAGAATAAAGTGAATATTTGAAAGTTACCGTAAAGCGTTCTAGTTTTTCGAGAATACTCCTCTCCCCCATCTTCCGCAACGTGATCATAGGCACGAGCATTTTCTTCAAAAATAGCGCGATAGCCACCGGCTACAATCTTTAAAGGAATGTACATATCATCGAGAACAACATCAGGCGGCGGCTTCACAAACAACTCTTTTCTGATCGCATAAATGGCACCCGTCGCTCCCAACATAGAGTGGATCTGACTCTCCATGCGCCGCAACCATTTCTCATAATCCCAATACAATTGAATACCTTTGCCTGTAGTTCCCTGACTGCTATGAAACACCAACTCTCCACTAACACAGCCCACCTTTGGATCCCCAAAATTTTTAACTAGTTCCACTATCGCATTTTTCGCAAATTGCTGTCTAGCATCAGTAAAAACAACGATATCCCCTTTGGCTTGCGTCACCAAATCAGCAATGACTGCTATTTTCCCCCTACGTTCAGAATAAACATAAGGCCTCAATCTCTCGTCTTTATAATCTTTAAGAATTCTTTCTGTTTGATCTGTAGAACCATCCGAACCAATCAAAATTTCAAATTGAGAAGGGAACTCTAAAGAAAAAATATTATTCAACTTACGTTCAAGAACATCCTCTTCATTGCAAACCGCAATAATAACCGATACCCGGGCCGCCTCACTAGGGCTTACGGCAACAGCGCAACCCCGCCAGCGGCTCACCAAAGCCAGAATCGATGGATAACCAAAATAGCAAAAAACAATGGCAAATAGAAAAAACCAGAAATACACAACCATTAATAATTCCATATCACAACTTTGAAATAATTTTGTTTTTTAATGACTCTAGCGTCGCCTTCATTATCGTCAAACCTTGCAATTTAGAAAGCAATTCCGGATCGCTGGGCATACTCTCTAATTCTAACTCAACGGATTCAATCTCCAAATTAATAAGATTAACCTTTTGCTGATATTCTTCCAAAGACAAAGATATCTTAACCTTATCTTTGTCTTTGACTTCACCGACCGTAGAGATTGATCTGACCCCTTGCATAGATTTCTTGGCACCCTGCTCCCATTGAGCCACGTTATTATGCGAGGCATCTTTTGAGACAATAATTCCGAATTTAGCGGGGTCATCCGCCTTTTTTCCAGGCAAAATGTTCCAGCTTGCAAAATCTAAAGGAAGCTGCATAAATCCATCTTGTTTTTTAGATTCTTTCAATTCTGAATTCGCAATCACAGCAGACCCCAAATTCCGCTGCATCTTATGGCTAACCCATCGATTTAAAGAACCAAAGCCTAAAAATACAAGAAGAAATGCCGCGCCCCACACCCAGGGATTTCGGATCATATTATTTTTCCCTCCAGACACTCGGCTCCGACAAGTATCCAGCCGAAAGCTTCCCGCCAATCATACCTTCAAAACCAGGAGGGATTAGCCCTTTGACTCGAGGATCAGCGTATTGAAAAAGCTTATTCGCCCAAATTTCTTTCACCGAAACGCCACTGTGAGCGACCAAAATTCCATGCGAAACAGATTCTTCATGAATTCGATCGATAACGGCACTCCCATGCGTGTAGGTAATGCCCTTATGCTCTCCTGGCAACGTGGCCATCTCTCGATACCCTTCCCAGGCAATAATATTTAACTGCGAGTCGGTCTGCCCTCCCAACTGATTAAAGCTTACCGTTCCGGTGGAAATCACCGTAAGATTTTCTTCTGGATTAAGTTCTCCGGTAAACTGAATCACGACACTTCCCTTTCCACTCTTAGTACCCTCGGCATATAAAATTTTCTTACCCGCCAGCTTAGCATCGGGGACCACCGTAAATGTATCATTGCCTCGCAAATAAACCACCTCATCAGAAGAATAATTCTCGATAATATTACGATTAATAGCCACAAAATCATCGAATTCATCAACAACACCATTATTATTAGCGTCCGGGTAAAACATCGTCACCAAATTCTTATCAACGTTCTCACTTAAATCTTCAAAAATTGCACTACCGAATTTATATGATTTTCTTAACTTTCCGCTTACTTTTGTTTTACCGGTAAAAGTGGCTGAAATCTTACTGCCACTTAAGTCTATGTCCCCGCGAGCAGAAATAGTATTATTAAAAACTTCCGGTGCATGTGCTGGGAATTCCATCGTAATTTCACGTTCGCTGCCACTCACATTAGCTTTTGCCGTAAGAATTCGCAGCATGGGCTGAGAATCATCTTTTTGCAAAACAACCTGCCCCCCAGGATATTCCAATGTCTTCTGACGAAAACCGTCTAATATTTCTGGCTCTTGCAAATACTCATTAAGTGCCGCTTCCGCAAGCCAAAACGCCTTTACCGAATTCAAATAGCGCCGACTATCATTTAATTCTCCAAAATTGGTTAAAGCAAAACCCGCCGATAACGTCACGAGAAAAGCCAACAAAAAATAAGCAAAAATTAATATAGACCCTCGTTCGTTACGCAATCGACTTCTTTTCATTTGAGAGCAAATCATGAAATTTAGTTCCTAAGAAGAATCCGTTGCTTTAGCTTAAAAGTAATCAATTTGGAAAACAACGGCTGCTTCATTCCCGTAATTTCAATTTCTATCAGGTGTTTACTGATTTGATCTACTTTAAGATTTGTTACACTGCTAGAGAGAACCCGCTTTTGATTAGGTCGCTCGAAAAATAATTTATTTCTCTGTTGCCCAGTTTTCATAAAAACGAAAGCAAAGCTTCCTAAATTGTCTTTCTTAAAAGCAATTTTTACTTTCTCAGAATCATCCGTAACAAAAATGTTTTTGGCTTCTCTTAACTCTTTGACTACGGCGTACATGGACCAACGAATCTCCCGCTGCAAAGCGACCTTTTCGTTATAGTTAGCCCAGGAGCGATTACCAACAGCAAACATTTGATAAAGCGCCATCAGAATGAATGAAAAAATAGCGATACTAACTAACACTTCAATTAATGTATAAGCTCGCTTCTGACGAATAAAATTCATTTAATAAAAGTAGTATAAAATTCCTGGGTTTGAATTCTGGCTCGCCCTCTCCAGGAAACCTTCATGCTGACGGGGAAAGGACTTTTCGCTGGATCAAGATATGAAATTTCAACCGCCTCTTCGGGCAATAAGCTAACATCCTGCTTTTTTAACCACTCATTCCAATCAACAAAAGTAATTTCTTGGATTGCTTCCTTGGAGCGCATTTCTTCAAATATCAACTCGGCATGAGATGTAGCCAAAGTAGTCTCTAAAGCAAAATCTGCTGAAATCAAAGCGGAAGTAAAGAACATAAGCGTTCCCGCGATTCCAACGCTTAGAACAAACGCGGAAATTAATAATTCAACAAGCGAAAAACCAGTTCTTTTAAAAGGATGAGTACTAAATTTGCAATTTGGACCGACCATAATTAATTTTTAATTATCAAAGCCGAATTAAGTATTGTCAAGCCATAATACAGCCATTCAACCTAAAAAAAATCGCCCGGAAGAAGCTGGGGGGAGCTTCTCCCGGGCGCGGGGTAAGGAGTATTACCTGGTTCTTATTCTCTCCTTTTTGCAATAGCGGTTACATCCGTCACCGCTGACTCGGTTACCATCATCGCACTGTTCTGAACCTTCCAACTTACCGTTACCACAAACCGGCCTGGTCGTTACCACCTCTTTTTGGCAACTGCTGCTACATCCATCCCCACTAGTTCTATTACCATCATCGCACGTTTCAGGGGATTCTATCTTTTCATTTCCGCACACAGGGATAGGTGTTTGCTCAATACTACAGCTACTTGAGCACCCATCATTACTCACCAAATTTCCATCGTCACAAGCTTCGGTTCCTTCTTTTTTTCCATTTCCGCAAACTGGTTTAACACTTTCCAAAATACACAATGCGCTGCAACCATCCCGATTAATCCAGTTGCCATCATCGCATTGCTCCGGTCCTTCTTTAATACCGTTACCACACCATTCCGCTTTGCAAATGCTATTACAGCCATCATTACTCACTAGGTTGCCGTCGTCACAAACCTCGGTTCCTTCTTTAATGCCATTTCCGCAGACTGGTAAACTCTCTTTTAAACAAGAGCTTGAGCAACCATCATTATTGGTGTTATTTCCATCATCGCACTGCTCACCACTCTCGAGCTTCGCGTTACCACAGACCGGCAGCTCTTTCACACAAGAACTAGAGCACCCATCTCCGCTAATTAAGTTACCATCGTCACACTGCTCTGAACCTTCCAACTTAGCATTTCCGCAAATGGGTAACTCTCTTACACAAGAACTAGAGCACCCATCACCACTTACCTTATTACCATCATCGCATTGCTCACCACTCTCAAGCTTCGCGTTACCGCAAACAGATAGAATCTCTACCTGGCAAACGCTGCTACATCCATCATTATTTAAAACGTTGCCGTCATCACACTGCTCTGAACTCTCTAATTTACCGTTTCCACAAACCGGCGATGCCACTTCGATTTGACAAACATTATTACATCCATCGCCATTCGTTAGATTACCGTCATCACATTGTTCAGATCCTTCTTTAACCTTATTACCACACACTGGGACAGAAGGCGATTCAATGATGCATGAGGCATTACATCCATCACCGTTGACTAAATTACCGTCATCACACTGCTCAGGATACTCGACTAATTTATTCCCACAGATACTGGCGGCCGCAACGGTAGATACAGAGCCATATTCCAGAGCACCCGAATCCCAATCTGATCCACGGTCAAAATTATTATAATCCAACGTCGACATACCAGTTAATTCCTGGGCAAAACTACGCGCAGGACTATCTGCGTTCAAAGCTAAATTATAAGCATCACCAGAAAAATATTTAACAACTGGACCAATAAATTTTGGATCAGCACATTTAGAACCCGGTCTTTGGGCACAAACATTGACTTGGTTCTTTATGTTCCAATATACAGAACCTGCGTCCACAAATTGAACAGCTCCACATGGCCCATCACCATTTCCCATAGCTCCAGTTGCATAATACAACGAGCTAAGGTCGGCCCCATCGTTGAATTCCGTGCCACCGAGTATAATATTATTTCTTGAGGTAAAGGATTCTGTCCCATTACAGGTAGATCCTGAAGAAATAATCAATGAGTCACCATTTCCGGTAAGAGTTGAATTCATCAAGCTGACTTTGCTCCCGGTGAAAAATAAAGCGGCTAAGGTCGAGCCTGCGGCACGACAATGGTTAAAACCACCGACCGAATAAGTGAATGCTTTATCTTTAAAGTAACCACAATTTCCAACCAACAGCGAATTCTCTATTACAGCACTTCCCGCCGTTTTAACTTGGTTTCCTGCATTGCCCTCAAATCGAGACCGTTTAATGGTTATTGAACCATTGCCATCATGATAAAGAAGATCTAAACCATCGGAAACATTATGGCTAAAATCCACATTGTTAAATATCCAGTTTCCGCCCGTTTTCTCTGTTCCGAAACCGTCACCATAGCCACCTTGATCCTGGCTATAGCAGTTATACGGTTGATTGCCCGGATAAGTTTCACCGCAACCGCTATAAGCAATCACACTCTTATTAAAAGTGATTGTTCCTGAATTTGATGAACTAACTCCACCGCCTAAATCACCATTCCAGCCAACAAAAGAGTTCCCTACGATTTTAGTGTTGTCCACGGTCCAATCTTTAATTCTTCCTGCTTTTATACCCGTGTGCAGACCATGAATATTTAAATTCTTCAGTAATACATTATTACTATCTTGGGCAAAAATACCCATCACCGCATAGTTTCCAAAAGGGGCATTACTGTTATTACAACCATTAGGCCCCAAGTATTGACACTGGTCATGGTCAGTAATTTCCAAGCATTGGACCTCTACGTTATTACTTCCAGCCAAGGTCAGAATATGCCATGCTTTTTCTTTACCCCATAATTGAGGAGGATTGGCGCAACCCGTGTCCCATCCCTTACCCAAAATCCTGGTAGGATGAGCCGGATCAGGACCTGAAGGGATCGGACGCATCGTACAATCCCATGGCCATGCAGAATAACAAATGCTCGTATCGTTAATATTGGGGGCTCCCCAACCCATCATGTATTGAGCTTTGTTTGAACCATCAATAATTAAGGTATCCCCTCCTCGCATTTTGGATGGGTTATTTCCCTTGGGAGCTAGCACCCAAAAGGGGTGATTTAAAGCACAGGCTTGAGCGGTACCGCTGCCTGGATACGCGGCATCATTCAAACCAGTACACTGAGTGGCGTTACCCCCATCTGGTCGAACAAAATAGGTTGCCGCTTCCGTTAAGGGAACTGACACTCCCCAACAAAAGCCCATCAGAAAAAGAACTGTTATTGTGTTTTTTCTCATCGTTGCACCCCTTTCTGAAACCTGGATAATGAATAGATGAAATTTTTTCTCATAAAATAAAAAAACCTACTCTCGGAACATGGACACGCCTTTGAGAATAGGTCAATTATCAGTTAAAAGCTTAACAACGGCTAATTTAACCGATCTTATCTCTGCTTTGGCAACTGGCAACCTGCCCGGCAACATCCACAACACGGGGTTAGGCCCTACTCCAGCCATCTACGGACTGGAGCACCTGCTTCCTTAAGAACCTCTAGAAAGCATGGTTAGCTTTGTGTCCCACTCTTCCGAATGGTTTACTAGTATCAGTCAGCTATTTAAAGATCGAGAACTTCTTTCAGCCGAAAGTATAGCACCCCTCCTCCAGTTGTCAAATCCCCAGCAGAAAATAACTAAAAACTCTAACAGAATTATAAGTTTATTTACTGCAATTAGTTAGAGAATTAATTATTCCTTTTATTTACCCAACAATTTTGATCTTAACGAATTATATCCAGCTTGCCCCAGAAAGCGTTTACTAGCAGCTTTAACCCCTTCAAAAATCTGTTCTTGCAAAGGTACCTTACCAATTAAAGCCAAAGAAAATCTTTGCTGAGTCCAATTTGACTTTACGGCCGTTCGCGCTATCAGATTTCCCCAATTCTTGGGACCGCTTCCAGAAATGAAAATATGCCTATAACCGGCCTGCCTGGCTTGCTCAGCTACTAATAGAGAAACAAAACCCCTAGGCACCGAAAAAGAATCAACCATTTGCCCCAAATGGGCCTCTAAAATGCGTTTTGACTCAAAGAGCTCTTGATGAAGCTCGGATGGATTTAATGAAGTAAGGACACGGTGGGTGAGACCATGGGAACCAATCACCATTCCAGCCTGGCATAATTCTTTAAGCTGGGGCCAGTCCATGTAACCTGACTTACCTATGCGATCGGCAGTGATGAAAAAATAACCGGGGAACCCAAATTGCTTTAGTAGCGGGAAAGCCTCAGTATAATTATTCATTTCGCCATCATCAAACGTGATGATGACCCCCTCCTCCTTCTTCAAATCTTCGGCTTTGATGACCGAAATTCCTTCTGCTTTAATTTGCCTTAAATGGTCCGCAAAAGCTTCTACCGCTAAATCATAAAGCTCAGCGCCATCTTCGCGATCGGGAGGAATTTGGTATTTGTCCCGAATCACGGCATGATACATCAATACGACTGAATGATTAGAACCCATAATCTAGAAATAATCAACTATTAATTCAAAGAAAAATTATCTACCAGTATATTCACCGCCTGCGGAGGGCGTTCCACAAAAATCTTAAGATACGAAACACAATTGAATTCTTTTGCACCCGGACCACTCAGCAATGACAGTGAAATATGCTCCCAGGCCTGCGGTCTAAGGTAAAAAACTTGATCCTCTGATCTAACGTCACGATCTAATCCATTCTTGACTTTTACGTGCAAAGCGATCTGATGATCGCCGCTATTAAACACATCAAATTCCAGACTCCTCTTTGACCTCCAGTTGAAACACTCAGCAGCTGAATACTCTTGCCAAACAATGCCCGGGAAACCGACAGCTCGATCCGATTGGAAACTGAGCGCCTTTCCTTTACCCTCCGGCAAATCTATCACCTGGATGATACCGCCGTCACTGGATTTAAAGAACACACTATCTTTTGAATCTTCAAAATCTAATAAAAATTCCGTTTTCTTTCCTATCGGCGCCGTTGATGCTTTGAACTTTTTATAGTAATACTTTAGGTATCCTAATCCATCGCCATGAGTAAAAGAACGATACAGCATCACCCCACCCGACGCCCCAAGAGCGACCATCATCATTCCGGTTAGCAAACCACTAACAAAAACTTTCTTTAACGAGGGTCCCATTATACTCATTTTTCTAAATTTAGCTCAAATAAATTTATGGATCGTGGAGCAATTTTCAACTGAGAGGGAATTTTTTGTTCAGCAACATCTCCCGGCGCGATCATAACTGTCCCGGGAGCCCCATCGTTCTGAGCGGATAACGTTGGCCCGGTAATCTTTTGCCAGCTTGCTAGGTTCCCCAGCTTACCCCCCTGGACCTCTAAATTAACGGCAAACTCACAGGAGCTATGCTTATTAACAATCAGCACTGCGACCTTCTTGTTGTGCGAATATTGACTGGCATAAGCCGTCACGTAGGGAACCTTCCCGACAAAAGAATCTGCCCGCCAATCGGTTTCTTTATTGTAGGCTGGCGAGCCACTCAAATGACTTCTGAGCAACTCATTTCCAAATGAGCGAGCCAACAATTGAAAAGCCAAGCCTTTAGGACGGATCGTCTGACCATCCCAACGACTACCACCCCATCCGGCCTTCCGATCCCATCCGCGAATAAGGCCATGCATGACTTCTTGATAAGAATATTGATTGGCCAACACCACTTGCTGGGTCGCCATCAGACCTAACGCATCAGCAAAAAAGATTGCGTTAGATAGCGCCCACATTTCACCTTTATATTCAAAATTCAGGTCCGAAGCAGCGCCATCCCAAGAACCATCCCACTCCAGGATACCGATGTCAATCTTGTCCACACGCTGCGGAGCATACCGCGCAATTAAACGCCGGAATCTTTTTACCAAAGGCTCAATCGCCAACCCATTAGCCATCACTTCTTCCGGCAAGGGATGCAAACGATTTAAGTAGGGCGTGTTTTTATTCGTATGATTGGGATACCAATGATAAGAAATAAAATCAAAGAAATCTCCAGCTTCTTTAATGACGGTTCGATCAAAAACTGGATAATTGGGTCCCCCTAAACTGGCACCAATCTTGATGGTAGGATCAACAGCTTTCATGGCCCTGGCATAATCTCTAATGTTGGCCGCATATTCTTCTGGAGAACGGAAAGCCCGATCCCAATCCCCATAGGGCTCATTGCCGATTTCCCAATAGTCAACTCTAAAGCCGCTAACCTTATTCATGCGCCTCACCCATTCCGCAGCTTCCTGAGGCGTCCCCGATTCTAGATTGACTTGGATAACTAAAGATTGGCCACCCATCTTAACAAATTCAATTACATGTTCTAAATCTGACAGCGGCGCGTCATCTAAACGATCGTCAAAATCAAAATCACCGGTTTGCCAACGATAACCATTGGATTCGCCGCCAGGGAAACGAAAATTCGTAATTCCTAATTCTTTACTTAAATCAATAACGTCTTTCTCGTATTCCGTTTTGGGAGTTAGGTTAGAGCCATACAGCAGTGGACTAATCTTATGGAGGGGTTTTCGCGCGTCGACTTCTAAATTTAATTGATACTCGGCACAATGTTCAGCAACCGACTGTGAGGCATCCCGATAGGACTGGGAGGTTACTTTTCTATGTTTGTAAATTTTATATAATTTATATACTCCTATCGCCGCGCAACCTGCCCCGACGACCATTCCTAATAAAAAGACCAAGCATCTAACGACCCGCGATGAGTTCATGATAAATCACGCTTAACGTTCGTCCGACAAAATTCCAATCATATTGACCGGTGACTAGTTCACGACCGGCGGCCCCAAGCTTCACGCAGGCCGCCGGATCTCGCAACAATTTTAGCGTCGCCTCGGCAAAGGACGAAACATCATCCGCCAGAATAATATTCTTGCCATTGGTATGAGCAATACCTTCGGCCCCAATGGTCGTCGAAACAACCGCTTTCTTCATCGACATGGCTTCAAGGATCTTTAAACGCGTCCCTCCCCCAACCCGAATAGGACAAACAAAAACCTGAGCCTTATCCATGACCGGTCGAACGTCATCCACCCGCCCGGTAACGATCACCCGAGCATCCTTATGCTGTAGAGCCAGAATTTGTGGCGAAGGAGATTTTCCTACTACATAAAACTTCACTTCAGGCATTTGCTGCCAAATAAGAGGTAAAATTTCGTTACCAAACCACACTACCGCATCTTCATTAGGCAGCCAATCCAAGGAACCCGTAAAAACAATAGCCTTCTCAGAGGCATATCGTTGCGGCTCTGACTGAAAGAAATCCGTATCCACTCCATTAGGGATCACTTCCACCGGAACTTGAGCATCGTTTAACTCAAGCAAAATCTTTCGATCATCCTGAGATACCGCCAGGACCCGACTAAACGCTGACGCTTGTTTTTTCTCAAAAGCTTTCATTTTGCCGGCTTGTTGTTCATAAATAATTTTCTTCGCCAACTTTTTCTCAACCTTAGCACAACGATTTAAAATCATGTACTCCACATTGTGTTCATCCATCACCGTCGGTAATCCGTCAAACAAAGAGCGATAATGTGCCATATGTAAATGATCGATATGCACCGCGTCGAAACCCTGATGAACTCTCAGCGCTTTAAGCGCTTCAACCATTTGGGCCGAATTGTATTTTCCAATCGAAAATGGCAAAGGAGCGATGACCACCCCTAACACTTTCTGCAAGAAAGATGATTCACCCAAAGGGACTAAAGTAACCTCTACTCCTAACCTAGCTAAAGAAGGAACATGCTCTTTGTCAGCGGCATCAAAAGAAAAACATGCCAAATGCACCTGAGCCCACTTCGTCATCTGTTTAAGTATATTGAGCGTCCGAATTTTACCCCCGGTGTCTGCCGGTATCGGTAAACGGGGCGCTAAAAAAAGCACACGCATCATCGCAATATTTCCTCATAGAGCTGTTGATATTGTTTACACATCCGAGATGCTGAATAATTATTTTCTACCGTCAATTGCGCGTTGATTATTAGCTGCGCGCGTTTCTCCGGCTTGGCTAGCAATTCCTCTAATGCTTCCGTTAATCCCAATTCATCCTGAGAATCAACCAAGCAACCATTTTTTCCTTCTTCCAACATTTTCGAGACTCCTCCGACTTTGGTCGCAATAATCGGAACCCCAGCGGCCATCGCTTCAGCTAAGACCATAGGAACTCCCTCGGTGGTTGAACACAGGACAAAAATATCCATGACTTGATAAAGTGGCGCAGTATTAGGTTGCAAACCAGCCAAAATAACCCGCTTTTGCAAACCATGTTCATTAATAAATTGACTTAATTCCTGCCTTTGAGGTCCATCCCCCACCAACAAAACTTTCACTTTTGAGTTAGCCTTTAAAACTCGAAGAACCGCCTTCAATAACAAAACATAATTTTTTTCAAGACTTAATCGCCCGACCGATCCAATCACCAAATCGTCTGGCGCAATACCCCATTTTTTACGCCAAGAGTTCCCTTCTTCTTTAATTAGCTTATAACGCTGAATATCAATTCCGTTGCAAATGGTTACTTTCTTCTGAGAAACCCAATTAAATAATATGGAATCAGCAACGACCACAACCCGGTCAAAAAAGTTCCGTAAAATCCACCGGTCACAGGCTTCATACATCTTGACGGCAGTCGAGACACCTGTATAGCCATGTGCCGTGGATAACAAAGCGACTTTTTGCCTCAATGACGCCAACCAAGCAATCATATTGGACTTATAATTATGCGAGTGAATCAAATCAATTTGTTGTGATCGCAATAATTCCAACAAAGCCTTCACCGCAGCCAAGTCAAAGCGACCTCGGCTTGATAATTTAAAGGTCGCAATGCCTAATGCTTCTGCGGCTTGCAGGATAGCCGTATTCGGCGAACGTTGATCTTCTAAGGCCGCGACTATCAATTCATATTGACTACGGTCAGCTCCTCGACAAAGCGTTAATAGTACCTGCTCCGCTCCAAATAAACCGCTACTGCTAATAAAATGTAAAACTTTCTTAGGACCCGAAGCAGGCATCGTAAAGTCTTTCGTATTTATGGATCATCGTTGCCATCGTAAACTCAGATTGAACTTTCGCCAGACCTGACTGCCCCATGCGAGCGCGAGATTCTGGCGATTCAATCAATTTTTGTAAGGCCGCAGCTAACGCTGAGGAATCTTTGGCTGGCACTAATAAACCGTTAACCTCTGGAGTTATTAATTCAGGATTTCCTCCCACGGCACTGGCAATGACCGGCTTTCCCGCAGCCATATATTCGAGAATGGCATTGGACATCCCTTCACTTAAGGAAGGCAAAACGCAAATATCTGCCAAATCAACCAACATTCTTGCATCCTGACGTTTACCCAAGAACAAAATATGTTGTTCTAAATTCTTCTGAGCAACTAATTCTTGCATCTCTCCATCTTGGGTATCATCGCCGATCAAAAGCAATTTAAGATTAGGGTGCTTTTTGACGACTTCTTGCATGGCGGCGATGAGATATTTGTGCCCTTTAACGGGGCGAATATTAGCCACGTGGACAACGACCAAATCCTTAGGCCCAATGCCCAACTGAGCTCGCTCGACAATGATATCGGTATTTGATCTTTCCGTAAAAGTTAACTCAACGCCGTTATAAATGACATCCACCTTCTGTTCAGCAACACCTTCGGTCTCTTGAACCAACTGCTTCACCGAGGCCGTCACAGTCACAATTTTCTTAACGTTACCATTCAATAATTTATACGTGACGATATGCGATGTCTTGCGCCAAAACCCCATATCGCGTCGATTAGAAATAATGTTTTTAACTCCTGCCAGCGAGCCCCACAAAGCACCCCAGATATCAGACCCAAAATGATACGTCTGCAAGATATCAACCTTTTCCTTTACCAAGAAAGCACGAAACCGCATCCCCTGAATTAACCCTGACCATCCATAAATTCTTTTTACCGGCCAATGCAAGAATTGAACACCTCCCTTGGCTAAAAGAACTTTAACCCTTTCTTTGGGTGGTAAACCTAAACTCACAACCGTCACCCGATATTGATCCTTATGGATTCTATTCGCCAGTTCAAAGATCTGCCGCTCGGCGCCAGCCTCAACATCCTCTAAGCAATCCGTCAATAACACCAAATGCCTTTTCATTTTTAGAAATTTTAATTGGGATTAACGCGTGTTCGGCCGAGAATTAGAATTTGTCCTAGGCAGTGTTCTCTCGGGGTCGATATAAGTTGGCAGGCTAGTTTTGCTTCTCTTTATCTTCTTTTTACGCGAAGGAGGCGTTGAAATTTCTGAAGTACTATTATTCTTTAAAATATTGATCATTGAGGTAGTCAATCCCGCAATAATCCAGTAATACGCAGCCATTTCAAGATAAGTCCAGCGATCACCAAAGAAATTATTTACTAAGATGACTACGACCCCAAAAGCCAGTCCATACCCAAGTCCCTGAGCAAGCTCTTCTTTACTCATTTTAACTAAACGAAGCCCTTCTCTTATTAATCCAAAAATCAATAAAGCAAAGAAAAGTATTCCCACTAAGCCCTGTTCTGAAAGAATTTTTAAATAAATATTGTGTGTGTCCCCAAGGATCAATCCCATTTTCCTAAAGGCACCAAAACCTATGCCAAAAACAGGATCCTGCTGCCACAAATCAATGCTATCTTGCCAAATAAGCACGCGATGTTCTGCCGATTCTTCAAGCTGTCCATATTCATCGGTCGTCTCTGTAATACGGACAATAACATCATGCGGGAGAATAGATTCCCAAAAAACGGCTACTATAAATAACGGCACCAACAACCATGGTTTTTTGAAAGCGAATAAAAGCGTGCATCCGGCCACTAACCCCATGTAAGCGGCACGAGAGAAAAGGAACAAAATACAGAAAATCTTTACCGTGATGAGCCCGGCCAGAAATAATTTAATTTTCTTACCCTTAACTACAAAAAAGAAAGCAATCGCAACCAAAGCCATGACATTTAAGAAAGCGGCCACCTCATTCGGACCGAGAAAAACAAAAGTACCATTAATTTTCTTTCTCGAAACCATACTATACCAAGTCACTTGATTGGCCGTATAGTAAGCGCTAACTGCAACCGAGAGGGCCATGACTTTTAACATTTGCCAGATATCTTCTCTTTTCTTACAAATATTAATGACGCAGAAATACAAAATGGGCAACAACACAAAATTTTTCCAATCCTGGACTCGATCATCACTAAAATCTAAGGGTGTGAAATAATCCAAAGTCACGTAACCCTTCCAAACCGAAAGATACATATAAAAGATGGTTCCCAAAATAATAGCCGTTAAGGAAGATGGGGAAAATAATTTGTTTCTATTCATCATGGAAGAAAGAAAACTTCCGAATATAGAAGAAAGAATGAGCAGATCAACTAGGTCGCTCCCCCCTGGATACATAGCAAACTTATCAACTATATTGCGCAAAGGAAGCAAAAAAGTAACGCAAAGCAGAGCAAATTTCGGCCTTCCGGTTAGGGCCAGAAGGCAGCAAGCAATAGTGCATAAATACAATGAAAGAGGAACAAATTGTTTTAAATAACCAATCATTTTTCCCTCTTAGTGATGACTCTGGCCGGAATGCCTACGACCGTCGCATCATCTGGAACGTCTTTAAGGACCACGGCATTCGCGCCGATACGAACATTATTCCCGATCTTTATCCCCCCAAGCAATTTAGCTCCAACACCCACATAAACGTTGTCCCCCAGAATCGGAACCCCTAAATTCCCCATTCCTCTGGTCCCAATCAGAACGCCTGGACCTATCGAACAATGTTCACCTAATACCGCATCACTGTGCAAAATGATCCCACCAAAATGTCCGACATAAAAACCTTTTCCAATCCGAGCACTTGCAGGTAAAGAAATACCCGTAAGTATTTCTATATTTTTAAATAACAAAAAGGCAATTAATTTTAGAATTCGTGAAACGATAGGAATTTTGACCTCCCGGACCCAGCGTCCGAATCGATAAACGGCGATCGCCCAAATCCCCTGTTCAAAAATCAAATAAATCAATTCTTTCTTCCCTTTGCCTCTCAAATAGCGACTGACATCCACTCGAAAATCAGCAAACATATTTCAGATCTCCCTTCAAGATCATTCATATTGTCTTAAACAACCAACTATTTTTTCCGGAAGCAAAGCAATCAAGAAATAGTAATATTGCTGCCAACTGTACAAAGGCCAATGCCTGATCGAATTTAATAAATATTCCTTACCCATTCTTGAATCCCCATTCTGTAGATACGCGTAGGCCAAACAATAATTCTCCTTAGCTCTTTGCGAACGTACAATTTTTCTACCTAAGGCAGACTGAAATTTCTCAGGAAGAATATAATTATCCCAAAACAATTTGGAGGCCGAATATCTAACAATTTTCTTATGACTAAAATTATCGTTCTGAATTCGGTAATCCATCAAAACCTCATCGAGAAAATCAATCCTAAACATACTCGCCATTCTTAAAACAAATTCATAATCGTCCAAATAGACAACTGACTCATTAAAAAATCCAGTGTCTTTCAATCCTTCATGACGGAACATTACTGAGCTAAACGGGATAAAATTCTTTTCCATTAGACTATAATAAAAACTTTTCTTGAGGCGCTCCGCCCATTCTTCGGTCACGTATTTGGATACCTTACCCAACACAGAATCTTTAACGAGTGCGTTGGAGAAAATCAACTGACGCTCCGGGCGCTCGGAAAAGAATTCCAATTGCTTCTGCAGTTTTTGTGGATACCAGATATCGTCGTCATCCAAACAAGCTATATACTCACCGTCAGCTAATTTGATAGCGGCATTACGCAAATATCCTAAACCATGCCGAGCGTTTCTATTAGAAATTCTTACATATTTTATGGGTATCTTCACCGACGATTTAATGTCTTGAACAATCTGGGCCGTATTATCAGCCGAATCATCGTCAACGACAATAAGTTCAATATCTTGATACGTCTGCAATAAAACACTGCCAATGGCCTCCTGCAATAGGGTTTGACGGTTTTTACTAATTATGATGACGCTTACATTAGGCATGTTTTTTTATTATCAATAAAGTCTTCAGCAAGTTAAGCCAAGTCCAGAACTGAAAAGGACGATATGCTAACGACTTACGGTACTCTTGCCTCGCCACAGGATACTGCTGAGCGACGAGCAATTCATCCCCTAAATCTCTATGAATCTTAGCCAAAGCTTGATCACGCAGTGGGTGATGAAAATTCTCCGGAAAAAATTTATTAACTACATAAATTCTGGCAGCAAACATTTTCTCAACATTTCGACTCATACTGTCCGGACTGACACGATAGTACGCCAAGACCTCAGGAATATATTTAAACTTGAATTTCTGAGCAATTCTTAACCAAAGCTCTCTATCCTCGCATCCTAACCTTGCCAAGTTTGCATCGAATGGCCCGACCGACTCAATACAACTTTTTCGAAAAACTACCGTTGGGCAAGAAATATCCGCGCGCCTCAAGAAGATATGTTCAAAGATTTCTCCTGACAGGAATTCTTCTCGTCGTTGCGGAACACCCAGATCTTGGCCAGAGCTAGTGAATCGAGATATATTAGCGTGGACCAAACCTACTTCAGGAAATTCATCCAAAACAGACACAGACTTTCTTAGGTGTTCCGGTGTCCACTTATCATCAGCATCTAAAAGTGCCAAATAATCACCCATAGCGTGTTTGACGCCTAAATTTCTTGCCATCGAAAGCCCTGAATTCTCTTGATGCAAATACCGTATGCATACTTGCGGATA
The DNA here is from genome assembly GCA_964464475.1 of uncultured Planctomycetales bacterium. Lineage (GTDB taxonomy): Bacteria > Omnitrophota > Gorgyraeia > Zapsychrales > JAHFFX01 > CAYXGG01. Next base: position 124,393 of record CAYXGG010000001.1, on the reverse strand, counting down.
ATCGGCGATATATTGCTTCACAATTTCACCGATATTGTCCCTTGAGCCATCATCAATAATAATTACTTCGTAATCTTGGAATGTTTGACGCAAAACGCTATCCATGGATTCAGGCAAATATTTTGCGACATTATAACAAGGTATCAAAATACTAACCTTTGGCAATTTTCACTCCTTGATTTTCTTTATTCGTTGATTTAATAACTTTAAAAGATAATAACAGGGCATAAAATACGGTTTAAGCAATCGATAAGGTAAGCTATGACGCATCCTTTGCGTTTCGTGCGTGTAAAAATAAACCCCAACAAGTGGACAAGTAGCAATGGCGCTCCCATAACAATTTGCCGCAGATAAATATTGCTTTGCTCTGGCAAAAAGCATTGCATAACGATAGTAGACCAAAGATTTAAACTTAGATTTTTGAAACAAGTTCAGCCCTGAAACAATCTCCGGCTTGTTATAGATGATGATATGCTCATCAAGATTTTCCTGTAATTTCTTACTTATTCCTCCCGCATGTTGGCGGTATTTTACTAATATCTCGGGATTATATTCAAAAGGATGTTGTTTTGTTAAACGCAGCCAAAGATCAAAATCATAAGGAGAAAAAAGACGCGTATCATATCCTCCGGCCGCATCAAAAAAAGATTTACGCAACAAAACCGAAGAATGCCAAACAAAATTATCTGACAAAAGACTCAGAAAACTTTTTTCTCGTTTGGCCCCTGCGACAGAAGACCTTAAATAGTCGCCCTTGTGATCTATAAAGTCTACCGCTGAACAAACAAAAGCCAGATCATTGCGAGCCTCCAAAACGGCTACCTGCTTTTCTAAAAACCGTGGCAACCAAACATCATCCCCATCCAATATCGCAAGATATTTCCCCCTCGCGACCTTGGCCCCTGCGTTCATTGTGGCTGGCGGACATCCATTTCTTTGATAAACACGAATAATTTTGTCCCCATAGGACTCCAAAATTTCTCGAGATTTATCCGTTGATCCGTCGTCAACCGCGATAACCTCAAAATCCTTAAAGGTTTGGTTCAGTGCGCTATCAATCGTTTCTTGGATGTAGTTCTCTTTATTATAAACTGAGACTATTACGCTGACTTTAGGCATATTATTCTCTTTTGTCTCCACCGTTCTTCCTCATAGCCTGCTCATAGACGACTAGTGACTGCTCCACCAATCGGTCAAGCGTAAAACATCTAGAAACTTTTGATAAAGCGCTGGTGACACACTTAGCTCGAAAATTCTCGTCTTGCAACATTTTAATCAAGGCCCTCGCCAAAAGAACAGGTTCATCAGGAGGTACCAGAAGCCCATCCTTATCAGATTCTACGATCTCTTTTATGCCTCCCGTATTAGAAGCCACGATAGCACACTGACAGGCCATAGCCTCAATAGCGACCAACCCAAATGGCTCGTACATGGAAGGAAAAACACAGACCTCCATTTTCTGATAGTACGGCACCAATTTATCTTGAGTCAATTCACCAAGAAAAACAAGATTTCGATTGGGAACAACTTTTTTTAAGAATTCCTGACCTGTCATCTGTTCATCCGGCCAATAAACATCTCGCCCTGCGAAATAAAACTTAACGTCCGGGAAGTCCTTCAGAATTTCTGGAATCGCTTTAGCTAAAACAGCCACGCCTTTAATTTTAGAAATCTTTCCCACAAAGAGGACGGACTTTTCTTTCTTTATGCCTTGAAGAGGTGAATAAATTAATTGATTAACGGCATTATGAACAACCGTTACTTCTTTCCCCTGAAAACTCCAAGCCAAAGAAGCATACTCCGCAAAATCGCGTGAAACAGAAATCACTTCATCCGCGGATGAAATTACCTTTTGAGCCATTATCTTCTGCCACCACTGAAACAAACTGAGGTTGCCTAACGCAGTCAGCTTCTTCCCCTGCCAATTAAACATCCATCCATGCATCCGCAACACTAAAGGGAATCTTTTGTTTAATGCAAAGAAAATACCGGACCTAAAATAGTCCATGACCTCAACAACATCAACTTTAACAAACTTCTCTTTCTTTCTTACTTCTTGAAACGCAGAAAACGATAGCATCAACTCTGATACTGGAAAAAATTTCTCGAACCAACCTAACCCCTTCATTAACTTCAATGAAATATTGCACATCTCGACACCCGGAATAAATTGTCTATGAAAATCTCCTTCATCAACACAAACAACGAAAACCTTATGCCCTTTCAGCGCAAGAGTTCTAGCATATTCATAGACAAATGTTTCCGTCCCTCCCAGATGTCGATGAAAGTTCGGACAAACCAAGAAAATATTCATATTGATTTACGTATACTTCATTCTAAGTTTTAAAACAACAGCGGATACCTAACAAGGCACCCGCATCTCTTGCAAAACCCTCGGCACGTTTTGCGTGACATCAAAATTCCGCCCCACAAAATCGATAGCATTACGTGACATCGCTGCTCTTTGTTGTTGAGTTAAACTCACCGCTTGACTAAGTCCTTGTCGAACGCCTTCAACACTTTTTTCAACGATAAAAGCATTGATCTTATCTTGAATAACCTCTTTGGCCCCATTACAATCCGTTGACACACAAATCAAGCCGGACGCCATTGCCTCCAGAAAAGCCAAGCTAAGTCCCTCAAAATCACTCGACAAGACAAAGATATCGCTCATTTTCAAATAATCACCCACGTTGTCCTGGTGCCCCAAAAATAGAATCTGATCCTTACAAGCCAAAGAATTGGCCTGTTTTTTCAAGTCGTCTTCTAACGGACCTGTACCCAAAAGAAAAAGCCTAATCATCGAATTATCTCGACTCAATAATTCAAAAGCCTCCAACAATCGTGGCAATGCTTTAACCTTAAAGAACCTTGCAGTAGAAATAATGACGGGCGTGTTTTGGTCCAAGTGATGCTTTTGACGCATCTTATCCCTAACAATCGGATCCGGAGCAAACTTAGCGCGATCAATCCCGTGATAGCTCACAAACACTTTGTTTGCCGGGTAATTCCATTGAGATAACAAGGTATCGCGCATTTCTTGACTTACCGTGAATACTTTTTGAGAAATGACCGCCCTTAATGGATAAAAAAATTTCTCCTTATACCACCAGAGGTTCAACCTCGAGCATAAACCGAAATACCGATTACTTGGTTTTGGCAAAGGCGGAGCGGGAACCAAATTCTCATGCATAAAAATTTTTCCACCGGTTCTTAAGTAACCAGCCAACACATAAGCAAAGCTAAAACAGACAAAAGACCCCTGCATATAAACCAGAACCGAGGGGCTTAATCTTCCCAAGTACGCCCAAAGAGAAAAAAACTTCTTCCAAGGATTACCTTTATAAACAAACGGAAATTCTTCAACGTTAACCGGCAATTTCTTTTCAACAAATTTTGCGGTAACAAATTCTTTCCATCCTGGAGAAATGACCAAAGTCACTCGGCAATGGTTATAGTCAACACGCTCTAACCATTCCAGCATTAATTTTTCTAAACCACCCCAGGTCGGAAATTCCGGCGGTCTGCGCAAAAGCACAAAATGAAATTTCTGATCTGCCTGAGACATAATTAGCTTTGATACGGGACCCCAAATATGGCCAACACTCTCCGGCTATTTTTCTCAACATCAAATTTTTCTGCGGCGGTCTCTCTAGCCAAACGGGACATCTCCTGTCGATTTTCGTCAGATAGACTCAGAACTTTCTTTAATCCGTCCCAAACACCCTGAGTGCTCTTATCCACTAAAAACCCACTCCTGCCATCTGAAATCGCCTCGGGGGATCCAGGACATTTAGTAGAAACACAAATCAACCCGCTGGACATTGCTTCCATTAACGCAAGACTCAAGCCTTCATTGTCAGAACAAAGGACATAAATATCGCTCATTTGTAATAATTCTTTAACATTATGAACAAAACCCAGAAAGCTAATTCGGGCTGCACTTTTCTTTTGCTGGGCTAATGCTTTCAGCTCTTGCTCTAACGGCCCTATCCCCGCCAGCATCAACTTCGCCTTTGGAAAATCACTGGCAACTTCATCAAACGCATTAATGAGACGATCTAAACACTTAAAATGGAATAACCTCGCTGTAGCCACGATAATAATATCCTCTTGAGCCACGCCCATATTAGCTCTCAAACGATTCCTGACTTCAATAGACGGCTTGTATTTTTGCGTATCTATCCCATGGTAGGAAACCCGAACCTTAAAGCTCGGGTACGCCCACGTACGTACAAAAATCTTCTTAACGTCTTCACTAACGGTAATTACTTTTCTCGTGAGATAGGCTTTTGAGTACTCAGCAAATTGCATTTTCCGCCACCATAAATTCAAAGAAGGGATCAAGCCAAAATACTTCTTGGGGGTCACGGGGTATCGAGGCAGCGGTCCCACATTTTCATGCATATAAACACGTCCCGGGCAAACAAAAGTAGCCGCCAAAACATGCATCAGGTTAAAGTCCTCATACCAACCCATGACAAAAATAATCCCATTAGGCTTCAGGCCCTTAAGTATCTCAGCCATCTTTTGGAACTGTTTGCGTCCTCTGACATAACGGCCAAAATCACTTTCGACAAAATTGACTGGTAAATTTTTATCCCCCAACTTACTGACAAATATTTTAGCCGAGCCTTCCGGCACCAATACCGTCACGCGGCACCTGGTATAGTCTACTCGAGCCAACCAATCTAACAAAACGACCTCTGTCCCTCCCCAGTCGGCCGTTGGGGGGAAATTCCTCAACAAAACAAAATGCTTTCCTTTGCTTTCACTTATCATTGACCACACCTCATTGCATAATATTTTTTAAACGAGCAACAACTTTCTTAAATGCGCCTTTGGACGCAATATAATCATTCACTTCGCTAACCAATTTGGGCCCTCGAGAATAAATTGAATCAACATAAACAAAAGGAAGCAATACGCGCTTAGTGATACCGGTTTTCTTCTCCAAAGCAAGATATCGGAAAATCCATATCCAGTCTTTAGGCTTATATTCTCCATTCTTAGTACGAAACAAAAAGAATGAGATTCTTGCCTCCAATTCTTTCTGAGTTGTTAAAGATTTTTCATGGTACTGATAATAATACAAAGGTTCTTTTAAATGAAGTAGCGTAAACTTTTCCGCAACGCGGGTCCAATAGTCATAATCTTCGATAATCTCCATTTCGGGGTCATACACCCCCACTAAATCCATCACTTTCCGCGAGTAAAGAAAGCACCCCATAACGCAATTTATTTCTTTAAGTTTGCTTGGATCGGCTAGATAGATCCTCGTGGCCTGATCGAGTTTTTCATTGCGGAATTCAAAATAGTCCGCGTACACAAATTCTCCGGATGTCTCCCGCAAATAATCCAACATTTTTTTCAAAGCTTGCGGATCATAAAAGTTATCGTCTGAAGTCCAAGTTAGGTATTTTCCTCGCGCGTAAGAGAAACCTACATTTAATGAACGTGGTAGACGCAAGTTTCTAAAGTTCCTTAGATAGCGCACTCGGTTGTCACCATAGGATCTAACTAACTCATAAATTTCTTCATCAGAACAATCATCCACGATAATCAACTCAAAGTTTGTAAACGTTTGGGCCAAGCAACTATCGATAGACCTTTTCAAACCTTTTGACAATCCATTGTAAGTAGGCAAAACTATGCTGATTTCTGGTGAATCAATAACATTTGTCGCTTCTTTCAATTGAGCTAAGGGGCCCAGGCGAGTTGAGGCCTCTCCTAAAAGTTCATCACGATATCGATCCACCATCTTTTCTAATGAAAACTCGTGTTGCACCGAAATCCTAGCTTTATGACCTATGTCCTCTCGCCAGTGGGCTTGCGTTAATAATTTCTTCGCGATCTCAACAACCTCTTGATTCATCGCGTCTGGATCGGAGGACACGACAAACCCGTTCTCTTTATGTTGGATCACTTCCTCAACAGCACCTACTCGAGGGACAATAACCGGTAGCTGCATGGCCATAGCTTCCACCATCACTAAAGGGATTCCCTCCACGCGAGATGTCAAAATTAACATCGTTGATTCGGCCAGCAAACTTTTAACCTCAAGCTTCTTCAAAGTACCAACCATGAAAAATTTATCGTTTAATCCCTTTGTTTTGATTTTCTCTCTTACATTTTGCTCCTCATCGCCATCCCCGGCCATAATAAACGCAAGCGGAAAATTTCCCATAACCTGGCAAAGGTTGGCCATAATATCAACAAACAATTCCGGCCTTTTCTCTTCAGATAGACGACCAACAAAACTAATCACCTGGGCATCCAAAGGAATATTATGTTGCCTTCGAAAAACATCAGTCCGAGAGTTTTTATCCCGCGAAAATAGAACCATGTCATTGCCGTTGTGAATCGTGATCAACCGCTGCTCCAATTCTCTGGGCAAATCGGCTTCGCGATATTTTTCAATTAAGCGCTCTCGTAATTTATGACTAATACATATTCTGCGTTTGATAAAAGGAGCTAATGGAATGTACTCTTTCGTTGAAGCGACAAAATCTTCGATATGAACGATATCCATAAATCGAATTTCGCTAAATAATTTCTTTAATTGCGGCAACAAACGATACGTGATCTCCGAATTTGTAAATAAGACAATACCCGGGTCAATCTTCTGTATCGTAGCTTTAAGAAACTGATGATATAGTCTTTCCGAGAACATCTCGTCTTTTCGCAGCAATACCTCTCCTTTAAATAGCTTCCTAAAACTTCGACACCACTCGTTATCATCTTTTTCTGAGGAGAAAAGATAAAAATCGACTTGATCACCCTGCAATCCCTCCACAATATCACGCAAGACTTTTTCAGACCCGCCCAGTACAATTTCTGGGACAATACACAAAATCTTCTTCCGTTGCTCTTCACCTATAATGAAATTAGTTCTTAGCGCTATGTCTAGAGCCTCCTTCTTTCTAGTCCGCGAGTTCTTAAATAGAATTATTTTCCAAAAAAATTTGCAAATCCCCCACGTCAATAACGAGAATCGCCGAATAATAAGAAACAACTCCTTCATAAATAATACTACGCGTCCTTCATCCAGGTTGGCCGCGGCAATTTCTTCGGATAGGAACTCAAATACCCGTAACATCCTCGCCCAACGCAACGGCCGAAAACTAAGCGCCACCAGAGTACCTAAAACGGGCATTTTAAAACGCTCTTCCAAGCTGACCCAGTGCCTCAACCTTAAACAGGTAAGCAAAAAAATATCCAAGTAACCCACCTGGGAAGAATGAAAAATTTTTCGCCACCATTGATACTCGGCAGCACAATCAAATTTTAAATTAAAACCACCGGTCATTTGGAGAAGTCGGGTCTTTAACAAAAAACAATGCCCGATAAAATTCCACTCATAAACGCTGGGGCGCTTACCTAAGCGCATGGGAATGGAATAATTGCGCCCAGGATCCATCTGTCGATAATTCGCATAAACGAAACTTTTTCCAGAAGCCATTACGGACTCGAGCATTAACTTAATGGCTCCTGGCTCGAAATCATAATCATCCCTAACCCACGTGAGATACTCGCCCTTGACTTCGGCTAGGGCGTAATTCAGGGCATGAACATAATTTTTGACTAATTGCTTCGGATTAAGAACACGAATTCTAAAATCATTTTTGAATTCTTCCGGAAGGACAATATTATTGACTCGATATAATCCCAAAACTAAAATTTCAAAATTTCCATCGGGGAGAAACGCTAATTGAGAGCGAATAGAATTCAAAATACTAATATTATTCTTAACCAGAACAATAATCGTTAGTAGGGGAGTAGCTGCGGAACTATTCATATGATCACTTAACAAGCTCTCTTTTAAACCTTTTAACAATTCGCATACTTGCCTGACCATCACCATATGGATTTACGGATCGGGACATCTTAAGGTACTTATGTTTATTAGATAATAACGATTCAACTTTAGCAATAATTTGGGCTTTTCTTGTCCCAACAACCTCCACGCAACCTGCGGTCACCCCTTCCGGACGCTCTGTCGTTTCTCGCAAAACTAAAACAGGCTTCCCCAAGCTTGGAGCCTCCTCTTGAAGGCCTCCAGAATCCGTTAAGACTAAATACGATTGTTTAATCAGATGAACCATCGGTAAATACTCCAGAGGATCAACCAAATAAACATTCGGGATATTCCCGAGAATTTCATAAACAGGCTTCTTAATATTAGGATTTAAATGAACCGGATAAATAAATTTCAAGTTCTTTTCATGTCGACAAGCCAAATGCTTAACGGCTGCACAGATATCTTTGATCGGATTCCCAAAATTTTCACGGCGATGAGCAGTCATTAAAATTAATTTTCTAGGATCTGAGACTGCAGTCATTAAAGGTGTTTTGGAAAAATTATATGCTTTACTGGATGTCTCCAATAGCGTATCAATAACTGTATTGCCTGTGACTTCGATCTTCGTTGCGGAGATACCTTCTGCAAGTAAATTTTCCTTAGCTAATTTAGTATGCGCAAAATACATATCTGCAAAGGAATCAATAATTTTACGATTAATCTCCTCCGGAAAAGGATGATACTTATTACCTGTGCGCAATCCTGCTTCCACATGTGCGACTTTAATTTTTTGATAAAATCCAGCCAAGGCGGCCGCCATTGCAGTCGTGGTATCGCCCTGAACAACCACACAATCAACTCCCTTTTCCTTAATACAATTCCCAATTTCTTTCAAAACAACGTTGGTGATATGCTCTAAGGTCTGATTCTTTTTCATCAGCTTTAAATGCACATCAACTTTAATGCCGAAAAGCTTCAAGAGTGGCTCCACCATCTGTCGGTGTTGACCCGTGAAACAAACCAAGCAATTAAATTGGCTCGGATATCTCCTGATCTCTTTGACCAATGGGGCAAGTTTAATAACTTCCGGCCTCGTTCCAAAAACCACTAATAATGTTATTTTTTTACTCATTAATTTTGTCTCCTGCTGTAATCAGCAAATATCCTTGGCGCAACTTTGCAGGCCGAGAATGATCAGTGAGTTTTAAAGACTTAATCAAGAAATTCTGCGCGAGCGCTCCCCCACGCATAGAAAGAAAAGCTAATGAGTGTTTTGTCCCTACACTAAATTCTTGAATATTCCTCGCCGCACACTTCCTAAAAAAAGGTTTTAAGGTAGCAAATGGTTTTTCTCCACCCCAATGCCATTGTTTTCTTAATTTTAAATAACCCATACCAACCCGATAAGGAATAGACAACGCGTTAGGGATCAGGATGACAACCCTTTTCTTTGCGACGCGAAAAGCTTCTTTTAAGATGGCCGAAATTTGATCATCTTTGAAATATTCAAAAACGCCACAGCTGAATACCAGATCAAACGAGTTATCGGGAAAAGGTAAGGGCTTGGTCATGTCTGCTTGAACAAATTCACCCGTCTTGCCAATCAATGAATAAAGCTGTCGGCTAAAACTAATATTATCCTGCGCCCAATCCAATAGCGTGGTCTTCTTGCCGTGACAGGCCAATATCGCTGAATTTTCTCCACGGCCACTGCCTAAATCTAAAGTGGATTCGGAACCCGCAGCCAATTCAATTAAATTATTTACCCAAGGAAGGTGCTGACCCGACAGGACACCTTTAGCCGCTTGGGCCGGCGCTGTCTCGTCGCCTAATATTTTTGACCACTCTTCCGGTTTTAAATTCCAAGGTTGCAATTTATGTTCCTCTAATTAACAAATTTAAATCTATAAAAAACTTATTGGCCCAGCAGATCTCTTCCTTAGCAAAGTATTGCGCTCCTGGCCCATAGCCACCGAAAAACCCTCCACTTTTATTTTGAATTTTTTCCAAATAACTTAAAGCTTTTAACGCTGGCTCTTTCCAACCAATCATCCAACTGGCAATTCCCAGCTGGGCCAATCCCGTTGAACACATCCAAGTGGCACCAGGGTACGCCGGCACATACCCGTCTTCCCGCTGTAATTTCCAAGCTTGCTCTAATCCCTTTTTGGCCAAATCATGTTCTCCCATCTCAGCTAAAGCTTCCATCATATAACCGAAAATATGTGACAAAGTCCCTAATTGTGGTTTGAACTCAGTTATATCCGGCTTACTTTTGTAGTACGCGAGCGCGCGATTCGCCGCTTGTACGAAACTTGATTCATTAAGTAATTCACCCCCGGACTTTAATGGAGCCAAGCAATACAAATTACAATATGGTGATAACTTACTACCATCCGGAAGTGCCCAAATGCTGTCATCCGGCGTATGAACTTCTCCCTGCTCATCGATTTGGCCAGCAACAAATCTACAAGCGGACGCTAAATTTTCTTTGATCTCAGGTAAATCTGGCGCTACCGTCAGAAACCCTCTGATTACTTGGGCGGTATCAAACGTATAAGCGACGCGAGAACCCGGCGCGGTAAAGGCGCCGTTAGGCAATTGAATGGAGGCCTCCCATCGCGCCAAATCAATAGCTAATTCTTTCTCCCCGGCGTTATATAACGAAGCAATTAAATATCCCGTGACTTCGGGTGTCACGTCACCGGAAAGGTGGTGAACTAGGATCCCGCTCCCCTCAACGCGATTGCGCTTGACCCAATCAATAGCCAGGGCCAAAGAATTTCGCTTCTGATTCTTCAGTTGGAAAACTTTATCAATTAGATTTTGCAAGGCCCCTTTTTCTGAAGACGTTTTAGCAGGATTCATATTATTCATCGCATGACCTCATTTATTTATGATTTTACAAATACATAAATTGCAATAATTGCAAAAACTGTTCGTAAGAAAGCTTTTCAATTGACTCCAAGCGCTCTTCCCAAAGCTCAACTTTAATAGCTTGTTCACTGAGCGATACGCTTTTCGTTGCTTCGTCAATATTCTTTCGAGCTGCGGCATAATCACGTCGGATAATATTAGTTTCAAAAACCGAAAAGATCTGATCAAAATCCCCCGAGCGACCGCTTTCTGCTAAATGAGCTAATCCCTTCTTTAACGCTAAATTTAATTCCTGAACTGAAGCATCCCCCCGTCCCATCAAGTAGTAAATTAAACCAAGATTGCGACTATATTTTGGATTCCCTGGATCTTTTTGTTGTTTGATCACTTCTTGCCTCAAAGCCATCTCCAAGATTGCCTGTGCTTTCGGGTTTTTGTGTTTAGCTAAAGCAAGGCCAAATTGTATCAACGTCTCTGGACGATGAAAATGTGGTTCTGCCAAGATATATTCAAACAATTGTTGCTGTTGACGTGGCAAATTCTTTTTCCCATATTCAATCGCCGCCATCCAATGTAGTTGTCCCTTAAATCGCCCTTCATCCTTCCATTTTGACCCCCAAAAACGCACCATGGCGCCCGTCAGGACAACACCCAAAATCAAGACAACCATCAAATGGCGCAATACATCAACACTTTTCACTTTGTCTGAAGAAAACACACGCCCAAAAATAATGACGGACATGAACAAAAAGGCAAAAGCCAACAACAACTCTTTTATTTCATCATTACTGATAAACGGTGCAGTGATCGTAAGACCTAAAGAAACAAGAAATAAGGGAGTCGTCTCCGGAGGAAAAACCGGAAGTCCAAGCTTCTCGAACCAGTATCTTAAGCTAGCAAATTTCTTAAGCAACCAAGGCACTAACATTACCCAGAAACTAATCGCATAAATAAACAACGATTGAATATCGAAATAATTATCCAAAATATTATGAACTGAAACTTCGGACTGATAATTAAGTTTTTTCATGACTTCCGGGGTTGAGAAATTTAATATTCTCTGTCCCCAGCTGATTTCCTCCATGCCGATCACAAAAAGAACGATAGCCAAGCCAATGTAGCCAAATTTAAAGAATGACGGCTTTTTTATCATCACCAACAACAGCAATAAGGCTGCCAATAAATAGGCACAAAACGTTCCATACTCTCCCCAACAATCTTCCAAAACGAGTTGGGCGTAGCTTGCCGGATGATAATATTGCAAATAGAAGCACCCAGCCAGCGACAGAAGCGCAACTGCCATATTTAACCCCAAGACAAAGAAATTCACTCGTTGTTTGTCCAGCGCAGCCACTGTCATTTTTCAACAACTCCTGCAAGCGATTGATAGGCCTGTTCAATCCATTCTTGAGCTAGCAAGCCATCTTGGTTTGTAATCACGGTTGTTTTTTGATTTGGAATCGCCTCGACAAAATGATTAATTTGTCTTTGAAAAGCTTGTTTAATATCTCCTAAGTTGGCGACTCGCTTAAAACTATCCCAAGTTTTATATTTATAGGTAATTCCCCCGAAGTCCAAAAACAAACAACCATTTTCTCCATAAATCTCCAAATAATTGGCAGCAGGAAGAACGGTATTCCAGCTTACGTCCACAGTGCCGACGGTACCATTCGATAAAGTCACAGAAACTTGCGCCGTATCTTCAACTTGGATATTTTGAAACGTACTGGCATGTGCGTTGACTTTATGCAAAGATCCCAACAAATAATGAATCAAATCAAAGGCGTGCGGTCCGTTATCCATGATAATACCGCCCCCAGACAATGACTTGTTGGCAAACCACGTCCCTTCCATATTGATCTGCCCGCCGAACATCAGACGAAAGTTATAAATTTTCCCCAGGGCCCCGGAATCAATGATTTCTTTAGCCCGGGTGACTTCTTCAAAGAACCGAAACTTAAACGCCGTCAAACATAGCCGCTCTTTTTCTTTGGCCTTGGCCATCATCGCAGCAGCCTCTCTTACCGAAATGGCTAAAGGTTTCTCACACAACACATTTACACCTGCACTCAACAAATCCAAAACAATACGCTCATGGGTTGAAGGGATCGTACAAACACTGACCCCATCCAATTTCTCCTGAGCCAACATTTTTGAGGTGCTATCATACGCTTTGCCGCCGACTTCTTGCGCGAACTCTTCAGCTTTCTTTAAGTCTGTGTCGACAAAAGCCACGCATTTAACCTGCAGGTTCTTTTTATAAGCGTCTAAATGCCAACGCCCCATCTGGCCACAACCAATAATGCCAATATTGAGAGTAGCTTGCGGGGAAACAGAATGCTCGGTTTGCTTCGCATTCACAGGCGCCTTAGTTTGAGCGACAGCTTTCAAAGAACTCTCTTCACCGCTCCTCACGCGCGCCAAGGTAGACTTAATCACCTCGGCAGCTTTCCGCACCCTTAGTTCATCCCAGCTCTCATCCCAAGGCATGGTAACTAACTGTTTCAAGGTCATTTCCGCTTTTGGACAAAGACCCTCAACATACTCGTATTTCTTACTGGCAAAAGTAGAATTAAAAGGGAACTGCGAATTGCCGTAAGTTTTCTTAGCCGTCAATGACTCACTGCACAAATAAATGGGTTTACCTGTATATCCCGGAGCGCTCCAAAAATGAGACTTAATCATTTCCTTGGCAAATAATTCAATATCGATTCCTTCTGTGAGCAAAGGATACAACCAGTACGAATGATACCCTCCGTCAGTTACGGGTGCCGTTGTTAAACCAGGAACATTACTCAATAATGACGTTAAAAGACTTCCCATTTCATGGCGTTTCTGAACGACAGCTTTTACCTTCTTAATTTGGGCCCGCCCAACCGCTGCGGTCAATTCGTTCATGCGATAATTGGGCGCATGAAACCCGTAAGCGCGAGCGCCCCACCCTTTGCGCATGAACCCTTTATCCACATAAAGCTTCATCCGTTCATAATAGGCTGCGTTGGAGGTGATGGTCATCCCTCCATCCCCCGTCGTCATATGTTTTGATTGTTGAAAACTGAAACAGCCAATATCGCCGATCGTCCCAACGTACCTACCCTTATAGGAGGTCACATGAGATTGCGAACAATCTTCGATAAGCGGAATTTTATGTTTCCTAGCGATCGCCACCATCGCGTCCATATCACAAGGGTTTCCAAAAAGGTGCACGACGACAATAGCACGCGTACGGTCGGTTATTTTTCGCTCCACATCACGGGGATCCATGTTATAGCTAGCGTCGATGTCCGCGAAAACCGGGATAGCATTTAACGAAAGAATCGGAATCACCGTACCTAAGTCCGTAATCGGCGCGGTAATCACCTCGTCCCCAGGGTTTAAATCAAGCGCGCCTAGCGCGGTATGGATCGCGGCCGTTCCCGAAGTCGAAGCGACGGCATAAGGAACACCATAAAGATGGGCGAATTCTTTTTCAAAGGCAGGCACCATCTTACCGTCCACGCCGAAAAGATTCTGAGAAGCCAAGGCTTCGGTGAGTAACTTTAATTCTTCAATATCAAAAGGCTTCCGTCCCCAGAGATATTTTGAACTGCGCATTAAAAACCGATAGATCCCGTCAATAATGGGTTGTTTAAATTTTTTTCTTAAGGGATTTAATAATTTGGATAGCATTTTTTCCTCACTGCGTTTAAGAATTACACCGTTCCTAGAAATCTTTTTCTGATGCTCATGGGAATCATCGGGCGGACTTTCTTCCCAATTGATGAGTAGAAAACTTTCTGTTTCCAGGACTGACGAAAAGCCCCTTGTTCTTTTAAATCTAAAACTTTTTGATAATAACTCGCCTCTAAAGTATCCACTTTGCTTTGTTCAAAGCATTCCACGCTCTTGCGAGCGTTAGATTTTAGAATTTTCCGTAGACCAACATCCGTGCAGGCTTGTCTAACCAATTCGGCCAACGCCTGATGATTTTCCAAATCTTTTAAAAGCAAACCATTAAACCCATGCTGCACAAATTCCGTCATCGGTGGTAAATCTGAAGTCAACAAAACACCCTCAGCGGCTAAAGCTTCGGAAATGACCATGCCAAAGCCTTCCCATCGACTGGGCATACAAACGCAATCCGCCCAAGAATAGTATTTAGCCAATTCCTCATTAGAAATGGCTTCGATAAAGAAACATTGATCCAGAACACCCCAGTCACGGGCAAGGCTGATATATTCCTGAGCATCCCCTTTACCCACAGCTAACAAACAATAATCCTTTCCTAAAACCTTCAAAGACTTAATAATATTGTCTAAATTCTTTTGTTTGCTCCTGCGGCCGACATGAATCAATTTATATTTAAATGGATATTTACTGTCTAATTCTGAACCAATCTCTTCTTTAGAATACGGACGCATATAATCGAAATGAATCCGATTTGGCAGCACCCAAACGCGATCCGGATTCTTATGTTTATCCAAAACTAATCGCCTGACCTCATGAGTCATCGCATACACCGCGTCCGCTTTGGCAATTGAATCCCATAATAATTCTGGATTCGTGTCATGAACTGATACTACGACGGGGACGTTGTTTACCTTATTGGTGCAAGCCAACTCACACGGCCAAAAGGCCCCGTAGGCCCGGACCACATCAATGCGCAGTTCCTTGAGACGCCGTGCGAACTGTGTGCTGGTGGTTCTGATCGCTTGCATACCCAGCAAATCAGGATTGTCCTTCTCATTCGGCGAGAGCACATAGACTTCATCAAAAAATTTCAACGGGTTGAAGTATTCTTTGAGCCATTTTGCCCCATAGCCGGAATTCAAATACAGTTCAATCGGATCTGTAGGCACAACAGCCAATCGCTTTTTATTAGTAGAATTCATTTTTCAACACTCCAAAGCGTTGGAAGCTTTATTGAACCACGAGCATTTTCTGCCCGTCCCACCACAAATCGATATTCCCGGTCGTGCCAATCAAGCAAATTATCAGGATTTCCTTCAGCGATAATGGTAGAGACTAAATAATTATTCATCGGTAAATGCAAATGGGGGATTTGAATTTTTATACGCACATGCCCATTGATAGCATCCGGGATACTAAACCCTTCATAACTGCTGTTAACACAGTACATAAAACCCGCATTGTCATAAAAATTAACGCCAAAAACCGGATTCTGGACTTCTTTATCAAGCACGCATTCAAATAAAATGTTTAATTCTTGCCCCGATTCAAGGAAATCAATCTGACGACCTTGCGCATCCAGGAACTTAACCGGCAATAGCTGCGATTGAGAAGAACGAACAAAGCCAGGTGTATTTGACTTCTTTTCTTGCTTTGACTTAAGTTCTAAAATATCGCGCATATACAACGATATGCCTTCTTCGCTTGACCCAATAAACCGCTCTTTACCATGATTTAAATACGCGCAGCGGTTAGTGTATTCTCTAATAGTGTACTCATTATGCGCGACAAGAATAACGGTTGTTCCCTGCGTTCGGATTTCGTTAATCTTACGATAACACTTCATTTGAAAATCTTTATCTCCTACCGCCAAGACTTCATCAATCAACAACACTTCCGGATTACCGTGAACCGCCACGGCAAATCCTAAACGCACAAACATACCACTCGAATAGTGTTTAACGGGGGCATCGATAAATTCTCCAATGTCTGCGAAATCCACGATGGCGTCAAATTTTTGGTCAATCTCTCTTTTGTTCATCCCCAGGATGGCGCCATTAATATAAACATTTTCTCGTCCCGTCAACATCGGATGGAAACCCGCGCCTACGGCAATCAAAGCCCCTACCCGCCCCCTCATTTCAATGCGACCACGATCCGGCCAGAAAATTCCGTTAAGCATCTTTAATAAAGTGGTCTTGCCTGAACCATTTGGTCCAATCAAGCCAAAAGATTCTCCTCGTTGGATTTGAAAAGAAACGTTATCTACCGCCCAAAATTCTTCTTTTCGTTCCTTAGCTGGGAGAGAAGAACATCCCAAAAGATTCCTCCCTATGTCGGTTAACCCATAAGCCATGGATCGCTTCAAAGAACGACAAAATTTCTTGGAGACCCCTTCAACGCTGATAGCGATGTTCGAATTCATAGCTTATATACGCTCCGCTAAACGTGATTCACTGAGATGAAAGAAAACCAAAGAAAATAGGAATAGTAAAATCGATCCCAAAACAACCCATACAAAAGCATTCAGCTCTTTTATTTCCCCCCATAAAAACAAATCTCTGCCGGCAGAAAGCAAATAATACATTGGGTTATATTGAGTCATGACAGCGAGAAGACCTTTTAAGGGTTTCGCATAAAGGACCGGAGTTAAATACATCAGCAGCATCAATAATATATAAAGAAGATTTCCTGTATCTTTCACCAAAGAGTTGAGAATCGCCAGGATCATCCCCAAACTAACGGTTAAACAAAGAATGGCCACAAAGACAAAAGGAAGGTAGATCGCGTTTAAATGAGGCGTGATCCGATAATAAAAACATAGGACAAAGACTAAACCAAATTGGATCAGCAACGAAACAATAGGACGTCCGATGGCGGCAAAAACCAATGATTTGCGACTAAAGTTAATCCGCGTCAACATGTCTCCGGCGTTAGTTAATGAACTACTGCAGGCCATCAAACCCCCGGCAAAAATTTGCCACAAAGACATACTTAAAATGGCATACAAAGGATAAGGAACAGGAACCTCTCCGACATTAAAAACACCTGATTGGTTTAATAAAACGAAAGCCCCCACATTAAATAACGGCATAACAAAAATCCAAACGATGCCTACGATCGACTGTTTGTACGACGCAAAGAAATCTCTTTTAAAAAGCTGTAAGGTTAGCCAACGATTTCTAACAATCTCCTGAACAATCTCTTTAAGTAAGGCCAAATAACCTTTCTTTAAGCAATTATCCGGTACATAAGTGACTACTTCTGAAATCATTGGTGGTTCCTTATTGATGGCGTTTAACTTTAAATCTATTTTTCTGTTGAACCTACGTTGGTTAAAGTCACTAGCTTTTTCCTTATATCGTTAGCTAAATTATTTCTTTCGAGAATTCTGGAAGCCACTCTTTTCAAAATTTCTACTTTATTCCACCGGTCTGCACTCTCCACCAAATCTGTCAGCAGGGCAACGTCTAATCCCAAATCTAACGCCTTATCCAGGGCTTCCCATACGTTTTGTTCCAATCCCTGAGCAAGAAATACTAGTCCTCTCCCCAGGTGACAGCGCGGATCTTGAGGCTGTTGCTTCAACATCCTGAGACTTATTTCATTGGCCTCATCCCATTGTCCGTTATTCAAATACGCAATGAGCCCCAATAACATTAACTTGATACTTCGCGGCGATTGATTAAGTAACACTAAAGATTTCTCGACTTGCGCTGAATAGTTTCCAACAATGCCATCCAGCTTTGCAGCTCGCAAGAGCAAATCTGAATCGCTCGGAGAAATAATTAAAGCCTGCTCCATTTCGGTTCGAGCCTTCTGAGGGAAGCCTAATGCTTCTAAAAGCACAGCACGTTTTAGATACACTTGCGCAATAGCCGGATCTGGATAGGTATAACTCACTGTGGTGGGGCCAGTTTCCCAGCGATCCAAATCAATAAGGTTCTTTTGTATGACTGCTTGATTCAGGGTCGAATTCTTAAGGAAGACAACGCCATCATAATCTAAATAAACCAGTTTCCATAAATCTGAATGGATCATCTTCTTAAGAAAATCATTTGCGGGGAAACCCTCTTCTAAGTGCGTTAACAAAAATCCCGACACATCATGTTTCTGGGCCAGCTGATTAAACAGTTCCCAGTCCCCCTCATGTCTAATACGCACATACTGATCAAAAACTTCCCGGTCGTATATTTCGACACGGCCATCGAAAAAAGTCTTAATATGCGGATACGCCCGATAGGAAAGATGGAGCCCTGACTCCAATGAATTAACAAAATTACCCTGCAAATTGTTAGACACTATAAAATCCAAAATTTTCTTAATTGACCGGCTTTCCCAGAATCTCCCATAAGCACTCACATAAGTTTGGCTAACAGGGTCAAAAGTCTTATTATTTTTGATCTTCATCACGATCTGCTGACTTACGGCAGTTAACAAATAAACCAAAATACCCAAGCAGGCAATTCGAATACATTTACTGAAAGAATCATTTCTATGATAGAAATGACTAAAATCAATCTTGGATAAGTTAGCCATCATGACCCAATAGGCAGGCGGCCCCCAAAAAATCAAAGTTCGATAAGCGCTTGAAGAAAATAATAAAAAGGCTAACCAGACGAATAGAACCTTCAAATCGATTTTGCGATAATTCACAAGAAAACTTAATCCCGACAGCAAAAAGACTATTTTGTATCCTGTTTGGACGTGGATATTCCTTATGGCGGCGAGGTCAAAAGGTCTCTGCAGTTCACTAATAAATGTATATAAATGAGCCGAATCACTTTTCGCGGCAAACAATATTTTTAAAGGATAAATAGCTCCCTGGAGAAACTCAGGATTTATCAAACAACCTCCCATGAGTAGCCAAGGCAGTATCTTAAGATTAGTGTACTCCTCTGGAGAAACACTTGAGGCTCGCTTCCACTCCCAGGGTAAAGGGCAATGGCGTTTAATAAATTCTGCTATGAAGAAAAGGATGGCCACCAAAGGCCCAAAGATAAAGAAACCATGAATATTAACCCAAATTACCTGCAAAAGAAAAAGCAAGACTAATACCCAACGTTTATTCAATCCTTTGTCCATTAATACCATAAAAAGGACGGATAAAAACAAACTGACCATGTCAACCCTGATCAAACATCTATCCGATCTTACTAAAGTAACCGCCAATAACCCGATGGCAACTAGAAATACCAGATCCTTCCGATATCCCCAGAAAAATAGTAAGCCAAGCCCCACGATCAGCAGTAACGACTGTAACCAAACAATGCTATTGATCCCCGCGAATTCAGTTAAGCGAAAAATAAAAAGTTGCCAAAGCCATTCATGGCTAGGCCAAGGCTTATGGGCGGCCGAAAAAGACAACATATCCAATTTGGGCAACCCTTCTTCCAAAATGATCTTACCCATTCGTAAATGATAGATCGTGTCCTCGTTACTCAAGTTTTCCTGAGATCGAATGAAAACCATGATGAATACCGACACAATCAGGCACAATGACAATACCCAGACCAAACGGCCTGACACTGTCGTTGTTTTATTTTCAGAAGCACCTGTATTATTTTTGAGCGCGAGCCCCAAGGATGACCTCATAATTATTGTCTTGAAATTCACATTTCTTAGGATCCAATTCTTCCAATGCCAAACCATGCAAAAGCGAAACCGCGACATAAATATTTCCGTAACTCGTGACCGAAATATTTTGTTCCGGAAATTTCTCCGCCAATAATTTTCTGACTGAAGCCCTGGTAAATCGCCACAGATCATCCCAACTGGCCCCTTCATTATCTAACCACTGGGCGATCCCCGGGACCGTAATCAACAAATCACCACCCGGCTTCAAACTCCGGTACAGGTTAGCAACTGCTGCCTGCAATTCATACATCATAAAAAGAGCTTGGGTCATAATGATGCAATCGTACTTACCTTCACCCAGCAAATTTCTATCTTTAATCAGGTCCCCGATGATGTTGGCCCGCGGATTTCCGGGATCAAGGTTCAATACATCACTCTGAGTAACATTAGCGCCTCCAAAAATACGCGTATACTGATTGTCTTCTAATTCTAAAACCGTTCCTCGAACGCATGCTGAATGAGCTTTCAAAAATTTCTCAATATACAAACGGTCTATCGGCGTTCCCCTTTCAGCCCCAAAATAAAGCCCAATAGGAGTTACTCGGTTAAAGTCCCCAAAGTTGACCTTGCCTACTCCAATTTTCAACTCACTATTCTTTTCTTGGTTTGGCTGAACAGCCTCCACTGAAGGGATATCTACGCCAGCTGATTCAGAAAAAAATCTTTTTAAAACTGATTTTATAACCATTTTCAACGATAACTTCTGATGCGTTCGGGCGCTTAACCAGTACGCAAAGCGTACTCCAAGCATAAGAATGACCCCCGGAAAAACATCTATAAAGTTAAACTCATTGGCCTTAACTCTTAACATCGACCATATCAAGAAAAACAGAAATCCGACTAACATCCCTAAATACCATCGAGCCAGACCTAATTTCTTGAATATAAAACTAAATAGCTGGCATTTAAGAATGCGCAACTTATACCAGGAAGGCGACAAGATGTAATATTTTGGAATTTCAAATTGATCTTTGAGAAATAAATTTAAGCTCAAATTACAATCGATCCATTTTCTCCTTAGCTGGGCGACTTCTGAGAAGTCAACCTTCAGCGACGGCAGTTGATTTGGCAAGATGCATCCGTAATGGCTATTATTAGTAACATACTTTAAAAGGTCTTCGATCTTGGCAATCATCTCATCATTTATTTCCCAAGAGTGGTATCCAAATTGAACTAAATATCGCCCCGAAAGACTTTCCAATTTCTTTAACAATTTTTTAAAATCATCAATATGCCAGTCCCAATTGCACGCGCCAATCACGCAAAGTCCCGGGTAACTTAACTCATCTTCCTCTCCTGGCACATATTTAAAATTCATTTCTTCTAGAATCTTCAATGACGTTGAATCAAACGTGTTCCAGGGAAAGATAAAGGACTGCAACTTACCAAAGTGTTTAGTTAAATAATCCTGGCCGGATTGAATCCTCTGGCGCTGTTCTTCCTCAGAAAGACCGCTAAACTCACTATAACCTTCAGGATGCGCTGGTTGATAATCTGACCACTTTCGATCAATGCCGGCATAAAACTTAGTGTTCGTTAGTTCTTCCCGAATACTTGGGCGGAATCGGTTAGTCTGATGGGTAAACCCATGTTGAGCCACCTCCACTAAACCCCTCGACTGGTGATCCTGAAGCAACTTGATAAGTTCAGGATTTTCATCTAGCCAATGGGTCTTCCCATGCAACCAAGAATGGGGATTTTCGATATTATTGGGGATAACCGCCAATACCTGTGGTACGTTATATTGAGCAAAGAGCCCCAAAATTCGCTTCTCCTTTTCAGGATTGCTTAGCGCGCCGGGATCATCATTGCGAAACAGCACTATAATTTTTTTATTTGGGTCAATCATGAGTCTTATTACAAAAAAACCGATCTCAATAGATTGGATCGGTTAAAGATAGAATTAAAATTACTATTAACTCATTGTGCTCCATTTGACATCAGGGATCATGACCGCATTGGTAATTAACCGTTCTCGATCTACTTGAAATTTCAAAACGTCCTGACAACGCGTCGCATGGGTATGGATGAGTTCCTTATCACAAACAGAAACCTTCATCAGATAAATGTCCGGTGCCAGAAATAAATTTGCCCAATCTAATTTTATCTTTAATGATTTATGAACAGACTGCACATGAAATTGAGCATCTTTAGAATTCGCAGCACAACACACCACTCCATCTGAACGCAATATTTCGACTTTAAACAATGGCTGTTCGATTACATTTTTGGAAGAGATATTAATTTCCATTTGAATTTGCTCACCCAGAGTAAAAATGTCTTTCTTGTTTCCAAGGTGATCCAACAATCGAACTTCCTCAATAGTCATGTCAGTTTCTTTAACAGTAGCTAACCCTAACTCAACATTCTCCTGATGTTTTTCCAGAAGTTGCCGTTCTCGACTTTTAATAATCACGGTTTCATAATAGGGCAAAACTTCCGCAATCGGGCCGTCCTTAACGACTTCTCCTTTTAATAGCAATATACCGCGCTTACACATACTTTGAATTAATGGTAAGTTGTGCGAAACCAAGAGGATGGTTGCGCCCCCGTTTAACAGCTCGCGCATTTTCTCCGCACACTTCGCTTGAAAAGAACTGTCTCCCACTGAAAGAACCTCATCAACTAATAAGATCTCAGGATCCATGTAAGCGGCAACAGCAAAACCCAATCGGGAATACATACCCGAAGAATAGCGTTTAACCGGTGTATCGATGAATTCTTCCACTCCCGAAAAGTCCACTATTTCTTCAAATTTCTTATCAATTTCACGGGTTTTCATCCCTAAGACAGTCCCATTCAAATAAACATTTTCCCGTCCCGTCAAATCAGGATGAAAGCCGGCAGAGACTTCAATTAATGCGGCTAATCTTCCTTTAATATTGATTTTCCCTTGATTCGGGAACATGATCCGAGATAACAGCTTCAAGATTGTACTTTTTCCGGCTCCGTTAGGCCCTAAGACCCCAACCACCTCACCCCTTTTGATCTCAAAATCAACATTCTTTAAAGCCCAAAATTCCTTACTTCTTAACTCAGTTTGTCCGTTACTCTTTTTGACCAGATTGTTTAAGAAAGCAGGAAACGCGTCGCGGATAGAGTTAAACTTTTCTCCCTTTTGAAATTTTTTCCAAACATTTTTGAACTGAATGACAGCTTCACTCATAATGACTTTGCCTTTCCACAAACTTATTTGGTAATTAGTTTTGCTGTCTTTTATTTAGCTAAACTAAAACCACGATCAAACATTCTCAGCAAAATTAGGTTCTAACCGGCTAAAAACATAAAAACCAAAAAAGAAAACGATCAATGAAGTAGCCCCTCCATACATCAACCACAGTAAATCTGGAGCCTGTAGTAGGCCTGTAACATGATAAATTGAGTCCAATAATGCACCTATCGGATTTAATAAAATCAGGTTCTTCAAATTCCCCATAGAATGTGCTTCATAAAAAACCGGCGTAAAGAAAATCCCGAACATCAAAATGATTTCGACAATATACTTTACATCACGATAGAAGAGGTTCGTCGCAGAAAGAATTAAACCGACCCCCAAAGTAAAAAGAACGACAAACAAGAGTATTAGCGGTAGCCACAAAAATACCAAGGATACCTCTATTTTAAAAATTAGGATAAGTACCGGAATGACCAGCGAGGCCATGCATAGATCGAAAAAACAAGCTGCCGTCGAAGCAAAGGGTAAGACGGCCCTCGGGAAATAAATTTTAGTAAGCAGCACTCCATTACCTACCAAACTCTGCACCGCAAACCTGATTGAACTGACAAAAAAGGTCCAAGGCAGTACTTTAAAAGTAATCGATACGATGACTTTCTCATCAAAGTACTGCCCGGACACAACCGCCATAGCCTTTTTTATAATGATCCCTGCGGAAATGGCCACGATGGGCATAAAAATCGCCCATAAGAATCCCATAGCCGCCTGTTTGTACCTTATGCGAATATCCCTAATAATCAGCATCCACAGCAAATCACGATACTGTATGATTTCTTTAATGTTCTTAATCATTTTATTCTTTACGCTTACAAAATTTCTCTAAAATAAGCGACGGTCTTCCTTAAACCTTCCTCAAAACTAACACTTGGGTTAAACTTGAGTCTCTTTTTTATTTTGCTAATATCGGCCTGTGTTTTAAAAACATCGCCCTTGCGAATCGGCAAAAGCTTAGGCTTAATTTTCTTACCAATAATCTTATTCAGTACCTCAACCAAGTTTAAGACCGTGTTATCTCTACCGTTGGCAACATTAAAAACCTCATGTTGAATACCTGGGGTGATTGCCGAAAGATAATTGGCCTGAACCACATTATCAATATAGGTGAAATCCCGGGACTGCTTACCGTTACCAAAAATGGGTGGCGGTTGATCATTCAATATGCAATGAATGAATTTCGGAATAACCACAGCATATTCATCGTCCAAAGCTTGTTTAGGGCCAAAGACATTAAAATACCGCAAGCACACCGTTTCGACCCCAAAGAATTTAGAGAAAATTCGACAATAGTATTCATTAGTCAATTTGCTTAAAGCGTAAGGGGAAATGAGTAACGGATATTGTGATTCTTCCTGAGGGAATTGATCCGTATCACCATAAACCGAACTAGAGGATGCCATGACCAGGCGCTTTACTTTATTTTTTGACGCAGCCTGCAATAGATATAGCGTGCCGTTAATATTGACGTCATTATAACTTTCCGGATCGGACATTGATTTAGGGACAGACCGGAGTGCGGCTTGATGAGAAATATACGTAATGCCTTTCGTCGCGCGATCACAATCTTTTTTATCGCGCAAGTCCCCTCTAATTAATTCAAAACGGCTCTTACCTAATCCTTTGGCAAATGCCAAATTGGTCATTTTCCCGGAACAAAAATTATCCAAAACTCTAACGTAATGTCCTTTTTTGATTAAGAACTCGGCAATATTCGAGCCAATAAAACCAGCACCACCTGTAATCAAAAACTTTGCCATAATAAACTTTCCTTTCTCTAAAAACTAATTATTACTTTTCTCTATTGTTAAAGAATCACAAATACCGGTAAATGTACTCTGGTAAGTGATACTCGATATTGGTAAGAACATGCCCGACCACGTTGGCATGCGCTTGCTGCAGCAATTCTAACGACCGATCAACGATCCCACGTTGAGTCCGCCCCGCTTGAATAATCATCAAAACACCCTCCACCATCGCGCTTATGATACCGGCGTCGGTCACGGCAACGACTGGCGGCGCGTCAATCAATACATAATCATATCTGCCCCGCAATTCCTGTAGCAAAGCTCGCATTTGATCCGAAGACAAAAGTTCCGCCGGATTATGAGGCACCGCACCACAAGCCATCAACGTTAAATTTTCCAAATCAAGATGAAATAACGCATCTTCTAATGCGATCTTTCCGCTTAATACATCACTCAATCCTTTTTCATGATGCACCCCAAGATATTTACAAATTCTTCCACGACGCATATCGGCATCAATCAACAATACCTTTGGCTTATGAACAGATTGGGCCAAACAAATAGCCAAATTCAAAGCCGTCAGAGTCTTTCCTTCAGAATGCAACGAACTCGTTATCATTAATGTTTTGGGTGGACGTCCTTTATTCAAGGAAAGGAAGTTGGTGCGAAGCACTTTATATTGCTCAGTGATCAACGCTTTCGGATCAAAATAAGAGACAATCCGGCTATCGACTTTAGAATCGCCGACTTTCTTGACAATCAGCTTACTGTCTTCCTTAATCTTGGCGATTTTATCAATTCGTGAAATCCTGTCTTCTGCCGCCTTTTTTAAAGCACTTGTTATCTTTCCCATGACTATTGAAATCCTTTCTTAATAAAAATCTTATTGCGAAGGGCTATTTAACAGCTGATCGGCGTCTCTTAAGACCTCCGCGGGATCAGTCAATACAGGGTTGCTCTTAATTTCACTCAGTCTGCTCTGCAGTTCATTTGCCGCTTTCTCCAGAACCTTCAGGCGACCAGCTAGATCACCTTGCTGCGTAGTCAATTCTTGCATCGTTAAGTCCCGATTGGCCAAATGCTGTTTATTCTCAACAATGTCAGACAATAAAGATTCCTGCCCCGAAGAAATATCCACGAGTTTATTTCCCTGGGCCTGAACAGTTTTGCTCACATCTTCAGTTTGAGCTCTTAGACCAGCAAATTCTTGAGCAGATTGAGTCAACAATAACTGAATACGCTGTTGAAATTCTTTATGACGATTTTCCAGTAAAGCAACAGACTGCGCAATCTTCTGGTTGGCTTCACGACTTTTGGTCACTTCGTCCATCATACGGTAAGTAATCAACGCGAACGAAATAGCTAAAAATGCTATTAAGAAAAATAAAAACATCACCGTTTTGTTCAAGCTCTTAACTTTATGACTTTCCTCAACTTCTAAATAATTTCCTTGAGGCACCGCATCAGCGGCATGACTAACTACTGATTCGGTCATCACTAACGCGGCAGGATCCAGGACCGGACTATTAACTGTTTTGGGATCCTGAGCCGATAACGACTCCTGCGCCGTCTCACGAGGTTGTGATTGAGGAGTATTAACCTTGTTGGGACGAGTGGAATAATCTTGTGCCTTAATCAGTTTACTCATTAAAATTCTAGCCTTTAAAATACAGCTTAGTTAAATCTTCCGCAGCTGGGGGTGTAGACTCTTTAGAGGAAGACACTCGGACCTCTCCAGCAATTAGCGTCATAGGAGATTCCGCGATGACTTCATGTAGAATCTTCTCATCGATTATCGTAGCTTCAGCGACATAACCACTCAACAAAGAACTGTCACAAATCTGATTAACTAAGCGGGGAACACCCCTAGAAAATTTGTAAATAAGATCCAACGCTCCGTCAGTAAAAAACTTCCGATCTGAACCACTAGCCACCTTTAAACGATGCAAAATATAGTCAAAGGTTTCTTCAATCGTTAACGGACTTAAGTGATAATATACCGCGATTCGTTGCCTTAACTGCTCTAACCTCGCCAATGCCAATTTCTTTTTCAACTCTGGCTGACCGAGAAAAATAATTTGAATCAATTTTTCGTTTTCCGTCTCCAAATTAGAAAGCAATCGTACTTCTTCTAAACAAGACGGCGTTAAATTCTGAGCTTCATCAATAATGAGCACCACATTATTATCATCTTTTAGCTGTTGAATAAGATAATCGTTAAGCTGTGACAATAATTTAGCTTTTGAACCTGGTCGATAATCAATTTCCAAATCATCGAGAATAGCCGTCAATAAATCCCGACCGCTAAGCAAAGTATTGGTGATCAGCGCGACCTGAGTTCGAGAATCAAGCTGATTGACGAGCGTACGGCAAACCGTTGTCTTGCCAGAGCCAATATCCCCGGAAATAACCACAAACCCTTTACGCTCCGAAATAGCGTACACCATCGTATTCAATGCTTCCGTATGCTTGGTACTCGCGAAAAAGAATCGCGAATTCGGCGTTATATTAAAGGGCGGTTCCTGAAAACCATAATATTGCAAATACATTCCGATTCTCCGTAAGCCTTAATGAATGAGTTTGGAAACAACCACCGTAATCACAACCAGAATAATTCCGGTAAGAATGGTCAAGCTGGCAAACCATCCCGAAGATTCACGTTCCTGACGAATACTCTCAACCGTATTAATTTTGGAAATGGCACCAAGTAAAGGTGTCCCCAAATACTCCTTGGCTTCTTGAACGTCTAAAAATGATTTATCCAAAAATTCCGAGATCAGGACTAGTCCCACGCCAACGACAACACCTAAAAAGAGCCCCATAAAAGCAACCAACAGCCGGTTAGGCTGAAATGGTTCAACCGGAATTCTAGGCGGGTCAAGAATAGTGTATTTAGTACCCTCTTTGGATGCCTGCAAACGCTGAGTAATTTTTGCCGTCTCCAATCGCTGCAACAACATGTTATAAATAGCAGTATTCACATCGGCATCGCGAGCCATGACATTTTCCATTTTGTCTAACAGCATGACTTTATACATGTCTTTTCCGCCCTCTTTACTCGCGGCAGGATTCAACGAAACGGTATTGGTTTCCAAATTATCGAGGGCTTTTTTGATCTCTTCGATGACAGGATTATTGGGTTCTTCTTTAAACCCTATATCCGTCGTATATTCCAATTTTTCTTTCTCTAATTCTTTTCTCTTTAAATCAATTTTATCTCGTAATTCTTTCACTCGAGGATGCAAATCAGTTGAATCCACCAAAAGAGAGTCAAGCTGATCCTGTAGTTGAGCAATTTCGGAAGATTTAATTTTACTCTTATATACTTTTAACTGAGCCTCAATAAAAGTAATGGCGTCAGAAGTTTCTTGATTTTGGATACCAATATTTCGCTCAATAAAAATCTCTGTAATTGTCCTGACGACCGCTTGGGTTGTGCGCGGGTCATCGCCTTCATAAGATAAGTTAATAATATTCTGCCCTCTAATTTTTATTGACAATTTTTCCCGAATCTCTTCAATTAACAATTCCAAGTCCCTCTGATTCTTAACGTCCTTATCCAGGTTCAAAACTTTCACCATCTTGAGCAAGCTATTCCAACTCAACATTGATTCCTGAATAGCTCTCATTCTTTGATTGACACTCGTGGATACGGCAAGCTTATCGAATAAGGGATTGTCCGTTTTTCCCTCTTCAACCAAAATAATGGTAGCCGACTTGTATTTCTTGGGCAGTATTAAACCAGCGCAAATACCCAAGATCAATCCCGCATAAATTGGGACAACAAGTAACTCTTTTCTCCTGAAAAATATTTTTAAATAACTTAACGGAGAAATGGCCTGTTGACTTAATTCTTCCATATCGAATAATTCCTTATTTTTTGGTTAGCTATTGATTCAAATTAAAGTCCGGGGTAAACCGATCGCGTCGTACCCGCTGCTTCTCCCAGTGGTTGTGTGACGGGTTGGATGGCTCGCATAGCTTTTGCCAAAACAGTTGCGGGAATATAAAGCGTGTCACCGGGATTCATCACCAGGTTTTCTCTTAAATCACCTTCATAAAGCAGAGCTTCAACATTAATAAATTTCTGAGCGGGTTTTCCATCCGCAGAAGGAGTAATCAATCGAGTTTTTTTCGTTGCGGCAGACAATAGCGGCAATCCTGCGCCCAACAAGGCTTCACGAACGGTGATGGTATCACCCCGCATAAAAATCTTTCCTGGACGACCGACTTCGCCGATCACGTAAACCACTTTGCTATTATAACCGATAATCTTTACGGTGACATCGGGTGAAACAATATATTTTGATAATTGCTCAACCACTAAATCTCGAACTTTCTCTTTGGTTAAGCCCGCGATACTTAAATCTCCCACAAATTCGTACTGAATCTTGCCTTCACCATTAATGACATACTGACCGGAGACTTCGGGATGGCGCTGAACCAGAATTTCCAAGACATCATCAATGCCCAATGTGTAGGCTTTCTCATCAGCAACAGCCATTGTGCCTACCTGCATCAATATTTCTTCAGCTGTTAGCTCTTTACTCTCACTGATCACTTTTTGCTCTGGCTCTTTCACTCGTTCTGACCGAGGACGCCATTTTTCCTTAGCTTGGGCACTTTCGCCACCGACAAAATTTCCTTGATTTTCAGCCCAAACTAAGCTGGAAAAACACATAACCCCTAGAACTAATTGATTAATTATCCTAATGATTCGCATGAGTTGTCTCTCCTTAATCTTAAAATTAAACTTCGAAAACTGTGTCATGAAATTCTTTTATTCTGAGCACGTCGGCTTCTTCGTAGACCCTCCAGCCGCGCCAATCTCTTTTAGGTTTCTTAATTTTGCCAACCTTCTCCCAGCGGGCTAAAGTTTTGGGACTAATCCCGACCATTTCAGCCACTTCAGTAATAGTCAGACGTTTTTTGTTCTCAGGTTCCCCCAAGTTCAGCAATTCTTCTACCATAATTTACCCCACTAAAATTTTACCGAGCTGTCACAATGGCTCAAGTATAGCCTAAGCCCACCATAATTACCAGGGCCAATCGGATTCGGGTATGTTATAGCAAAATATATGCCATCCTAGACAATCCCAGACAATTTCTTGCCTTAAAGCTGCAAATATATAATTTCAAATAACTTACGATCAATATTATCAACAATCATTATTTTCACAACACTAAAATTGAAATCCTATGTTGCCCAAAATCAACATGACTGTCATAGACAAATCCGGACATAGAGTAAATTTATATTACCCAACGACTTAAGACGTGTCCAATAAAATTAACATTAAACGATTTTCATCAGCATTTCACCCTGAATTTGGCAAACAAAAATTATTCATGGTATACTTTTTGCTGTGAAAGTTAACTTATCTCCAAAACAAATCCAAAAAGGAATCATGGCGCCTTTACTTCAGCAATCAGTAGCTGTTTTGCAGCTACCGCTGACTGAATTAGCACAAGCCATTGATCATGAACTTCAAAACAATCCCCTCTTGGAAATAGAAGAAAACTCGCCTCTCCCGAGCCCTGAAATTAATGATGCTGAGTTAAAAGCATTCGCCCTGCGTCAATCGGAAAAACTTAAACTACAAAAACAAGAATACCTCAGCGATGATGAAAAATGGGAAGAAAAGCCCTTAACCAAGAAACTTTCCCTGGAAGAAAATCTTTTGGAACAACTAAAATTTGAGCTCAATGATCCTCTGCAACTCAAAATTGGAGAAGCCATCATTGGGAATCTAAACGAAGACGGCTTCTTAAACATTTCCTGCGAGGAAATCGCAGAGTCGCTTTGCCCGGAACAACTAAATCTGGTTAAGCATGTGCTCGAGGTTATTCAACATTTTGAACCTATCGGGATTGCCGCTCGAGACCTCAAAGAAAGCTTATTGATTCAAGTTCGGGTTCGCTTTAGCGGACACCATGACCTGGCGACTCGTATTATTACAGAGTGCTTTGATGAACTTTGTCGCAAAAAATTCTCAGATATTGCCCGCAAACTGGGCGTCAATATTGATTCGGTCAAGGAAGCTGCCCAAAAGATTGCTAATTTAGAACCTAAACCCGCCAGAAACTTTCGACCCCTCAGCGCAAACATCTACATCAAACCAGACGTGATTATCAAAAAGGACCCCCTTCAAGGCTACAGCGTCTCCGTCTGCCGAGATGGCATTCCCCAATTAAGAGTAAACATGACTTATCAAAGAATGCTAGAAAATAAGAATCTCAAATCTGATGAACGTGAGTTCATTAAGGAAAAAATTAAAGACGCGATAAACTTCATCAAAAGCGTTGATCAACGCGGGAACACTATTCAGCAAATCGCGCTATACATCTTGGAGAA
Source organism: uncultured Planctomycetales bacterium (assembly GCA_964464475.1). Lineage (GTDB taxonomy): Bacteria > Omnitrophota > Gorgyraeia > Zapsychrales > JAHFFX01 > CAYXGG01. The sequence continues at coordinate 93,077 of CAYXGG010000001.1, read as the reverse complement.
ACAAAAAGATTTCTTTGAAGGAACTGCTACAGCGATTATTCCAATGACACTAAAAGATGTAGCTGAGGCCATCAACCGCAATGAATCCACCATCAGTCGAGCTATCCAAGGGAAATTCGTTGAATCTCCTTTGGGGACGGTTGCTTTAAAATATTTCTTTTCTCAAGCGTTATCTGATGGGAATAACGAAACAGTATCTAGTCGCGGCATTAAAGAAGAAATCAAAGATCTTATAGACGCTGAAAATAAACATTCCCCCCTTTCTGATCAGGAAATTCAAGATTGCTTTACTCAAAAGGGGATGCCGATCGCCCGCCGAACCATCAGCAAATACCGTCAGCAATTAAACATACTGCCATCACATTTACGTAAAGAATAAAAAGCCCTCAATAAATATTTTATTGAGGGCTTTTTCAAAGTGAGCCAACGACATCAACTAACTCTTACGTTCATAATCATCTTGCAGCCGTACAATATCATCCTCCGCTAAATAGCTTCCCGTAGCGACTTCAATAAAAATCAACAAATCCTGCCCTGTGTTCCCAATCCGGTGCACGGCACCTAAAGGAATATCAACCACACTCCCGGCTTCCACGGGAATTTCTTTACCATCCACAATGGCGACACCTCGCCCATAAACAAAAATCCATTTTTCGGAACGCTTCTGGTGTTTTTGCAAACTTAACCGCGCTCCGGCATTCACTTCCACGCGTTTGACCCAGACTCCGGGTTCTTGAAATAATTTCTTATAATTCCCCCATGGTCGGGTAGAAAATTCTTCAACTGACATAATGACCCTCTCTCGACAATTATAGATACTGTTCAATGCTATTTAAAATCTCACGGGAACGCTGTTCATCTCCCAAAGTCCCGACACGGATTTCAATTCGGGTCGATTTATCCGTCAAGGCTTCTAAATCAATCCAAACACGTGCACGATCCGCAAACTCAGATTCCAATTTAGCGGTTAATTGATCTTTATTATCCACGATCACCGGAAGCTCCATTTTCTGCAAACCTTTGACCGCAGCCGCGTGGACAACATCTAAAGGTTCTAGGATCTCTTGTTTTAACTTACCTTTGACCCAAATAATCCCACCGGCTCCGGCTGCCGCACCCACCAGCAAAGGGATACACCCTGAACAAAATACTGAGAAAGCGACCACCAAAGCCAACGATAATAATTTAAATTTTTGCATATTTAGCTCCTTCCTTAAAATAATGCGCCTATTCTAACACTCTCATTTAATTAATGGCGAATTAATCCCAATATTTGCAATATGATCAGTTTTTTCCCTTGGCAATAAAGAAATCCTTCAAAATATTTTGTAAGCGCTCTAAATCATGTTGCGTATGAACAGCGGAAATGAAAAAGGCCTCTAAGTCAGCAGGTGGCCAGTAGATCCCCGAACGCAATAAAACATTAAACAACCTGGCATAAATCTCACCGGAAGAGGCTTGTTGGGCGTTGGCATAATCATTAACCTCCATCGACCGAAACCGCAAACTAAGCATGGACTTATATCCTGAAAAATGAGCCGGAATTCGATGCTGTCTAAAAAAAGAATTCATCTGCACAACAAATTTCTCAGACTTCTGATTGAGCTCCGCATACATTGAACGAGTCAGTTGCTTGAGTGCGGCTAGCCCCGCGCGCATCACCACTGGATTCCCGGCAAAAGTTCCGGCCTGATAAACACCCCCTAACGGGGCTAAACACTGCATAATATCTTTTCGTCCACCATAGGCCCCAACGGGAAACCCGCCTCCAATTATCTTTCCCAAACAAGTCATATCGGGAATAATGCCTACCTCTTGCTGAACACAACCCAAACAACTCCGAAATCCGCACATAATCTCGTCAAAAATAAGCACAATATTGAATTTCGCAGTTAAATAGCGCAGCACTTTTAAAAAATCCTTTTGCGCTGCGACGACACCCATATTTCCAGCCACCGGCTCCAGAATAACACAGGCAATATCTTCTCGATATTGATGCAATGTATCGGTTAATTGTTTGGTGTTATTAAAAGGCAGACTGATGGTATTTTGAACATGCGCTCGAGGAACGCCGAGGCTCGAAGACTCCTGTAATTTAGCCACCCCTGACCCAGCCTGGATCAACAGATCATCCGCATGCCCGTGATAACACCCATCAAACTTAACGACCAATCGCTTTTTTGTGTATCCCCGCGCCACACGAATGGCGCTCATCGTCGCCTCAGTTCCCGAGTTAACAAATCGAACCAACTCTAAAGAAGGCACCTGTTTCACCAAAAACTGCGCTATTTCAATTTCTGGGCGGGTCGTAGTTCCAAAACTAAATCCTTTTAACGCTGACTGCTGAGCCGCTCGCAAGACTTCTTTATTCGCATGCCCCAAAATGGCCGCTCCCCAAGATAAACAATAGTCGGTATAGCGATGACCATCAATGTCGACAATGCTGGCCCCACGGCCATGATCAATCACCAGCGGATTGCCCCCGACTGAAATAAAAGAACGCACCGGGCTATTGACCCCGCCCACCATCACTTGACGGGCTTGATTAAAAGCCGCTAGCGATTTTCGGATAGCCATCGATTCGCCTCCTGAGCATAATAGGAAATAATCAAATCCGCTCCCGCACGTTTGATACACAACAAGCTTTCCAGAGCAACCTCTCTCTCGTTGAGCCACCCCGAACGAGCCGCCGCTTTAATCATCGAATACTCACCGCTCACACTATAACCCACAATCGGGACAGTTGTTTCTTTTCTCAATTTTGAAATGATATCCACATACGCTAAGGCCGGCTTAACCATAATCAAATCCGCGCCCTCCAAAATATCCTGTCGCGCCTCCTTGAGCGCTTCCCGCGCGTTGGCCGGATCCATTTGATAAGTTCTTCGATCGCCGAATTGTGGCGTGGAGTCTACGGCCGAACGAAATGGTCCATAAAACGCGGAAGCGTACTTCACAGCGTAAGACAAAATAGGAATATTAATAAAACCTTTCTTGTCTAAAGCACATCGAATACTGGCCACTCGATGATCCATCATATCGGAAGGAGCGATCACATCAGCACCCGCCTGAGCCAAAGTTACGGCCATCTTGGCCAACAAATCCAACGTCGCGTCATTATCTATTTGATTGCCGACAACCACGCCACAATGACCATGCGACGTATACGCACATAAACACACATCGGTGATAATCACGAGCTCCGGTAACCTTTTTTTAATCGCCCCAATCGCCTTAGCGACAATATTATTGTCCGCGTACGCTCTGGTCCCTCGAGGGTCCTTGTGGTCCGGAATGCCAAACAAAACGATAGCTCGCCCCCCAGAAACATAATACTGTTCAACAGGTTTTAGAAGGCGGTCAAGGCTATAACGATAAATTCCCGGCATGGAGAGGATCGCTTCCTGTTTATTTTTGCCCTCGCGCACAAAAAATGGTTGAAGCAAATCTTCTGGAGATAAACGAGTTTCTCTAACTAGCGCTCTTAACGGTGCCGTCCCTCTTAATCGACGAAAACGAGTCATGATTTCCTCACATATTTATCTGTTTCACAGTTGCACCATAGCCGCGACATATCCCCGTTCCCGCAAATAATCCCTGGTTCGCTCTCCTTTGGCATAAATTTGCCAACCTTGAGGAATCTGCTGATAGTCCTTAAGAAAATTAATCACCGTTGAAGGACTGGAGAAAAAAACCGATGACACCTTGTTCAAAGCAGGTAAGGGCCGCTTGGGCGGCTTAATATTCTGGTATACGGTTAGTTCGGTAACGTGAGCCCCAGCCTGTTGTAAGTGCGCTTTCAAAAATGGATTGGATAAATTCGAACGCGGGAAAAGAATATTCTTACCTTTAACAGAATACTGTTCATGAAGAACTTGCCAAAGCCCTTCGCTTGTTTCCTGAGTAGCAACGAACTGTGGCGTCAGAAAATATTGGCGCAACGCTTCTGCCGTGTCCTGACCGACGACAGCAATGCTTTTAGACCTTAGATATTTCAAATCAACGCTGTATTCCCGCAAAAGTTTGATGAAAAAATTAACACTATGAGCGCTGGTAAAAATAACGAGCGAATAAAAACTAAATTGCGCCAAAACACGACTCATCTCCTCCGCTGAGGGTTGAACGCGCTTAATGGCAATCATCGGAAAAGGAATCATGCGACCCAAAACTCGATACTTTTCAGGACGTGTACCTAAATACAATAGGCTTTTACTGGTTAATGGTGCTTTAGGCTTAGAGAAAAACGGTTGGCTGCCAAATTGAGTTCTAAAATCTTGCGACAATTTCAAAACTTCTCCCACCATGATTAAGGCCGGCGGCGGCAACCTGATTTGATCAACTCTATCGACAATATCCGCCAGCGTGCCCTGAATCAATCGTTGATCACGGGTGGTCCCTTTGGAAATAATCAGCACCGGCGTCTGCTTGTTCCAACCTTGACGGATAAGCTGCTTAACAATAGCATCAAGTTTAGTCAACCCCATAAAGAAAATCAACGTATCCGCCTGCGGAATACGCAGTGCCTTAGCTGATCGCTCAGGTTCCGCTTCACCATGACCACTTAAGAATGCTACTGAAGACGCCACCCGACGGGCTGTTAAAGGCAAACTCAGACTTGAGGGAATCCCTGTTGCTGAGCTAATTCCTGGAATCACCTCACAGTCGACTTTATAGGAATGAAGATAATTCATTTCCTCTGCACCGCGACCAAAAACTAAAGGATCCCCCCCTTTAAGGCGTACGACCACCTTACCAGAACGAGCCCGATCCAAAAGCAGCCGCGAAAGCTTAGCCTGCGGCATGGAATGTTTTCCTTTTCTCTTACCTACATAAACCTTCTCCGCCTTCGACGACGCGTAAGCCAGCAAACGAGGATCTACCAAATAATCATAAAAAACGCAATCAGCCCGCTTTAACGCCTCAATCCCGCGTAACGTCATTAAATCTGGAGCTCCCGGTCCCGCACCCACTAAATAGACTTTTCCATAACGCTGACGAACGTCGATACTGGCAAGAAGCTTCCTAAGCTTCACATCATTGCTTCGCCCTACGACCGCCAGCTGCCCTTGGAGAGGCATGGTCTCCCACGGCATTATTTCTTTTATTCGCTTATTTAGACCCAATCTTTTCAAAGCGCACGTCGCCACAATCAAACCATCCAGTTTCCCTTGATCCAAAAGAGTCAAGCGTTCGTCCACTGTCCCTCGAACCGGAATTAACCGCACTTTGGAATTAATCCCGAGAACGGCCTGCTGGCGTAGCCCGCTACTGGTTCCGATACGCGCTCCCACCGGTAAATCTTTTAGACGCTGGGCAGCAACAAGCGCATCTGATTCATCTTCGGAAGCAGTTAACGCGAATATCGCCAAGCCCGGAGGTAAATCCTCAGGCAAATCTTTAGCGCTATGAATCGCCACATCAATCGTCCCAGCCAGCAACGCTTGATCTAAAGCGTCCGTAAAGAAATCTCCGGCAAATTCCTGAGAAAGCAGCGTTTGACGATCGCGATCCCCGGAGGTACTAAACCAAAAAAAACACGGATTTACGGCAACTTTTTGCTGCCGCAATAACGCCAAGACTTCGCGTACTTGCACTTTGGCGAGCAAGCTAGATCGGGAACCTATTTTCAATAACGGCTTGGTCGATTTCTGAACCATAAATTTCAAGAAATTTCTTCACCCTGAGGACCATGGTGACAATTGCGATGCGCGCAAAAGAGTGGAAAGGCGATACCACTGGCACAACACGGAATCATGACCGCGAATACCACAATAATCAAAATAATCCCCAAGGAATGAATCCAATCTTGCACGCCAAACGCGGTTAAGTAAAGAATGGCAGACACACTACTAAAAAGGACGTGTACAGAGTGAGAATACTCTGTAGATTTTTCAATAGCGCCGGGAATCAATAACCCTCCTATCACACCCATGATGGCAAAGGGGATGATCATATCCGGATGTTCCAACACACAAATATGTATGGCCATATCGCCTCCCATCAGCCATTGCCCTCCCAGAAAAGGGAAAAACGCATCGCTAAGCCCGCAAACCGCTAGTGACCCCAGAAATCCGACCAAAACGGCTTTAAGGATTCTTTTTTCATGTTTCCAGAACATTGCGGTTGTGGTTACCGAACTAAATAAAATATGACTCGCGTGGGTCACGTGAAAGAACTCCTTGGAGGCTTCCGCCAACTGCTCTTCCGCGCGCATCAATATCGCAAAAAAAGTAAAAATCCCCATGAGCACCAAACCCATCGTCACGCCAAAGATGGTATAGGGCAAATGATGCCCCAGTTCAGTTGCGATATAACGTATTTTCTTTGACGCCATTAACGGCTCCTTTTTTGACATTTTAAACACACCCCTTCAACTTTTATCCCAACCGACTGCAAACCAAAGCGGCCCAGCGCCATCACTTCCCGTTTAACTCGATCCCAATTGATCCCCGCCAAGCACTCTATCTCGCCGCAGTCACGACATTCAAAATGCCCATGTTCCGGATGATGCGCCGCGCAGACGACTTCGTAGCGCAACACGCCATCTAACGCAGATATCCTGCGTACCAGCTTTTTGTCAACCAGCAAATCTAAAATCCGGTAAACAGTCACCTTGTCGACGGTATTACGTTTGCGTGCCCGCAGTAATATTTCTTTGCTGGATATCGCTTTTTTAGCCGCATGGATAGTTTCCAAAACCAGACAACGGTGGTCGCTAAAAGCTAAACCAGCTTGGGCCAATAATTCTTCAGGAAGACAGGTCGATGACATGGGGGGTATTATAGGCAAATGCAACTTAGTTTCAAGCGAATTATTCTTGGCGGGATTACGGAAAGACCGCGGAACGGATGATGCAGACTCAATCAAAAACGAGCTTCTTAATGTCCGGAAGCAATTTATACGCAGCCTCCTCTCCACTACGAATCAAGCGATTCACTTGATATAACTCAAACCAGTTAATGCCCGATAAGTCAGGATGAATCAACACATCGGCCTGAGTAGCGCTTTGCTGAGCAATCACAAATTCAGATGCCTGTAACGTTCGGACGATAATGTCTGAAATATTAGGCCAAAAAATCTTACGGGCAAAACGCTGTAAGCGAATACCCACAAATTGTCCGGGTGCTTTAGAAAAAGGAATCTGTTCTTCTCGCGTCATCTTCTCTCTCGAAATTTCATATCCTTTGGCCACGTCCGCAGGAGACTGCAAAACGTTAATCGCGATAATTTTCTTAATACCCGCGTTGACCAGCACATTCGTTGGCAAGGGATTTAAAACGCCTCCATCGATTATCAATTTTTCTTTCTGCTGGATAGGAGCGATAACACCGGGGATGGCAATACTTTTGCGAACCGCGTCAACAAGCGAACCTTCCGAAATGACTATCTCTTCCCGATGCAACAAATCATAGGCGACCACTTTTAAAGGGATGGCCGCTCCCATAAATGTCGCGTGCCCCAAGTGCTTGCGCAGCCAGCGTTCAATCGCTTTTCCTCCCACAAACGCAGCTTTGGGAAAAACCGGATCAATTAACTTTGACAGAGATTTTTTAGACTCAAATTCTCTCGCTACGACCTCCAGTTGTTCTGCGTTGCGGCCCGTTGCCCACAAGGCTCCGATTAACGCGCCAATACTACTACCCACGATCATATCGACCGGAATATTTTCTTTCTCCAGAACGCGAATAACCCCGACATGCGCCACGCCAAGCGCTGCTCCTCCGCCCAGAACCACCCCAACCAGAACTCCACCAATTCTACGTGCCAAATATGACGTTGCCCTCGCGTATTCACTCGTCAATCCGGGAGTTAATATGGACATCGCACTGCAGACAACCGGCGTATTAAGCTCCGCGGCTTGCATATAAGGCAACGCGTGACTCACCGGATAATCCAGCGCTTGTTGCACATCTCGATAGGAAAGAAAACATTTCGGCTGAATACAACTTAGAACAAACTGAACTTTATCCTTATCAAAATTCAACTTTAAAGATTCTTTCAACCGTTCGATGACGTGTTTTACCAGGAGCAAATCCTCGTTCTCATCTTGCGACAACAAATAGACATGATCCGACTGCAAAAGCGTTTCAAAAACGACTTCATCACGATCATTCGGCAAGTCCACGACCACATAGTGATAATCGTTAGTCAAACTGGTAATAAACTGACTAATCTTGCGGACGACTTCCGCGTCCTGAGGATTGATTTGGATGTTGATTAAATCAATCGCGATCTCATCTTTAGTAATACTAGCCTTTATTTTCTCCGCGTTCCCTAAAATGTCTTTAAGCATAATGGGCGTTTTTTTCCAGGAAGGCGCAGAATTCGATCCTCCCGATGTGCCCGGATTAACATCCAAAGAAGGCGCATTAACGCCGATAAAAATCACCTTTCGCTTCGTTTCACGCTGAAGACTCAAAGCCAGATTAATCGCGAACGTCGAACTGCCCGATCCCTTCACCGGGCTATACACAGAAATAATCGTGCTTTCAAAAACTGTTTTCGAACGGATGACCTGATTGCGCACCCGACGAGACAGGCTCCGACTGAATTCTATACCCAGTTTGGGAACAGCTTTCAGGATTACCGCGAAATCATCTTTATTAATTTTCAAAATGACCGAATCATTCAACGCCTGAAAGGTTAACGAATGGTGCTCACCCGTCAACAACGAAATGATGCCAAAATGCATCCCCCGCAGAATCAGTTCAACATCTTCCTTGTCACCGTTGGGTTTGGTATGAAAAGCCTGAACGCGGCCAGACACGACACAATACAGAGCGTCCGGCGGCGAACCTTCCAGGCAGACGATCTCACCTTTTTTGTATTCCGCAAAAGAGGTTCGAGTCGCCACTGTATGCAGCTCAAACCAATTCAATTTGCTAAAAATGGGAATCTGGCGGACCGTTTGAAATTTATTAACGATATGAGTAAAAGCGGCCATAAGGAAATTTAAGCGATGATATCGTTTTCCAGCCAGGAAAATTCATTTTTCAACACGCGCTTGGCTGTATTTAAATAACGTTCCTCGTAAGCTCGTGTGTCACCACTCAAAGTCAATTCAACGCGTTGCCGTGCTTCCTGACAAAAAGCGTCTGCCAGGTCAACAGCATTTTGCTGCCCTTTCTTCATTAAAGACTGCGCATAAGCACAGACCGCAGACATCGCAAACAAATCTGTTCCCGCGTCCACCACGCGATTAAGAATGCTTTGTTTGGATTCTAATTTCTTTTGATGTTTTAGCATCTGATGAAAAGTTTGTCGGGCCAAAACCTTGGAAGCATGCGCGACATACCCCATGTGCTGGTTTAATATGTCCGGGAGGTCATAGCCTGCAAAACTTGGTAACCACAACTTCGGATACCAGCAAGTATAATAAAATCCCGCCGAGACTAACGCTTTGAACTTATCCCCTAGCGACGCTCGCCCACTCAACAAAACCTTACTGCGACTAAGATGCGGATCCAGCGCCTCCCTGGCGATAAACAAATGCATGATTTCAGACGTCCCTTCGATAATCAAATTGATGCGCACATCGCGCATCACTCGCTCTACCGGCCAATAGTCCACACCTCGCTTGCGCAGCGATGAAGCGCTCTCGTACCCGCTACCTCCGCGAATTTGCAACGTTTCATCCACTATTTTCCAACTATGCAAAGTGCAAAAATATTTGGCAATGGCCGCTTCAATTCGAATGTCTCTTTTCTTATCGTCCGCCATCGCCGAAGTCAGCCACGTAATGGCATCAAGTGCGAACGTGTGACTCGCGATGTAGCCCAGCTTCAAAGCAACACTCTCGTGCTCTCCGATGGGCCCACCCCACTGCTGTCGCTTCTGCGACCACTGACGACTGACATGCAAACACCATTTGGCAATACCCGCGGAGGCGGCCGGTAACGTTAAGCGACCCGTATTCAGCGTCATCAAGGCTAACTTAAGCCCCTCGCCCTCTCCCAAAATGATATTTTCCCGAGGCACTTTAACGTTCTTAAAGCGCAGCAATCCGTTTTGAATCCCATGCAATCCCATAAATTCACAGCGGTGAGCGATTTCAAAACCCGGAGAATTTGTTTCGACAATAAAAGCGGTGATTTGTTTGTGTTCTTTCCCTTTAATTATTTTAGGCGGAGTAACCGCCATAACAACCAGAACACCCGCAATCAAACCATTGGTACACCATAATTTTTCTCCATTTAAAAGAAAATATTTACCATCTTCCGTTGGGGTTGCGGTGGTGGTCATGTTTCTAGGATCTGATCCGGCCCCCGGCTCAGTGAGCGCAAACGCCGAAATGGCGCCATTCGCAAACAAAGGAAGAAACTTTTTTTTCTGGTCGTCCGTCCCAAATAGTTTTAACGGCTGTGGGACCCCGATGCTTTGGTGAGCGGACAGCAAGACCGCCGTTGACCCGCAATAACTGGAAACCAAATGAATCGCCCGATTATAATTAACCTGACTAAAACCTAAGCCGCCATATTCTTTGGGGATTTTAATCGCAAAAGCCTTTAATTCGGCCAGACCTTTGTACACCCTCTCTGAAATAATTCCGGTTCGGTCTACTTCATCCGGATCTAAATTGTCTTTAAGGAATTTCTCGAGTTTGACCAGATACTCATCGCCGATACGTTTGTCTTCAGCGGATTGTTCGGGGAAGGGTTGAATTAAGCGCCAATCAACCTGACCATGGAAAAGCCTAAGGGCAAAACTGGGATACTTCCATTCTGACTCACGCGAGGCTTCCGCCAGCTCAAGCGACGCTTTTTTCTCGGCGCTGATATTTTTGTCAAAAATACTCATACCCACCGTCCCTTTCTAAATTATTGAACCTAAATATGAGTATAGGTTCTTTAAGCACGAAATCAACGGGACTTTCTATTTTTTTGACTTGAATTCGACGAGATTCAGAAATTACTTGGCAAGATATTTATCAGCAAGATTCGGCACATCAGATAATAGCACTCGACTGTACCAAACGTTATCTGGATAGACCATCACATTACACCCCAAACTGCATTGCCCCAAACATTTAGCCTGGGCTACCCGGATGCGAGGATGCAGGCCGCGCTCTTTGGCGATTTTACGCAATTCTTGAAAAATCGCCTCGCCGTGTTGATCTCCACAGCTTGCATTTTCGCCTTTTTTATCATTAGTGCAGACAAACAATTGCTTTTCGTACGGAGTATCTTTTGTTTCCATAACCTAACCTTTCTTTAAATGCTCCAAAACAACGAGGGTTTCAATATGCCTAGTCTTGGGGAAGAAATCTAACGGACGCACCTCCCGCAAGCGCCACGCGCCACTCGTTAGAATTTTTAAATCCCTCACTAGCGATTCCGGCTGACAGGACAAATAGATTAAATGGCTCAATTGTTCACAATTCTTTAAAAAATCAACGACCTGCGGACTTAAACCAGCCCGAGGTGGATCAATCATCGCGACCATCTCTTGGTGAGGATATTGTTTAAAAATTTCCGGCAACGCCGCCTCGACAGTACGCGCCAAAATCAAAACGCCCGCCAACCTCTGGGCCGCGACGTTATGCTGCGCTAAACGCGCAGAAACTTTATTTTCTTCAATCATAAAGACCTTGTTGGCCAAATCAACCACCGATAATCCAAAAAGCCCCACGCCAGCATAAAGGTCCAAAAAAACCGGCCGTCGCTGCCAGAAGTCAAACGAACGCACATAATCAATGACAGCAGGCAAAATATCTAAATTGGCCTGAAAAAAAGTTTCCAGGGAGTAGTAAATTTTTTGACCGCGAACTTCGGTCCAGAAATACTCTTCGGGATTCATGCGCAACGAACGCTGTCCTATCCCACCCCAACGGACATAACGCGCGTCTCCGCTGCGCACCACCACGTTTGCCACCTCATAATCCTGAGGCCAATGCGTCAATAAGTGTTCTTTCAGTTGCGGCAAAAAATCTGAAATTTCCTGTCGGGCAATCGGGCACTCCTGTGCCGGCAGAATCTGTTTTCCTGTCTCCGGAGAAAACCCCATTTGCAAACCATTCTTAATAGAATTAACCAGCTTTAGATCCAAACGATGCCGGTAATGATACTCTTTAGGAGATGGTAAAATAGGTTGCAAAATTTTATCCATCTGACCAAAACTTTTATCAAACAAGTCGCCCACCAGCTGTTCTTTCAATTTTAATTCATCCGCATAAGCAATATCTTGAAATTGGCAACCTCCACATTGGCCAAAGAGCTTGCATAAAGGCTTAACGTTGCTATTTGGTTGGGCCGACATTTAATTATGATTAATTATAACAATCGGAAGGAATTGACCACGTCGTTGATTTGCGCGACATATTGGTCAAATTTGTTAAACTCTGAAGTAAAGAAAATGGAGTAAGCCACGTCATCCTGCAACACCATAACGGTCATTATTTTCAGTGGACTCTCACCTTGAGCCGCATAAACAAGCTTATGCCCCGAAAGCTTCCCAACTGTCGTTGGCGCGTTCTCAACAACATCCACATCTTTGAATGTTCCTGTCAATTGATCCAAGGCTAACTTGGCGTACTGCTCCAAAGTCATCGATTGAGCACTTAAATCTTGCACGACCACGTTAACATTGGCCTGGAATGTATCCAAATCATTTTCTTTCGGTGAGAGGAAAACAACAACCGCCCCCTGTTCCGGCTTAACCATCTGCCAATCAGACGGATACTTGATACTAAAGTTATACTCTGGACTGGTAAACTCATGATATTTTGAAGCCAAAACGCCGATGAGTAAACATCCCCCGATTAAAGAAAATAAAATCAGAGGGATAATAAAAAACATGTTGAATCCAAATCTTTTATTTTGTAATTCCGCCATGTGATTAAGTTTGGTTAAAGAAACTACGGTTTTGATTCTTAAGATTAATAAGATAGGCGCTCGGATGAAAACGGTCCGATTGGGTAATGCGTTCAAAAGCGGTCAAGCGTTCAACAATATACCCAACAGTCAAGCTGTCGGCGTATCTTAACAATCCCCCGCGAAAAGGCGGGAACCCTGTCCCCATGATCATCCCAATGTCCACCACGTCCGGTCCATCCACGACACCTTCTTCTAAACATCGGGACGCCTCGTTAATCATAACCAACAACATGCGCTCCAAAGCTTCTTTCGCGACAAATTTTCGCCGCTCTCGAACGTGTACTAATTGAGCAATCCGCGGATTCAAGGAACGAAATTTTCGGTGCACATAAAACCCACTGCCGGATTTTTTACCCAGTAGACCTGCCTGAAAAACTTTCTCAAAAGCTTCAACGGGTTGAAATCTTTTGCCCAGACCTTTCTCCAGAACATGAAGAACTTTTATCCCCACGTCGACACCAACTTCATCGGTCAAGGCAAAAGGCCCCATCGGCAACCCAAAATCAGTTGCCGCCCGATCGACCTCCTCAACTTTGGCTCCTTCCTCCAATAGCCTTCCCGCCTCATTAATGTACCCCAATAAAACGCGATTTACTAAGAATCCACAAGAGTCCTTCACAATGATCGGCGTTTTACCCAAAGCTTTGGTCAGCTGCACCACGGCCGCCAGCGTTGCCAAAGAAGTTTGCGGTGTTTTAACAATTTCAATGAGCGGCATGCGATGCACCGGATTAAAAAAATGAATTCCAATGACTTTAGAAGGATCTTTGGTTACAGCGCTCATTTCCGTCACTGACAACGCGGAAGTATTCGTCGCGAGGATAGCCTCGGGGTTACTGACGGAAGACAACTCCTGAAAAACCTTCTTTTTAATTTCCAGATTCTCAACAACGGCTTCAACCACCAATTCTGCATTCTGGAAACCGGAATAATCTAATGTTCCGGTCATCCGCGACATCCGTAAGTTAGCTTCCGCGGTGGATAATTTCTTTTTTTGCACTAATTGGTCATAGACTTTTTGCGCCGCTTTAAATCCCTTCCCAATCGCATCAAAATTAATATCTTTAAGCCGCACGGTCATCCCTTGTTGACTAAACAACTGGGCGATGCCCCCTCCCATAACCCCCGCACCCAGCACTGCGATTTTCTCAATTTTAGCCGGGGGAACCTGCTCGGCTCCAGGAACCGAAAATTTTTTAAATTTTTCGGACAAATAAAAAACCCGGATCAAATTCTTGCACACTTCAGTCACGACAAGCTCAGAAAATCCCCTGGCTTCAATCTGTAAGGCTTCATGCCGCGGCTGCCCAAAGGCTTGCTCTAAAACTTCGGCAGCTTTTAATGGAGCCGGATAAAAACCTTTAGTAATCGCGCGAATCGCTTTTCGCGTTTCTTGAAAAAGGAACATCCGCCCGAGGAAATTACCTTCGAGGAACGTTTGAACTGGCGTCTTTTTACGCTTTCGCTCCGTTGCGGGTACCGGCAATTGCTGCAGCCATCGCTGCAACTCCTGATCTAAGCTCTGCTGTGGAAAAACCGCATCCACTAAACCGATCTTTAACGCCTCTGGGCCGGAAACAATTTTACAGGTGGTGATCATTCGAACCGCGCGTTCAAGACCTAACGCCCTAGGAAGTCGATACGTTCCGCCAAAACCTGGCAAAATCCCCAAATTAACTTCCGGTAAACCAATACGCACCTTGTCATTAAACGTAGCCACGCGATAGCGACAGGCCAGCGCGAGCTCGCACCCGCCGCCTAACGCCGCTCCATCAATCACAGCCACTGTCGGAACATTCAAATCCTCAAGCTTATTAAAAACATTCTGCCCTGCGTTAGCTTTTGCGATCGCCTCACTCGGATCAGCGATATTCTCAATCTCTTTAATATCCGCGCCGGCGATAAAAATATCTTTTTTCTTACTAACCAATAACACAACCTTCAAATTTTCTTGACGGGCAACCTCATCGATAACCGCATCCAACCGCTGAATCACGTCCGCGGTCAAAATATTAACCTTGGAATCCGGGTGATCGAATTCGATGTAGCCAACTTCATTAACTTTACGAAAAGAGACGGACATATTTTTGAGTGTGAAGTTAAAAGTGTTACGTGTTAAGAAAAACGAAAAAAATTAGCAGCATCTAATAATCTTTTTAACACCTGACACTTGACATTTTTTACTATTTAAATTCTCTCCAACACCATCGCGGCTCCCTGCCCGCCACCGATACACAAAGAGACCAACCCATACTGTAGATTCTGGCGTTGCAAATGTTTTAGCATGGTTAAAATGAGCCGGGCGCCCGTCGCGCCAACCGGATGTCCCAAGGCGATGGCCCCACCATTAATATTTAACAATTTGCGATCAATCCGGCCGGTGTAATCTTCGTAGCCAAATTGACGCGCAAACTCTGGCGACTCCAACGCGCGCAAAACAGCAATCACCTGAGCCGCGAAAGCTTCGTTGATCTCAAACGCCTGAATCTGTTGTAAATTAAGACCCGCTTTTTTCAAAGCTTTTGGAATCGCATGCGCGGGCCCAATCCCCATTCGGTTAGGCTCTACCCCCGCGAAAGCAAAACACTTAATATACCCTAAGGGTTTAATTCCCAAATCCTGTGCCCGACGTTCGCTGGCAACCAGAAGCGCCACGGCCCCGTCAGTCAATTGAGAAGAATTTCCGGCGGTGACGGTTCCGGAATATTTATCAAAAACCGGCTTTAGTTTAGCCAGAGCTTCCAACGATTGATTTTCCCGCGGACCATTATCTCCATCAAAAGCGCTGGCATATTTAGGCCCGGGTATGACCGGAACGATTTCTTCTTTTAAAATATTCTTGGCAGCCGTTGCGCGATGATGACTTTCCAGAGCAAACTCATCCTGTTCCTGACGGGAAATACCAAATTCTTTGGCCAGAACTTCCGCCGTCTGCCCCATGTTTAAACCACAAGTTGGATCCGTTAACCCCAGTTGTAAGCCGATGACCGGAGATAAATGTTTGGGACGAAGAAGCGCCAGAGCCTGGATTTTTTCGAGCGGAGTTTTTGCTTTGTTCAACTTCCCTAAAATTTCCTGTAAATCCTTAGACAAAAAAAACGGAATATTACTCATAGATTCCGTTCCGCCCGCAAGCACGCAAAGATCTTCTCCCGCCTGAATTTTGAGCGCGGCCGTGACGACCGCTTCCAGCCCCGACGCACAATTACGATGAACGGTAAAAGCAGGCGTCGTCATGGGTAATCCACTCAACAAACTAATGACGCGAGAAATATTAGCCGCTTCCGGAGGCTGAGACACATTCCCAAAAACAACTTCGTCAATAGCCTTACGACTAATGCCGCTGCGTTCCAGTAATTCTTTAACCGCCAAAGATCCTAATGTCTGAGCGCTAACATCATTAAACGCCGTACCCATTTTGCAAAAAGGGGTGCGAATGCCATCCATTATAGCGATTCGATTCATAAGTTAGTCCTCATTTAGGCCGGGAATCAACGATCCGCTTTTCTTTATTGGCCGTCTCCAGCTCCAATCGGCGCACGATGTCCTCTAAGGACAAGAATAGCACAGCATTGGGTGAAATTTCCGTCGCGTTCATAATTTTTTTACTAAGATCTTCGGTAAAACGTTGTTGGTCAACCCCCGACCGTGGGCAAACATAAACGACCAATTCATCGATTTCATGGGGGTCATTATCTTTTTTCCGAATCTCAATTTGCCATTCGTTGATATCGGGAAGATCATTAAGAATGCTGGCAAAATCATTAAGATTAACGAGCGCTCCTTTAATTTTAGACAAATTTAATCCCCTAACGTCTGACAATCGGGTGATATCGCTAGAAAGTCGCGGAACAGTGAGCCCACAATGCGGACAAGGCGCGTAGGTGATGCCGCCTTTCACATAATCACCGGTGCGATAACGGACGACTATCGAACCACGCGCATCCAACGAGGTATAAACAATTTCGCCATCTTCTCCTTCCCCGCGTACCTGACCAGTTTCGGGATCAATAATCTCAAAAATTTCTTTATCCGGATACAAATGATAGCCGCTGGAAACGCCTGGTTTCGTTGGGCATTCCGCCCAAGCGCAGCGGGCTTCCGTGAATCCGTAAGTGCCGATGATGGCCACGTTCGTCGCCCCCATCGCGTTCAACAGTTCTCTCAATTTCGCTTTAAAGCCTTCCGTCACCCTTGCGGCTCCCAACACCACCGTTTTGACATAATCAAGACGACAATTCTTCTCTTGAGCCAGACGCAAAACATGATACACGTAACTCGGCACGCCCAAAACAACCGATGGTCGCATACGCAACAAAGCGGCAATATTCCCTTCCGTCCCCATCGTCTTACCACCACCACTGGAGAAAATAACCACCGCGTCCGACAACCCACCAAAAACCACTTGCCAAAAAGCCAAATGCGGCGCGTAAGGAAACATATTGAAAATTCGCTCATCATTTTTGATACCGAATAACTGCAGCATCCGTGATCCGGATAGGTACAAGTTATTAATGTCATAGGCGCTATATAGAAAAGAAACGGGCTTGTTCGTTGTTCCGGTCGTAAATGTAATAAAACAGGGTCGGTATTCTCGAGAAAGCCGCTCTAAAACAGCCTCGCCCCCATCCATAACTTTATCAAAAATCAAGTCCAACTTTTTTCCAAGCGGCCAAAAAGATTTAATTTTATCCGCGGAAGGGTGCAGCACAAACTCTTTATATTTTTCCGGATGCTCCGGAGTGGCGACAAAATCTGTTTTTGAAGTAAACGGCAGCCGGGCTAAATCATTAAAACCACGAACACTTTGGGGGGAAATTCCGGCCTTTTTAAAAGCATCCTGATAAAAAGGACTGAAAGGAAAAACCTGCTCGTTAATAAACGTACTCAATCGCCTCCCCTGATAGCGACGCATTTCGTTAACGGAGAGACGGCCAACCGCCGACCAAGATTTCAAATTCATGAAAGGCATTATAACAACCTAAAAATTAAGCAACAACCGAATTACCGATTTTCTTATCATCAATGAATAACAAAGAAAATCAGGTTAGCGACATAACCAAAAAATAAGACCTGCGGGATGGTAATGATCGGTAACCATATGGCCGCTCGGCGTCCGACATTATGCCAAAGCAGTCCCAATTCGTTATAATCCGTGATCACACCTCCCATCAAGAATACAAAGCTGTTCCCTAAAGCTCCGGTCTGGCGAAACATTTCAAACGCCAAGGGCGCGCTGCCCTCAGAGCAAACTTCCAAGACGGTAGCCAACAGCATGGTTAAAAGCATGCCACTAAGTGTTGGCCCCAGGTACCGGGTAAAAATCTCCGTGGGTACGTAAGTAGCCACGAGCGAGGCGACCACCACCCCGATGAGCAACCACCAAACAATCATGTCCGCCAGGCTGCTAATGCCTTTTCCAATCCCACACAGGTCCTGATAAATTTGCTTCGCGGACCAACGATATTCTCGCCAACGCTTTCGAAAATCTTCGCGGACAGAAAAATCGCCATTTAGAGAAACCGTATTTTTATTTCGTTCCACCCACCCTTTTCGTTCTAGTAGCAAATAAATCAAACCCGTCATTAACGCGACACAAACGGCGGAAAAAACAATATACAACGCCGGCAAAAGCCCAAAAAATCCCACCATCATCAACGTTAGCGGAAAATTTGCCCAGGGGCTCGCTAGCAAGAACGCCACGACCGCAGCTGTGGAAGCCCCCTTCTTATGCAATTGCATAGATAACGCCAAAACCCCACAAGAGCAAACACTGGCAAAAGCGCCCAGAAAAACTGCGTAGAAAATCGTGCGTTTACGCGGCGCCGTCAGTATTCGGGAGATGTATTCTTTGGGCACATAATAATCAATAATCCCCCCGATGACCAAACCTAATGCGATCGCCCAACCCAACGCGTTAAAATACATACCCAGGTGAAAACGCAAGCGTGTCAGAAAAGGGAAAAACCAAGTTGCCGCGAAGAAAATAAAAAAGACCGCCAGAGCAACCACTGTTTTACGACGATACCAGGGTTGCGTGTCAACATCGCAGCAGGACGCACCTTCCGGATGGCCTGAGGAATGATCTTTGAGAAAAGTTTTTAGACAATGATCGCTACAAAAATAAACAGTCTTCCCATCGTGGTCCACTTTATAGACCGATTGCTCTGTTACCGACATTTTACAAATAGGATCAATCGCCATTACTCAACCCCAACCCCATATTCAAAAACTAATTTTCCTCCATAATGTGCCGTACTGACGACCATTCCCAAAGCGACCGCTAACGTCAAGATAAATACCAAACGCGCCCACTTTAAATTTTGTCGTTGTGCCCAGAGCCAAATAATACCACCGACCCAGATAATCGCCCAAGTCAAAAAACCCAGCAGTTCATGAGATTTCATCACGGGATGCGAAATTTTTAATTTCTCGTGCTCTAACCATCCAGACCCGACAGCCAAAGGGGTGAAGATGGCGGCCACAATAAACAAATGCTTCGCCGTTAGATGCCACGATTCCCTCTTCAATAACAAACTGCCCATTTCCATCAGATTGGCCAACACGATCAAGGCGATGGGAAAATGAACCATCATCGGATGCCACGGCAAATCAAACATTATCTAATGACTCCTTAAATTCAATAAGGTCTCACTGCCCTTAAGGAACTCCGGGCGGATTAAGAACGCAAGGGAACCTATTCTTAATCCGCCCCGTAGCTAACGTAATTATTAGCTGCCTTCGTGGCCATGCCCTTCAGGAGATTCGGTCGCATTTGCGGCTTCCAATTTTTTAATAGCCGCTTCCGGATCTTTTAAGAAATCCTTCTCGCACATTTTGCAGCACAAATTATAACGTTTCCCTTTGTATTCAACAGGGACCGGTTTTCCATGTTCATCCACTTCTTCATGACTGATAGGGCAAAGTTTATTACCCACTTCGATGATTTCAGCGGGGGCTTGCGTGCCAGCAGGCTCAACCGCCGCAACAGCCGTTCCGGCTCCGGCCGCATTCTCGGAAGACTGATCACCCGCACCTAACTTCTTTATCATTTCCTCAGGATTCTTTAAGAAATCCTTTTCACACATTTTGCAGCATAGCTTATATTTTTTGCCTTGATATTCAACATCAGAACCTTCCCCCATTGAGCCAATCTCATGCCCGCTCACCGGGCAAATTTTGTTGGTGGCCGCAGCGGCCTCTTTGACTGCCCCGGCGGAGTCAGCGGCAAAAACTGTGGAAGATGCCCCTAAAATAATACCTAAAACGATGAATAACTTTTTCATTGCAACAGCTCCTTTCTGACCTAACACGCCTTCAATCTTTCCTCATGAAAAATTATCAGCGCGAATTATTAAATTTACGATAGATTTCACACGTTACACAATACCCCTGCCACGCGGAAATCAAAAATAAGACTCCTAGAATAAATACCACCCACTTTCCCCAAGACACAAAAGCCGCCCCCATCATCAGCAAACCAAACGTCGTTCGCGTAAAACGCTCTTCCTGAGCCATGTTATTCTTTCGCATGAGTCCTCCTGCTTAAATAGTTGAGGGGACCATTCCCCGCTTAATCCAATCGGCCTGACCGCGCTTCATTTCAAAATGCCACTTCCAAATAAAATAAACAACCGGGTAAACTATCAATTCCAATAAAAAGGATGTCGCCAAACCTCCGACCATAGGGGCCGCGATCCGCTTCATCATGTCGGCGCCAGTCCCCATGGACCACATGATCGGCAATAATCCCATAAAAGCCGCCACCACCGTCATCATTTTAGGACGGACCCTTTTGACCGCTCCATGGACAATCGCTTCCTCCAAATCATCTCGCGTTTTCATTTTTCCGCTTAATACCGCGTCTTTATACGCTAAATCCAGAAACAATAACATAAAAACACCGGTTTCCGCGTCAAGCCCCATCAACGCGATCATCCCCACCCACACCGCGATGGACAAATTATAATCCAACAACCATAGCAGCCACACCGCACCAATCAAAGAAAACGGTACCGCCAGTAAAACAATCCCCGTTTTTACCACCGACTTCGTATTTAAATACAGCAGAAAACAAATAATAAATAACGTCAATGGTATCACCACCTTCAGACGTTCTCGTACGCGGATCATATTCTCATACTGCCCGCTCCATAACAACGAATAGCCTTCAGGAAGCATGATCGACTCGCTTACCTTTTTTTTAGCCTTTTCGACATAAGTACCTACGTCGATACCGTGGGTGTCAACATAGACGTACCCAGCTAACAAACCGTTTTCATTGCGGATCATGGCTGGACCGCTGCGTAAAACGATATCCGCAATTTGAACCATCGGGATCTGCTGGCCCGAAGGGGTTGCTATCAGCACCCGTTTGAGTTGCTCGATATCCTCTCGGAAAGCACGCGGATAACGAATATTAATGGGGTAACGTTCCCGCCCTTCTATGGTCGTGGCAATATTTTCTCCACCGATGGCCGTCATGACGACCGTTTGCGCGTCTTCAACACTTAAACCATAGCGGGCTAACGCTTCTCGTTTCAAATCAAAATCCAGAAAATACCCTCCCGCGGCCCGTTCGGCAAAAACGCTCCGCGTTCCCGGCAAGTTTTTAATAACCGACTCCACTTGAGCCCCGATTCTTTCAATTTGTTGCAAGTCAGATCCCAAGACCTTAATACCGATAGGAGTACGCACCCCCGTGGATAACATATCGATTCGATTTTTAATCGGCATGGTCCAAGCATTAGTGGTACCGGGGATTTTTAGGGCCTGGTCCATTTCGTTAATCAAGGTCTCCGGGCTGATACGATCCGGCCAAATAACCCGCAAAGGTTTTTTCAAAAATTCCGGGAAAGATGAATACCACCGGTCAATCGAACGCCATTCAGATGGTGGTTTTAACTGGACCATGGTTTCCATCATGGAAAAGGGGGCCGGATCCGTGGAGCTTTCAATGCGACCCGCCTTTCCAAAGACCCGTTTGACCTCAGGAAAGCCCTTAAGTATTTTGTCCTGCGTCTGCATGAGTTGTTGCGCTTGAGTCACCGATATCCCCGGTAACGTGGTGGGCATGTATAAGATGTCCCCCTCCCATAATGGAGGCATGAATTCACTCCCTAATTGAAAGAAGACCGGGATTGTCGTTAACGTCAACGCGAGTGTGATGGCCAAGGTTGTTTTACGGTGGCGTAAAACCCATCGGCAAATGGGTTCATAAACACCAAACAATCGTCGGCTGATCGGATGTTGCTCCTCAGGATAATAATGCCCCACCGCCAAGCGCGTCGCCCATGTTGACATGCCCTGCCGTAAGAAAGCCGGCAAAATTTTCCAGGAAACCTGGATCGGATCCATGCGGGTAAAAAGCATCCGCAGCGCCGGATCTAAGGTGATCGCCAAGACCGCCGCGATAAACATCGCTAAGTTTTTCCCCCAAGCCAGCGGTTTAAATAACCGTCCCTCCTGGTCAACCAACGTAAAAATAGGAATAAACGAGACGGCGATCACCAATAAAGAAAAAAAGACCGCAGGGCCCACTTCTTTTAGCGCCTGCAAGCGGATCACGTGAAAATCACCTTTCCGCCCATTCGCGTTCCATTGTTCTAACCGCTTGTATGCGTTTTCCACTTCCACGATCGCGCCATCGACTAAAACACCAATCGAGATGGCGATCCCCGCCAATGACATGATGTTGGACGTCAACTTTAAACCATACATCGGTATAAAAGATAACAAGACCGAAATAGGTATCGTAACAATCGGAATAACGGCGGAAGGAAAATGCCATAAGAAAACGAGAATTACCAAGCTGACGATCAACATCTCTTCAATCAACTGGTGCTTTAATGTCGCGATGGCACGATTAATTAAATCCGACCGATCGTACACGATCTCAATCGTGGTTCCAGGGGGCAAAGAAGGTTCGATTTCCTTAAGCTTCTGTTTGACCGCTTTAATCACGCTTAACGCGTTCTCACCAAAACGCATGATGACCGTCCCACCGACCGCGTCACCTTCTCCATCCAAGTCCGCTAACCCTCGACGGATTTCCGGACCAATGGCAACCGAAGCAATGTTTTTAATCAGAATGGGGGTTCCTTTGGCGTCAACCGACACGACCATATTCTCGATATCGGCTACACTTTTAACGTAGCCGCGGCCTCTCACCATATATTCCGCCCCGGAGAATTCCAATAGTCTCCCGCCGACCTCCATATTCCCCATACGAACGGCATCAATCACCGCGTTTAAAGGCACGTTGTAAGCGACCAAACGATTGGGGTCAACGGTGATTTGATATTGTTTTTGGAACCCTCCGATAGAAGCGACTTCCGCCACGCCGGGCACGCTCTGCAAATGATAACGCAGGTTCCAATCCTGGAAGCTACGCAACTGCTGCAAATCCTGCTCGCCAGTTTTGTTGACCAAAACGTACTGCAACACCCAACCCACTCCCGTAGCATCGGGTCCCATTTCAGTTTTGACACCTTCAGGCAGTTTAGAACTGATTTTGTTAAGATATTCAAGTACCCGACTGCGCGCCCAATAGAGATCCGTTCCGTCTTTAAAAATGACATAAACGTAAGAAAAACCAAAATCAGAAAAGCCACGGATCGCTTTGATCTGCGGGACCCCTAATAAGGCAGAGATGATTGGATAAGTGACTTGATCCTCAATGATGTCCGGACTGCGGTCCCAACGGGAATAAATGATGACTTGGGAATCGGAAAGGTCGGGAATGGCATCGAGCGGAATATTTTTAATACACCAGACCGACCAAATCATCGCCATCGCCACTAAAATTAGGACTAAAAATTTATGGTGTGCCGAAAACTCAATGACCTTTTCGATCAAACCATCTTTTCTTTGCCCTTCAGAAGAATGAAGTAACATATACCGAAGAATTTAGTGTTGGTGTTGTTCAACAGTTCCCGAAGACTCAGGGGCTGGGGTTCCCATCCCCTCCAAGGCGGCCTGCAATCGACTTTCAGAATCTACTAAGAAATTCCCGTTACTGACGACTTTATCCCCCTCTTTAACACCATGAAGAATTTGCACTTGATTTCCGGACGTTTGCCCTAATGATACCTCCCGGGGATCAAGAACGCCCTCTTCGCCTTCAACAAAAACGATTTTCTTAACCCCGGTGTTAAAAACGGCCTCCTGAGGAACGACCAAAGTTTCCTCTAAATCAATATCAATGAAGGCATTGACATACATATCAGGTTTTAAATGCCCATCGGGATCATCCAAAAGAGCGCGGATACGGGTCGTCCGTGTTGTGGGATCAACCATGGCATCAATCGACCTTACTGTTCCTACAAAAACTTCATTAGGCAACGAAACCACCTCTGCAGTGACTTTCTGGCCAGTTTTAATAAGGGGAATTTCATATTCAAATACCTGAGCGTACATCCACATAGGATTACCCGGGTGCGCATACAGCAAATTGTGCTCGGCCTGTTTGCCTTTGGCAAACTCTTCTATCAGGTCATCGTTGAGCCCCAAATGCCTTAAGCGAATACGCGCGGAGTCAACCAGTCGCTCAGCCTGATTAACGATTTCCGGTAAGGAGCTTGTCTTGGCTCTTTCTAAGGCCTGAATCGCCTGGACATATTCGCTTTGCGCTTGATAAAGTTCCGGATCATGGGCGATTGTTCCTGCGGCACGAACTCTTTTCGAAATCTTTTCGCTCTTGACGGCTACCGTTTTTAGTCCGATCAATTGCCTTTTCTGGTCGGAAAGAATAATGGAGGCATACCCTTCCGGCTTGGCCTCCTCCATAGGGATCAATCCTTCCTCTCCAGCAATAAAGGTCCCGCAAATCGGACAATGCACTTTTTCTCCGGGTTTCGTCACGACCATCATCGGACACGGCTTGCCGCCGGATTTTTTATGACAATCATGAAAGTAACAAATATCTTTAGCTTTTTTTTCGTTAGTTTTCTGCGCCTCGGGAGAGCTTTCTTTTTTGACCAGATTCATGTTACAAATGGGACAGACCCCAGGTTTGTCCGATTGAATCTGAGGATGCATGGGGCAATAATATAGTGGGCTGGTCTGTGTTTTTACCGATTCTGACTTTTTGGCCTTGGCTTCTTTTTTAACCAAATTCATATTACAGATAGGGCAAACGCCCGGCTTGTCCGCTTGAATCTGCGAGTGCATCGGGCAATAATAATTGTTTTCAGATTGGCCAGAGCTTGCGGACGATTGAAGAAACAGACGATTCCTTTCAAAAAATCGCAAAGCAATTAATAACAAAATTAGACAAACTGCTCCCATGACAACCGGCTTTGATTTTAAAATCATTTTAAGACCTCCTTCGTCATCAAGGAAACAC
This sequence comes from uncultured Planctomycetales bacterium, assembly GCA_964464475.1. Taxonomy (GTDB): domain Bacteria; phylum Omnitrophota; class Gorgyraeia; order Zapsychrales; family JAHFFX01; genus CAYXGG01. The sequence continues at coordinate 67,859 of CAYXGG010000001.1, read as the reverse complement.
CCACAGAACGTTCTAACGCAGCAAAACTTTTCATGGCCTCCGCCAACGCTTCATAATACCCTAGCTTTGTATTCAAATAAGCGCGCTCACTTTCTAATAAGGCGGTTAGCTCCGAACGGTTCGCTTCATAACCAGCCTGATCGGATTTATAAGCCGTTTCCGCTTGAGGCAAATAGGCATTTTGATAAAGGTCAACGACCTGTTTGCGGGATTGAAATTGAAAATAAGCCTTCGCGACTTCATATTGACCCAAATTTTTTTCATTTTGCAAACTGGCTTTAGCCGCGTTAAGGTTGCGCGTTCCTTCACTAATTCCGGCGATAATTCGATTTTGCCAAAGCGGTACGGTGACTTTGATGGGGATCATCCACGCGTCTTGTCCATCTTCTGGATCAGAGGTCTCACCCGAACCAATCCGGTAATATTGAAAACCTACACTAATATCCGGGGCATTCTCGTAAACAGCCATCTTTTTCATGTGCTTTTCTTTATTTTCCATGGCTTGCGCTTCTACGATCTCAGGACGGTTAATGAAAGCCAATTGGGTTAACTCTTCAAGGGAAGACGAAAGGTTGGGGATAACCGGATCAAGAATAGGCTGCAGTGGCAAGGGCCCCGCTTCATTAAGGAGCTTCTGCAAGAAAAGCTCTGTTGTCGCCAGCTGCTGCTCCAGAACAATAATCCGCTCTAAAATAGACGCTGTTTCCGTCTGGGCGTGGGTCACTTCGCGCTGAGCGCTCCCCTGAGAGGCATAGCGCGCTTGGGCGACCGACTCATTTTTTTGCAGAAGTTCTTTTAATTGTTTAGTCGCCGTTAACGAATTTTTCAAATAATAATAATCGTAATAAGTTTCCACTAAGGCTAAGATCGCATTTTGTTGACTTGCCTTGGCCTTGGCCAACGCGGCGGCAGCTTCTTCCTTCGCAATGGCTTTGCGCTCCGCCAATTCCCCCGGGAACGGAACCATTTGTTCCCCCTCATAAATCTCTTCCTGTGGTCCTCTCATCGTCATGATGTCCGGCCCCATGACCGAATACGTAAAAGTGGGGTCTGGCAAAGCCGCAGCCTGAGGAACGCGTTTTTTCATCGCTTCCCACTTTTCCTGGGCGGCTTTGATTTCTAAATTATTACTCAGCAATTTTTCATAAAGTAATTCCAACTGCGGATCACCATCGAAGATGCCAGGCTGGGAATAAGCAGGCTGACAAAAAGAAAACACCAATAAATACAGAATACCGATACCCGATTTTTTTTGAAGCCACCCGTTCCTTATCTGAAAAAGACGGCGCATAGGTTCTCCTTGAACATTTTAGGTTCGGCGAAAACGATGCAATAACTCTAAAATTTCTCCGATTTTTTGGTCTTGGTCTTTAGTGGATTTTCCTTTAATAGCGTTGGCGACACAACCGTGAAAATGTCTTTTAAGGACCTCGTCTTCAATTTTCAAGATCGCGCCAACCGTGGCGTGCAGCTGGGTAAGAATATCAACGCAATATTTGTTGTCTTCGATCATCCGCTGGATCCCGCGGATTTGTCCTTCAACACGTTTGAGGGCGACAAGCTGATCGTGATGGGCCGGAAAATTTGACATTTATATCTCCTATGTTAAAAATCTATTCTTGATGCAGGTATACCATACCCCCCCATAGTATGTCAAACACGAATTTAATAAAAAAGAAAGGGCCCCGGGTAGCTGGTCAGCTACCCGGGGCCCTTTTAACACCTACCCTACAGTTTATTGCCGAACGCCCGATAATCGCTGCGACTTTTCTTCTAACGACGTCATCAGCTCATCAAATGACTTTTCAAAAGCAACGACACCCTCCTGCAACAACTTCGAACAAATAACATTCACGTCAATACCGGCGGCTTGCAAATTACGCAACACCGTCTGCCCCCACCCCCCATCGGTGTTAAAAGCCTCCACTACTTGACCGTGATCTTGAAAGGCCTCCAGTGTCTTTTCCGGCAAAGTATTGACCGTCGGTTTAGCAATTAATTCGGAGACATACTTCACATCGTTGTACTGCGGATTTTTGGTCCCCGTGGAAGCCCACAACACACGCTGTTCATTCGCCTGGTGCTTGGCTAATTCACCAAAAGCAGTGCTAGCAAATTTGCGTTTAAATTCATCAAATACCACCCGGCAATTGGCGACCGCCGCCTTCCCCTTTAACCCAGCCAATTGACTCTTCAAAACAACATCAGTAGTTTGATTAATCTTGTCATCGAGCTGCTTGTCCGCCGCTGCGTCAATGCGACTAACAAAAACACTGGCCACCGATCTTACCCGACGCACATCTTTCCCCTGAGCGGACAAACGACTTAACCCTTTTAAATACGCGTCAACCGTGCGGCTATACTGCGCCAACGAAAAAATCAACGTCACATTGACGTTAATTCCTGAAGCAATTAACTCCTCCACCACCGGATAACCGGCATCGGTCGCCGGCACCTTGATCATGACGTTAGGTTTACCGACCTTAGCATAAAGCCTCATACCTTCTTTAATAGATGAAGCAGCGTCATTCGCTATTTTAGGATTAATCTCCAAACTGACATAGCCATCCAGCCCATGAGTTTGATCGTAAACCGGACGAAAAATATCACAAGCTTCTTTAATGTCCCGAATCGTCAACTCATCATAAATCTCAAAAAGACTTTTACCTTGTTCTTTTAACTTGAGAATCAAGGCGTCATAATCCTGAGATTGACTGATAGCCTGATTAAAAATCGTCGGATTAGACGTCATACCCCGCAAACCGCCGTCAATCAGCCGCTGGAGTTTTCCAGATTCCAGTAACGGACGATTGATAAAATCCAACCAAATACTTTGACCATACGCGGCCAATGCCTGCAGATTGGTTTGACTCATGGAGACCTCTCTTCAGTTAGGATCGGGATTTAAAATTCTTTTTGCGCAGTAACGCCTTTTTAGCTGCGGCAACGATATCAACATCTTTAAGATGGTAGGCTTTTAGTAACTCTTGAGGAGAACCACTTTCACCAAAAGAATCATTCACGCCAATAATTTCTAACGGAGCCGGATAATTTTGGGCGAGCACTTCCGCGACCGCCGATCCTAAGCCACCCTGCATTTGATGCTCTTCGGCAGTGACAAAGCAGCCGACTTTCTGCGCGGCATCCAGAATCAAAGCGCTATCAATCGGTTTAATGGTATGCATGTTCACGACCTGCGCGTCAATATTGTCTTTAGCCAATAATTCCGCCGCCTGCAAGCATTCCGACACCATCGTTCCACAGCCAATCAAAACCACATCCTTTCCAGGACGCAGGATATTGGCCTTACCGATCACAAAAGGATCGCTCTCCTTGGTAACAACCGGAACAGGCGCCCGACCGGTACGCATATAGATCGGACCATTGGTATTGACCAGTTCGCGAGTCGCCTTACGCGCTTCAATATAATCGACCGGACAAACGACTTTAATGTTGGGTAACACGCGCATGATGGCAAAATCTTCCAGGCATTGCGCCGAGGCGCCGTCTTCTCCCACAGTTAATCCCGTATGCGAACAAACCACTTTGACATTGGTTTTGTTATAACAGACATCCAGACGGATCATGTCGTAGGCGCGATTGGTTAAGAACACCGCGAACGATGTCGCGAAAGGAATAAACCCCGCCAGACTAAGCCCGGCCGCAGTTCCCACCACATCCTGCTCCGTAATCCCTAGATTAAAAAACCGTTCAGGATAAGCGTGTTTAAAATACTCAGCCCGTGTGGCATCCTCAAGATCTCCCGAAAGCACCACGACTTTCTTGTTATCTTTTCCTAAGGCGACCATCTCATCGCCAAATCCATCTCGTGTTGGTTTCATGTCCATATGACTATTTCTTTAACTCCGCTAAGGCGCTCGTTAACTGTTCTTTATTCGGGGCCTTGCCATGCCAGGCGGATTTAAGTTCCATAAAAGGAACTCCTTTGCCTTTGATGGTCCGAGCGATGATCACAGTCGGTTTACCCTTGGTGGATGTAAACTCATCCAGGGCACTCGTCAGCTGCCCAAAATCGTGACCGTCAATATCAATAACGTGCCAACCAAAACTTTTCCATTTATCTGCCAAGGGCTCCAGATTCTTGATGTCCTTCGTCAATCCGTTTTCCTGCACTTGGTTACAATCAACGATAGCACAGACATTATCCAATTTATGATGCGGCGCCGTCATCGCGGCTTCCCAAACCGAACCCTCCTGGATTTCGCCATCCCCCAGAATACAATACGTATTAAAACTTTTATTCATCAAACGAGCACCCAAACCCAACCCATTGGCCACCGACAACCCATGACCCAAAGAACCGGTATTAAATTCAACCCCCGGCACCTTATAGTGCACGTGCCCTTGCAATCGGGAACCGAATTTACGGAAAGTCTTCAATTCTTCTTTAGGAAAAAATCCCGCGTTAGCGAGCGTCACATACGTCACGGGGGAGCAATGCCCCTTAGACATAATCACGCGATCGCGATCCTCCCATTTCGGATCATGAGCCCGGTAATTCAATTTGTAAAAATAAAGACTAATGAAGATTTCAACGGCCGACAGCGAACCGCCCGGGTGGCCTGAACCAGCCAAATGTAAGGTCTCCAGAATTTCTTGCCGAAACTGGTACGCCTTTTGTTTAAGGGAAGCAATATCAATTTTAGAGGAAGACAATCAATTTCTCCTTTACGCGGGATTTATTCTAAAAAGATTTCCAGATAATTCCAGCTGGAATTAATAATTTTAAGCAAGGGCGGCATCCCGAATCCTTCGGGATGCCGCCCTCCGCTCACCAAATTATGAAAATTTGGTGGGCCATGCAAGACTTGAACTTGCCACCCACTGATTAAGAGTCAGTTGCTCTACCAGATGAGCTAATGGCCCAAAGAGTTTTATAAAGACCAAAGACACCTTTACTCTCAAAAGAGGCACCAATATAGCAAATTAAATTCGGAGTGTAAAGTTAGAATTGCCGACTTTTTCAAAATATGCTCGTTCCAGATTAAGAATTTCCGCTCCGGGCTTGCATCCCTTGCCAACGCCCATTACAATGGCCTCAATCTTTTCCGTTATGAAAAATATTCCCTTAGCCCAACCTCCAGCTCCGACAACGCTACGCCCCTCATTCGCGCTCACGTTCGGTGCCTATGCGCTGGTTTGGATACTTGCCGTGCTGGTAGCCCTTTATTTCCGTAGTTACCCGCTGCGTCATTTTTATTCCACTGAGTCTTACGAGAAAGCCAGCCTATTGGCCATCAATCAATTGCGCGCCAGTGTCGCTGAACAAATTATCACGCATTCCCCACAGTTACCCGAAGCAATTCGCGACCAAACCATCAAGAAAGAATTTGATCGTCGCATGCACACTGAAAGCAAATCATTGTTGCAGCGCATTGAACGTCTGGCTGTCCAAATAGAGAAGGCCCAGCCAGGCCCACAGCGTTATCCTTATCTTCTGGAAGCGGACCCTTTTAATTATTACAACCTGACCGACAACCTACTTTCGACCGGACGTTTAAGTGACTCCCAATCCGGCAGCAAATATTTAAATCGCCTGATGCTCGCCCCGGAGGGACACTGGGAGCCCTTAACGCTTCATCCATATGTGGGATTGACTATTTATCACGTACTCAAATTCTTTCGCCCAGAGACCGAGCTCATGTACGCGGTCAGCTTTACGCCTCTAATCATCACCGCCTTCTTCTTATTGGCCTTCGTCTGGACGGGGTGGCTACTTAATTTCCGCCCGATGACGACTCTGGCTGGAGCGATGCTACTAGCTTGCTGCCCGCTACTCATCAAACGCAGTCTTTTTGGCTGGTACGACAACGACCCCTACAGTTTACTTTTTCCGCTTCTGGTTTGCCTGCCGCTGTTACTGGCATTTCGTGATGGTAGTAATCCCCGAGGACGATTGTTTAGCGGTTTTATCGCAGGACTTATTATGAATCTTTACGCGCTATTCTGGCACGGCTGGATGTTTCACTTTACGATCATTACCCTGACCTTGATCATCCTTTCTGGACTCAATCTCTGGCTCGTACCCGTAACCCAGCGCCGCAAGGGATTCTGGCTCATATGGCCGGCATTCGCGCTGGGGACATTCTTAGGTATTGCGGTGACTTTCGGACCGACTCAATTCTTTGCTCTATTTTCGGAAGGACTCAAAGCGCTCAAAGATTTTATGAATCCGCAATTATCCATCTGGCCGGATATTTATGTGACCGTCGGAGAATTAAAGCGGATGACCTTAGCGGATTTGATTGAACTCAGCGGCGGTGGCTGGATATTAATATTAGGAGCCTTCGGCGCTGGTCTCGTCGCGATTAAATTCTTTTCATCCCGGGAGAAATCTAATTATTTTGGCATTATTCTATTCTTCGCCTTAGCCACTAGCGCTTTCTTACTGACCTTAGGAGCTCAGCGTTTCGCGTTATTATTCTTAACGCCACTCGTTCTGCTGATTTGTTTTGGACTGGAAGAACTCACGCATTGGCTTGAAAGCAAATTCCCATTCCCCCAGAACAAGCAGAACTCTTTCTCTTGGTTCAAACTTTCGCTCGGAAGTATCCCGTTGCTACTGATGATTCCGGCGGTCATCCACGCCCAGGTGACAACGCCATCTCAAATTACCCGCATCTACAATCGTACCTGGGACAACGCGTTCCAGAAAATAAATCAAGCGACGCCTCAGGACGCCATCGTCAATTCCTGGTGGCCGCCAGGGCACTTTATCAAGGCGATGGCCAAGCGTCGTGTCACCTTTGACGGAGCTACCATTAATTTTCCTCAAGCCTACTGGATGGCTAATGTTTTTCTAGCCACCGATGAACGTGAAGCCTTAGGCATATTGCGCATGCTTAACAACAGCGCCAACGCCGCCTGCGATTATTTGGTCAGCCTCGGCGCCAAAACATCCGTAGCGGTCGAACTCCTCAAAGTCATTGGCGGCCTCAACCCATTCCAAGCCCAACTGTTTTTAAACAACGCCTCATTCCCTCCAGAACAATCCCGCGCGTTACTTAAACTCACGCACGCCGCACCCCCACCGGCATATCTATTCATTTACAATGAAATCGTCGAGAAAAGCCTGATATTAAGTTTCCTGGATCGCTGGAATTTTAAGAAAGTGGAAGAAATCAACGCCCATCCAGCAACACGCGCTAAGCTTCCATCGCGCAAAAGTAAAGAATATATTGATTTCCTTTGGAATCTAGCGGGTGGGCCGTTGCACTACAGTGAACCACTTCATGCAGTTGGTCTCTCCGGCGATACGGTACTCTTCGATCAGGGAGTCGCCATAAACTTATCGACCAAACGCTGCGAAATCCGCTCCCCTAAATTTGGCCAGGGAATTCCGGCGGCCATTCAATACCTCGATGAGCAGGGACAATACGTAGAAGCCAAAATTCCCGGCAACACTCTAGGCTATAACGTGCTGTTATTAGATGATAACGGTCGCCTCAGCGTCATCCTCGCGGATCCTCGATTAGCGCGCTCAGTGCTATTTCGATTATATTATTTCAAAGGTCAAGGGCTTAAATTCTTTAAACCCTTCTTTGCCGACAGCGACCTGACGGGAAGAACTCAGATTTTGGTTTATGAAATCAACTGGAATAATTTTCGGCAGGAACTGGATGGACCCCTAACGAGCAGGGAAAACTAATACGAACTTGCGGAAGGATTCCCCGAACTGGCGGAACCTTGAATCTCCGCGTTTCCCATATTGATGAGTTTACCGCGTAAACGCACGCGCATCACGCCGCTAGCACCCGTGATAGTCGTTCCCCCCGGGGCAACGCGAGGCGGTGGGCGCTCAACAGGATGAACTAACTGCCGACCTTCTTCTTCCTTATTAAACTCATTGCCACGCACCATATTCTCGAGCTGTGTCGCCATATCAATCTGTTTTAATTCTTTCAGCGCCGTAATCATATCCATGGCCCCCACGCGATCATCACTCATAAAATACGCCATGCCCAGCCCGAGCGCCGCATTAGGTAGCTGAGCCTGATCAAAGACATCCTTGAAATAAGGAATCGCGTCTTTAGGTTTCCCCTTCCCCAGCAAGTAAATCCAACCCAACGACAGCTTTGAATCCAGGTGGTCCGGATTAATTTTCAGTCCATCCAAACAAACTTTTTCGGCATTATCGAATTGGCCTAACCCATAATAAGCCTTGGCAAGGCTACTACTGGCATCAACAAAATTGGGATCATATTCTAGGGCTGTCTTAAAATACCAAATTACTTCCGGCAATGGCGTGTTCATCTGCTTATGACAAAGCCCAATAGCGTTGTAAGCGGGAGCAAATTTGGGATTCAGGTCCAAAACCTTTTCAAAAAGGTTGATCGCTTTCTGATACTCACCAGCGTTAAACGCGGTCTCAGCCTGCTGATAGATGTCCCGGATTTCTTGTTGCGCAACGGCAACGGGGACCGCAACACCCGCAGCCCACGCCAGCAGCCCGATGAGAAAGATAATGGAAACTTTAATCTTGCGAAAACTTAACCGCATCGACATTTCCTCTTTTGGGTTTCGCATTTGGCTCCGGGGGAACGTTGGACTCCATCTTAACGGGGACATTCATCGTGCCCTGGATACCGAGATCTTCCAGTCGAATCGTCTTATTCTTTTTCGAAGTCATCGGCATACCTTCTAAAGGATCAATCAACACCTTGGTGATGGCCATCGTCGCGTTGACTTCGTTGGTCTCGGACCCTTTCTTAGGTAGCAGCGCTAATTTGGAAGTCCGCAATAAATCTTTAGATCCATCAATTAAATGCAAAAATTTAATTAACTGTTCCATATTTCCGGCGCATTCCAAACTCGCAAGATACTCTTTAAAACCCTTGCGCTGCTTACCTTCTGAAGGCGTCACTTTGATTAAATTAATATTGGCTTCAGTAGCCATGATTTCAATTTTCTTGAGAAACTCGGCAATAATTTCTTCTTCCGAACTTACTTTCTGGATAAAATAAGATGAGAATACGTCCTGTTCTTCAAGTATGCGTTTTTTATACGCTAGCAATCGCAAATTCTGCCGGATATTACCTTCTTCGTGCCGAATGCGTTCTTCAACTTGTTTTAATTGCGCCCGGACCGGCCCCCAGAAAGAACGGTCAATGACCGCCAACAATAAAAAAGCCGCCGCCCCATAAAAAAGTTTGCGCTCTCCCGCGGATAATTTAACAAACCACTGTTGGATCATGATTTATTCTCTCGTGAGGCCTCAGTACTCGCATTTTCTTTTTTAGTATCACCTTTAACCTGAGACGGATCATCCTTGGCAGTCTCAAGCTTAAAAATAATCTCAAAAGCCGCAACGTCTTTGCCCCGCTCTTTCTTAGCGCTGGTCGACTGAGTCTTAACATTCTTAAAAAGACTCGATTCTTCCAATGCCGTAACCAAAGAAAAAACCTTGGACATGGATTCGGAAATACCTTTAATGCTTAAAGCTCCCTTATCATCCAATAAAAAGCTTTCCAGATATATTTCTTGCGGTAAAAGCCTATAGAGCTCTTTAGTCGCCTCTAAGGTAGTCATACGACTGTTAAAAAAATCTTTGACGATGCGTGTACGCGCGGCAATCTTCTCAAGCTGCGCCACCTGATCATGGTGTTTGCTATAAGTAGCATTTAATTTAGTTAAGAATGTATTCTTAAAATAGATTTCACCGAAGAACAAGCAGGTCAAGAAAATAAGAATGGTAATGACATACGCGCCGAGTTTGATGACTTCGTGGCCCTGGGATTGAATGCTGCGTTGCAATTTGGTTTCTTCAGGTAGCAAATCGATCTGCGCTTCGGCAGGCTGGTAAACCCCAGCAAAAATATCCAAGAAGGAATCCGACGCCATTGGTGCCAATATTTTTTGAACGGGACCGGTCAAACGCATTTTTTCCCGATACGCTTCAATCTTTACCGGAACTGATAATTGGACCGACAAAGGCTCGACCAAAGCGGCCACTAAGGGATCTTTCGATGTCAATAAATACTGTAGCGGAGGCTTATCAATATCTTCATTAATGTACGCTTCCACCGACAAACGGATTTCTTCAACTAGCTTTTTCAAATGACTTTGTCCTTGAGCCAATTGCGAAGCGCCCCAAGGGATATGCCGGCAAGCAATAACAATACCTTTAAGCACAATCATAAAATCGGTCCCGTCCTGGGCGACATCAATAATACCAATGGGGGAATCGTGCCGGGAAAAGCCTAAAGCTTTTCCATAGAAATGCCCGATCCCTTCTGGAGAAAAAAGAACCTTTTCCACCCTTAATCCGGCCGCCTCCATGATACGCAGCGGCGTCTTAATAACTTGGCGGTTGGCGATGACTAGCAAAACCTTGGTGTAGTTAACTTGATAGACTCCGATGTTGATATAACCCATTTGAATTTCTTCTCGAGAGTACGGGGTATGCCTCCCGGCCTGAAGATTAATAATTGATTTGATTTCCGTAGGATCTTTGGAAGGAATCTCGATATTTTTGGTCGTGACGGCTGACGGTGGAATCAGGCAATAAGCTGGAATCTTTTTAAAATTGACTCCCGTTAACACGGATCGAAGCGTTTTAGCAATTTCATCCTCGGTCTGCCCTTTAACGTCACGTTTTGCGCAAATAACCACTTCCAGTGAAGAACCGGACGCACGAACTCCCGCGACCCGCAGGACATCATTCACTAAACTGACACTGATATTATCTGGTTCCGCTGAGAACATGGTTAATTTAAACTCGCCGTTGATTCCTGATGCCAGTAGATGCATTTACGCTGTGTGGCATCAAAAATAGCCATGATTTTTTCCCCCGATGAGGCTCCCGAGAGACGACCGAAACTTTCTATCCGATAAAAACTGGATTGGATCCCCAGCAATCCGCGGGCATTCACTTCTTCAATCTGAGCAATTTCTTCAGGTTTCAGAGGGACTATCGAATGAACGTCGGTCGCCACATCGTAAGGACGCATAAAAAATAAATCATCGGCCGTGGCTTCTTGGCCGTCTGCCCCCGAGCGGGCTATTAAAATTTTATCAACGACCAATGAATCCAACCCCAAAGCTCGCAAAACTGGTCCAGAAGCCGTGTTAACATTCACCCGACCATCTCCCAGGAGGGTGACATAGGAACGCACCACGTCATAAATCTCCTGAGACATGCCCCGAACCAGCAACAATTCATCTAATAGTTCATAATCCGCGTCCTTGACCGGGTAGGGCGAACGTAAATTTTGATAATAATCATCACTATAAAATCCGGACAGTTCGCTGGAACCAATTTTGCGCCAATCCGCAATACTCACTGATAATTGATCCAATTCATCACCGCTTAATTTCAAAATTTCTCCCAGCAAGGATCGGATGACCTTCTCGTCGACGTGATTAAGATTTATTTTACTTTCTTCATCCATGATACCATACATTTTTTCCGATTCAACACCGCCGACGGAAAGTTGATAGCTCACTTGCGCAACTCCATCCGGAAGTATGATCTCGTTAAAGCGATGGGGATTATTCATCCGGTTCATTTTTGTTTTGTGCGTTAGATCAAAGCCATTCTTCTCCAGATCATTATTTAAAAAAGCCATGGCGTACTGAACCCCCGCCTGAGCGACCGCCAGAGTAGTCTCTCGTTTTTCCAATCGCCCCAACAAACTCATTTTCTGGCGTAAATTGGATGCCATCGCGATCACCAACACCGCCAACAACCCCAAAGACCATAAAGCCAATACCAGCAAACTTCCTTGCCGGGAACGTAGACAGCGTTTCATGGTTGTCCCCCAAAAGGCAAGTTAATGAATCGACTAAGATTACGTTCGCCACGTTCATCTTTAAGCGTTAGGTGAACCTCTACCGCCAAGGGCCGATAGCTCACGGCTTCGCGCGGGGAGGCCCTACCATCTCCCCCATCCGCAAAATAGCGAAAACGCATCGCGTCGACGGAAGTCACTAATGTTTGAGGCGGACCGAAGCTGCGCGCCAAAGCCTCTCCATAGGAAGATTGTCGTCGGATAACCGCATGGCTCGCCGCGTCCCAGGAATACTCCACGAGCCCCAGCTGTGTCGTCAGTTGATCCTGCCGAAAAGACGAACGGGGCTCAGGCTCAATCTGCACCCGGGTGGGAATAATCAAGCGGCGCGACTTTCCATCAAAAGAAAGCAATGAAAAACGCACACTGTTTTCCAAATCTCTTGCCAATTTATCAAAAAAAATCAACGCATCTTCCTCAACAACCACGATTCGGCTGCGTTGCCAAAGCTTTAATCCATTGGTTACCGCCTGAAATAATGCGGCACCCACAAGCGAGACTAACGACGCGACCAGCAGAGTCTCTAGCAACGTAAAACCGCTCGTATGACTCTTCTTTCGAAATAACGGATGGGAAATAGTGCGCACGGATAGTTATGGTTAGGCGGAAAGAAATAGGGTTCGGGTTAACTGTTTGGGGCCCAAACGTTCTCGCCAATTTAATTCAATCGTCACTCGGAATATTTTAGGTAGATCATCAACGTTTTCCCAGTGAGACTGTGTAGAAAAAACAACTTCCTGCCGATCAATGGTCACAGTCCGACTCTGGGACTCTCCTCCCAAAGGCAGCTGACCACTATCCTGAAGATACCGCTGCAGCTGACTTAAGTGATCATTCATGACATTAAAAGCCTGTAAGCGACAGGATAAATGATGATACGCGTCAAAAATTGAAAAATAAATTCGATAAACCCCAACAAACCCCAAAGAGAGGATCGACGCTGTCAAAAGCACTTCCAAAAATGTCATCCCTTTAGGCTGACGCCGCCTTCCCGATGGTAGGGCTAATCCAGGGACAAACAATCTATTTCCAATTAACGATATCATCGTCCTCTTTCGATTCATCCCTGCCTTTGGAATACAAATCATAATCGGTGCGATGATCGCCCGGAGATGCATACACATAAGGCCTCCCCCAAGGGTCAAGTGCGACCTTCTCAATATACGGTGTATTCCAATTTTTGGGAACCGGGGGCGTGGTCGGTTTGGTTAATAACGCCTCCAATCCCTGGGCCGTGGTAGGAAAATTACCGTTGTCTAATTCATAAAGCTTAAGCGCCGTAGCTAAGTTAGCTTCAATGTCCGACTGAGCCACCGCTTTTTTGGCCTGTTCGGAACGCCCCGCAAAACGGGGAATGACCATCGCCGCCAAAGCGCCGATGATAATCACGACCAGCAGGATTTCAATTAAAGTAAAACCTTTGATGTGTTTATTGACCACCATAATCACTCCTTTTAGTTGACTACTTAACGGCGTTGAGCCATTTACGCTCGAGCTCTTTCATCGTAGGGACAGCCTGAGACGTAGCCACCCGCAACGCCTCTTCAAAAGAACGGCCTTCTTTAAGCCCACGGCAAATTTGCTGTAACGCCGCGCGGCCATACTGCTTTTTTATAAAATCGACCACGGAAACCCCTTGAGCATAAAACAGAACCGCCAATTTATTATTTCTCTCCTGGCGAATATCTAAATCATTCAACTGTTCGAAAGGAAAAAATTTTTCTTTTTGCGCCATGTATCGAACAATTGGCGCGCATTTAGCGAGTTTGCCTTCTTCCAACAACTGTGCCATTCCTTCATCGAACCAGAGTGGCGCAGCCTGCGAAGAACCTAAAAAATCATGCAACATCAAATGACTCATTTCATGGGGCAGCAAACCATCAAAGAAATTCTTCTGTTCACTATACGTCACGATAAACCGCGCTCCAAACAAACGGGTATTACTACTGGCCATGCCGTGGGACCACTCGGGCTGCCCGGTGTACTGCCGGAACAAATCCTTGTTTGGAAAAATAAATATTTTGACCCGATTTTCCCAAGTCCAGAAATTAGAATACCGCGAGTACCCGATATCTTCATCAATTTGCCGATAAAATTCTTCCGCCTTTATAATCGTCTGACTAGCGAGATGACTATCTTTATCCTCTAAATAATAAACAATAAAGTGATCACCGCGCTGCTCCTGCCAGTCCAGCGTGTCAGCCTGACTGACAGCAGTCCAGACCATGATAAGCAGCACCGGAAAAATGACTTTTGCACTCGCGCCGGCGCCAAAATGACCCACCTTAACGCGCAAAAACATCAATTTGAAATATGGGCAACAACATCGCCATAACCAAAAATCCAATCACCCCGCCAATGACCAGAATCATCAGTGGCTCCAGTAAAGTGGTCATCATTTTGAGCCATTCATTCGTTTCAGACTCATAAATGTCGGCGACATCACCCAAGGCTTCTGCCAGCGACCCGGATTCCTCCCCCACGGAAATAAGGCTCAGCATCATTGGTGGCAACCAGCGAGAATTTTGTAAACTGCGCGCTAAAGAGTCCCCCGAGGAAAGGGCCTCCAAACTCTGGGATAAATCTTGCCGAAGAATCGCGTTGTTAACCACCGGGGTGGCCAAAGCAATCGACCGCAAAATAGGGATCCCTCCTTTAAGCAAGATCTCCATCGTGCGGCAAAAACGCGCGATATCCACTCGAGTCAACAAATCACCCACAACCGGCATTTTCAAAGAAATAAAACTTTTTAGTTTGTCCTGCTTGGCTAAATTACTCCACCAAGTCAAAATAACACCTAACATCAGAACACAAATCACAATCCACAAATTATTTCCGGCAAACAAACCGCTTAACTTTAGCAGCATCTTGGTCGGCCAAGGCAACTCGGTATTCAAACCGTTAAGTAGTCCCACAATCTTGGGCATGACATAGGTCAATACAAAAATCACCGTGCCCATACCGACACAACTCATGATCGTTGGGTAAATCAAGGCCCCTTGAACTTTATTCACGAGTTCTTCTTGCCGTTGCTGGTATTCAGTCACATTTCTTAGCACATCTTTTAAATTTCCGCTTTCCTCACCCACCTTGACCATCGCTACAAAAAGCGGAGAAAATACTTTGGGGAATGAACTCATCGCCTGAGAAAAAGAATTACCGTCCCGAACCGCCGCGACTATTTTACTAATCACGCCCTTCAACGCCCTGGATTTGGTCTGCCGTTCCAAAATCTCCAAAGCCTGTAAAAGCGCAACTCCGCCCTTAAGCAAACTCACCAACTGTTTAGAAAACAAATAGACGTCCTTACGATGCACTTGATCGGCAAAAGTCCCTAATACCCCCTGAGCTCCGTCTTCCACGGGAAGAACTTTAATCGGCAGTAATCCTTGTTGAGTCAATAGCTCTATAGCCATCTCTTCATTTTCCGCCGAGATTCGTCCTTCCACGGTTTGAGTGTCCGGTCTTTTAGCTTTATAGTTAAACAGCGGCATAGACTTTAATTGGTTAAGGGTTATTTTCGGGCTTTAATTTAGCCGCGACGAAATGATTGATTTTAGCGCGGTCCGCACTGGCCATATCTAAATACGTCACGCTGATAAAATAACAATTACCCTGATGATCCTGTTCCACCCGGCAGACTTTAGCCAGACAATTCAAACTCCGCGACTCACCTTCCAATTGCACTTTGAGCGTGATGACCGTCCCAACGGGAATAATAAAACGCGATAAGAAACAAACGCCACCCGCGCTTAAATCTCTCGTCAATGCAGACTGCTCCACATCCTGCGCTGACTCCGTTTGCTCCTGGTCATGAATATTCAATTTAAACCTAATAGGTAATTCCACATTCAGTCGTGGGTGCGCGCGGGACGAAAGGTTGCGTTGGTCCGATGACAAATCCGCCAAGCCTTTAAACTCTTTTAATGATTCAGGAATGTTTGATTCACTAGAAAACGAGCCGCTATTCACCTGCCGGTTAGTCACGGCGACCTCTTCTTCCCTCGATGTCACATTCATGACTTCCGATGGCGTTGTTACGCCCGAGATGACTTTACGCCAGCCATTTTGCCTTAATGTTTGCATCCCCTCAGCCATGGCCAACTGACGGATATATTCAGCGCGAGGCTTTTCCAAAATAGCCGCCTGGATCGCGTCACTGACGAGCAAAAATTCATAAAGCGCAGTCCGGCCATAAAAACCAGTTTTGTTACATCGCTCACAACCCAAACCTTTAAAAACCTTCACTTCCTGAGTATCAATCTTTAAGGAGTGCGCCATCTCTTGAATTAAATCCGCCGGGACTTTAGCATCTTGCGTCTTACAATGAGGACAGATCGTTCGCACCAATCGTTGCGCGATAAAAGCATCCACGCTCGAAGCTACCAAAAAAGGCTCCAGCCCCATATCCACTAGCCGAGTCACGCCACTCGCAGCGTCATTGGTGTGCAAAGTTGAAAAAACCAAATGACCAGTTAAGGCAGTCCGAATGGCAATCTCAGCCGTTTCTAAATCACGGACTTCTCCCACCATGATAATATTCGGGTCATGCCGCAACACACTTCTGAGTCCCGCCGCGAAATCTAAATTGACTTTAGTATTGACCTGGATTTGCGTGATCCCTTCCATCTCATACTCAACGGGATCTTCAATAGTAATAATTTTGCGCTGCTCGGAATTAATTTCCTGCAAGCAGGCGTAGAGGGTTGTTGTTTTGCCGGAACCCGTCGGTCCGGTAACAAAGATAATCCCGTGGGGCTTCTTCACCAATTCACGAAAAATCCGCAAATGATCGACATCAATACCTAATTTTTCCAGCGTTAGCATAGTCACTTTAGCCGGCAATAGACGAATCACCATACTCTCTCCCCAAGGAGTGGGGATCGTCGAGACCCGCAGATCCAAACTCTGGTCTTTAGCGCGCACAGCTGCGCTACCGTCCTGAGGTAAGCGTTTCTCAACAATACTTAAATTAGCCATGATTTTAATTCGAGAAATCATCGGCAGTAGCAAATGTTTGATCTCTGAGGGCAAATTGGCATCGACCAAAGCGCCGTCGATCCGGTAGCGGATCCGAACTTTGTTCCGATAAGGTTCAATATGAATATCCGTCGCGCGTTTTTGGTAAGCTTCCAAAATGACCTGGTTAACAAGTCGAGAAACAGACGCATCTTCGGACTTATGTTCCAGGTCCTCCACGGCGTGGGCTGACGACTCGTTCGCCGACTGCCGGCGGCTGGGATCTTTGGTCAGCACTTTATCAATAGTTTCCGCCGCCAAACCATAGTACTTGTTAAAAGCTTCGTTGAGGTCAGAGTCCGTGGTAAAAACAGTTTTGGGATCCAGCCCCAAATAAGTGCGGATTTCATCCAAAACTTTGACTTCCATAGGCATAGAAATAGCGATTGTCAGGGACTTATCTTCAATTTTAACGGGCATAAATTTGTAATACCAAGCGAACTTCACCGGAACCCGGTCAATGACCACCTGGTCAATTCTAATATTTTTCAATGTAATTAAATCGCAATTTAACTCCAGGCACAGCGCGCTAACAATCTGATGTTCAGAAATCAATTGCCTCTTGACGAGATAATGATAGAGCGAGTCGTTGGTTGACAGCGTCTCTTTAAGAAACTGCTCAACTTCGACCGGTGGGAAAAACCCATTTTTTACCAGCAAATCGCTCAAGAATTTATCGGCATATTTTGTCATAATTAAACTTCGGGAACTTTCCCGATCATGTAAAACTCATCCGACCCTAAATGATCAAAATCTCCGTTAATGATACGCGCGCATCCCTCGACATTCTCCTGGATGGAAACAAAAGCTCCCTTTTTACCGGTAAAGACTTCGGTCACGTGAAAAGGCTGCGTCATAAAATTAAGCAATTTTTCAGCGCGTTTATAAATGGCTTGGTCTTCTTTATTCAATTCTTCCACCCCAATGACCGCGACGATGCGCTTAAGCGCATTATGCTTATTAAAATGTTGAATGACATTGGTCGCGACCTGATAGTGACGACGACCGACGACCACCGGATCCAGGTTGGCACAGGTGCTTTGTAAGGGATCTATCGCCGGGTACATACCACGCTGAACTAACTCACGAGACAGAACAATACAACCGTCCAAATAACTAAAAATAGCAACGACCGCAGGATCAGTCATATCATCTGCCGGAACATAAACGGCTTGCATAGCCGTCACTGAACCTCCCCCTTCAATAGAGCGGATTCTTTCCTGAACCGCGCTAACTTCTGAGGCGAGCGTTGGCTGATAACCGGTTTCCGCAGGGATTCTTCCCAATAGCGTTGAAATTTCCTGACCTCCCTGAACAAATCGGTACAGATTATCCATAAACAACAGCACATCTTTATTTTTAGACTGCAGATATTCGGCAAGTGTGATGCCGGTATTCACGACTTCCGCACGGGTTCCGGGTGGCTGATCCATTTGCCCAAAAGCTAGCATAACTTTATTCAAAAGCTTGTTAAATTCCAATTCGTAATACAATTCGTTGCCTTCACGAATACGCTCACCGATACCCGCGAAGACGCACGCACCACCGTGCGCCTTAACGATATTATTAATAAGCTCCAAAATGACGACGGTTTTGCCGCAACCAGCACCTCCGAGAATTCCCGTTTTACTCCCTTTGACCAAGGGAAAAAGCAAATCAAAATACTTCATCCCGGTTTCGAGAACTTCCGGCCGTTCGCCCTTTTTCTTTTTCAAATCAAAATTAACTTGTTTGGTGACTTTACGGATAGGAACTTTGTTGGGCGCATTAATGGGGCCTCCATTATCGAGCGGGCGCCCCGTCGTGTCCATGATGCGACCAAAACACTCGTCACCAATCGGAACCGCAATAGGTTGAAAGGTGTTGTAACAAGCGGAATTTAACTGCACATTCAGTGTATCCTGTAAGGCGACACAACGCACTAGACTGCTACTTAAGTGCTCGGCGCATTGCATAACAACCCGCTTCTTATCAAACGTCATCACTTCCACCACATCATAAACGCCGGGGATATCTTCCAAACGTTCAAACAAAACATCAACGACAGGACCTTGCACGGACTGAATACGCCCCTCTCCTCGACGACGCGTCGAATTTGACGTGGTGATTATTTTTTCGGATGTAGCCTCACCGTCAGACGGTGATGCCGGCTGTTGATCTTTTGTCATATTAGGTCTTGGCGGCAGCTTTACGCTCTAGCATCAGTTTAGCAATAAAAACTTCCCGCAAACTTTTGTCGATATCGCCTTTTTTCGCTTTTCGGTATTTTACTTTGACCGCAGCTTTTTCCTTGTTCATTTTCTTCAAACTGTTTTCCAACTGCTGTGATTGTGCGGCCGCAGCGGCAATTGACGTATCAAACAGCATTTCATAAATCTTGGTGGACACCCACAAGTTCGCCAAGTAGCCAACAATACTCGTGGCTTCAGACTCAAGAATGATCCGTTCCATCAACTGTGCAAAATCCGCCTGTTTATCAAGCAGATCTTCTGCCGGAAGCAGTTTAACGACACGCGACTTAATTAAATTCAAATTCTTCGGCCAGGGATAAATTGCGATGACCTTCCCTAAACGCTTGGCCATGATTTGCTCAACCAGATAATCCTTAATCTGCAAAGACAGCTTGTAAATACCCGTCGCTTCGATATTCTCAAATGTTTTGACGACATCCGGGGATTTCCCAAACTTCATCACCCCGCGACGTCCGGCAATAATAAATACGGAGTTGGGGTACTTCCCTTTTTCTGTTTGGGCCGCGCGAATGACTTTATTGTTCAAATCACCCAGAAAACTTCCTTCCCAAGTCAATACCAGAATCCCGACCGTTGGGACGTCATTTTTCAGCAACGGGTGTTCGACCGCAGTAAAACTAATCAGCCTAAAGAAATCCACAAAAGATTCGCCAAAACGCGCAAAACGATCCTTCTGATTGATAAGCGTAAAAAACTTATTGTCAGCGACGTCCTTTAAAACCTGGATTAAATTGACCAGGTCACTGACTTCTACCAGTTCATATTTGACACGGCTGGCTTTTCCCATGTAGATTGTCCGCCTTTAAGCGCCGGCAGCTCCCTCGACTCGCTGTTTATATTTCGCGCCCGCCTCTTTAATCATATTACGTAAACTTCCGTCTAAGCCTAATGTGCCAATTCTTAAAATAGCCCCGCCCATAATAGCAGGATCCTGTTTATAAGTGATAGCTATCGTTTGTTTTAATTTGGTATTCAGCAACTGCTGCAACTTGGCTGTTAAGGAAGCCTCTAGCGGCTGGGTGGTGGTCAACTCAACACCACCACTACTTAAATTAATATGTCCCATTTCCACCTTCTCTAATCCCTGCAAAAATTCCTCCACCAACTGCGCGTCTAAAGCACCGCGCGTTCGCTTTTCCATAATGCTATTGAGCATTTCAACGCCATAACCAATCGCTTTGAGTTCCATTTCCACTTCGATTTCCTTGCGAATTTTGTCGCGGGTCATCTGAGCCTTGGTGATGATTTCCTCCCCTTCTAAGCGGGCTTTGTTCACCATCGACTCTCTTTCCAATTTAACCTTATCTTCCGCCTCCGAAAGCATTTTCTTAGTCAAATTGTCGGCTTCTTGTCGACGCTTGGCCAGCTCCTCATCAGCTTCTTTAATTTTTTTGTTTAATTCCGCCTGTTTAAGACGCGCCGCCTCCGCTTGTTCGTAGAGAGAATTCTTTGCATTTTCAATGTCCTTGAATAATAACTTTTTTAAAAAAAAGATAACCACGCCTCCCACGACACCCATGAGGACTAAAAAAGAGAAAATAAACTCGATTAAATTCATTTTGTGCGAAGGCATCGCTGTCTCCTTAGATTTGATGAATGATTGACCATATTTTATCCATGATGCGGATCAAAAAAGTTCGCAAAAATAATCAAACACAAAAAAGATAAAGCTTCCAGAACCACTAGCTGCCAGAAAATGCTCAGCTGAATGAACGGGGTTTTACTCGGTTCATTACCAACGCGATGCAGCATCTGGTAACCCATCATCCCCACGGCTACACAGGGAACGAGGATCAAAACTAAGAAAATCCCGATAAAAATAAGCGCTTCGTACCAATATTCAAAATGCATTTATGGGTTATCCTCTCCCAAACAATTGAAAAATAATCAGAATCGCGACGATAGAAATAGCTTCTACAAAAATTAACATCACCACCATGCCCATAAATATCTTGGACGCCGCGGAAGGATTGCGCGCCAGCGCCTTGATCACCGCATACCCCAAAACTGCGATAACGACCGATGGCCCCATGACCGCGATAAACATGATCGCGATAATAATTAATGTTTCAGCTAAGAGCATGATTATTCTTTCCGAACTTCTTTATTCACGGTATCCAGCGTTGAAACATTTAATGTCTTCTGGTCTTCCTCTTCGACCATAATGGAACATTCGTTGGCCATAAAGCGAACAATGCCGCCTTTAATGGGAATGCTTTCTTTCCAGTCGATAATAATGTTGCCCCGCGTCAAAACTCCCACCAATGGATAGTGGTACGCTAAAAGTTCATACTCTCCCCGATCCCCCGACAAGAAAACACTATGAACCTCATTTTCATAAATGAGGGATTTTGAACTCATGACCACTAATTTAAAAATACCTTTATACATGCCGACTATTTAATTCGATTACGATTTTCCGGCAGATTTGGCTTCCTTGTCCTTAGCCGCGGCCTTGGAAACCGCTTGGTCCAAAACGTCCTGAGAGACTTCATCCTTATTGGCCCCGGAGGACTCAGCTCCCGAACGCTTACCTTTTAATTGAGCCAGATAACTGTTCAATACCGCCATCAACCCTTTTTCTATCTGTTCATCCAAACTTTTCTTCTCGCGTAACGTTTTCAGCAATTGCGGATCTTGCTGCACAGCGAATTCCAAAATGTGAGCCTGAAACTCATTGACTTCAGGAATGGATAATTCCATCAATAACTTTTTGTTAAAAGCATAAAAAATCATGACCTGCGCCTCCGAAGGGACCGGCGCGTCTTTATCTTGTTTTAATAGTTCGGTCAGGATGGCGCCACTTTTCAATTTCTGGAGCTGTTCTTCGCTTTGTCCAGTCGTTTTCAGGCGTGAAATCCGCAACAATTCTCTAAATTGCAAAAACTCCAAGCGCAACGGGGCGCATAATTTCTTTACCGCAGGCCACTGGACTTTACTGCCGACGCGTGAAACCGACAAACCCAAATCAACAGCCGGACGCTGACCTTCACCGAAAAGCTGAGCATTAAGATAAATTTGGCCATCCGTCATGGAAACAAGGTTTGAGGGAACAAATCCCGTCAAATCGCCTTCCAAAATTTCCACAATCGGCAAAAAAGTGATGGATCCTCCTCCGTTTTCAGGACTCATAAAAGCAGCGCGCTCAATAAACTTGGAATGTAGATAAAAAATGTCGCCGGGATACGAATCTCGTCCCGGGGCGCGCCCCAAAAGCAGTGAAATTTCGCGATAACACCAGGCATGCTTCATTAAGTCATCAAAACCGATCAATACGTCCTTGCCTTGATTCATAAAATACTCTGCCAATGAGCACGCCACATAAGGGGCTAAATATTGTTGGCCAGGCAATGAAGATGCTGTCGCGGAAACAATAAGTGAATATTTAAAACAATCATTATCCTGGAATAGTTGGACGACGCGCGCTAAGGAAGAACGCGCCTTTCCAATCGCCACATAAATGCAAATGAGACCGGTATTCTTTTGGTTTAATATCGCATCGGTGACAATCGTGGTCTTACCCGTCATTTTGTCCCCGAGTATTAATTCGCGCTGCCCCAATCCAACGGGGATCATCCCGTCCAATACTTTACAACCTGTCTCTAATGTCTTATGAAGTTGTGCGCGTTTAAGAATCGATGGGGCTTCGATAAAAATCGGGGCCATCGTGCTCGCTTCAATGGGCCCCAGGCTATCCATGGGTTCCCCTAACGCGTTGACGATGCGGCCAATAAAATGATCTCCAACGGGAGTGAGAAAGGGTTCCAGCGTGGCCATAGCCTGGTCGCCGGTTTTGATGCGTTCGCTTTCTTTAATAATCAATACAGAAGCTTCTTCAGTGGTAAACCCAACGATCATGCCGATAGTTCCGTATCCGAATTTGACCAACTGACCATTCAGGCAGTTCTTAAAACCGGTAACGATGACAATACATCCGCGGATACATCGGACTAGACCAACTTCAAAATATTGTAATTCGACCAAGAGAATTTCCTCCGTGTTCGGATTATAGCACAGCCCGTCGTCAATTCTATGAGAAAATCATAAAAATTAACTCATTTTTCTTACTTAAATCGAGATTTCCCAATTACTTAAGAAACTAGGCAGGTTGTGCTTTTTGCTGGGCTTGACGTCGGCGCGCGTCACGAGAACGCTTTTTCCAAACCAGAAAATGAAAAGCAGTGAAGACGGCTACAAAACTTAAAATAGCAATAATGATCTTCCAAGTCTTATTAATGGAAAGTTTTTGTTTAAATAATTGCTGCGCGATCGCGTTAATGCCATCCAGAGACTGAATCTTCTTTAAGATATTCTTAACCCGACTTTTCTCCAATTCTTCCAATCGTTTTTGCCGAACCAAAGCCAGGATCCTCTCTAATTGCAAAAGCTGATCCTCAGTAGTCTTCATGGTGTCTTTATTAATACGGAAAGCGCCTACATGTTCCTTCATGCTGACGCTGCGCTCTTGCAGCTCAATCACACCTTTTATACCTTGATTAATCTGATCAAAAAGATACTTCGCGCTATTTTCATAATCCGTTCCCTGCAACTCATTCATAGCCGTATCCGCGCGTTCGGTAAAACCTTTGGTCTTGTCTTCAGGAATATACCAAATGTCCTGAATAATAATTTCGTAACGTTTCTTCTCTCCCGGCTGAAACAATTCTTCCTTAAAGAGATACGTCTGCTGCTTTTTCTCATCAAAACGGATGTCAAAACCACGTGAGTCAATAATATGTTCGGAAAGGACTTCCATCGGAAGATAGTGCTGTTGCTTTAAAGTCTTTTCGATATCTTT
The DNA here is from genome assembly GCA_964464475.1 of uncultured Planctomycetales bacterium. Lineage (GTDB taxonomy): Bacteria > Omnitrophota > Gorgyraeia > Zapsychrales > JAHFFX01 > CAYXGG01. Next base: position 43,980 of record CAYXGG010000001.1, on the reverse strand, counting down.
CCGCGGATTTTCTACTTCAAGGACAAACTTGACGGTCTTATTTTCCAAAGGAGACTGTGTGATCGGCATTTTTGCCTGCACAGATTCCCAGTTCTCGATCGAAAAAATATCTTTACGCACCTGCGCGATGACTTCGGTGTACGCCCGATACTCTTCAATGCGACGCTCAACGTTACCGGAATAGTTTTCTTGTTGCTCGACAATATAATCCAATTTTCGGTTAATATCCTGTTTTAAAACCGAAGCCCGATCATGATAAGGTGTATTCTGCGTTCGGACCAAATGATCATCGACTTCTTTCTTGAGACGACTGATTTCCTCATCAGTCACCTTCCAGACATCCCTCACTTCGATTTTTAAAACGCGTGATTCTTGCGGCTGCATCGTCAGTGTTCCATAAACAAAATAAGACTTCTGATCGATATCATAATCAATCTGCAAGCCGGCCGTGTCCAAAATATCATCGGGCTTCAATTCTCTAGGAAGGAAGTACTTAAAGGGAAGTTCACGCACTTTATCCGGTGAGGCATTAGCCGCCACCAAATTAATGTAGATCGAGGCAAACGCGTCCCGGCAGGATAGCAGCATCATGACCAGGATCATGCTTACGATCAACCGTCTAGGTCGGGTAATCGCAAAGAAATTCATTTATAGTTTCCTGAAATGTTACTCACCGCTTTCAAACCAGCTCTTGACGACGACATTCTCGGCCTCAGCCGCTTCCTTCAGAAGATCCGTCTTAGCGCGGATTTCATCCAATTTTTCGTTAACGTTGGACAGATCCTCTTCTTCGCCAGGTTTCAACGGTGAAATCTTAATCGCTTCCCCGGACAAACCTAACGCTTTCGCGCTTTTTTCCACCAGATTCGTCAGCATCTCTAGAATCTCTGTCGTTAAACCACCCGAGCTGACCTTACTTTGAGCGATCTTTTCCGACAAGCCCTGCAATTCTTTGAGCATATTTTCCAGTCGCTTCACGCGTTCATAGAGCGCCGGAGTCTCACCTTTGGCGCCGATTTCTTTACGGATTTCCTGAGCTTCGCCCAAGGCCGCGTTCGCGCCGCTTTTAGCTTTAGAAACATTTTCTCTAATTTCCGGCATGCCGCTTAATTGACCAAAAATGGTATCCGTCGAGGTATCCGTGGTGACGCCGACTAAAGTTTCCAGCGTATCGACATAATCCTGGATTGATTGTAAGTCTCCAAAAACCGTATTGGAATTGCTGGCATCGGTAGCTGCTCCCAGCTTAGTCTGCATAGCCGTCACGATGGACTCAATGTTGCTGACACCGCCACCGGCCAAATTCTGAACTTCTTGATAAATCTGAGCGACTTTACCAAACAAACTATTGCTGGACGTGGTGTCGGCTAATTCACCCATCTTCGTATTTAAACTATTAACAACGGTTAGAATCGAATTAATATTCGTGATCAAAGACTGGGCATTATTCGCTAAATACTCAATACCCGCCCAATTGACATTAGCATTGCTCATGTTCGCGATGTCTTGCCAATTGATACCGGCGCGAGAGGAGTTAGACATATCCACCCAGTTAATACCACTAAAACTCATGTAAGAAAGATCCGCCCAGTTGACCCCGGAAGTCGTTAATGTATTCAAATCTGCCCAGTTAATATTTTGAACGGTCATTTGGGTAATATCACTCCAATTAATGCCCGCCACCGACAAGGATTCAATTTCCTGCCAATTGATGCCGGACAAACTCAATTCCCCAACATTTTGCCAATTGACACCCGACTCGCTCATGTAAGAAATATTGTCCCAATTGACTCCTGACGCAGCAATGTCCGAGAAACTTTCCCAATTAACGCCCGCGGCAGCCATGTCAGAGACGTTCGTCCAGTTCACCGACGAGTTCTCAGCCAAGTTTTCCCAATTCACGTTAGCTTCGGTCATGGCGCCCATATTGAGCCAGTTAATACCAGCCGAGCTGATTTCACCAAAACCATCCCAATTGACACCTGCATCCGTGAGGACATCGAGATTGTCCCAATTGATAGTCGCACCCGACAATTGGGAGAAATCGGTCCAGTTAACTCCCGCCGTGGTCATCGTTTCAATATCGTACCAATTAATGCCTGCGTCGGACATCACCGAGAGACTGTTCCAATTTATGCCGGATGAAGACATTTGACCAATATCTAGCCAGTTGATACCCGTTGCAGACATATCTCCAATATTAGTCCAATTAATCGCCGAGGCCGTAAGAACATGGATATCGCTCCAGTTGATTCCTGAGGTCGAGAATACGTTTAACTCAGACCAATTGACTCCTGAGCTACTTAATGTTTCAATGTCATCCCAGTTGACCCCGGTGTTGGACATGGAACTAATATCATCCCAATTAACACCGGCATAAGACATGACCCCGACATTGTCCCAGTTGACACCGGCGTTCGCGACTCCGCTAAAATTATCCCAGTTAATACCCGCCGATGCCATGTCAGCAATGCTTCCCCAGTTGGTTCCAGAAGCTAAAGCAAAGTTATCCCAGTTGATGCCGGCGGCAGAGAAAACACTAAAATCTTCCCAGTTAATTCCGGTATCCGTCATGCGGTCAATATCCGTCCAATTGATACCCGACGCGGACATAGAATAAAAACTATCCCAATTAACACCCAAAGTCGTTAAGTAATTTAAATCATCCCAATTAATGCCATTATTGCTCATGAATTCAATGTCATACCAATTGATGCCCGAACTGGCCATAGTACTAATATTATTCCAGTTAACACCCGCTTCTGCCATGTAGGCCACCGAATCCCAGTTAATACCGGCGTTAGCGACGTCTGAAAAATTATCCCAGTTGATACCCGCAGAAGCCATTTCGCCAACACTAGACCAGTTGACCCCCGAGATCTCTGAGAAATTCTCCCAGTTAGCGCTCACGCTGGTCATGTAAGACAGGTCATTCCAGTTGACCCCCGCGGTGCTCAAAGCGCCTAAATCATTCCAGTTCACGCTCGCGTAGGACATCACCCCGACATTTTCCCAATTGATACCCGCATTCGCGACATCTGCGAAGCTATCCCAATTAATCCCTGCCGCGGCCATCTCCCCGATACTGGCCCAATTGATATTCGACATATTAGAGAAATTGTCCCAGTTGACGGCAGCCTTACTCATGACTTCAAATTCAGCCCAATTAACTCCCGCATCGCTCATAATATCCAAATCCGTCCAGTTGACGCCGGCATCCGACAGAGCACCGATGTCTAACCAATTAATACCCGATTCACTTAACGTTCCAAAATCAGTCCAATTGATTCCCTTGGAGGACATGGATTCAATATCAAACCAATTGACACCGGCGATCGAAAGGTCACCGATGTTTTCCCAGTTGACACCGGAGCGACTCATTTGGTCAATTCCATCCCAATTGATGCCGGTGGAGGACAAATCGTAAATATTGGCCCAGTTGATGCCATTGGCGCTCATGGTGCTCAGATCCGCCCAATTGACGCCAGCATCGGAAAGAACATCCAAATCACTCCAGTTGATCCCCAACGAACTCATCACTTCAATATCCGACCAGTTGACTCCGGCGTTCGCGATATCGCCCAAGGCGCTCCAATTAATGCCTTGCGTGCTTAAAAATTCAATATCCAACCAGTTAATGTTGGATGACGTCATGTCTTGCAGACCACCCCAATTGATCGCGCTGGTCGACATCGAACCAATATCTTCCCAATTGATACCGGTCGTAGACAAAACTCCAAAATCACTCCAATTGATTCCGGTTTCAGAAACGCGATTGAGATCCGTCCAATTAATACCCGCGCCGGTTAATTCTGCCATATCTGACCAATTAACACCCGCGTAAGACATAACGCCAACGTTATCCCAGTTGATACCCGCGTTCGCCACGTCAGAAAAATTGTCCCAATTGATTCCCGCGGACGCCATTTCCGCGATACTTGCCCAATTCACGCCAGACATTTCTGAAAAGTTTGACCAATTCACATTCGAATCACTCATGAGATCAATATCAAACCAGTTGACGCCCACATTGGTCATCGTGCTTAAGTCCGTCCAATTAATGCCCACATTACTCATGTTCTCGAGCTCATACCAATTAATTTGAGAGGTGCTGAGGCCGTAAAAATCAGCCCAATTGATTCCCTGGACGGACATAGTACCAATATCTTCCCAATTAATGCCCGCGCTGGCCATGGCACCGACGCCATCCCAATTAATGCCGGCGGAAGCGACGTCGGCAAAATTGTCCCAATTAATCCCGGCGGAAGCCATTTCTCCAATGCTGGTCCAATTAACGCCGGACAAGTCGGCAAAATTAAGCCAATTCACGCTGGCGTCCGACATGATTTGAATGTCCGACCAGTTGACACCGACAGTGGACATAGTCCCAATATCATCCCAATTAATTCCTGAATAAGACATCACGCCGACGTTATCCCAATTGACCCCTGCGTTAGCAACACCGGCGAAGTTATCCCAATTAATACCCGCTGACGCCATATCACTAATACTCGCCCAGTTGACGCCGGACATGTCCCCAAAATTGGCCCAATTAACGCCGATGGTCGTCATGGTATTCATGTCCGTCCAGTTGACACCGGACGTTGACATATACGAAATGTCATACCAGTTCACGCCACTGGCCGACATATACTCTAAAGCGGCCCAATTGATCCCGGCATCCGACATCACATCCAAATCGGCCCAATTAATCCCCGTCGTTGAAAGGGATTGAAGGTCATCCCAATTGATGCCTATTTCAGATAACACATCAACATCCGCCCAATTAATACCCGCCTGGCTCATCACATTAATATCTTGCCAGTTGATACCAATCGACGACATGGATTGTAGATCCGTCCAGTTAATTTGTGCCACGCTCATCACTTGCAGATCAAACCAATTAATGCCTTGAGTGGAAATCACGTTAAGATCATTCCAATTAATATTAGCGGTGGTCAACGCCTGTAGATCATTCCAGTTGATACCTGTCTGACTGATCGTATCAATTTCCAACCAGTTAATGCCCGCGCCGGAAAGATCGCCAATATTGATCCAGTTGACGCCCGTATTACTCATGACCGAGAAGTCCGACCAATTAATACCCGCGGCCGTGACTTCGCCTAAGTCGTTCCAATTTACGTCAGAATCCGCCATCACCGCGATCTCATACCAGTTGATTCCGGAGTTCGCGACGTCGGAAAAATTATCCCAGTTAATACCGGCAGCAGCCATGTCGCCGATACTTGCCCAGTTGATCCCCGACATTTCGGCAAAATTCTGCCAGTTGATGGCGATGTTCGACATAGTTTCAAAATCATTCCAGTTGATCCCAACAGTCGACATCGTATAAATATTTTCCCAATTGATGCCCACACCGGCGAGACGAGAAATATCGTTCCAGTTAATGCCTGAATCAGACATCACATCCAAATCCGACCAGTTAATGCCCATAACGGTAAGCGTCTGCAGGTCAGCCCAGTTGATACCCGCATCCGTCATGGTATCCAAATCAGTCCAGTTGATGCCTTCGGTGCTTAATGTACTGACGTCCAACCAGTTAATGCCGCCACCCGTCATGACCCCCATGTCGTACCAGTTGATACCCGAATACGTCATGACACCCACGTTATCCCAATTGACACCTGCGTTAGCAACGTCCGCAAAATTGTCCCAATTAATACCCGCAGACGCCATATCACTAATACTAGCCCAGTTGACCGATGACATATCGGCAAAATTCTGCCAGTTAATGTTGCTGGAGGTAAGAACGCCAAAATCTGACCAATTAACACCACTGGCCGTCATAGTACTTAAATCAGTCCAATTGACGCCCAGCGTCCCCATCATCTGAATGTCCGCCCAATTCACACCGGCGTCACTCATAATGTCCAAGTCCGTCCAATTGACACCCATGTTACTCATGGATTCGATATCAAACCAATTGATACCGGTTGTTGATATGGTGTAAATGTCATTCCAATTGACACCCGTGGTGGAGAAGACGCTCAGATCATTCCAGTTAATTCCTGTCGAGCTCATGGCAAAAACGTCGTTCCAATTGATACCGGCGGTTGACAAACGTTCAAAGTCAAACCAGTTCACTCCGGTATACGACATTTCCGCGATGTTGTCCCAATTGATCCCCGCGTTAGCGACGTCGGAGAAATTATCCCAATTAATACCCGCAGCCGCCATATCGCCGATACTCGTCCAATTAATGCCCGACATTTCGGCAAAATTCTGCCAGTTAATAGCCGACTGAGTCAACACGGAGAAATCGGACCAGTTAATACCGGCAGAAGCCATCACGTTTAAATCATTCCAATTGACGCCCTGCGTGCTCATCTTTTCAATATCATTCCAATTGATTCCCGCTGCCGATAGATCTCCGACACTTAACCAGTTGACACCCGAAGTCGTCATGGAGCCAATATCGTCCCAGTTAATGCCGGATGCCGCCATCACCCCAATGTTATCCCAATTGATGCCCGCGGCCGACATTTCACTGATCGTGGACCAATTCACAAAAGACATATCGCTAAAGTTTACCCAGTTGATTCCAGACGCGGTCATCACTTCCATGCTAGCCCAATTTATGCCGGCATCGGTCATAATGTCCAAATCCGCCCAATTGACGCCGGAAACACTCATAAATTGGAAATCTAACCAGTTGATGCCGGTGTCACTCATGATATCCAAATCTGACCAGTTAACACCGGCAGAACTTAACACCCCAATATCGCTCCAGTTGATGCCGGTTTCACTTAGCGTTTGCACGTCATACCAGTTAATTCCGGCCGCACTCATCGTTGATAAATCATTCCAATTGATCCCGCGCGACCCTAAAATTTCAATGTCCAACCAATTGATACCGGCATCACTTAAAGCGTCGATGTCTATCCAATTAATTCCCGCCGCGGTCAAAGAAGCAAAATCACTCCAGTTCACTCCGGCGTCGCTTAGCGTATCAATGTCCGTCCAATTAATTCCAGCTTTGGAAAGCTCATCTATACTTGACCAGTTAACGCCCATATCACTCAAGACATCGATATCTAACCAGTTAATGCCCGTTGCGCTCAAGACGCCAATATCACTCCAGTTAATGCCGACAGCGCTTAACGTCTGAATGTCATACCAATTAACTCCTGAAGAACTCATCTCACCCACATTTAACCAGTTGACGCCCGCCGCGCTTAAGACACCAAAATCCCCCCAGTTAATTCCCGTGACGCTCATGGTTTGTAAATCCAACCAGTTGATACCGGCTTGCGACAAATCATTGACGCTAACCCAATTAATACCCGCATCGCTCATCACGTCGAAATCCAGCCAATTAATCCCGGTCGCGGAAAGTGTGGCAATATCATTCCAATTGACACCGCTCGCCGACATGGTTGACATGTCCGACCAATTGACACCCGAATTCGCCATATAAGCCAAATCATCCCAGTTGATTCCGGTACGACTCAACGCATCGATATCATTCCAATTAATGCCCGCGACCGTCAGGTCATAAACATTAGCCCAATTGACGCCCTGCTCGGTCATCACATCGATATCAGCCCAGTTAACGCCAGCCCGACTTAACACATCCAAATCACCCCAGTTAATGCCGGCATCCGACATAATATCGATGTCCAACCAATTAATACCTGTGCCGCTTAAAGTCTCGATGTCATACCAGTTGATACCGGTTCCGGACATGCGTTCAATATCCAGCCAATTCATGCCGGTGGTAGACATCACGCTTAGGTCATTCCAGTTAATGCCCGAGTAAGACATGACCCCAACGTTTTCCCAATTAATGCCCGCGTTGGCTACATCCGCAAAACTATCCCAGTTAATGCCCGCCGCCGCCATGTCACTGATGCTGGACCAATTGACCCCCGACATATCTGCGAAGTTAGCCCAATTAATGCCAGATCCGGACATGAGCGAAATGTCCGTCCAATTGACCCCATTATTGCTCATGCGCTCAATGTCCAACCAGTTAACCCCCTGAGTGGACATAACATTCAAGTCACTCCAATTAATACCGACAGCGCTTAGTCGCTCAACGTCATACCAGTTGATACCGGTATCACTCATTAAATCAATGTCTGTCCAATTAACACCGGCTTTGGACAATTCATCAATATTGTTCCAATTGATACCCAAAACGCTCATCGTTTGAATATCATTCCAATTAATTCCTTTAACACTCATCGATTCAATATCCAGCCAGTTAATCCCGGCCTTGGTCATTTCATCTAAGCTCGCCCAATTCATGCCCTGTGCCGATAAAACTTGAATGTCATTCCAATTGATGCCGGTGCGACTTAACACGTCGATCTCCGCCCAATTAATTCCCGTATCACTTAAAACATCTAAGTCGCTCCAATTAATTCCCGTCCTAGATAACGTATCAATATCTAACCAGTTAACTCCCGCTGCTGACATAGTACTGACATCGGACCAATTAATACCGGCGCTGCTCAAAGTATTGATGTCTGTCCAGTTAATACCGGCCTTTGAAAGATCGTCAAAATTTAACCAGTTGATGCCTTGAGCGCTTAAGACTTGCAGATCCAGCCAGTTGATACCCGTATTAGTAATGACGGTAAAATCATTCCAATTTACTCCCGCGACACTCAAATCATAAAGGTTGTTCCAGTTGACCCCTTGAGCGGTTAAAACGCTAAGGTCACCCCAATTGATGCCCGCTCGGACCATGATGTCGATATCCAACCAATTGATACCGTTTCTGGTCATCACATCAATATCATGCCAGTTAACCCCCGCCACACTCAAATCATAAAGATTATTCCAATTCACTCCCAACGAAGACATCGCCGAAATATCGTTCCAATTGACACCTGCTTCCGTCATGATGTCTAAGTCAGACCAATTGATCGCAGCGTTACTGAGCGACTGCAAATCATTCCAATTAATACCCGCGTCCGACATAATGTCGAGGTCTTGCCAGTTAAGCCCAACGGTGCTCATCCGTTCAATGTCATACCAATTAACGCCCATATCGCTCATCACATCGATGTCCGCCCAATTAATACCCATGGTCGACATCTCGTACATATTGGCCCAGTTGACGCCCGTTCGACTTAAGACATCAATGTCATTCCAATTAATGCCAGCGGTGGACATTTCCGTAATGTTGTTCCAATTCACACCAGACATATCACTCACGCTAGCCCAGTTAATCCCCGCCGTGGACATTTCTGTAAAATTAGTCCAATTAACTCCCGAAGAACTCAAAGTTTGAATATCATTCCAGTTAACCCCAGAAGACGATAGGCTACTGATATCATTCCAGTTAATCCCGACTCCTGCCATCACCCCGATGTTATCCCAATTAACGCCGGCCGCGGAAACTTCGCTAAAACTATCCCAATTAATGCCCGCCGAAGCCATGTCCGCAATGCTTCCCCAGTTGACGCCCGACATCCCCACAAAATTGTCCCAGTTGACTCCGGCCGTCGTCATGGTCGTAAAATCTTGCCAATTAATCCCCGAAGCGTGCATAACCGCCAGGTCATTCCAGTTCACGCCAACACTACTCATGACTTCAAAACTCAACCAGTTAACTCCCGCCACGCTCATCGTTTGCAAGTCCGCCCAATTAACTCCCGCACGGCTTAACGTGTCGATTTCCGCCCAATTAATACCTGCGGTGGACAAATCGTAAACGTTAGCCCAATTAATTCCCTGAGTCGTTAACGTATTGAGGTCTGCCCAGTTAATCCCCGTGCGACTTAAAGCGTCGATATCATTCCAATTAACTCCCGCGGTGCTCAAGCTCCCAATGTCTGACCAGTTGATGTTCGTACGTCCCATCACCTCAATGTCTGCCCAGTTGATACCTGTATCACTTAAAATATCCAAGTCCGCCCAATTAATGCCCGCATCACTAAGAATATCGATATCAATCCAGTTAATGCCCGTTGTGCTTAACACCCCAATATCCATCCAATTAATCCCCGCTGCGCTTAAAGTTCCCAAATCATTCCAATTAATCCCCGTGCGGCTTAACGCATCAATATCATTCCAATTCACGCCCGCCGAAGACAAGTCAGAAACGCTGGACCAATTGACCCCCGCGTCACTCATCACATCAATATCCAACCAATTGATTCCCGTAACCGACATATCATAAATGCTGGTCCAGTTTACTCCCGTCGTACTCATCGCCTGAATGTCAGTCCAGTTGATACCGATGCTGCTCATTTGGCCAATATCCAACCAGTTGACTCCTGCCGCGGTCAACGATTGCAAATCATTCCAGTTGATCCCTATGCGGGTAATGACATCCAGCTCGCTCCAATTAACGCCCGCGTCACTTAAGACATCGATATCGGTCCAGTTAACGCCTGTCGTGCTCATGGTTTGGATATCGGTCCAGTTAATGCCCGCACGCGACAGCGCATCAATATCTAACCAGTTAATCCCAAACGTCGTCATGTCGTACAGATTACTCCAATTAACGCCCATGGTTGATAACACATTAATGTCGTTCCAATTGACGCCGGCGTTGGTTAACGCCTGCATGTCGTTCCAATTGATGCCGGCGTCGCTCATAATATCCAGATCCAGCCAGTTGATTCCGGTCGAAGCCAAAGCACTGATATCGTTCCAATTAATCCCACTGCGACTTAACACATCAATATCGCTCCAGTTGATACCCGAAACCGACATCTCAGTGATATTGTTCCAATTAACGCCCGACATGTCACTCACGCTGGCCCAATTAATGCCCGCCGTAGACATTTCAGTAAAATTGGTCCAGTTAACGCCCGACTTTGTTAAAACATCCAGGTCGGACCAATTAACTCCGATGGCAGCCATCACGCCCAAATCATACCAATTCATCCCTAGGGAAGACATGACGGTGATGTCATTCCAGTTGATCCCGACCCCCGTTAAAACACTCAAATCATTCCAATTCACTCCTGCTGCAGAAAGTGTGCTGATTTCCGTCCAGTTAACCCCCGCATAGGTCATGATTCCCACGTTGTCCCAATTAATGCCGGCGTTAGCCACATCCGCAAAATTATCCCAGTTGACACCGGCAGACGCCATGTCCCCAATACTGGTCCAATTAACGCCCGACATCTCGCCAAAACTTGCCCAGTTAACAGCAGAGCGAGACATCACATCCATATCCGTCCAGTTAATGCCCGCGTCATGCATGATATCCAAGTCTGACCAGTTAATGCCCGCACCACTCATCGTCCCTAAATCCAGCCAGTTGACGCCCGTGCGACTCAACACATCCAAGTCGGTCCAATTGACCCCCGCCGCGCTCAAAACTCCAATATCGGTCCAGTTAACACCCGCCACCGAAAGCTCGTTAATCCCCGTCCAGTTCACGCCGGTACGACTTAACGTATCCAAATCATTCCAGTTAATACCCGCCGTGGTCATAGAGCCCATATCCGTCCAGTTGATCCCAGCTACCGTCAAATCATTAAAGGATGTCCAGTTGACGCCTTGAGAAGTCATCACCTGCAAATCATTCCAATTCACACCAATGGAACTCATCAAACTCATGTCGTTCCAATTAATACCGGCGTACGTCATGACGCCAATGTTGTCCCAGTTGACTCCTGCTGCCGCGACATCGGCAAAATTGTCCCAGTTAATTCCGGCCGACGCCATTTCGCCAATGCTAGTCCAGTTGACGCCCGACATAGTAGAGAAATTCGACCAATTGACTCCGGAGCTAGTCATCACCGTCATATCCTGCCAATTAATGCCGGCGCGACTTAACACATCCAAATCATTCCAGTTAACACCCGTTGTGGACAACGCGTTTAAATCATTCCAATTAATTCCCGCCGCCGTCAAAGTTCCCAAGTCAGTCCAGTTGACTCCCCCTAAGGACAAATCCTGAATGCCAGTCCAGTTGACGCCGGAGCGACTTAAGACATCAATTTCCGTCCAGTTAACGCCCTGAGCGCTCATGACCGTCAAATCATTCCAATTAATGCCGGTCGACGATAAAGCCTGAAAATCATTCCAATTAATGCTGGCATCCGACATCACATCTAAATCAGACCAGTTCACCCCCGTACGGCTCAACACATCCAAATCAAACCAATTGATCCCAACCCCACTCAAAACACCGAGGTCGGTCCAGTTCACTCCCGCCGAGGATAACTCGTTAATTCCCGTCCAGTTGACCCCCGCGCGACTCAAGACATCAATTTCCGTCCAGTTGACGCCGACCGCGCTCATCACCGACAAATCATTCCAGTTAACGCCCGCCGCTGCCAAATCATTAACACCAACCCAGTTGACGCCGGCGCGGCTTAACACGTCTAATTCCGTCCAGTTAATATTGGCCGAGGTCATGGAACCTAAATCATTCCAGTTAACACCGGCGTAGGTCATCACACCCACGTTATCCCAGTTGACTCCCGCGTTAGCGACGTCCGCAAAATTGTCCCAATTAACCCCAGCCGAAGCCATTTCGCCAATGCTGGTCCAGTTGACCCCGGACATCGTTGAGAAGTTCGACCAATTCACACCGGCCTGCGTCATCACCGACATATCCGTCCAGTTGACACCCGCAACACTCATGACACCAAAATCCGTCCAATTGATGACAGAAGTACTCATCACGTTGAGATCGTTCCAATTGACCCCGGCGATAGAAAGATCCTGCATCCCAAGCCAATTAACTCCGCCCACCGAAAGGTCTTGAACACCAAGCCAGTTAATGCCCGCTTCACTTAAAGTATCAACGTCGGTCCAGTTGATGCCGCGCGTCGTCATGACTTGAATATCTTCCCAGTTCATTCCGGAAGATGATAAACGATTAAAATCATCCCAGTTAACTCCCGCCCGACTTAACACCGTCCAATCATCCCAGTTAATTCCCCGAGACGACATAACCTGAATATCATTCCAGTTTAGCCCCAGGTTGGTCAGATAATTTAAATCAGCCCAATTCACACCCGTCGTGGTCATGGCGGTAAGATCATTCCAGTTAATCGCGGTCCGACTCAACACATCAATATCGGTCCAGTTAATACCGGCCGCGCTCAAAACTCCCATGTCCGTCCAGTTGATCCCTGCGGCGGACAAATCATTGATTCCTGTCCAGTTCACACCCGCGCGACTTAAAACATCAATTTCCGTCCAGTTAACCCCAACGCCACTCATCACCGATAAATCATTCCAGTTGACGCCCGCCAAAGACAGATCATTAACGCCAACCCAGTTGACTCCGGCGCGACTTAAAACATCAATTTCCGTCCAGTTAATACTTGAGGATGACATTACCCCAAAATCATTCCAATTAATGCCAGAATAGGACATCACCGAAACGTTGTCCCAGTTGACACCGGCAGCTGCAATGTCCGCGAAATTATCCCAGTTAATTCCTGCCGACGCCATTTCACTAATGCTGGTCCAGTTCACCCCAGACATCGTTGAAAAGTTAGCCCAATTTACGCCGGAAGCAGACATGGAACTTAAATCATTCCAGTTAATGCCCGCGCGCGTCATCACGTCCCAGTCGGTCCAGTTAATACCCGTGGCTCCCATCACGCCAATATCGGTCCAGTTGACCCCGGCAATCGACAAATCCTGCATCCCCACCCAGTTGACTCCGGCAACGGATAATTCATTGATGCCCGTCCAATTCACATTCGCACGACTTAAGACATCTATGTCAGTCCAGTTAACACCTCTCGTCGACATGGATTGCAAATCATCCCAATTCACGCCCGCATCGTGCATGATATCCAAATCCGCCCAATTAATACTCGCGTCACTCATGATGTCCAAATCGGCCCAATTAACACCAGCCGACGTTAATACCGTCAAATCATTCCAATTCACCCCGGCGCTACTTAATAATCCGACATCCGTCCAATTGATTCCAGCCGTTGACAAATCATTGATCCCCGTCCAGTTGACCCCAGCGCGTGACAGCACGTCAATTTCCGTCCAATTAACTCCCACCGAGCTCATGACGGATAAATCATTCCAGTTGACCCCGGCAACAGATAAATCATTTAATCCCGACCAGTTAACGCCCGCGCGAGATAACACATCAATTTCTGTCCAGTTAACCCCTGCCGATGATAATGTTCCAATATCATTCCAGTTAATGCCCGCGGTGCTCATCGCGCCAAAACTGTCCCAATTAACACCGCTATATGACATCACCGTTAAATCGTTCCAATTTAATCCTGAGGTTGACATTTCGCCTAAGTTAGTCCAATTCACACCGGACATTTCATTAAAGTTTACCCAGTTGACCCCGGAAGATGACATGACACCCATGTCCGTCCAGTTAATCCCAAGACTAGTCATCACCGTCAGATCGTTCCAGTTAACGCTAGCCGTTGACAGGACCCCTAAATCCGTCCAATTAACTCCCGCGGTGGATAAATCATTAATGCCCGTCCAATTAACTCCCGCGATAGACATTTCATTAATACCGGTCCAATTAACATTCGCGCGGCTCAACACATCTAAGTCATTCCAATTAACCCCTCGAGAAGTAAGGACTTGAAAATCTTCCCAATTAATACCCGCATCATGCATGATATCCAAATCCGCCCAGTTGATGGTCGCGTCACTCATGATGTCCAAATCGGCCCAGTTGACGCCCGTAGATGTTAATACCGACAAATCATTCCAATTCACCCCGGCGCTACTTAATAATCCGACATCCGTCCAGTTGACGCCGGAAGTCGATAAATCATTAATACCCGTCCAGTTCACACCAGAACGCGACAGCACATCAATCTCCGTCCAGTTAACGCCCGTAGAACTCATCACGCCCATATCCGTCCAGTTGACGCCGGCCGTGGACAGATCATTAATGCCTGTCCAGTTGACGCTGGCACGACTTAATACATCAATTTCTGTCCAATTGATACCCGCCCCACTCATCGCACCCAAATCATTCCAGTTCACCCCGGCATAACTTAAGTCACTCACGTTGGTCCAGTTCACATTAGCGCTTCCTAATTCCGCAAAACTATCCCAGTTAACGCCGGCTGACGCCATATCACTAACGTTAGTCCAGTTGACTCCGGTCATGGTGCTCATGTTGTCCCAGTTAACGCCCGAAGTGGTTAAGTAAGCCATGTCCGTCCAGTTGACACCGGAGCTACTCATTACCGTTAAATTATTCCAATTGATCGTTTGAGTCGTCATGACTCCAAAATCATTCCAATTAACGCCTTGATAGCTCATGGCTGAGATATCATTCCAATTAACACCCGCGACCGAAAGATCATATAGACTCGCCCAATTCACTCCGGCGGTGGTCATGCTATTAAGATCCGTCCAATTCACATTAGAAATCGCCAATTCATTTAGCCCCGTCCAGTTGACCCCCGCGCGACTCAAAGTATCGATTTCCAACCAATTAATTCCCGCTCGACTCAAGGAATTCAAATCATCCCAATTAACGCCCGCATCGCTCATAATATCTAAATCCGTCCAATTGACACCCGCTTGAGCTAATACAGTCAAATCATTCCAATTAACCCCAGCGCGAGACAACACTTCTATGTCCGACCAATTTGTTCCGGCCGTTGTTAAATCTGAATAATTAATCCAGTTAATGCCCATATTAGAGAAGACCGTCAGGTCATTCCAGTTGACCCCAACCGATGTCAACACCGTTAGGTCATTCCAGTTAGCCCCGGCAGTAGTTAAAACACCTAAATCATTCCAATTAATTCCCCGAGAAGACAAAACATTAATATCATTCCAATTCACTCCCGCAACGCTGAGCGCGGAGAGATCATTCCAATTGACCCCCGACTCAGAGAGGACAGCCAAATCCGTCCAGTTAACAACGGCCGAGCTTAACACAGTCAAATCGTTCCAATTGACATTGGCCGTCGACAAATCTTGAAGACCCGTCCAGTTAACGTTGGATACAGCTAACTCATTTAATCCTGACCAATTGACACCCGCTTGCGTTAAAACCGTCATATCATTCCAGTTAATGCCGACTGTGGTCATGCGTCCCACATCGTCCCAGTTGATACCCTTAGTCGTCAGAAGATAAAAATCATCCCAGTTAATGCTGGCAGATCCCATTAAGGCGATGGAATCCCAGTTAACACTGGAAGAAGACATGTCCCCAAAATTCGTCCAATTAATGCCCGCTGACGTCATGTCATAAATCGTGTTCCAGTTGACCCCTCGGGTACTCATCACCGTCAAATCATTCCAGTTGACACCGGCTCTGGACAGCGCATCCAAATCGTTCCAGTTAACACCGGCTTCGGTCAGAATATCCAAATCGGTCCAATTAACACCCGTCGCCGCCATGACGGCAACGTCATTCCAATTAATACTGACTCCCGCCATATCGCTAAAATTATTCCAGTTGACCCCCGCGCCGGACATCTCTTCAATACTGTACCAATTAATGGATGTCTGAGACATATCACTAATGTTGGTCCAATTAGTGCCCGACATCAGTGAAAAATTGTTCCAGTTCACCCCTGACTGCGACATCACCGTCAAATCACTCCAATTAACACCCGCGTCGCTCATCACATCCAAGTCATTCCAATTCACCCCCGCGTCATGCATAATGTCTAAATCAGACCAGTTGATACCCGTCTCACTCATGATATCAATGTCCGCCCAGTTGACTCCAGCGTCACTTAAAATATCCAAATCCACCCAGTTGATTCCCGTCGAAGTAATGACCTGCAAATCATTCCAGTTCATTCCGATCCGGGATAACACATCGAGGTCAGACCAATTGACTCCCAAGTTATGCATGACGGCAACATCCAACCAGTTGATCGCGGTATTGGTCATGACGCTAAAATCATTCCAGTTAATAGTGGCCGTGGTCAGCGCGTACAAATCATCCCAATTCACACCCGTACGGCTTAACGTATCAATATCGTTCCAGTTGATACCTGCGGTCGTCATCGAACCGATACTCGCCCAATTAATGCCTTGAGTCGTTAAGGTATAAAATTCCGCCCAGTTAATACTCGTACGACTCATGACATCAATGTCCGTCCAATTGACACCAGCCGCAGCCAGCACACTAATATCATTCCAGTTAACGCCGGAGACCGTAATTTCATTTAAGCCTGTCCAGTTCACCCCTGCGGCGGCAAGAGAGTTTAAATCATTCCAATTGACCCCCGCTCTGGCCATGACATCAATATCATTCCAATTAATTCCCACCGTAGACAATGAATATAAATCGTTCCAATTAACCCCCAAGGATGTCATCACCGTCAAATCGTTCCAATTAACTCCCGCTCGAGTCAAGTCATACATGTTGTTCCAATTAATACCTTGGGTCATGTCATAAAAATTATCCCAATTAATTCCGGTATTGGACATCACTTCCAGATCATTCCAATTAACGCCTTTTCTGCTTAAAGATTCCAGGTCGTTCCAGTTGACCCCCGCCGTTGTCAAGCTGTTCAAATCATTCCAATTGACGCCGATAGATGACATAACCCCGACGTCATTCCAGTTAACCCCCGCCGTTGATAGATCAGTAAAGCCGGTCCAGTTGACCCCCGACGCCGCCATATCACTAATATTGGTCCAGTTGGTCCCGGACATGTCAGAAAAATTGGTCCAGTTAACACCCGAGCGCGTCATGACAGTCAAATCGTTCCAATTAACGCCATTACGAGACATCACATCGATATCCAACCAGTTGATTCCCGCTTCGCTTAAAATATCTAAGTCGCTCCAGTTGACCCCCGTGGCATTCATAACCGCAAAGTCATTCCAATTAATACTCGCTGTTGAAAGCGAATACAAATCATTCCAGTTAACGCCGGCGTATCCCATCACCGTAATGTCATCCCAATTAATAGCGGCTTTGGATAAATCATTGATACTGGTCCAGTTCACGCCCAAAGCCGTCATAACGGATAAATCATTCCAATTGATTCCTTGGCGACTTAAATTATCAATCTCAGTCCAGTTCACTTGCGCGTAACTAAAAACAGAAAGGTCATTCCAGTTAACGCCGGCCGCCGTCATGTCCTGAATCCCCGTCCAATTAATAGCGCTCACGCTTAATTCATTGAGTCCGGTCCAATTGACCCCGGTGGCCGTCATGACCGTTAGATCATTCCAATTGACATTGGAGCGACTTAAAACATCTAAATCAGTCCAGTTGACGTTACCTTCCGAAAGCGATTGAATGCCCGTCCAATTCACGTTACCTACGGACAAATCATAAATCCCCGTCCAGTTCGTATTGGCAACGGACAAATCCTGAATACCTCCCCAATTTACACCAGAAACCGACATGTCATAAATACCAGTCCAGTTGACGCCTGTACGGCTCAAGACTGTAATATCATTCCAATTCACGCCCGCGCTAGTCATCGACGCCAAATCGTTCCAATTAACCCCTTGTTTGGAGAGCAAATCCAAATCCGTCCAGTTAATAGCTGTGTTTGTTATAACGCTAAAATCATTCCAGTTCGTCCCGACAGAGGTAAAGACGGCTAGATCGTTCCAGTTCACACCGGCCGCGGTCAATTCATTGACCCCGGTCCAATTCACATTGGCGATCGATAATTCGGAAATCCCCGTCCAATTGACGTTTGACGCCGACATATCATAAACGCCGACCCAGTTGACGTTGGACGTCGACATAACTTCTAAAGAATTCCAATTAATGTTAGCCACGGACATGTCGTACAAGCTGACCCAATTAATGCCTCGAGTGCTCATCACCTGCAAATCGTCCCAATTAACACCCCGCGTGGTCATAACGTTCAGATCTTCCCAATTAACGGCTCGAGAAGTAAGAACACTAAGGTCATTCCAGTTAACGCCGGCATCGGACATAATGTCAATATCGGTCCAGTTAACGCCAGACGCGGATAAAACGGATAAATCATCCCAATTAGCGCCCGCGCGGGACAACACCGTTAAATCATTCCAATTAACGCCTCCAAAAGATAAATCCTGGATACCGGTCCAATTGACCTGCGCGCGACTCAAGACATCAATCTCCGTCCAGTTTGTCCCTGAATAAGAAAGCTCGGCAATACCCGTCCAATTGACAAGCCCGACAGATAACGCTTGAATTCCGTCCCAGTTAACCTGACCGATGCTTAATTCATTGATACCATCCCAGTTAATGCCGCGCGCACTTAAAACACCTACATCCGTCCAATTAATGCCAGCGGTGGTCATCTCATTCAGACCTGACCAGTTGGTGTTCGCCACCGACAAATCATACATACCCGTCCAGTTAACACCCGCCGTGGACATGGTGCCTAAATCATTCCAATTAACTCCTCCCACCGACATGGCCTGAATCCCGTCCCAGTTAACGCTCGCATAACTCAGCACAACAATATCATTCCAGTTAACGCCGACGGCCGACATGTCTGCGATGCTATTCCAGTTAATTCCTTTGGTGGTCATACTTTGAAATTCATCCCAGTTGAGCCCCTTAGTAGAAACGGTATACAAATCATCCCAATTAGCGCCCGCGCGGGTCAACACAGTTAAATCATTCCAATTAACGCCCGTTGATGTCAAGGTACTGATATCATTCCAATTAACGCCTTGCGTGGTCATGATCCCAATATCGTTCCAGTTGACGCCGCGTGTCGTTAAGACGTTAACATCGTTCCAATTGACCCCCACGGTTGTTAACGTTGAGAGATCATTCCAGTTAACTCCCTGCGACGTTAAAACACTCAAATCATTCCAGTTGACCGTAATGCGACTGAGTACCGTTAAATCACTCCAATTCACGCCGGCGGTTGTTAAAACACCCAAATCATTCCAGTTAGCCCCGGCCGTCGTTAGCGCGTAGAGATCAGCCCAGTTGACGGCGGCATAGGTTAGGACGGTCAGATCATTCCAGTTGGTTCCAGCCAGTGTCAAATCGGCAAAGTTAGTCCAATTCGCGCCTAAATTCGTCAGAACACCCACATCATTCCAGTTAATACCGCGTGCGGTCAACACACTAATATCATTCCAATTAGTTCCCACCAGCGTCATGTCCGCATAATTCGTCCAGTTAATCCCCAAGGACGCCATGACATTCAAATCTTCCCAATTAATGTTTCTCGAAGTCATGGAATAAATATCATTCCAGTTAACACTCGCGTTGGTCAATTCCGCCAACGAGTCCCAATTGACATTCGCCGTCCAGTTCGTTCCGGATCCGCTCATATAAGCGATATCCGACCAGTTGACCCCCGCGGAAGTCATAAAGGCTAAATCCACCCAGTTGACTGCCACCGAGGTCAATGAATACAAATCATTCCAATTAACGCCAACCGCGTGCAACGCCGCGATATCCGTCCAATTAACACCGCGGATGGACATCACGTTAAAATCTTCCCAATTGATCGCTCTCGTCGTCAGTACGCCAAAGTCAGAATAATTAACTCCTTGGGTCGTCAGCACACCCAAATCCTGCCAATTGACCGCAGCGGTCGTTAAACTCGCCAAATCATTCCAATTAATTCCCTGACTGGTAAGAACGCCTAAATCATCCCAATTGGCTTTATCAATATTGGTACGAATGTCGGAAATATCGGTCCAGTTAACGGCCTGAGCAGCGACATTCACATCGGTGGTTAAGTTGTAGGTACTCACTCCTTGTTCGCAGGTACCTCGGGCTAAGTAAGTGTCCCGCGGGTCAGACGGGTTCCAGGAATTGGATTTCCACCAATCATTAGTATCATCCAAGGTCATTGTTAAAGAAGCTTCTGAGGTTGACCCATCTTGCCGATAAATGGTCAAGGTGGCCGCGTCACCGGTCGTAATAGCGACCCGGTCATTATCCGATTCAACCCACATATAAACAATGTAAGAACCGACACCGGTCGAAACATTACCGTCCCAAATGGCGGAAAGTCGACACCCGGTACCGGAGAAAATATCAAACGTGGCTGATGTGGCGGAAGTTAAACCTGAGGCAGAAGCAATCAAGGTATATAAATTGCCACCTTTACTGACTTGCAAATTAGTGAATGTCGCCACCCCGTTAACGGCCGTAACCGTTGCGGTCCCTTGCAACAGGGCGTTCCCTGGGTTATTACCAATAGAAATAGTGACTTGGGTGGTATTATCGTCGCTGACTAAATTGCCATAAGCATCCTGTATTTCAACAACCGGCTGGCGGGAAAATTCATGGATGTGCTTTTCCGTAGATGGACTGACGGTAAAAACTAATTTTGCGGCTGGACCATGCGACAGCATTTGAGAAGCAGACGTCGCTCCTTGACTAAAACCATCATAAGCGCCACCTTTATAAATAAAATCGCTGACCAAGGAGTCATCACTACCGGCACCACTACCACCGGAATATTGCGCGAGCGTTCGGGCGGGAAAAAGCAGAAAAAGCACCAAGGCTATCCCGGCAACAACTTTCCACCAGGACATTGGACTTTGAGCTTTCTTCTTATTTAGGCCAAACTGCATTTTTTTAATTCGCTCCCGCGAGGTGCTTCCCTAATAAATAATAAATATATTTATAAAGGCGAAGTCCGAACCAACCGACCGCCATAAAACAAATTATTTCCTGAATCAAAACGTTGATTGTCGGATTGACTATCCGGATCCTTAGCCGCAAAACTTCTCGAAGAGGTTTGTAAATACTGTGAGCTAGCAGCCCGAAAATCACCGCCACGATATCCTGCCCCCACAGTACCCGTCACTCCCCGATCAGAATCTGTACCATCAATTCCTGGCCAATCGGAATTCGTCGCGTTACCTTCAAAGCCTGATTCTGCACTTAATCTACCATCGCCATGAGTGCCCAAGAAAGAACGCCCCTCGGACCGACCGAGTGTCACCACGGGCTCCCACAAATTTCCAGATAAATCCAAATTACCGTAATACCCGGCACCTGCCGTCACCCGACTATCACCCGTACCGGCAAAGATACCGGACCGCAACGGTCCTTGCTGCCCTTGCGCATCTCCGCCGCTTCGGCCATCCCCAGATGACCAGGCTAACGTGGTTCGATTCACGTTCGAATTGGGATTAGAAATGATTTCGCTGCCGTCCTCCTCGTCATCGGGCGAAATTTCACTGACACCGGCCGCTGTCAAAGAAGTCGAACCCCAGACATACTCATTGACAACCGGTGAGATATCTTTACCTCGGGCTGCTTTTTCATATTCTAATTCGGTCATCGGACGCAAAGCCGCCCAGTCCGCGTAAGCTAAGAGATCCGGCCAAGATAAATAGGACATGGCTCGAGCTGGTCGTTCGGTCGTCGCAGGACTCTCGGGTTTAGTATCATCCCAAGCAATAGTATTTCGATTGACCACCGCATCAGAATTCTTACCGCCCGCGGTCGCGGCCGTGATATCGCGATTAAGCTTCGCAGATGAATTAAGCGAATTAAAAAAGGCCACCCACTGGCTTTCCGATAATTCGTATTTCATCAAATAGAAAGCCGCATAGCCTTTGGGAAAAGAGGCGGGTACAAGAAAACTACTACCCGAAGAATCTTCGCCGCTAGCGCCAGAAGACGTGTAGTAATTTCCATCCGCGGCGGAATTGGTCGTTGTCAAAGCATTCTCACTAGCAACATACCAAGGATCATTGTCACCACTCCCTTGTTTGAATCGGAATTCGCTGCTGCTATTACCATCACCGGCATAAAAACTTCCCGCGGGAATATAAACCATTTCAATACCGAAAATTTTATTTAAAGTATTTGCAGCAATGGCCACCGCATCGCTAACCCCATCCTGACCATAATCCCACACGACTCGCGCACCGGTAGCACTCACGCTACCCGTGCCTTGATTCGTTCTTTGTAAGAAAAATCCAGTCTCATCAGAAGGAACAATAATTTCAAAATTAGTCGGCGCCGAGAACCCACTGGGATTCAATCCACTTCCGGACATACTTGCGGGAAGCCAGCTAGCTCCCCCATCGGTTGAATATTTAATAAATAGCCAGACGGCGTCTTGATTCGTTGAATTCTTCCAACTATTTTCTTGAGTTAAATCAAAAGAAAACGTAATGGTATTCGCGCTGGTATTTACGCTAGAAACGGTAAAATTGCTCAAGGAGAGGTTGTTCGCCGCAGAGTTGTCAGTCCATAATAATAGAGAAAAGGCAGCAAGCAAGATTAAGTTAATAAATTTTGTCACTGGCCAACGACTATGTTCCATCATAGGTCCTGACTCCTCGTCCTCCAAAATTATTAGACGCTGCAGTTGATGTGGTCGCGGCCTGATTGCGATCAGAGATTCTTAACCTGGCCCCGCTTGATTGATCCGACCAAGAACCACCTCTAAAACCGGAACCCGTCGCCCCCGTCACTCCACGCGAACTATCGGTGGCATCTAACTGTACCCAGCCACTGACATTGGCGTTTCCTTCATACCCCGTCACGGTACTTAAGTATCCATCCCCATGGCCCCCCGTAAACGCTCGACCAGTAGCGTTACCGATAGTCACCACTCTTTCCAATAAGTTTCCGGAAAGATCTAACGCCCCATAGTAGCCCGCACCAGCCGACTCACGCGTCGTTGCACTCGACGCAAAAATTCCCGCACGTAATGGCCCCGAACCTCCGTCTCCTCCCGCTAAAGAAATATTGTTGTAATGAACATTAGCTCCGGACGTCGATACGCTTTCTGTCCCGTCCTCGCTACCGGATAGAGTTTCTGCCGCTGTAAGAGATGTTGATCCCCAGGCAAATTCTCCCCGCAGGGGCATTAAAGGTCCTCGTGCCATTTTTTCAAATTCCAACTCAGTCATGGGCCGGAGTCCCGCCCAATCTAAAAATGCCGCCAAATCCATCCAAGTTAAATAACTTAAGGACCTGTCAGGCCGCGAGCTTGAGCAAACCAAGGTTGTTCCCGAGCAGCTTAACGTATTTCGACTGACCACTGAATCAGAATTCTTGTGCAAATTATCCGTGAGATCACGACTTTGTCGGGCAGAATTTGTCGGAAGTGAGTTAAAAAATTCTACCCACTGGCCTTCGGTAATTTCGTGCTTCATAGCGTAAAAGGGTTGGAATCCTTTAGGATACGCCGTTGGCACTGTAAAAACTTCCCCTGAACTACTTTCACCGGACTGACTGGCGGAAACATACCGATAACCATCACTCGCCGCGTTCGTCACACTAATCGCGCCTTCAGAACTAACCAGCCACGGATCCGCATCGCCGGACCCTTGATGCAAACTCCCCACGCTCGTGTCGTAATCGCCACTATAAAATTCACCTTGCGGGACATAAACCATTTCAATAGCAAAAATGCTGGCGCTAACTTCATCGGTAGCATCAAAACCGCAGGAAGAATAATCAACTTTAATGCGAACATCGGCACTGGAAACACTGCCCACGCCACCATAAGTTGAGCGACGCAAGAAAGCACCGGTTTTATCTGAAGGGACATAAAGCTCTAAAACACTACTAGTCCCAACCGAGCTACCCGTGGGGTTTAAACCGGAAGCGGAAACATTGCAAAGCTTTTTGTTGGTAGGCGAAACCGTGGGATCAAATAAGCGAACCGTTAACCAAACGGCATCGTGATTGATCTTTGTTCTCCAGGAATTGCTCCAGGAGGCATCAAACTCAACTACCACGGTATTGGCCGTGGGATTACGATCGGTTAAAGCGACATTACTGATCGAAAGGTTGTTGGCATAACTATTATTATTAATTAATAATACTAAAAAAAATGAGGCGATACTTGCGCCTCTCCCCCAATTTTTTATAAACATATCCCTCCCTTCACCAGTCAATAAGCGCCGCAAGACTGCGGCAAAGCAAAATCTATTTAAAGTCATTGCAAAGTATACCATTTAGGAAACTCTTCCTAAGCAGCTGCCGCTAGCTCCTGCTGAAAACGCTTTCACCGGGCTTGGGCTTGCTTTTTACGTAAAGCTTGGGCCTTCTTCTTAAGTTCTTTAGCTTCCCTAAGCTCTTGCCGCTTAAGGGGATCGACATTTGCATCTATTTTTGTCCGACCGGTCAATTCCGCAGCCAAGATCTTTTCCCGAACTAAATCCACGTCCTCGGCATTCGGGTTAAGATGTAAATAACTGCGATAGTGCTCTAAAGCCGTTTTTTGATCCTTTAAATACTCAGAAGAGACAAAGGCTAAGTTGTAATGTGTACTCGCATCATCAGGGACAAGATTTAAAGAAGCCTCGTATTCCTGCTTAGCCTTTCGGTATTCACCTTTACGGAAGTACATGTTGCCCAAGTTGTAATGAACTTTCGCGGCATCCAGCTTTAACTGCTCATTAAAAGCATTCAAGCGGCTTACTTTTTCCTGCAATCCCAGGGGATTCAATACAGGCTCCCTGGGGTCATAAACTTCTGCGGGGGCATGGGGGGTCGTCACTTCGAGGACTTGCTGCGGTTCAATAGGTGTAAGATCTGCTGAAGCGAATTCCTCCTTTGATTCTGCTTTCTGATTGGGTTGATTTTCGATGGATTCCATTTGCTCTTTAAGGACCTGGATATCTTGCTGGGCTTTTAATGTAGCTGCCTCAAATTCAGCAGCTCGGCGAGTCAGAGAATCACGTTCTGCCGTGACCAAAGCGCTTCGATTTAATTCGACATCTAACTGGCTTTTGATTTTATTAAATTCCTCTTCCATGCGACGACGTTCCTCAAGCAAGCGCTGATTTTCTCCAATGGCATTTTTTAAATTTCGATTTAAGGCCACAATTTCTTCTTCGGAGAGAACCCGGTTGTCTTCCGCATTGACGTCGGTTAAATTATCGGCATCTTGGAACATGCCCTCTACGTCCACATCGGTTTTTATGAGATCCTCTTCGAGCGTTTCCTGGGCCACGGCCGGAACGGCTAACAGGCAAACCAAACACATATAGATTAACCATGGACTGACTATCATTCGACTCGATAAACTATTTTTCATCATTAGTTTTCACCTTGAATGGTGTTAGGAGATGGGTTTGCATTTGAACTGAGGTCTTCCGTTCCATAAGTTTTACTGGGTTTTATATCACCTTTATATTCTTTGTAGTGCTCGTTCGGCTCGACAATATGCGGCGTGATAAAAATAACAATCTCCGTACTCAGCACCGAGTCGCTCGTCCGGCTAAACAACTTATCAACGATAGGTATATCTCCCAAAATAGGAAAACCTTTCTTCACGTGAGTCTTCTCATCTTTCTTTAGACCACCCATAATAATCGTAGTTCCATCTTTAACGAGCACCGAAGTTTCTACCTGTGTTTTGTTGACCTGAGGAATCCCACCACCTTGAGAATCTATGGTTCCCGTAACCGTTGAAATTTCCGGCTTGAGACGCATCAAAACAAATCCATCATCATTAATCGTCGGAGTAACCATTAATTTAAGACCGACATCGACAAAGCGGACATCCTCACTGGTGATTGCATTATCTCCCGTGCCGGAAGTCGTAGAGATAATATAAGGAACGGTGTCCCCAATATGAATTTTGGCCTCTTCATTATTGGTAACTAATATCCGCGGATTAGAAAGAATTTTAGTGTCATTCACCTGACGCAAAGCCCGGATAGCCGCGGTCAAATGATCCACGCCTACGTTACCGATGGCTACTTTGCCAAAAAGCGACTTAAGATTATCGGCCGTAGCCAAATCATCTTCTCCCAGAAAAACATTTTCAAACCGCAATTTACGAAGGTTACGATCATTACTAGCCGAAAAATCATATTCCCAGTCGATACCCACATCATATTTGGGATTAAACTGGACCTGCAAAACCCGCGCCTCTACCAAAACTTCTTTAGTCGGTTGATCGAGACTACGAATCAAATCTTCGACTTCTTTACGTCGACCGGGAAAAGCCCGAACCATCAATTGGTTGCTGCGCTCATTGGGGGTAATGGAGCCCACCGAATTTGCATCAATACGCGCTTTCAATTTTTCAGCAACAACATCCGATTTGGCATATTGCAGATTATAAACAAATACTTCCAACGGTTTTTCGATTGATTGAATAGCCACCTTCATCCGACCAATGGCCTCGGGAGTATCAATCAAAACAACACTACCGGTGTCCTCATCAATAACAATCTTTCCGATGTTACTTTTCATTCCATCCAAAGCAGAAAGCACATAGGCAGGTTTGGCATAATCAAGATGAATAATTTCCACTAAACGCTTATCACTAAATTTCTTGCCATACATCGCTTCGTATTCGGCTTCGGACATGACCTGAATAATTTCATTTTGAATATGATAAGCCAACTTATTAGAGATAACGGCGATGTCTAAAGCGTCCTTAATCGCAACGCTTTTCAAAAACAAAGTAGCCCGACCTTCCACCGTTGAACTAGTCACAACATTAAAGTCTCCCTTTACCGCCAAAAATTTGACCACGTCAATAATATTCATATCCCGAATATCTAACGTGATTTTACGCAACAACCGTTGTTCAAAGGCCTCTCGAGGAGGGCGAACATCAATGGGTTTAGGCGAATCGCTCTCAGTTGCTTCCATCAATAATTTTCGCCCGGCATCAGCTTCCTGATTGGCAACGTCAGGGCGTTCCACCGGAACTTGAGCTGAAACGGCTGTCGATAACACGAGGACTATCGAAAGCACATAGGCCAACAAACGCATGGGGTTTAACCGATAGGAATTGTTCATAGTTTTAAGGCAGTTTCCTCTCCGTCAAAAGACATTATGACCTGATCCGCAAATATTTGTTTAACTGTCACTTCTCGAATTTGCTCCCCTTGCTGTAAAAAATAGGTAACACCCGTTGACGTATCCTCCAGCATGATCGAAGCGGTCTGCGCTGAATCCTGCCAAGAAATGCCACGTAATTTCAAACTTTCAATACGGCTACCGACTTTACGATTTCCGGTTGGCTTCTCCGCGACTTTATCTTTTTTCTCGTAGGGCTTAAAAATATTTCGATCTTTGATGGCATCGAGATAATGGGCGACCTCTTTCATCATCGGCAACAAACTCTCAGATTTACGATTCACCTTAACATCCGTATCAAACTGAACGGTTTTAGCCACAAAATTCCATTCCTGCCATAACCTCAAACCCGTAAAGATTGCAACACCTAAAGTGACGAAGGCCATCAACGCGTTGACTTGACGCAGACCAAAATTAATTTTAGGCGCTCGCCAACCAAGGTGCTTAACAGACTTAACAATTTCTTTGACTTTGGGAGACTCCAGCGGCAACCCTAGCCCTTGGACAGACTGGGCAACCTTGGAAGCCACTTCTTGATTAGCAGTTTTTTCTGCAACAGGAGCTTTAGGTAATGGGGCAACTGGCTGTGGTGGCTTAGCAGCCGCCGGGGTACCGGCTCCCTGACTTTTCTGCGATTGGGAAGTTTCAATCAACCGCAATAATTTTTGTTCCGCTGTTTCTTTTTTGGTAGCCATTTTTAAATAGCTGAAGCTTTCAAAAGATTATTTTTGAGCAACCCCTCATGGAACGCACCCGCAGGGAGATCACGATCCACCACATGTCGGACAATGGAACGATCCGCGACCATTTTGTTTTGCAACACCAGCTCTTTAAGAATTTTATGGCAAAGCATGGTAATTTTTCTAGGATAGCCACGCGACGCGTTATAAATTTCGGCAAACGCTTCATCAGTAAAATAAGAAACCCCTTCCGGAGCCCCAGCCTGTCTCAACCGAAAGAGAATCAAGTTCTTGGTCTCCAAGTTGTCCAAAGGATTCAAGGTATATTTAAAACTGATTCGGTCCAAAAAATTGGGCATGTTCACCACTTTTGAATAAAGCTCCATTTGGCCTAACAAAACAAGCTGGATCAATTTGTATTCATTGGTTTCAAAATTCAACAACAAACGCAACGTCTCTAACGTGGTCAAATTTAATTTCTGGGCTTCATCAACAATTAAAATAACAGTGCGCTGCTCTTCAACACTTTTTTGAATTAGAAATTTTTCTATCGCGTCCCGCAATTCCATAATGTCCAAGCGAGGATCATCGGAAGCAAATGAAATATCTACATTAAAATTCTTAGCTAAGGAAATCAGAAACTGTTTTTCACCTGCGAACGCGGGATTTAAAATCATATGAAAAATCATGTCTCCGCGTTGTTTCAATTCTTGAACCAACTTACGAGACAGCGTTGTTTTGCCAGTTCCTACATCACCAAAGACCACCGTAAGGCCGCGGCGCAATCTTAATTCAATCAACACATTGGTCAGCGCCATTTCATGTTCTTTCGTAAAATAAAAAAACTCCGGATCTGGGCTAGTGGAGAATGGTTCTTTTTGTAAACCAAGTAATGTGTGGTAGGACATTGTATGTTTTTGATTTTGAACTACTTATCAAAATCTTTTAATTGATGACGAAGTGATTTTTAGTTTAGCAAAACGGCTTCGAGGTGCAATATTTTATTTGCTTTTTTTTGTGAATTTTCGAGGAGAAAATTGAAATAATCCACAAAGCAAGCCGCAGGTGCGAAAGAATGCGCGCAGGGTTAATACCCCGCCAAAAAAAAGAAACTTATTAAAATCTTTAAGCATGATACGACTCCAAGCAACTTCAAAAATAAACAGTGCCATCAACAATCCCGCTACCCATTCCCCCAATATGGAGAAATGCGCAAAGTTCAAAAAATTAATCAGCAATAAGGCAGCAATCAAGATTACCCAAGGCACTTCAACCATATCTTTCCAAAATGTGTAATCATCACCCTTGCTCATTTTGGGGTGGGTCCTATACAACAGGGCTCGCCAAAAACCATGCCGCAACTGTTCCTTCAAATATTTATGAACGCTTTCTGTATGGAAATGCGCTACCTGAATATTACGATCAAAACGAATTTTATAACCAGCCTTCAGGACTCGATAGGCCAAATCATTGTCCTCTCCACTAGCTTGGCGGTAAGCTAAATTGAAACCTTTTAACTCAGCAAATATTTTTCTTCTAATCGCAAAGTTATAACTACCAAATGACTTAGGAAATTCGCGAAGAAGCATTCGGTGGCGATAAATAATTTCGCCATGAATACATTGAGCCAATAACGCATCGGGATTAGCAATAGCGTAGCTACCCGCTACTACAGCAATTTTCGGATCATCAAATCCTAACAATAATTTATTGATCCAATCTTTTTCAGGAACACAATCCGAATCGGTAAAAATCAGGATCTCCCCCAAGGCAATTTCCGCACCATTATTTCGCGCCGCAGCAGGACCAGCATTTTCTTGAGATACCAAATTGATGTCAGCAAATCCTCTAACTATTTGATGTGTTTTATCATTCGAGCCATCATCAACAACAACAACCTCACCTTTGACCTGCCTAACTTGAGGCAGAATCGCTAGCAATGCCTTAGCAATAGTTTTTTCTCCGTTAAAAACTGGAATAATTACAGACACTTGCATCTTTTATGCCTTCCTTGCTAATGTATACAAAAGCATTCCGAATCTTGAACCTAGCCATGCATCCGGAGAAAAGGCGAATGGCAAAACGTTAATGCCACCTTTTTTAATAACGCAAAAGTTATTGGAATCATTAATTTTACAGACTTCACTTAATACAAACGGCTGTTCGTTAATTCCTGGCATATATAGCGGTCTAATAATTTCCCAAGGAGAAAACTTATTGGGAACAAAAGTGATAAGAACTCCGGAATCACCAAGAGCCTCATGAAAATTTCTCATGATTAAACACTGGTCGTTCCAAGAAAAATGTTCCAACAGGCCATCTGTGAAAATGTAATCAAAACGCCCCTTAACATTCAAATCCGACTTTAATGATTGACGCACTAAATCAATTTTAAATACCTTGACCCTCCCCCCAGATCGACTACTGGTCATATGTAGCGCTTCATCTGAAAAATCACACGCGAAGGACTCAAGCCCTAGCTCAGCAAAATAATTCGCGAAAAAGCCGCTTCCACAACCTGCGTCTAAAATACGGCCGCCATTTTTTATGAATGGAACAACAACCTCCAGGATTCTTCTTTTTGACCAACTGATTTCCTTCTTTCGAACAAGCCGATCCTGCTTCCAAAAATTATCCCAATTACCCTGCCCCGGGGTCTCAACTCTATTCACCAATCCCCTTCCTTTCCAACTGCTTTTTAACCTCTTCTAATTCCATTTCCAGTATCCCTATTTTCTGCGCCATAGTGTCATTACGATTATCCTGTTGGCAAAGAAAAACAGTTAATAACAAACTAAGAAACACAAAGCAGACCAGCGTACTAAAGAAAACAAAATTACTAGGCAAAACAAACCCCAACCAAGCAGAAAACTCAAATAACAAGTGATCAAACAATTCAAAAAATAGACCCAGAACGCCTAACAACAACCAACCAAACGCGTACTTAAATGTCAGCCTTCCGCGGCGCACAAAATCTAACGTAATCAAAAGCAACAGCGAAGAGACGGCAATCGCCAGCCATTTAGTTGTCATGAACTCTTCCCCTTCCTTTCTTTAAGCATATCCAATAATATCGCCAGAGTAACTTTAATCATATAATACAACGTCTTTAGGTATCTAATCGAGCTGACTCCTCCAACCCGCTTACGCATTTGGACCGGAACCTCACGGATTTTCAATCCAGATAAACTAGCCAAAACAATAGCCTCTGGCTCAGGATAATCATGCGGGTATTCAGCCGCATACAACTCAATCGATTTTCGATTAAACGCTCGAAAACCTGAAGTAGGATCAGTGATTTTGCTACCGATCAAAACACTAATAACAGTCGCAAAAAAATTAATGCCAACGCGGCGAATCATTGAGGATTGGTATCCCAGGTGGGGCGGCAAGAAACGACTACCGATAACTAAATCTGCTTTGTTAGACAAAATCGGCGCCAGCAAATCTTTCAAAAACTGAGGATCATGCTGACCATCTGCATCCACTTGAAAGGCGACTTCATATCCCTTCCTTTTCGCATAAAGCAATCCGGTCTGAACAGCGCCACCAATACCCAAATTAAACGGCAAACTAACGACTTTAACGCCCATGTTTTTAGCCTCCGCAGCAGTCGTATCTACTGAGGCATCATTAACGACCAGTACATCCGCAACAAATCCCGAAAGCTTTAACTCATTCAACATCGCAACAATATTTCCGGTCTCGTTATAAGCCGGGACAACAATCAGCAACTTAGAATGCGTTTTTGGCATAAATTATCCTGCCTGCATATCCCTAATTTTCTTAGCCAAACTATGATCAATGATCATCCCAGGCAATTCCACAACAGCACCACATCTTACGGCGGGATCATGAATATACTGCAAAGACGTATCTTTAATATTTGATTGACTTACGATCATTTCGAAATTATTGCGGGCATTTTGAGAAATACGCTGGGAAGAAATAATCTTAATAAGCGCCCCTGACTTAAGGCGCTGGTCTTTAAGAGCTGTTCTCAAGTCTCCCGCAGCCAAAGTAAGTAGTTCCTTATGCAAAAGGAAGAAAAGGGCTATACCAATGCTTACAAGCACCAAAAGATTGAATAGCAAAAATATAATAACTAGTCCTGGCATTTAATCTATTGAATTAATTGGCTTTATGACTTTTATCAAGAATAGCGGCCAAATAATATGCCGCAAACTTCAATGGATCCGTTTGCGATGAATCCACCTTATGGTCAGGGGTAAGACCTTGAAAACTGAATGTCGTTCCATCTGGAAAATATCCGCGAGAAGTTACCAGCAGCACCATTGATTGATCCTTAAAATGAAACATACTCTTAAGAAAAACTTGTCCCGCCGTATTGACTCCGATCAGCATGGCCCGATTTTTGCGTTGCATAACCCCAGAAAAAAGCTCCGCAGCAGAACCGCTCTCCTTATCAACCAAAATAACCATAGGACCTGAATAACGATACTGAATAGGTATTGTTGGAACATCCAAAGACGCCCTAGGCTGACCATTCTTCTGGAAATAAGCAAACTCTTCTCCTGGGGTTAAGAAAAAAGACGCAATCTCTCTAGCTGCTAATGGTGGACCTCCTGGATTTCCGCGCAAATCCAGGATAAGACCTGAGCCTCCCTGGGTCCCTATCCATTGCAAAAACCTAAAAAGATCTTCTGAAGTCTTCTGATTAAAAGACTTAAGCTCCAAACAAAAAATTCCTTTAATCGGAATAGGTTTAAGAAAAACCGTCTGTTTGAAATACTCTTGTGAGATGACCTTAACCGTTCGCTTTTTCTGATCCACTTTGGCGATATACTCCAAAGAAACTATTGAATCCAACAACGGGTTAAGCAACTCCTCAATCTTTGGCTGAGTCAACTTTCTAACGGCCTTTCGGTCCACCTTAAGGATCAAATCCTCTTCTCTTAGTCCTTGCACATAGGCATCGGAGCGTGGCTCTACTCTGGTCACAAGAAAACCTTCGGGCTGCAATTGACCAGTGATCCCCAGGTCAACTCTTTGTCCTAAAACTTCTTTTTCATATTTTTCGGCAAATTGAGGGGGAAAAAAAGCGGAAAAAATGTCGTCTGAATTCTTTAAGAAATCGACCATATACGCGGCCGACCTCCAGCGCACAAAATCGCTGGATTTACCTTCACCTGCTAACTGCGGATAAATCTTGGCCTTAAAATTATCCAGAAATTTCTGGTAAACTTCCTGACTAACGGGCTCGAAATAATTGGCAGAAATGGTCGCGAAAACTTCGTCAAAAAAATCCAGGTAGGTTTTGAGCGCTGCATCTGAAGTTTTTGCGCTTGCAGGGCTTTCCGGTTGAGCGCACCAACACGGATTTTCAAAGATAATCAGCCAGGCAACCCAAGCCAACAAAAAACAAATCGACTTAATGAATAATTTCATGCAGAAATTATATCATTCCTGAGAAGCAGGTCGTTAAATCCTTTATAAATTTTAGAAATTACCTCGTCACAACGTGACGCGGCAAGGCTTACTTTGAATCAACGCAGCCAATAGCTTCTGCTCAGGGGATGACAGGGCGGGTTGACAACTCTTAACCTGAAAAGAATCAGCCAAGACTTGTTTAATGTTATCACCTGAAAGGGGAATATTAGTCACAAAATGCTCATGCGACCGCTGGGCCCGATATTCTGGAGTTTGCCGGGGGAATAACAAATATTTGGAGATTATCGAAAGATCAAAATGGTAGAGTATTGTCCCATGGTGCAATATGAACTTGCGACCGCGATGCTGGGCGTTACCGGAAAACTTCTTCAAACTCCCCTGCATCGCCAAATCCGAGACTGGCATAAATTGAGCACTTATTCCGGCAAGAGTAAGGGCGCGCAGAATCTTCTCAAAAATTACTTGGTAGGATTTAGTCAGGTCATTTAATCTGGGATCAGATTCTTTCGACAAGACTAAACTATAATTCAAGCAGCCTGGCCCTTGCACCACCGTTCCTCCACCCGAAAATCGCCGCAAAACCGGCACTTCATCTTTAAGGACTTCAGAAACATTAATATCTTCATCAACTTTGCCAATTAATCCCAACACAATGAATGGCTTTGGCGACTCCCAAAAACGAAGTACCTCTCCGCCTTCGCCTTTCTCTGCTTGCGCTAAAAGCAATTCGTCAAAAAGAATATTTTCTTCGGGTGAGGAGAAAGAAATATCCCGGCAGATCATGGGACTATTTTAGGCTTTTGAGAAAAAGTTGGTATTCAAATCCCGAGCGGCTTTGACTTCATCGGGGCGGGTAATGGGGCTGGTCAACGGCAAATTTTTAAAACTTCCCGGATTCTGTTCACAAAGTTCGGCCACTTTGATCATTTGGGCGATAAAAGCGTCCATGGTTTGTTTGGATTCAGTTTCGGTAGGCTCAATCATCAAAGCTTCTTTAACGATCAGCGGAAAATAAACGGTCGGCGGATGCATGCCCTGATCAATCAAATACTTGGCAATATCAATCGCGTGGACACCATGCTCGGCCTGTCGCGAGGCGGAAAAAACGCATTCATGCATGCACACGCGATCAAAAGGCAGGTGAAAATAATTCTTTAATCGCGACATAATGTAATTGGCATTCAAAACGGCGTGATTGCTGGTGGCTTGTAGTCCCTCTTTTCCCAGCATTAAAATATAGGCGTAAGCGCGCAAGATGATCGCAAAGTTACCATAAAATGCCGAAATGTATCCGATGGAATCCGGACAATCGTAATTCAAATGATAGGAACCATCGGCTTGTTTCATAACACGAGAAATAGGCAGAAATTTTGCCAGTTTTGACTTAACCCCGACTGGGCCTGCTCCCGGCCCCCCGCCGCCATGAGGGGTTGTAAACGTCTTATGCGTATTGATGTGCATGACATCAAATCCCACATCGCCCGGACGGCATCTGCCCAGAATAGCGTTCAAATTGGCGCCATCATAATAGACCAAACCATCCACGTCATGCACCAGCTGCGCAATTTTATCAATATTTGAATTAAAAATCCCTACGGTGTCCGGGCAGGTCAACATAACTCCCGCTATCTCCGGCGACAACTTATCTTTGAATTTCTGCATATCCATAAGACCTGATCGGTCCGATGGAATCGAAATAGTCTCATAACCGGCTATCGCGGCTGTCGCCGGATTGGTGCCGTGCGCAGAATCCGGAACAATAATAAACTTCTTCTTATTTCCTTTCGCGCGATGGTAAGCGGCCATCAACATAACACCCGTAAGTTCGCCATGGGCGCCAGCCAAAGGCTGCATCGTAAAATGATCCATGCCCGTCATTTGACACAGCCAGGTTTCCATTTCAAACAAAACTTCCAGCGCGCCTTGAGCCAGGGTTTCGCCTTGTTTTAACTGTGGCAATAACGGATGTAAGTTCGCAAAACCATTCAAACGCGCGATGGCTTCCGTAAATTTAGGGTTGTACTTCATCGTACAAGAACCCAATGGATAAAAATTGGTATCCACCGAAAAGTTTTTTTGCGACAGGATCGAATAGTGCCGAATGACGTCGAGTTCAGAAACTTCCGGCCAAGGACAATCCTGTGTTCGCATCAAGGCGGAAGGCAAAGGAGTTCCTTGAGGAACATCGGCATTAGGCAATGCATAACCGCGGCGACCGGAGACGCTTTTTTCAAAAACGAGCTTTCCCGCATCTGGATTGGGGCCGGGAAAATGACTGGCGTGAGTCGGTTTTGGACTAGATGAATTTCGAGTGGACATTATTTCCATAAAACCGCCTCCAGACTTTCGGCGAACTTCAATATCTCTTCTTTGGTTCTTTTTTCCGTCACGGCGACTAACAAATATTTTTCCATGCCGGGATAGTACCGGCCTAAAGGAAAACCGGCGGCAAAACCTTTCTTCATCATAGCCCCTACGACCTCCGAGGCATCCTTCGGTAACGCGACGGCAAATTCATTAAAGGTGGGAGAACTCCGTTTGACCTCAACCCCTTTAATCTTACCAATCACCTGCCGAGCGAATTCGGCCTTATCGAGGTTTAATTGTGCCAAATCTTTTAAGCCCTGACGGCCGCACATAGCCATAAAAATCTGTGCCTGAACGGCACATAGCGATACATTCGTACAAATATTTGAGGTGGCCTTCTCTCGTCGGATATGCTGTTCACGGGCTTGCAACGTATTAACAAAACATCTTTTGCCGTGGATATCCACGGTCTCACCCACGATGCGACCTGGCATTTTACGGATAAATTCCTTTTTGGTGGTCAGGAAACCTAAATAAGGTCCGCCAAAGTTCAACGGTAACCCTAAAGACTGACCTTCCCCCGTCGCAATATCCACGCCCATCTCTCCGGGAGTTTTAATTAAACCGAGCGCGATGGGATAAACACTCTGTACGACAAGCGCTCCATGAGCATGCGCTAACCCACCAATATCCGTATGATCATCAATGGCTCCAAAAAAATTCGGATTTTGCAGAATCACCGCAGCAGTCTGGTCATTTAACAATTTCTTTATGGCCTGTCGGTCACTTTGGCCGTGAATGACGGGTGTCGTCACCAGCTCAATATGCAAATTGCTGGTGTACGTCTCAATCATCTTGCGATAAATAGGGCTAACCCCACCATCAAGAATAACCCGGTGTCGATCCGTAATGCGGATAGCCATCATCATGGCTTCATAAAGCGCCGTACCCCCATCGTAGAGCGATGCATTCGCCACGTCCATTCGAGTCAAAGCACACAACGAGCTTTGAAATTCATACAGTGTTTGTAAGGTCCCCTGAGCGCATTCCGGTTGATAAGGAGTGTACGCCGTATAGAATTCTCCGCGGGACGTCAGTGTTCCGACAGCCGCGGGGACATAATGATCATAAAAACCCCCTCCGATAAAAGGAATTAAATCAACGGCGTTCTTGGCGGCCAAACGCTGCAAATGTTGAACTACTTCCATTTCAGACTTGCCATCGGGCAAATTAAATGATTGCGGCCGCTGCTGGGGCAAAATGTCGACAAAGAGATCATCAATCGAGCGAACGCCGATGGCTAAGAGCATCTGCTGGACTTCTTGGGGAGTGTTAGCTATGTAGGGATTCAACCTTCCAGACCTTCCAAAAACTTTTCGTACTCAGCGGCGCTCATGAGATTCGAACGATCATCCGGGTCCGACATCTCAATCTTAGCGAGCCAGCCTTTTTCGTAGCAGGAACGGTTAATAAGGCCAGGATCATTATCAAGCTTCTTATTAACTTCCGTAACGGTACCGGAAATGGGTGAAAAAATATCGCTAGCGGCCTTTACGGACTCCACGGAAGCGAACTGTTCAAATTGTTCTACTTCCGCCCCGATTTCCGGAAGTTCAATGAACGTAATATCACCTAACGCGGACTGAGCGTACTCCGTGATTCCCACTGTAGCCACGTTATCTTCAATGTTGACCCATTCATGTTCCTTGGTGTAATACAGGTGCTCCAGAATTTCCATAGATGAACTCCTTCTTCTTAATTCTTGATAGATCCTGACTTAAAAAACGGACGCGACGAAATGATGCCCTCCATTGTAGCATTTTCTTTTCCGATGCAAACTTTTTCTCCAATTTTTGCGAAAGCAGTTTTAACAAAACCCATCCCAATGCCTTGATTAAGACTCGGGGAGAACGTCCCGCTCGTCACTTCACCTAAGACTTCCCCCTGAAGGGTTGAAATCAGATGGTGTTGCCGGGGGCTACGACGGGACTGCGAACAAAAAGCTACCAGTTTCCGTGGAGTTCCAGACTCTTTAACATTTAATAAAGCATTTTTGCCGATAAAATCTTTCTCCCAGTTGATGAATTTACCTAACCCTGCTTCTAAAGGATTAATCGATTCACTCAACTCATGGCCATAAAGACTGTACCCCATTTCCAAACGAAGCACATCGCGAGCGCCCAACCCCGCGGGTTTAACGGTGGGATTTTTCATGATTGTTTGCCAAAGTTGGGGAATTTTATTCCAAGGAAAATAAATTTCAAACCCCAGTTCTCCGGTATACCCGGTACGGCTGACGACCACCTTCTCCCCCAAAACTTCAAAGGAATCGAAGGTATAGTATTGTAATTTTTCAATCCCGGGCACGATCGGCTTTAAAACCTCTCGAGACGTTGGCCCCTGGATATCTAATTTGCCAAGCCGGGTTGAGGCATTTTCGAAACGGGCGGTGGGCGTCAGATGTTGTCGAAACTGCTTGGCATCACGCTCGATCGTTGAGGCGTTAACCACGACCATCCAGGCTTCCGGTTCGAGTCGATACACGATAAGATCATCCAGGACACCCCCACTCTCATTAAGAAGCAACCCATAACGGCAGGATTTGACAGGAAGATCCGTCAGGCTCTGCGTCACCAGACGATTAAAACCGTTTTTATCCGGGTCCCCATACAGGAAAAATTCTCCCATATGGCAAGTATCAAAAATTGTCGCAGACTGACGGGTCCAGGCATGCTCGGCAAGGATTCCCTCATATTGCACAGGCATGTTCCAACCGCCGAAAGGCACCATCTTCGCGCCGAGACGCACGTGTTCCTTTTCTAAGGGAGTCGACTTTAACTGTTCAGTGACTGGAAGCATAAAATTGGTTGGTAAAAATAGGCCCTTATGATAGTAAAATATTGCAACTTTGTAAAAATAATTTTACGATTCACGATTCAGGAAAAATTCGATAGAAATGTTGGTCGTTCCAGCTACCGGTGCGAAAAATGGTAACGTAATACAAACCGGCTGCTAAATTCAAGGGCGGATCAAACTGGAAACTGATTCTGCGATTCAGGGGAAACGACGCCAATTCACCCGCAGGCACCGGCCGAGAATAAAAATTCTCGCCAACAGGAACCCAAACCGGTTGGACTTCATCTAAACGATAAACATACGCAACCAATTGATCCTGCGGATTGCCAACTTTCGCCATGGAAAACTCAAGCCCTTGCAAAACCGCCGACTGCGTCAGTCTTTTCATTTGCCCCAGGGACATGTGCTGGCGCGTTTCTAAGCCGATATTGCGAATACCATTTTGTTGAAGGTTGATTGACTCAGAGGGGATGACCATGGTCGGCAACGCATGACGAATTTTCTGAGCATCCAATAGCCATACTTTGTCCTGTGGCCGGTCACGTTTTTGAAAATGCCCTAGCATTAATTGCCGATAGGCCAGGATTTCCTCTTCCAATGGCCAATAACGACTAGCAGCCATCGTCCTAAATGAGGCAAGGGCAAATTCTTCAAGCCGATTGGCTCTTATTAATTCATTCAATAACAAATCTTGATCATAATCGTGATAACGACTGACCATGGCCTGATAAATACTATCTCCCGAGGTGGGTGGCACCAAAATCACCCCTTCTTGCGCTTGAGCGATGGTCTGAATGGGAACAAACACCAACTGCGGCAACAGCGCGGCGTCAAGTTGATTAATCATGTAGTTATTCAACGGATGTTTAAAATACGTGGCGATTCTCGTCTCGGCATGATTTTCCAAAAATTGCGACACGTAGGTAGTCGCCATTCGAGTCGGGAAAATATCTCGAGTAAAAACCATGAAATTCATAATACCGTGCGTCAACAGGATCAGCCAGCACCCCAATTTCAA
Source organism: uncultured Planctomycetales bacterium (assembly GCA_964464475.1). Lineage (GTDB taxonomy): Bacteria > Omnitrophota > Gorgyraeia > Zapsychrales > JAHFFX01 > CAYXGG01. The sequence continues at coordinate 4,061 of CAYXGG010000001.1, read as the reverse complement.
AATATTCTTGAATTTCTCATGCCAAGGCAGGCTAGCAGGTAAAGAACAAAACTGAGATAACGCGTGACCCAAGATTAATAAAACCCCGGGTAACAGAGGAAAATAATTTGCGCCATACTGGGCGACTCCCTTGACTTCCGCCAGGATAACCGGACTAAGCCCTAGAAGAATAATCCCGATTCCCTGCCCCAATTGAAGCACCGGAGACCCGCACCGTAACGCTGTCACCAGCATTCCGAATGAAGCTACACAGGCCAGAGGAAACAGTACCGGCAACACCGCTAAAGAATATTTACCAACCCAAATCCATCCGCCCCGAACCAGCGCTACTTCGGCTTGCGGGAACCATTGTTGTAAAAAAGGCTGATTATAAAAGAAATGATTGTAGCTCGCGCTAATTTTGACGTATTCCTGATAGTGCTGCAAATTGGCGAGCACTTGAGGATAATTAAGCCACACGATGACGCCTATAAGGGCTACCGCGACGGCACCTCCCGCCGTACCCCAAGCCGCAAAACTATTGGTAGGTTTTAAATTTTTTTTCTTTCGGAATTGTACCGACAAAATAAACGCAACGATCCAGAATGGAAGATAGGTTAGCGCCACACTCGAGGTAAACCACGAAATTCCCAGCAGGCATCCAGACAGAAAATAACCCCGCGCCTTTTTGTGATGCGACAAGCCCGCTTGTTGAACGCAAAAAATAGAAAAAAGAAAAATGACCAAGCCAACCGGTTGGTGCTTGGCAAATAGAACATACTGATACGGCCAGAAACAAAAAACAAAAGCCGCGGCAACCCAGCCGCCAACCCACGTACCCCAATAATGCTGACCGATACGATAGATTAAAACGCCAGAGATAAATACCGCAATTAGACAAAGTACAATAAAAGGACGCAGGGTGACAGTATCCCCCATCAATCGTTGGACCAAACCTCCCAAGAAAATCATGAATTCTTTTCCATGAGCCCATCGGACCCGATCGGAATCCATGGATTGATGCATATCGGAATAAAACTGGAAGCGCTCTATCTGAGCGGCGAGGGGAATGTAATAATCTTCGGTATCAGAGGGCCAAGGATTAATGTGCCAGACGGCTCGAAGTAGCCATAAGCACAGAAGGAAGCTAATAAAAAAAAGAGATCTTGCCCGCAATGACTTTCCTTGTAATAAGCCTACCACAGCAAGAATAAAGAAACGCGCCTGGAAGGACTCGAACCTTCAACACCTAGCTCCGAAGGCTAGTGCTCTATCCAATTGAACTACAGGCGCATAGAATTATCATCTCAAACTTCACAAAAGGCTTTTCAACGTTGAGGTATTATAACGATTTACGCGCTTAAATCAACTATCAGAATGAAAACAGCCTCAATCATTCTTTCTCAAAACAATGTCGAAATAAAAAGATTAACATTGCGCCACTCTTCAAATTCTTTTAGAATTGCCCATTGAGGAGGAGTTAAATGGACAACACCCCGTTAAGTAACATCAAAGCCAAAATTCGTTATTGGGAATCATTATCGTCGCGCTGGATCTTTCGCAACTTCTACACTCTTTTCTTTGAAATTCTTCTATTAGCCATTTTCGTGATTTTCTTTACCCAGGCCATACACGTCATTGGGCTAATGGATGACGTTTCCAAAACCGACATTATTGAACAGTTACTTCTCTCTCAATCCATTAACATTCTCATCATCGTCATTTTGCTACTGCTCAATTCTTTTCTCATGCTTTTTATTTTTAACAGTGTGATTCGATTTCGACCGCTGTTAAAAGAAATCAGCTACAACACGGGCAGGCCCAGAAAGCCATATGCCGGCCCCTCACAAAAGCCTGAACAATCCTAACGATTCAAAAATATTCCTGGTAGAGCTCGCGCAAGAAATTGCTAGCACGATTGTGCCAGCGTTGTTGCGCTTCGGTAAGGGCGGGTTCGTGCGACAGAGATGCTTTTTGCTGCCCCAACACCGCCAAGCCAATACTGCCACTGAATAAAGCGCTGTTGGGAATTTTATGCGAAGAAATTTGAGATTTGCCCATCGAAACCGGCAACTTGGTGACTGATTCTATCCTCTCCAGCAATCCCGGCAAAAGCGCTCCACCTCCAGCGATCACGATGCCGGCGTTCAAGTGTTCGAAAAGCCCGGATTCTAAAATTTTTGCCTTAATGCCAGAAACCATTTGCTCAATATCATTTTCAATCGACTGACAAATGACGTTCTTTTTGATCGGAATATAGCCGCTCTCCTTCTTAACCAGGATCTCTTCCGTGGAATCTTTATCACCCTGAACAGCGGAAGCGTAAGATTTCTTGATCTCTTCACACAAATCAAAAGTTAGGCTCAGTTCTTGAGCCAAACGCTTGGTGACACGTTCCCCCCCAAAAGACAACACGCCGCAATACCGTAAGACCCCATCCTTATAGACTAAAATGCTGGTAATATCCGCGCCTAAATCAACCAAAGCGCACCCATCAATCTTCATTCTCTTTGAAAGCGTCACTTCTCCGGCCGCCAAACTGTTATAAAACACTTTAGCCACGTCAAATCCCGCCTGATGCACGGCCTTAACGACATTATTCATCCGGTTGAGCTGGGCCACAATGAGTAAAATCACGGCCTCGAGTTTGCGACCAAAAAGCCCAACGGGATTAGACGCCATGTTAATATCATCAACACGAAAATATTGCGGAAAATCATGTAAGATTTCCTCGTCCAATTTGACACCCAAAAGATTGGCCTGGTGGCTGGCTTTTTTGACATCACTGAATAAGATCGCCTTATTGCCCTTTTCAACCAGAGGAATAACCGCCGAGGTCAACCGATAATCCACCATATCGCCACCCAGCCCGAGGTAAACGTCTTTAAGACGTACACCCGATTTTTTTTGCAGACCGGTCATCGCCGCACTCACCGCTTCCGAAAGTTCACCCAAATCCGAAACCGATCCACCTTTGAAGCCCTGAGTCGGGACCTCATGCAATGCCAACAAATCCGAATGGTGGGACCCATTAAATTTTAGCAAGCTGACTTTTATCCGCTGGGCGCCAATATCTAGCCCGCAATATATTCTCTCGTTAAAGACTTTTTTGAGCATTATTACCCGTCTTTCCATCTGTGCCTAAAATGGCCTCCTTAAAACGCACATCAACGTATTTAATCGTTCCCATATCGCTTTTGGGCTCCGCCAACACCATAGCCAACATGTTAATTTTTTCTTCAATTTTATCAGCATCAATAATGACTTTTAGTCGATCCGTTAAAGCCGCAAAAGCCAAGGATTCCCCCGAGGGAGACTTTAACGTGTTATTTTGATTCACATAAAAGAAAATTTCAGATGAATGCTCAAAATTGATTTCTTCCAAACTATATTCTCGTAAGTCAGGATGATCCCGAAAATGCGTGGCTATCGCAATCGCGGTGGCAATGTCCGTTCCTTTAATGGACGTTCCCATTTTGGGCTCCAGGACAAAAAACTTTTTTCCTGTCAAAAGCGGCAATGGAGTTTCCGATCCTTGTAGACTCAGAACATTCCCTTTGATATCCAGAACGACCTCACCGCGTTTGCACGCGACTTTGATGACCGGATAGCGTCGCTGCGCGACAACCAGGACTCGATCCGGATAATGTTTAAGCACACGCAGATTAGTCAATTCGGGATACTGTGACTGCAAATGGCGCTGCACCGCTTTAATATCCAACGCATAAAGATTTTTGCCCTTCAGATTCACCAACGAACTATTTCTCAAAAATTCTAACGTTGGATCGCAATAGATTTCTCGAATTTTAAAGTAGGCAGAATGCTTCAGCCAATCCTGAGTCAAATGAAATCCAAAAAACGCCAGGATCACCAGGCCGACTAAAAGGACTCCCTGCTTAAGCCATAATGACGTTATTTTTTTATCTTTTTTCGCCATAAGCTAACGACACCAATTTTTCACACAACACACCAAACTCAATGCCCGCTGCTCTGGCCGCTTTAGGTAACAAACTAGTGGCGGTGAACCCGGGAATGGTATTAATCTCTAAAACATACGGTCGCGCGCCGTCTTGAAGCATTAA